>NZ_DASYFV010000030.1:0-16677 GCF_036000465.1 Jatrophihabitans sp. | reverse complement strand
CCCTCCGACCACCACACGGCGTCCCTGTCCACGACCACCTCGCCGAGCCGCGCCGCCGCGCGAACCACCAACTCGGAGTCGATGGGGGTGGGCCAGCTGCCGTAGGGGAGGAGGGAATCCATGGTGTGACGGTAGGTGCTCCTCTCCGGCGGCCGTGAGGGACACGTCTCTCCGCCTGACGGGTACGGGGCCCTCGGGCGATTACCGTCCGACGCATGCCTGCCCGCAGTACGTCGACGCGCCGCCCGGCGGCGACCCCGTCGGCGCGCAGCCGTGGCCGCTCCGGCTCGACCGCGGCCAGCAAGAAGCGGCCGCCGGCGAAGCGATCCTCGACGGGTCGCCGCCCGGCAGCCCGAAAGAAGAACGACGGATTCAGCCTCTGGCGCGCCGCGAGCGGCAGCTGGAACCTGCTCGCCCGTGGGGCCGGCGGGCTGGCCCGCTCGGTCGCCCGCCCCGACGAGACCGAGCCCCTGGCCCCCGAGCACCGTCGCGACGGCGTCGGCCTCGCCGTCCTCGGGCTGGCCGTCGTCCTGGGCGCGGCCGCCTGGAGCAACGGGATCGGCCCGGTCGGGGTCACGCTGGCCAGCGGGGTGCGCTGGATCATCGGCTCGCTGGTCATGGTCGCGCCGGTCGTGCTCTTCTTCGCCGCCCTGCGGCTCCTGCGCAGCGGCCCGCACCCCGAGTCGCGGGGCCGGCTGCTCATCGGCTGGTTCTGCTCGACGGCCTCGGTGGTGGGGGTCGCCCAGGTACTGGGCGCGCACGCCGACCCCCAGCACGGACTCCCCGGCTCGGGTGGCCTGATCGGCTGGGCGGTGGGGACGCCGCTGGTGGCCGGCGTCGGCCCGATCGTGTCCGTCGTCCTGCTCGTGCTGATGGCGTTCTTCGGAGTGCTGGTCATCACCGCCACCCCGGTGCACCAGATCCCGGAGCGTCTCCGCGAAGTGGGCGACCGGCTCCTCGGGCACACCTACGACGAGGACGACGACTACGACGAGGACGAGGACGACGACGTCCCTGCCGAGCCCAAGGCCGGGCGGCGCTCGCGGCGCAGCCTGTCGGAGGACCTGCTCACGACCGGGCCCGTGGACCTCGGCGCCCTCGACGACGCTGCGGACGCGACCATCACCACCATGCCGGAGCACACCGCGCTCCGGCCCCCGGTCGTCGATCGCACCGCGCCGCCCGAGGACCTGCCGCCGATCACCGAGCCGCAGCAGCTGACAATCCAGCCGGTCGAGGGCAACTACATGCTCCCCGCGCTGTCCATGCTGCGGCCGGGCGATCGACCGCGGGCGCGCTCGAAGGCCAACGACGTCGCCATCGAGGCGATCACCGGCGTCCTCGAGCAGTTCCAGATCGACGCCGCCGTCACCGGCTTCACCCGCGGCCCGACGGTCACCCGGTACGAGGTCGAGCTCGGCCCCGCCGTCAAGGTCGAGAAGATCACCGCGCTGACCCGCAACCTGGCCTATGCGGTGGCCAACGACAACATCCGCATCCTCGCGCCGATCCCGGGCAAGTCTGCCGTCGGCATCGAGGTGCCCAACACCGACCGCGAGAAGGTCAGCCTCGGTGACGTCCTGCGGTCGAGTGCCGCCACGCAGGATCCGCACCCGATGCTCGTCGGCCTCGGCAAGGACATCGAGGGCGGCTTCGTCTGCGCCAACCTGGCGAAGATGCCGCACCTGCTGGTGGCCGGTGCGACCGGTGCCGGAAAGTCCAGCTGCATCAACTCGGTGCTCACCTCGCTGCTGCTGCGCGCCACCCCCGATCAGCTGCGCATGATCCTGGTCGACCCGAAGATGGTCGAGCTCACGCCCTACGACGGCATCCCGCACCTGATCACGCCGATCATCACCGACCCGAAGAAGGCCGCGACCGCCCTGGCCTGGCTCGTCGAGGAGATGGAGCAGCGCTACCAGGACATGCGGGCCACGGGTGTTCGGCACGTGGACGACTTCAACCGCAAGGTGGAGAAGGGCGAGATCACCGCGCCCCCCGGCAGCGAGCGGGTCTACCGGCCCTACCCCTACATCCTCGCCGTGGTCGACGAGCTCGCCGACCTGATGATGGTCGCCCCCCGCGACGTCGAGGACCACATCGTCCGGATCACCCAGAAGGCCCGCGCCGCCGGCATCCACCTGGTGCTCGCGACGCAGCGGCCGTCGGTCGATGTCGTCACCGGTCTGATCAAGGCCAACGTGCCGTCGCGGCTCGGCTTCAAGACCTCCTCGCTCGCCGACTCGCGGGTCATCCTCGACCAGCCGGGCGCGGAGAAGCTGCTGGGCAAGGGCGACGCGCTCTTCCTGCCCATGGGCGCGTCCAAGCCGGCCCGCATGCAGGGTGCCTACGTCACCGACGCCGAGATCAACGCCATCGTCGACCACTGCAAGCAGCAGCTGCAGCCGACGTATCGCGAGGACGTGACCGCGCCGGCCGCGGTCAAGAAGGAGATCGACGAGGACATCGGTGACGACCTCGACCTCTTCCTGTCCGCGGTCGAGCTGGTGGTCTCCACCCAGTTCGGGTCGACGTCGATGCTGCAGCGCAAGCTGCGCGTCGGCTTCGCGAAGGCGGGCCGGTTGATGGACCTCATGGAGTCGCGCAGCATCGTGGGCCCGTCGGAGGGGTCGAAGGCGCGCGAGGTGCTGGTCGTGCCGGACGAGCTCGCCGGATTGCTCTACACGCTGCGCAACGGTGGCAGCGCTGACGACCTGATCTCCTCCGACGACGACGACGACGAGGACGTGCCGGCGGCGGTACCGGACGCCCTCGACTGAAGGCGCCGCACAGCGAACCGGCGGCCACTCACCGTCGGGTGAGTGGCCGCCGGTGCGTTCGGGGCCGCGGGCGTGCGGCGGGTCAGCGAGTGCGGTGCTTCGCCGCGTAGAACATGCGGGTGAGCGAGAAGCCGCGCCCGCCCGTGGGCTTGCGGTGCCGCCCGATGTATTCCTCGTCCTCGGTGACGAGACCCGCGGACGACGGCGACCAGGCCGTGTACGCGGGGTCGATGCGGTCAAGTGTGGCCATCACGCTCACCTCCAATGTCCTCGACGCTAACGTGCGAGACGCCTGTGACTGGTGAGGCGCGCGGTGCGTGTTACGCGAGGTTCAGCAACATTCGGGTGTTGCCGAGCGTGTTCGGCTTGACGTACTCCAGGTTCAGGAATTCGGCGACGCCCGGGTCGTACGAGCGTCGCAGCGCGTCATAGGTGTCGTGGTCGACCGGTGCGCCCTCGATCTGGACGAAGCCGGCCCGGCCGAAGAAGCCGGTATGGAAGGTCAGCGCGAACAGCCGGGACAGCCCGAGCTCGCGCGCGGTGGCGATGAGCGCGTCGAGGAGCTGGCGACCGATGCGCTGGTCGGCGGCGTCGGGATGCACGGCCAGGGTGCGGACCTCGCCGAGGTCGGACCACAGCACGTGCAGTGCGCCGCAGCCGACGACCCGGCCGTCGAGGTCGGCGACCATGAAGTCCTGCACGTCTTCGTAGAGTGTGACGAGCTCCTTGGCCAGCATCTTGCGGCCGGAGCCGGCGTAGATGTCGACGATCGACTTGATCGCGGGGACGTCGGCGGTGCGGGCACGACGGACGACGACGGTCACGCCTAGCACGCTAGCCGGTCCGGTCGGGGCAGTCGTGGGAACGGTGGCCGCCCCGCGCGGGTAACCTGCATTTCGTGTCTCAGCCCCCTCGTTCCGTCGCCCTCGTGACCCTGGGCTGTGCCCGCAACGAGGTCGACTCCGAGGAACTCGCCGGCCGTCTCGGCGCCGGCGGCTGGTCGCTGATCGAGGACGCCGACGATGCGGATGTCGTCGTCGTCAACACCTGCGGGTTCATCGACTCGGCCAAGAAGGACTCGATCGACACGCTGCTCGCGGCCTCCGAGACCGGCAAGAAGGTCGTCGCCGTGGGCTGCCTGGCCGAGCGTTACGGCGACCAGCTCGCCTCGTCGCTGCCCGAGGCCGACGCCGTGCTCGGTTTCGACTCCTACGCCGACATCGCGGCCCGGCTCGACGACGTCGCCGCCGGCCGACCCGTCGCGCCGCACGTGCCGCGCGACCGCCGCAAGCTGCTGCCGGTCTCGCCGGTGCAGCGCCCGGCCGCCGCCGCCGACGTCGCGTTGCCCGGGCACGGGTGGCTGCCGACCGGCACCGTGCGCAACCGCCTCGACGACGCGCCTGTCGCCTACCTCAAGCTCGCCTCCGGCTGCGACCGAAAGTGCACCTTCTGCGCCATCCCGTCGTTCCGCGGCTCGTTCGTGTCGCGCCCGCCGGAGGACGTCCTCCGCGAGGCGACGTGGCTCGCCTCGACCGGTGCCCGTGAGCTCGTGCTCGTCAGCGAGAACTCCACCTCCTACGGCAAGGACCTCGGCGACCTGCGCGCGCTCGAGGCGCTGTTGCCCGAACTCGCCGCCGTCGACGGCATCGACCGCATCCGGGTGTCCTACCTGCAGCCGGCCGAGCTGCGTCCGGACCTGCTGCGCGTCCTCGCCACCACGCCCGGCGTCGCCCCCTACTTCGACCTGTCCTTCCAGCACGCCAGCCCGACCGTGCTGCGCCGGATGAAGCGCTTCGGCGGCACCGAGCCGTTCCTCGAACTGCTGGCCCGGGCCCGCGCGCTCGCCCCCGACCTCGGGGCGCGCAGCAACGTCATCGTCGGTTTTCCGGGCGAGACCGAGGCCGACGTCGAGGAGCTGGAGAAGTTCCTGTCGCTGGCCGAGCTGGACGCGATAGGCGTCTTCGGCTACTCCGACGAGGAGGGCACCGACGCCGTCGACTTCGACGGCAAGATCGACGAGGACGTCATCGCCGAGCGGGTCGAGCAGATCAGCTCGCTGGCCCACGAGCTCGTCAGCCAGCGGGCCGAGGACCGCATCGGCTCGCGCGTCGACGTGCTGGTCGAGGAGGTCGACGAGGACGGCGTCTTCGGTCGCGGCGCGCACCAGGGCCCCGATGTCGACGGCGTCGTGCGGCTCGTCGGCGGCGACGGGCTCGAGCGCGGCCGGATGATCTCGGCGTTCGTCGTCGACTCAGAGGGTGTGGACCTCGTGGCCGAGCCGGTGGGTGAGCCGTGGTGACGCCCGCCGAGTCCACCGGCCAGGAGGCCGCGGGCCGCGAGGTGAAGGCCCGCGAGGTGAAGGCGCGCGACCTGGTCGTCCGCGGCCAGTTGCCCAAGGCGGCGCAGGCGGCCCAGGCCGCACTGCCGCCGCTGACCGAGGATCCGGCCGGCGACCCCCCGAGCCCGGCCTCGGCCTGGAACATCGCCAACGCGCTGACCGTCTTCCGACTCGTGCTGGTGCCGTTCTTCGTCTGGGCGCTGTTCGCGGGCACCGGCCACGAGAGCGGCCTGCGCTTCCTGGCCTGGGCGATCTTCGCCGTCGCCTCCATCACCGACCGCATCGACGGCGACATCGCCCGCAAGCGCGGACTCGTCACCGAGTTCGGCAAGCTGGCCGACCCGATCGCCGACAAGGCCCTCGTCGGGGCCGCCCTGATCGGGCTGTCGCTGCTGCACGACCTGCCCTGGTGGGTCACCGTTGTCATGCTGGTGCGCGAGCTCGGCGTCACGCTGCTGCGGTTCTGGGTCATCCGGCACGGCGTCATCCCGGCCAGCCGTGGCGGCAAGATCAAGACGCTGCTGCAGGCCGTGGCCATCGGGTTGTTCGTGCTGATCCCGGCGCTCGGCAGCTGGCTCACGCCGATCGCCTGGGCGTTCATGGTCGTTGCCGTCGTCGTCGCCCTCGCGACCGGCGTCGACTACGTCGCGCGGGCGCTGCGCCTGCGGCGCGAATCCATCGTCGCCTGATCGCCCGTCCCGGAATTCCGGACCGTTCCCGCTCGTTGGCGCAGGAGAGCGGCTGTTCGCCCTGAGCGGACGGGACTCAAGGCTCGGCCGGCGTGTCCGATGTCTTGGGTACCGTTGGCTCCGACCAGTCGACGCCGGAGCGAGATCGTCCACGGAGGGGGTTCGCCACATGCCAGTGCTGCGCCAGGTCGTGGGAGAGACCCTGCGCGGGCTGCGGATGCGACAGCGCCGCACCCTGCGAGAGGTCGCCGCGACCGCCCGCGTGAGCCTCGGTTACCTCTCCGAGGTCGAGCGCGGCCGCAAGGAACCGTCGTCCGAACTGCTCGCCGCGATCTGCAATGCGCTCGACGTCGAACTCTCCGAGCTGTTCGCCGAGGTCAGCCAGATGCTGCGCCGCGAGGAGAAGCTGGCGTCGGCCAACGGTCGGGTCGCGCTCATCCCCGGCTCCGGCTCGGCCCGCATCACGCCGGCGATCGACGCGGCGGCTGCGCCCGCGGGTGTGCAGGTGCGTGCCGGTTCGGCCAAGGTTCACGCGCTGCCGAACGTGGCCGCCTGACCCACTCCGCCGCCGTGAACCGGCCCCGGGCACGACGCCCGCGCTCCGTTGTCGGACCTCACTGGCATCATCAGTCACAGCCGTCACTGCTTGGCGCGACCCGCCGACGACCTCCCCGGTCCGGTGGCGGTGGCAGGTAACCATCCGTTGCAAGCGTCGGACGGCGACACGCCGTGACGAGCTGCGAAGTGAGGTCGACATGAGCAACCCACTGTTCGACACGCTGTTCCGCCCCACCACGGCGCCCGAGCCCAGCGCGCCTCCGCCGCCCCCGGCGATCGCGTCGGCCGCTCCGGTGCGGGTCACCGGAACCCGCACGCGCGCCGGCAACGCGATGAACCGCACCCGGACGGCCCTGCTCGCCGGGGCCGCCCGGGCGGTCGAGGTCAGTGGCACGCGCATCACGATGGCCCAGGTGGCCGCCGCGGCCGGCGTCGCCAAGGCGACGCTCTACAACCACTTCCGCACCCGCGAGGCCGTGTTGGCCGCACTGGTCGTCGACCAGGTCGACCAGCTCGTCGAGGCCGCCGCCGGCCAGTCGCTCGAGGCGGCGCTGGTCGGCACCGCCACGACCCTCTCGCGGCACCCGGTCCGTCGCGGCCTGGCGGTCGTCGAGCCGGCCACCCTCGCCGCGCTGGGGCGCATCGACGAGGCCAGCGACGGCTGGCAGCACGCCCGCAGCGCGGTCGACGCGGCGCTCCGGGCCGAGTCGTTCGGGGGCACCGACACCGTGCTGCGTTGGCTCGCCTCGTTCGTGCTCACCCCGGCCGATCCGCGCGTGATCGTCGCCGACGTCGCGGTGCTGCTCGCCGGGCTCCCGCGCCTCGACGGCCCGGCCTGAGCCTTCCCCGTCCACCGGCCGGCGCGGTCGCTGCGCCGGTTCGCGCAGTTCTGCCACGATGGAGGTCCGGCCGATCACCGTCGTCCCGATCCCGAGGCGATACCGACGCGGTCGCCGACGAGTGCGAGAGGCGAACACGATGACCGAGCCCAACCCGCTGGTCAAGGCCTGGAAGTACATGTCGGCCTGGTTCGGGACCAAGATCGACGAGAAGGCCGATCCCAGGGTCCAGATCGAGCAGGCCGTCCAGGAGGCGCAGCGCCAGCACCAGGCGCTGACCACGCAGGCCGCCGCCGTGATCGGCAACCAGCGTCAGCTCGAGATGCAGCTCGATCGCCAGCTCAACACCGTCGAGAACCTGCAGGCCCAGGCCCGCCAGGCGCTCGTGCTGGCCGACAAGGCCCGGGCCGACGGCGACGCCGCGAAGGCAGCCCAGTTCGAGCAGACCGCCCAGGCCCTGGCCAACCAGTTGGTCAGCGCCGAGTCGTCCGTCGAGGATCTCAAGAGCCTGCACGACCAGGCCCTGCAGGCCGCGGGCCAGGCCCGTGAGGCGGTGCGGACGAACGCCCTGATGCTGCAGCAGAAGCTGGCCGAGCGCACCAAGCTGCTCTCCCAGCTCGAGCAGGCCAAGATGCAGGAGAAGGTGGCCGCGTCGCTGCAGCAGATGAGCGAGGTCGCCGCCCCGAGCAACACGCCGTCGCTCGACGAGGTGCGGGACAAGATCGAGAAGCGCTACGCCATCGCGATCGGACAGCAGGAACTGGCGAAGGACTCGTCCGGCGCGCGCATCCTCGAGGTGCAGCGGGCGACCAACGACCTCAAGGGCGCGGCCCGGCTGGACGAGATCCGGGCATCACTGGCGGCCGAGACGCCGGCCGTGACCGCGGGCGATCAGCCCGGCGCGATCGGTGGCGCGTCCCCAGCAGCCTCGACCGAGCCCTCAGTAGACACCACCAAGAAGACGGATACCGGCGAAGCCTGAACCTGAGCTTCAGTCGACGGCTTCGGCTCGCGGCTGGCAGCCCGGGCACCAGTAGGTCGGTCGGGCCCGGGGCGGCTCGCCCTGCTCCGCGCGGCGGATGCGGGTCCGACAGCGCAGGCAGGTGTCGCCGCCCCGCTCGTAGACCCAGTGCTCGCGCCCGCGGCCGACATAGCCGGTGGTCGACTGCTCCGGGTGGTCGCGATTGGCCCGCAGCACCCGGTACGACGTGGCGGCGATCGCTTCGAGGTCGCCGACCTCGCGCACCGGAGTCCACGGATTGGTCCGCTCCAGGAACAGCACCTCGCACTTGTACATGTTGCCGACCCCGGCCAGGTTCGTCTGGTCCAGCAGGGCCTCGCCGATCGAGCGGTCGGCATCGCGCCGCAGGTTCGCCACCGCCCGGGCGGCGTCCCAGTCCGGTCCCAGCAGATCCGGCCCGAGGTGACCGACGAGCTCGGACTCGCCGGCCCGGGTGACGATGCGCAGGTCGTGCACGCGGAACCCGGTGGCTGTCCAGTCGGTGTTGCCCACGAGGGCGCGGATCATGTGTTCGGGGTGTCGCCGCGGCCGCTGACCCGGACGTGAGAGGTACCACGAGCCGTCCATGCGCAGATGGCTGTGCAGGGTGAGGTCGTTGCCGAAGCGGGTCAGCAGGTGCTTGCCCCGGGCGATCACCTCGGTGACGGTCTGTCCGCGCAGATCGGTCGTGGCCAGGGCCGGCACCCGCAGATCGAACAGCGTGACCGGCCGGCCGGCCAGGGCCTGGTTCAGCCGGTGCGCGGTGAGCCAGACGGTGTCGCCCTCGGGCATGCCGGCTCAGCTCCGCAGCCGCAGGCCGCGCGGGGTCGGCCGGAAGCCGGCCGCCTCGAGGGCCTGCCCGAGGGCCGATGACGCGACCGGCAGTCCGTCGGCCCGCTCCACCTGCAGCTTGCCCAGCGCACCGTCGCGCACGGCGAGCGCGAGCGCGTCAGCCGCCGGCTGCAGGACGGCGGCGTCGTCGGTGAACGACAGCAGCGTGCGGCCGCCGCGCTCGACGTAGAGCACGCACCGCCCGTCGACGAGCACGACCAGCGCGCCGGCCTTGCGGGCGGGCTGATGCCCCCGGCCGCCGTCGTCGGGCCGCGGTGCCTCGGGCCAGGGCAGCGCCCCGCCGTACGGGTTCGCCGGATCGGTCGCGGCCAGCACGAGCGCCGGTGACCCGTCGGCGCCGCGGACGTCGAGCGGCCGGGCCTCGGCCCGCAGCCGATCCACCGCGCCGGGCAGCGCGAACTGTGCCGCCCCGAGGCCCTCGACGAAGTAGCCGCGCCGCGCGCGTCCCGATTCCTCGGCCGCCTTGAGCACCGGGTAGACGGCGGAGAATCCGCCGGCCAGCCGCTCGCCCACGACCGAGCCGCGGGTCACGACGCCGTAGCGGTCGAGGAACACGTCGGCCGAGGCGAGTGCGCGGCGGGTGACGTCGAGATCGCGAGGCGGCACGGCCGACCACCGGCCACCCATGCCGTACGGGGTCGGGCGGACCGGCGACCCGCCGCCCCCGGGAGCGGTGAGCCCGGAGTAGCGGCCGTAGCGGCTACGCCGCGGCGCGGCCTTGCGCGAGTGCGAGGTGCGGCCCTGGCCGAGCAGCGCCCGCACCGGCGCGAGCGTGTCATTGGTGAGCGCGCCGGCCCAGACGAGTTCCCAGATGGCGCGGGTGACGGCCTCGTCGGTCTGGAACCCGC
The DNA here is from genome assembly GCF_036000465.1 of Jatrophihabitans sp. Taxonomy (GTDB): domain Bacteria; phylum Actinomycetota; class Actinomycetes; order Mycobacteriales; family Jatrophihabitantaceae; genus Jatrophihabitans. Next base: position 6,773 of record NZ_DASYFV010000030.1, on the reverse strand, counting down.
TCTCGGCGGTGGCGCGATCGACCAGGGACTTGAAGAACACCGCCTCGTCTGCCGCGAGCGCCTCGCGCACGGCCATCGCCACCGGATCGGTGATCTCCTCGACGGGGGGCAGGATCAGCGGCGCCAGCTCGGCCGGGGCCAGCGTGACCCAGCCGTCGTTGCCCGGCAGCGACCCGGCGCCCGCCCAGACGACCTCGCCGGCCGCGGTGAGCTCGTCGAGCAGGGCGGGGGAGTAGCCGGCGACCCGGCTCGGCAGCACGAGGGTCTCGAGGGCGCTCGCCGGGACGGCCGCGCCGGCCAGCTGCTCGATCGCGCGCAGCAGCCCGTCGGCGCCTCGCAGCGACCGCGCGCCCAGCCCCTGCCACGACGGGATGAACCGGGCGAGCGCCTCGTGCGGGACCGGCTCGACCTCCTTGCGCAGCGCGGCCAGCGAGCGGCGCCGGATTGCCCGCAGCACCTCGGCGTCGCACCATTCGGTGGCGATCCCGCCCGGGCGGAACTCACCCTGCACGAGCCGCCCGGAGGCGCCGAGGCGGGCGAGGGCGGAGGACACCACGGCGACGCCGAGGCCGAGCCGGTCGGCGACCTCCTGCGCCACGAACGGTCCGTGGGTGCGGGCGTAGCGCGACACGAGGTCACCCAGCGGATCGCGCACCGGTTCGGTGAAGGCCTCGGGCACGCCGACCGGCAGGGCCGCACCCAACGCGTCACGGATGCGGCCGGAGTCCTCGATCGCCATCCAGCGCTGCTCACCGGCGATGCGCACCCGGATGGCGCGTCGTGCCTCTTCCAGCGCGGCGAGATCCTGCGCCGTCGCTCCGCGGGCGATGGCCTCGGCCGTGCTCAGATCACCGACCGCGCGCAGCAGGTCGTGCACGCCGTCGACGCCGCGGGCGTGCCGGTCGGGGGCGAGCCGCGCGATCTCGGCCTCCACCGCGGCGATGGCCTCGATGTCGAGCAGTTCGCGCAGGTCGGTCGCGCCGAGCAGCTCGGCCAGCATCGCGGAGTCGAGCGAGAGCGCCTGGGCGCGTCGCTCGGCCAGCGGGGCATCGCCCTCGTAGAGGAAGACGCCGACGTAGCCGAAGAGCAGGGAACGGGCGAAGGGCGAGGCGGACGGGGTCTCGACCTCGACCACCTTCACCGTGCGTGACCCGAGGTCGCGCATGAGCCCGACCAGTCCGGGGACGTCGAAGACGTCCTGCAGGCACTCGCGCATCGCTTCGAGGACCACCGGGAAGTCGCCGTACTCGCTGGCCACCTGCAGCAGTTGGTTCGCGCGCTGGCGTTGCTGCCACAGCGGCGTGCGGCGCCGGGGGTCGCGGCGGGGGAGCAGCAACGACCGGGCGGCGCATTCGCGGAAGCGCGAGGCGAACAGCGCCGAGCTGCCGACCTCGGCGGTGACCATGGCTTCAATCTCGTCGGGCTCGAAGACCGCGATGTCGGCCCCTGGCGGCTCGGCGTCGGTATCGGGCAGGCGCAGCACGATGCCGTCGTCGGAGTGCATCGAACTGACCTCCAACCCGAAACGCTCGCGCAGCCGGGCGGCGATGGCCAACGCCCACGGCGCGTTGACCGGCGCGCCGAACGGCGAGTGCACGACCAGGCGCCAGTCGCCCAGCTCGTCGCGGAAGCGCTCGACCAGGATCGTCCGGTCGTCGGGCATCTGATGCGTCGCCTCGCGCTGTTCGGACAGGTAGGCGAGCAGGTTCGCGGTGCCCCACTCGTCGAGTCCGGCCGCTCGGGCCCGGGCTGCGCCCTGCTCCGGCGTCGCGGAGGCGATCTCGCGCAGGAACGCGCCCAGCGCCCGGCCGAGCTCGGCCGGGCGGCCGGGCTGATCGCCCTTCCAGAAGGGCATCTTGCCGACCTCGCCCGGCGCGGGGGTGACGAGCACGCGGTCGTGGGTGATGTCCTCGATGCGCCAGGACGAGGAGCCCAGCAGGAAGACGTCGCCGACGCGGGACTCGTAGACCATCTCCTCGTCGAGCTCGCCGACCCGGCGGCCGGGGCCCTCACCCGTCGCCAGGAAGACGCCGAACAGGCCACGGTCGGGGATGGTGCCGCCGCTCGTCACGGCCAGGTGCTGGGCGCCCCGCCGCGCGCTGAGCTCGCCGGTGACGCGGTCCCACACCAGACGCGGCCGGAGCTCGGCGAAGGCGTCGGACGGGTAGCGCCCGGCCAGCATGTCGAGCACGGCCTCGAGCGCGGAACGAGGCAGGCCGGCGAACGGAGCCGCCCGCCGCATGAGCTCCTCGACCTCGTCGACGGTCACGGTGTCGAGGGCGACCATCGCGACGATCTGCTGGGCCAGGACGTCGAGCGGATTGCGCGGGTAGCGCATCGATTCGATCAGGCCGTCGCGCATGCGCTCGGCCACGACGGCGCACTCGAGCAGGTCGCCCCGGAACTTCGGGAAGATCACGCCCCGCGACACCGCGCCCACCTGGTGACCGGCGCGGCCGACCCGCTGCAGCCCGGCGGCGACCGACGGCGGTGACTCGACCTGCACCACGAGATCGACCGCGCCCATGTCGATGCCGAGTTCGAGAGACGACGTCGCCACGACGGCGGGGATCAAGCCGGCCTTCAGTTCCTCCTCGACGATCGAGCGCTGCTCGCGCGACACCGAGCCGTGGTGGGCCCGGGCGACGACGGTCGCGCCCGCCGGGTGCCCCGACCCGGCCTGGGCCATGACCTGCGCCGGCGGAGCGCCGTTCTCGAAGGCGGCGCCGGCACGTTCGGACGCGATCTCGTTCAGCCGCGCCGTGAGGCGTTCGGCCAGGCGGCGGGAGTTGGCGAACACGATCGTCGAGCGGTGCGACAGCACGAGGTCGAGCACCCGCTCCTCGACGTGCGGCCAGATGGACGTGCGGCGCTGGGCGCCCGCGGCCGACCCGGTGAGGTCGTCGGTCGGTTCGCCGATCGCCGACATGTCCTCGACCGGCACCACGACCTGCAGTTCGACGGATTTCTGCGATGCCGGCTGCACCACGGTGACGGCCCGGCCGCCGGCGAGGAAGGTGGCCACCTCGTCGACCGGGCGCACCGTGGCCGACAGCCCGATGCGCTGCGCCGGCTTCTCCAGCAGGGCGTCGAGCCGTTCGAGGGACACCGCAAGGTGGGCGCCGCGCTTGGAGGAACAGACGGCGTGCACCTCGTCGATGATCACCGTGTCGACGCCGCGCAGGGATTCGCGCGCGGCCGAGGTCAGCAGCAGGAACAGCGACTCGGGGGTGGTGATGAGGATGTCCGGCGGTCGCCGGGTGAACAGGCGCCGCTCGTCGGCCGGGGTGTCGCCCGAGCGCATGCCGACGGTGATGTCGGGTTCGGCCACGCCGAGACGCGCCGCCGCCTGCCGGATCCCGGCCAGCGGTCCGCGCAGGTTCCGCTCGACGTCGACGGCCAGGGCTTTCAGCGGGCTGACGTAGAGCACTCGGCAGCGGCGCTTCGGGTCCTCCGGCAGAGGCTCCGCCGACAGCCGGTCGAGCGCGGAGAGGAAGGCGGCCAGGGTCTTGCCCGACCCGGTGGGGGCGACGACGAGGGTGTTCTCACCGCGGGCCACCGCGTCCCACGCGCCGGTCTGGGCCGGCGTGGGAGCGGAGAAGGCGCCGTCGAGCCAGGCCTGGGTGGCAGCGGTGAAGTGGTGCACGGACCCAGTCTGCCCGCGGGGTCCGACAAGGCGGCGGTGCTAGCCGACGGTGAACCGCTCGCCCGGACCCTCGCCCGGAGCGTCGGGGAAGGCCGACGCCTCGCGGAACGCGGTCTGCACGGTGCGCAGCCCCTCGCGCAGCGGCTCGCGGTGCTCCCCGAGGTGGTCCTGCGACGCCGCCAGCAGCCCGGCGAGCGAGTCGATGAGCCGCCGCGCCTCGTCCAGATCGATGTCCGGCTCCTCGTTCGGCGTCAGGCCGAGCTTCTCGGCCGTTGCGGCCATGATCAGCGCGGCGGCCCGGCTGATGACGTCGGCCGCCGGGATCGTCGCGAGCTCGCGGACCGGGAAGTCGAGCCGGTCGAACCCGTGGGCCGGCAGCGGGATCGCGTCGAGCGGGTGCGCCTGCGACGCACTGCCCGGACCGCCCGGCGTCGCCGCCCCCGGAATGCCGGTGCTCGTCGTGTCCTTCTGCTTGCGCGCGCGGTTTGGGTTGCTCTGAGCCACGCTGTTACCCTGTCACTGCGACCAGCCCCCGCTTCCGGCGGGGGTGTGCAAGCGGAAGCCTCGAGCCTCCCACCCGCGCCACCAGCAACGATCAGGTGCGCCGGGTCCGGTCCACGACATCCGGCATCGCCGGAGGTCGAGTGTCGCCCGTCGGGCGGCGCTCGTCGTCGTGGCCGGTCGGCAGACTCACGGCCCCGTGCGCACAAGCGCAACGGGGCCGTTCCTGTGAGCGGCGCCGGTGTGACAGACAGAGAACGACCCAAGGAGGTCCCATCAGTTCCGAACCCAGGATCAACGACCGGATCCGTGTCCCCGAAGTACGCCTCGTCGGTCCCGAGGGCGAGCAGGTCGGCATCGTGCCGATCGGCAAGGCCCTCGAACTCGCCGCCGAGTCGGACCTGGATCTCGTCGAGGTTGCTCCGATGGCGCGGCCGCCGGTCTGCAAGCTCATGGACTACGGCAAGTTCAAGTACGAGAGCGCGCAGAAGGCGCGTGAGGCCCGGCGCAACCAGGCCCTCACCGTCATCAAAGAGATGAAGCTGCGTCCGAAGATCGACTCGCACGACTACGAGACCAAGAAGGGTCACGTCGAGCGATTCCTCAAGCAGGGTGACAAGGTCAAGGTCACGATCATGTTCCGGGGCCGCGAGCAGTCGCGTCCCGAGCTGGGTTTCCGGTTGCTTCAGCGTTTGGCCGAAGACATCCAGGAGCTCGGCTTCGTGGAATCCTCGCCCAAGCAGGACGGACGCAACATGGTCATGGTCGTCGCGCCGCATCGCAGCACCAAGATCACCCGAGCGCCCCGTGAGGTCGCGCCCGACACCGACGGCGTCGCATAGCCCCGTCACCCGACACGAAGAGGACCGCCCGAATGCCCAAGAACAAGACCCACAGCGGGATGAAGAAGCGCGTGAAGGTCACCGGCAGCGGCAAGCTGCTCACCGAGCGCGCCGGCAAGCGTCACCTGCTCGAGCGCAAGTCGTCGCGGATCACCCGCCGCCTCACCGGCACCGAGGAGATCGCCGCCGTCGACCGGCCCCGCGTCAAGAAGCTCCTCGGCCGCTAGCGGCAGCCGTCCGCGGCTTCTCCTCCCACCCCGCTGCCCGCGAACGACTCGGGCGGCCCGAACACCCAAGGAACCACAGTGGCACGCGTGAAGCGGGCAGTGAATGCCCATAAGAAGCGTCGGAGCACCCTCGAAGCGGCCAGCGGCTACCGCGGCCAGCGCTCACGGCTCTACCGCAAGGCCAAGGAGCAACTGCTCCACTCCGCGACGTACCAGTACCGCGACCGCAAGCAGCGCAAGGGTGACTTCCGCCAGTTGTGGATCACGCGGATCAACGCGGCCGCGCGGGCGAACGACATCACCTACAACCGGTTCGTCCAGGGCCTGCGCCTGGCCGGCGTCACGGTCGACCGCAAGGTCCTCGCCGACCTCGCGGTGAACGACGCGCCGGCCTTCGCGGCGCTGGTCGAGGTGGCACGTGCCGCCGTGGCGGCCGAGGGCACCGGCGGCGCCGCGGCCCAGTCGCCTGCCGCCTGAGGACGCCGCGACGCATGGCCGCTCCGCGGGCCCGGCTCGCTGACGGCAACGCCCGGCTCGCGGCCGCCCGTCGTCTCACCGGACGGCAGGCGCGCCGCGAGGCCGGGCTCTTCCTTGCCGAGGGGGCCCAGGCCGTGCGCGAGGCGCTGGGCCGGCCCGAGGTCGTGGTCGAGGTCTTCGCCACCGCCGAGGCGATCGAGCGCCACCGGCAGATGCTCACCGACGTACCGGTCGAGGAGATCACCGCCCGGGCCGCCGCTCGCCTGTCCGAGACGGTCACGCCCCAGGGACTCGTCGCGGTGTGCCGCGCCGTCGACGTCCGGCTTGGGGAGGCGCTGGCGCGGCAACCGCGGCTCGTCGCAGTCCTCGTCGAGCCGAGTGATCCCGGCAACGCCGGGACGATCCTGCGCACCGCCGACGCGGCGGGCGCCGATGCCGTGGTGCTGGCCGGCGGGGTGGACGTCTACAACGGCAAGGCGGTCCGGGCCGCCGCGGGCAGCCACTTCCATCTCGACGTGGTCGTCGACGCCGAGATCGACGACGTCCTGACCGCCGTTCGGGCGGCCGGGCTGACCACGCTGGCCACCACGGGCGCGGGCACGCACGACCTCGACACGCTCGTCGACGAGGGCTCCCTCGGGCGAGCGACGGCGTGGCTGTTCGGCAACGAGGCGCGCGGGCTGCCCGAGGACGTCGTCAACAGCGCCGACCGCAGCGTCCGGGTGCCCGTCCACGGCAGGGCGGAGAGCCTCAACCTCGCCGCCGCGGCCGCCGTCTGCCTGTACGCCAGTGCCCGTGCCCAGCGGCCCGGGCACCCCGCCTGATCAGGCCGTTCCGCACACGAGCCATCTGCCCGACGTCTCCACGACGCTCAGCCGCACGCGGGTGTCCGACGTCGTTCCGGCGAAGACCAGGTGTTCGGTGAGGGTCGCGGTTGCGGTCGTGCCCGTCACCCGCACCTCCCCGAGCGCGAAGGTGATGCCCGGGTCGGCGCCGGTCACCGCGGCGCCGTGCGCCCGGTCGCGGAAGCTCGCGCACGAGATCGCGGCCGCAGCGTCCTTGTCGCCGGCGTTGACGGCG
>NZ_DASYFV010000029.1:0-126869 GCF_036000465.1 Jatrophihabitans sp. | reverse complement strand
ACCCGGGCACGTCGGTGAGCTTCATCGCGGCCGCCTCGGGGGTGCCGACCCCGACGGTGCAGTGGCAGCGCTCCACCGACGGCGGGGCCAGCTTCACCAACATCGCCGGAGCCACCAGCACCACCTACACCTTCACCGCGGTCGCCGGCGACAACGGCAACCAGTACCGGGCCGTCTTCACCAACGTCGCCGGCAGCGCCACCAGCACCGCCGCCACGCTCACCGTGGGCAGCGCCCCGACGATCAGCAGCGCGAACACCACCAGCTTCGCTGTCGGCGTCCCGGGCAGCTTCACGGTGACCACCAGCGGTTTCCCGAATCCGACGCTCACCACCACCGGCACCCTGCCGGCGTGGCTGTCGTTCACCGACAACGGCAACGGCACCGCCAGCCTGGCCGGCACCCCACCGTCCGGCAGCGGCGGGACCTACAGCTTCACCATCAACGCCGACAACGGCAATACCCCGTCCGACAGCCAGGCGTTCACGCTCGCCGTCGACGAGTCGCCGACCATCACCAGCACCGACCACACCACCTTCCTGGCCGGCACCGCAGGCAACTTCCTGATCGCCACGACGGCGGGCTTCCCGGTAGCCACCACGCTGAGCGAGACCGGTGCGCTGCCCAGCGGTGTCAGCTTCACCGACAACGGCGACGGCACCGCCACTCTGGCCGGCACCCCGGCCTCCGGCACTGCCGGCACGTACCCGTTCACCATCTCCGCGACCAACGGTGCCAGCCCGGCCACGACGCAGACCTTCACGCTGACCGTCCTCGAGTCGCCGGTCATCACCAGCGCCGACCACGCCACGTTCGTCGTCGGGTCGGCCGGCACGTTCACCGTCACCACGGCCAGCGCGGCGGCCGTGACCATCACCAAGACCGGCGCGCTGCCGACCGGAGTCTCGTTCCACGACAACGGCGACGGGACCGCCACCCTGGGCGGCACCCCGGCCTCGGGCACGGGCGGGACCTACCCGATCAGCATCACCGCCAGCGACGGCAGCACACCTGACGCCACCCAGGCGTTCACGCTGACGGTCAACCAGCCACCAGCGATCACCAGCGCCGACCACGCCACCTTCACTCTCGGTGCGTTCGGCTCGTTCACGGTGACCACGGCCCCGGGATTCCCGACGGCGACCACGATCATCGAGACCGGCGCGTTGCCGTCCGGGGTGAGCTTCACCGACAACGGTGACGGGACCGCCGCCCTGGCCGGAACCCCGACCGCCGGCGGGACCTACCCGGTCACGATCAAGGCGAGCAACGGAGTGGCCCCGGACGCCACCCAGTCGTTCACGCTGACGGTCAACCAGGCGCCTGACATCACCAGCGCCGACCACACCACCTTCGCCGTCGGCAGCGGTGGCACCTTCACCGTCACCACGGCTCACGGAGTTCCGTCGGCGGTTGCGCTCACCCTGACCGGGACGCTGCCGTCCGGGGTCTCGTTCCACGACAACGGTGACGGGACCGCCACGCTGGCCGGGACCCCGGCCGCGGGCACCGGCGGGAGCTACTCCCTGAGCATCAAGGCCGCCAATACCGCCGGCTTCACCACCCAGTCGTTCACGCTGACCGTGACCGAGCGCGCCAGTGTCACCAGTGCCGACCACACCACGTTCGTGGTCGGCTCGGCCGGCTCGTTCACGGTCACCACGACCGCCGGCTTCCCGACGGCGACCACGATCACCGAGACCGGCGCGTTGCCGTCCGGGGTGAGCTTCACCGACAACGGCGACGGCACCGCCACGCTGGCCGGCACTCCGGCGCCGGGCACGGTGGGCAGCTACCCGGTGACGATCAGCGCGACGAACACGGCCGGCACCCGCCAGCAGGCGTTCACCCTGACGGTGCAGCCGGCGAACGCCCCGCCGGTGATCACCAGCGTGGACCACGCCACGTTCGCGGTGGCGAGCGCGGGCAGCTTCACCGTCACCACCACGGCCGGGTACCCGACCAGCACCCCCCTCACCGAGACCGGTGCGTTGCCGTCCGGGGTCAGCTTCCACGACAACAACAACGGCACCGCGACGCTGGCCGGCACCCCGGCCGCCGGCACCGGCGGGACCTACCCATTCACGATCACCGCCAGCAACGGGGTAACGCCGAACCCAACCCAGGCGTTCACGCTGACTGTCAACCAGAAGCCGGCGATCACCAGCAGCGCCGCGACGACGTTCACGATCGGGACCGCGGGCAGCTTCGCGGTCACGACGGCGGGCGGCTTCCCGACCGCGACCGTGATCGCCGAGTCCGGCGCCCTGCCGTCCGGGGTGAGCTTCACCGACAACGGCGACGGCACCGCCACCCTGGCCGGCACCCCGGCCGCCGGGACAGCGGGCAGTTACCTCGTGGCCATCACCGCCACCAACGCCGCGGGCTCCACGCAGCAGAAGTTCACCCTCACCGTCGGCCTCGCCGCGCAGACCATCACCTTCGCGGCACTGATCGACCGTCTGTACGGCGCGGCACCCTTCACCCTGTCCGCCACGGCCACCTCCCACCTCGCGGTCACCTACACCTCCTCCACCCCGAAGGTGTGCACCGTGACCGGCGCGACCGTGACCCTCAAGGCCGCCGGCACCTGCACGATCACGGCATCCCAGGCCGGCGACACCACCTGGCAGGCCGCCGCTCCGGTCACCCGCAGCTTCATCCTCGGCTACGCCATCAGCAACCTGGGCCCGCCGAACAAGTCGACGTTCAAGGCCGGATCCACCATCCCGGTGAAGTTCCAGCTCACCGGCGCCAACGGCAAACCGATCCCGAACAGCCTCGCCACGACTCTCGGCTGCACTGTGAAGGTCACCTTCAACGCCGGCACCCCGGTCCGTGCGACCTACAACCCGACATCGCAGCAGTTCCAGGCCAATCTCTCCACCCCGCGTAACCTGCCGCCACGGACGGCCTACAACATCGTCATCACGGTCAGCGTCTCCACGACCACCGTGGCGGCGGCCACCACCACAGTCATCACTAAGTAGAGCCAACTCCCGGTCGGCCACGGGGCGGGCATCTCAGATCGGCTGCGTGATGCCGGCGTGGCCCGGCTCCGCGTCGCAGGACTCGGAATAGGGACCCGCGAAGACGGACCGTCACAACGGGCATGCAGATCGCCGTCAGCAGCCGACGTTGCCAAAAGGCCGCCAGTGCCTACCCCGGCCGGTAGCGGTACCGCAGTGAGGCTTCAACAGGCCATGATCGGGCGGCCGCGTCGGCGACCATGATCGCGCGGCCGCGAAGAAGCGGCTATGAGAGCGCGGTAGCAACGCTGAGCGATGAGGCCGGCTGAATCCTTACGGACGCGCGACGTTTGATCAGCGCGACGCCGTGGATCGACTTCGGACGTACAGCAGGTAGGCGATGAATGCGAGCGCGTACGCGATGTCGACCAAGTCAAGCGGCGGCGAGTGCAGCGCCCGCGAGGCTACGAGAAGGATCATCATGGCGGCGACCCCCACCTGGGTCCCGGTAAGCAGTTGCCAGAGCGGCTCGCGTCGGCGGGCGATACGAAACCCCCCGATCAGGCTCAACACGGCTGCGAACGAGCAGATTGAGTAGACCGCGTAACCCACGATCGCTCCTTGGCTGTCGGACTGCCCATGCCGGCCGATGCAATGTACCTCTCGCAGCAGCTGTCTCGGCTGTTGAGCGCGCGCTCCTCGGCATGTTCGCTCGCATCTGACAGATCGATATGCGCACCCGAGCGGTCGAGGATCGAACGCGCAGACAGCGTGTGAAAGCGTGCCCGTCGGCTGGTGGGGAACGCAGAACCGACGACCGCTACAGGTCCGGGCTCGGCGTACGCCGGACGGGCTTGCCGCTCGGGGTTGCCGGGCGTTCACCCGAATCTGCGGCGGTACCGGCCTGTCGACGCCGGCCTCGGGGGCTCGCGTTGCACCATGCCGGTCATGGAGCTGGAGCAGTTGTTCGAGTACATCCCGCATCCGCACATCGAGCGGAGGCAGGCGGCAGGGCCGCCGAACGTTGCCGCTGCGGCTGCCCGGGTTCACGGCCCGGGCCGTATCGGGAAGGCCAACGCCAAGATCGGGCTCAAGATCACGGTGATCGTCGGGACCATGTGGACGGCGTACCTGTTCACCGTGCTCGCCCTGGTCAGCGCTCCGTCGGCGTTCAAGTCCGGCGACACGCTGATCATCGTGGCCTGGGTAGCCCAGACCTTCTTGCAGCTCGTCTTGCTCCCGATCATCATCGTCGGGCAGAACGTCCAGGCGGCGGCTGCGGATGCCCGGGCCGAGGCGACCTACGACGACGCGTCGGCAGTGCTGGCGGAAGCACGCCAGATCCAGGAGCACCTCAAGGCTCAGGACGTGGCCATCACCGAGATACTCAGCCATGTGCGCGGCGCCATCGGCCGGCCGGGCTCCGAGCGGCCTGATCCCGTGAGCTGACCTCCCGGCCCGAGGTATGCGATCGAGTCTGGCCTTCCGACAGTTGACCCGCGACGACGTGCGACGGCTCCCTGCGCTCGTCCGGCTTGGCCTCCAGACCTGACCTGGTCGCCGCGTGTCGCGTCGTTCCTGCGTGCCGCGCCGCTCCAGACAGGCAGTCCGCCATCACATCAGTCAGACACCACTCAGTACCTGTCGTTGCGCCAACCCTGGGTGGAGTGCGGGGAAGTCTTGCACCGTGCGACCGGCCGTGGTCAGAGCCGCGCCTGGCGGCTCGATCTGCGCGCAGAGGCCACGACGGATTCGGCGCACCGAACGACGGATAGGGTGGCCGCTACCGACCGGGGTATGGCTGAACGTATCCGTACTGCGGTGCAGGGTAGAGGGCTCTTGTCGGCACGATCTGCCTTCCGAGCGGTGTAAGCGCGATCGGAACCATCTTGAAGTTCGCAACGCCAAGCGGGATACCGATGATCGTCACGCAGAGCAGCAGGCCCGACACGATATGGCCGAGAGCAAGCCAGATCCCCGCAAGAATAATCCAGAAGAAGTTGCCGATCGCGGAGCCCGCGCCAGCATCGGGGCGTCGAATGACGGTGTTGCCGAACGGCCACAGCGCGTAGCTCGCGATCCGGAATGACGCAATGCCGAACGGAATCGTGACGATGAAGACGCAGAACACGATGCCGGCGACGCAGTACCCGATCGCCAGCCACAAGCCGGAAAACAGCAACCAGATGATGTTCATCAGGGTCTTCATTTCGCGAACCTAGCCGACCCGTAAATGTGCTGTCCATGCTCCGAGCGGCTCGGGGGCGCCGCATCGCGTGACGCAACTTCGGCAACACTGGCGCGTACCAAGTCGCACAGGCGTAGTGATCGTTCTGCGCGCGTGACTGAGCCGCTCGATTGTTCGCTAACGACGGATCGCGCGCGCCCCGACCGCGTTCAGCTTGCCGACTGACCGGCACGGCTTTCGTCGGCTAGCTCGACTGCCTACGATGCGCGCGTGACGACCTTCCATATTGAGCACACCTCGAGTCTTGCTCGGGCAGAGATCCGCCAATAGGCGCTCGTACTGCTGGGGCGCGATCTGACGGAGTACGCCCGATACAACTTGGCTGCCCAATCGAAGAACGAGGTGACGTTCACCCGCACGTACCGGACACCGCTGGTGTGGGTCGCGACAGTCGTTACGTTTCCGATCGGGCTCTCGTTCTTCTTCGCCGGTAAGCGACAGGACATCGTCACGGTGCTGATGGACAAGACGCCCGGAGGCACCTCGATCAGTGTTAGTGGGTCCGCCAAGCCTCGCGTGATTGAGGGTGTCCGCTACCGGCTACTCGAGGACCTCAGCCTCGACGACGAACCTGCCACGACGTAACGATCTCCGATTCGTCCGACCAAACCGTTGCGCGAGAACGATTGATCTGATGAGCGGGGTCGCCGGTGCACGTGCTCGCTGTCGACGGATATCGCATGCCCGAACGCGTTCCCGTCAACGCGTGTAGCGACGGCGGTCTGCCGACTGACGCCGGTGGGGTTGTGCTGATAGCACCTTCGTGTCCGAAGGATCGGGACGGGCGTCCGGCGCTCGTCCTGCGGTCGGTCGCCGGTGCCGACGGCTAGCGTCGGGGTGTGTCGTTGCTGCCGCCGCCGGACGTGCCGGGGGCAGATCTTCCCGTCCGGGCGGTGCTGCCGGACACGATCGCCGCGATCGGGCGTACCGGCAGAGCGGTGCTGGTGTCTCCGCCCGGGTCTGGGAAGACGTCGCTGCTGCCGCTCGCGCTGGCTGACGTCCTTGGTGGACGGATCGTGGTCGCTGAACCGAGGCGGATCGCGACCCGCGCCGCAGCGGGGCGGCTGGCTGAACTGCTGGGAGAGCGGCCCGGCGGGCGTGTCGGCTATGCGATGCGAGGTGAGCGGGTCGGTGGTTCGCAGACGCGGATCGAGGTGGTGACGACCGGGCTGCTCGTCCAGCGTATGCAGCGCGATCCCGAACTGCCGGGCGTCGCTGCCGTGGTGATCGACGAGTGTCACGAACGCCATCTGGACGCCGATTTGTTGTTGGCGTTCTGCCTCGACGTCCGTGAGACGCTGCGATCCGATCTCGTGCTCGTGGCGACGTCGGCGACGCCGGACACGGGTGCGCTCATCCGCACGTTCGACGCGCCGGTCGTCACCGCAACGTCGGTGTCGTACCCGGTTGATGTCATCTGGGCGGCGCCACCGGTTCCGCTGGCGTTGTTGCCCGGGTCGCGCGTCGACCCGCGACTGCTCGCGCACGTCGCGGACGTCGCGCGGCGGGCGCTGGCCGAGGGTGACGGGGATGTGCTGGTCTTCGTGCCGGGCGAGCGGGAGATCGCCCTTGTGGGGCGGGCGTTGCAGGGTGTGGCTGCCGACGTGCGGCCGCTGTTCGGGCGGCAGTCGCGCGCCGAGCAGGATCTCGCTCTCACCCTCGGGCCGCGGCGCAGAATCGTCGTCACCACGTCGATTGCCGAGAGTTCGCTGACCGTCCCCGGCGTCCGAGCCGTGGTCGACGCCGGACTGGCCCGCGAATCACGCACCGACCAGACGCGCGGGCTCGGTGCGCTGATCACCACGCGGGTCTCGAAAGCGTCCGCCGATCAGCGCGCCGGCCGCGCCGGCCGTGAGGCGGCCGGTCGCGTCTACCGCTGCTGGTCGCCCGAGCAGCACGTTCACCTCGAAGCGCACGCGCTGCCGGAGATTGCGACGGCCGACCTGGCGGGGTTCGCGTTGACGACAGCCGCGTGGGGTGCACCGGGTGGCCGGGGTCTCGCACTGCTCGACCCGCCGCCGGCGGCTGCCCTCGACGCCGCGACCGCACTGCTGCATCGCCTCGACGCGACCGACGCCAACGGCCGCATCACCGCTCGCGGCCGCCGGATGGCTGCTGTCGGCGCGCATCCGCGACTCGCCCGCGCCGTCCTCGACGGAGCGGACCTCGTCGGTGCCGATCGAGCGCGCGAGGTGGCGGCGCTGCTGTCCGACGACTCTCTTACCGGTCGCGGCGACGACCTCGCCGCTCGGTACCGCGCACTTCGCGACGGCGCTGACGCCGGCGACCGTGACGCTGTGCGTCGGTGGCGGCAGGAAATTCGCCGACTGGGCAGCGGCGGCCCGGGGCCCAGCGCAATGCGCGACGACCTCGCCGTCGGCACCGTCGTCGCCCTCGCCTACCCCGAGCGCATCGCGCGCGCCCGCGGCGCGGACGTCGCCAGCTACCTCATGACCGGAGGAACCGGAGCGCAACTGCTCCAGACCTCACCGTTACGGCGCACGCAGTGGCTCGCGATCGCCGTCGCCGACCGACAACCCGACCGGGCCGACGCCCGGGTACGCGCCGCGGCGCCGATCGATGAGGCGACGGCACGCGCCGTCGCCGCCGACCTGCTGGCCACGTCGGATGAGATCGAATGGACCGACGGCGCCCTTGTCGCGCGACGGATCGAACGCCTCGGCGCAATCGAGCTCTCGACCGCACCGCTGCCCCACCCCGATCCATTGCGGGTACAAGCCGCCGTCCGCGAGGGGCTGCGGAAGCGCGGCCTCGACGCCCTGGCCTGGACAGACACCGCTCGGGACCTGCGCGCGCGGCTCGGCTTCCTGCATGCGGTGCTCGGCGACCCGTGGCCCGACGTCGACGATGCCGCGCTGCTCGGGCGCCTGGACGAATGGCTCGACACCAGCGCCGTGCGGCGCGACGCCGACCTGCGCCGCCTCGACGTGCACGCCGCGTTGCGCCGGTTGCTGCCGTGGCCGGCGGCAAGCAGGTTGGACGAGCTGGCACCGGAACGGTTGCCCATGCCGTCCGGATCTCGTGTCCGCGTCACCTACGACGCAGCCGAACCGCCGGTCGTGTCGGTGAAGCTGCAGGAGGCGTTCGGGTGGACGCAAACGCCGAGGCTCGCAGAGGGGCGCGTCGCGGTGGTGTTGCACCTGCTTTCGCCGGCCCGACGCCCCGTCGCCGTCACCGCCGACCTGGCGTCCTTCTGGCGGCAGGGTTACCCGCAGGTGCGTGCCGAACTACGAGCGCGCTACCCCAAACACCCGTGGCCCGAGGATCCGTTCACTGCCGAGCCCACCGCAGGCACGAACCGTCGCAGATGACGTCGACGCTGACCAGCCGCGTGTATCGCGTACGAGTAGCGCTCGGCCGACGGGTGTCGTTCGCCAGACCGGTCAGGGCGCAGGCTATGAGTTCGGGGAGCGGCTCGCGCTGTGCTGCGCGCGCCACCGGCCGGGGGCGATGCCGACCTGTCGCTTGAAGGCCGAGGCGAAGGAGAACTCCGAGCTGTAGCCGACGGAACTGGCGATGGCGGCGAGGCCGTCGCCGGTGTCGCGCAGTCGCTCCTTGGCCAGTGCGACGCGCCATTGCGTCAGGTATTGCAGCGGTGGCACCTCGACCACTTCCGTGAATCGCTGGGCGAACGTGGAGCGGGACAGGGCCGCGATGCGGGCGAGCTCGCCGACGGTCCACGGGTGGGTGGGGTCGGTGTGCAGCGCGCGCAGCGCATTGCCGATGCCGGGTTCCTCCGTGGCGCGGAACCAGCCGGGGACGTCGTCGGCCTGCCGGAACCACAGCCGCAGCGCCTGCACCAGGGCCACGTCGAGCAGGCGGTCGAGCAGCGCCTGCTGGCCCGGCCCGTCGCCGTCCATCTCGCGCACCAGCAGGTCGATCGTCAGCCGCAGCGGGCTGCCGGCCGGTGGGCGCAGCCGCACGAGGGCGGGCAGCGCGTCGATGAGCGGGCGCGAGAGGTCGCCGTCGAACAGGTACGCGCCGCAGCAGAAATCGGCGGCCGGGCCGTCGGCGTGCGTGCCCAGCGTGGCGACGCGTGACGGCCCAGTGGGCCGGGACAGGCCCGCGTCGTTGAGCAGACTCATGAACGCAATGGTGGGCCGGCCCGGTGCGGACGCCAGATGGTGCGGGCTGGCGCGCAGCAGCAGCACGTCGCCGCCGAGGACGCGCGTGGAGCGGTCGGGGTCGTCGGTCCAGGCGAACATCTCACCGTCGACGATCGCGTGGATGGCCAGGGTGCCGCTGACGGGGAACTGCAGGCCCCAGTCGCCGTGCAGCCGGGATCGCGAGAAGGCGGCGCCGCGAGCGCGGGAGCGTTGCAGCAGATCGGTGAGGACATCCATGATCCTGGACGATCGCACAAACAATCCGGCGTTTCAATGCTGGTGCATCCAGGCTGGACGCGATTGGCTCGCTGACATGACAACTGACACGTTCACCATGAAAGCCGTCCGCTACGACCGCTACGGCGGACTCGACCAACTCGACGTCCGCGACGTCCCGATCCCTCAGGCCGGCACAGGCGAGGTCCTCGTCCGGGTTCGGGCGGCCGGCATCAACCCCGGCGAAGCATCACTGCGCACCGGCGCGCTGGCCGACATGTTCCCGGCCACGTTCCGTCCGGGCAGGGCAGTGACCTCGCCGGCGTGATCACCGAGCTGGGCGAGCAGGGGAGCGGCTGGCAGATCGGTGACGAGGTCGTCGGCTGGGTGGACACCCGCTCCAGCCATGCCGAGTACGCCGCCGTGCCCGTCGAGCACCTCGTGGCCAAGCCGCCCTCGCTGCCGTGGACCGTCGGCGGCGCGCTGTTCGTCGCGGGCAGCACCGCGTGGGCGGCCGTGCGGGCTGTCGATCCGCGTCGCGGTGAGACGGTGGTCGTGTCCGGCGCGGCCGGCGGGGTCGGCGGACTCGTCGCGCAGCTGGCCGTGGAGCGCGGCGCGACGGTGCTCGGCCTGGCAGGTGCGGCGAACCACGCCTGGCTCAAGGATCATGGGGTGCTGCCGGTCGACTACTCCGGCGCTAGCGAAGCGGTCGCCGGGCGCATCCGCGACACCGCGCCCGAGGGCGTGGACGCCTTCGTCGACACCTTCGGGCTGGGGTACGTCGACCTCGCCGTCGACCTGGGTGTGGCGCCAGAACGGATCGACACCATCATCGACTTCGCGGCCGCGGCGCGCTACGGCGTCCGCACCGCGGGCAGCGCCGACGGGGCGAATGCGGCAGACCTGAGCGAGCTGGTCACCCGGCTCGCCGACGGCCGCCTGGAACTGCCGGTCGCGGCGACCTACCCACTCGCAGCAGTGCAGGACGCCTATGCGCAGCTCGAGCAACGCCACACCCGAGGCAAGATAGTGCTGCTCCCCTGAGGTGTTGACGACGTACGACGGGCTGCCCCGGAGCCGCTAGGTGTGATGTCTAGGGCCGCACCAGGGGATGGTGCGCGGCAGCCGGGAGCAGATTCCCGGCATCGACGCTTGGGCAGGCAGCAGCGCGAGCGAGAAGGATGCGTCCTGCTGCGGATAGACCGCTCCAGCGCAGAGCGGGTCGCCGGGGGTGAGCTGGTGCAGGTTACACAGCACTTGACCGAATAGCGGGTCTGTCACCGCAGCGCCGGGCCCGGCGGTGGCGCAGTGCGCGTTCGTTGTCGGCAGCCCAGCCGGTGCGGAGGTCAGGCCGGCCGTGTCCGTGTTCTCGGCGTAGCAGTTCCCCCTACCGGGTACCGCAGGCGGGATCCCGATGGCACTGAAGTCGCTGAGGTCGGCCAGGTCGCCGTTGGTCGGATTGCCGAAGCTTCCGTTGCCGCTGAACTCGTTGTCGCGCACCTTCATGCCGTAGTCGTTGAAGAAGCAAGCCGGGGCGCCGGACAAGGAGTCGATGAACGGGTTGTCCCACGTGCCGCCGGCGGTGGTGCAGTCGGTCGGGCCGTTGACAACACCGGTGATGTAGGGCAAGAGCGCGACTCCCCAGGCGCCATTGTTGCGGAATCGATTGTTCGCGATCGTGTCGGTGCGTCCGCCGGCGACAACCACGCCTGCACCCACGAGCCCGAGTCCGTTGCCAGGGACGTCGCGATTGTTGTTGTCGTGGATCCAGTTGCCGGTGATCCTCAGGCACGAGCCTGCGCGGGATGGGCACGCGCCGTCCTGGGGTGCCGGCAGGTCGCCGTTGCTCTGGCTGTTCGTGTCGATGCCCTCGCCGTTGTCGTTCCATTCGCCGTTGGAGATGACGAGGTGACCGCCGGAGTTGGTGCCGGAGTAGCCGAGGACGTTGTTCTCGGCGTGGGCGCGGTTGAGCACGGCGTTGCAGTCGGCGCAGGCGCCGATGTAGTAGCCGGAGTCGTTCATGTTGCTGGCATAGCTGCGGTCGATCAGGCCTGGCCCGTCGGCGTTGCTCACGAAGATGCCGTAGGTCGCCTGCGCGGGGTCGTTCTTGTCGTAATACGTCGTCGTCGCCGACAGGTACGAACCCAGGTAGCTGTGCATCCCGATCGTCGCGGTGTCGTAGCCGCCGTTCCACCAGATCTGGTTGCCCGACCCGTCCGAGCCCGACAGGAAGTTGCACACCGTGAGGTTCTGGATGGTGACGCCGCTGGCCAAGTAGACCTCTATGCCGTTGCGTCCCCAATGACCCGGCCCGTGGGCCGGGCCGCGGTCCTGGTCGGCTGCGGCGCTCGAGCATGCCGGGCCGGACTCCGTGCCGTCCACGACCACGCCGTTGCGCGACATGCCGATCAGGTGCAGGTCTGGCTTGTCGATCCAAACGCCGGCGCCGGGCCTGGTCGTCGGCTGGTGCGTCGTGTAATCCCCGCGCTCCTTGTAGTCGCCTGGGGCGATCACGATCCAGTCACCAGGTGCGGCTGCGTCGACGGCGGCCTGAATTGTCGAGAAGCGGCCAGCCTTTCCGTGCCAGGTTCCGACCGTCCAGACCTTCGCCTTCGGACCGCGGGCCCTTCCGGGCCGGGGGTGAGCCTGAGCCGATGTGGCTACAGTGAGCAGCCCAGCCGTGAGCGCGGCAACCCCCGTGACCGCCAACCACCGGCGTGATCTACCTGAGCTCATGATGCATCCCCCGAACTCGCACCACCCGGGCCAGAGCGACTACCGTCGCCCGGCCGGCTGGGCGGAGTATCTACCCCGAGCCTTGCTGCCATCAAGGACCAGTCGTGCCGAGCGGATGCCAGGCATTGCCCGCCACCTCGCAGGCCGCATGTCGTCGCGCAGCCCGCGGACGCGGAGTGACTCGTTCGGCCCGTGCCGGTTCCCCGGCCCGTGCCGGTTCCCCGGCCCGGTGCCGGCTATCGGTCGGGGAGCGATCGCGGCAGCCCGAACCACGGCAGAACGCCAGCCTCGAAGCGTGTCATGCCGCAGATCCGGCCGCCGGCAAGGGTGAGCACGTAGAGGGCGCTCGCGTGGCGGATTCCGGCCGGGCCGCGCAGGTACGCCCCGAACGCGGGCTGGCCGTTCGCTCGGGCCGGTACGAGGTCGAACCTGCGGCCGGCGCCGAACTGGCGGGCGCAGTAGCGGGCCACGAGGTCTCGGCCCTCGTAGCCGAAGGGCTCCGGAGGCATCGCGATGAAGACGTCGTCGGTCAGCAGGGCCACCAGCGCGTCGAGGTCGGCCGCCTCCCACGCGCGGGCGAACATGGCCACGATCGCGTCCTCGGCGGCCGAGCCGGCGGCGGGCGGCGGCTGATGGTCGGCGGCCTGCTGCTGGCGACGCTGCACGTTGGCGCGGGCTCGTTTGAGCGCGCTGTTGACCGATTGGACGGTCACCTCCAGCATGCCGGCCACTTCGCCGGCGTGGAATCCGAGGACGTCGCGCAAGATGAGGACGGCCACCTGGCGCGGCGGCAGCAGTTGCAGGGCGGTGATGAAGGCCAGCGAGATGGCTTCGGTCTGCTCGTAGCGGGCCTCCGGTCCGGGCGGCACGTAGGGGGCACCCTCGAGGGCGTCCGGGAACGGCTGCAGCCAGACGGGCTCGTCGCGCGGCGTCGGCACGGGCGGTTCGAACTGCGACAAGTCCCACTGCCTGGCCGGGCGCCGGCTCGCTGCGCGGCGCGCGTTGAGGCACCGGTTGGTGGCGATCTTGTATAGCCAGGTGCGCAGCGACGCGCGTTCCTCGGCGAACCCGCCGAGGCCTTGCCAGGCGGCCAGCATCGTCTCCTGGACGGCGTCCTCGGCGTCGGCGAAGGAGCCGAGCATCCGGTAGCAGTGCACCTGCAGCTCCCGCCGGTGCGGCCCGGCCAGCTCCCGGAACGCCTCGCTGTCCCCGGCCCGCGCCCGTGACAGAAGATCGGCCGTCACCACCACCCGTGGGTCCTTCCTTCCCGCACCATCTCCTACCTCCGCCCGGTATATACACCGCCCGCGGCTCGAACTGGGCGGCTCACGGGCGCCCAGTTTCCCGGTGGCGCGGTGTATCCACTGCCGACCGCCCGGACGATCCGCCCACCGGATCGGGCCGCAGCAGCTGGAAACGACCCTGGAGGTTGACGATGGATTCGTCCGCATCGGCCGAACGCGTGGCGTTGGGCGTTCTCGGTCGCCGCCGCCGCAGGCGCTGCGGAACGTGCGAGTCCCCGGCCCGCGCGGCAGAGCAGTCAACCGCGGGAACCCCGTGAGCAGCACGCTCGTTCGTGGGTTCGCCGGCTGGCGGACGGGCCTGCCAAAACCCGTCATCGTTCTTCAGGCCGGGACCGCGGTCAACGGCTTCGGCACGGGACTGATCCTTCCCTTCGAGATCATCTACCTGCACCACGCCCGCGGCTTCGCGACCGCGACGGCGGGACTGGTGCTGGCGGCGGTCATGGGCACGGCAGCGGTCGTAACACCCTTCTCGGGTGCGCTGCTCGATCGTCTCCGCGCCAAGCCGATCCTGATCGTCGGCAATCTCGCGAGCGCACTGGGCTACGCGGGCTTCGCATTCGTCGACCGTCCCTGGCAAGCCTTCGTCTGCTCGATCGTGGGCGGCGCCGGGTTCGGAGTCGCGACCACCGCGAACCAGGTTCTGAGCCTGACCCTGGTCTCAGCGGGGCAGCGCGCCTCCTCGATCGCGCTCCGCCGAGTCGCCGGCAACTTCGGTCTCGGCAGCGGCGCGACGGTTGCGGGCTTCATCGTCGCTTCCGCCGATGACCTGGGCGCGTTCCAGGCGCTCTACCTCTTCGACGGCGCCACGTTCGCGGTCTTCGCGCTGGTCGTGCTCGTAGGGATCCCGAATGCTCGCGTTGCGAACGCTGCGTCGGCGAGCGCCAGGGGAACGGGCTTCCGGGCAGTTGCTCAGGATCGGATCTTCATCATCCTGATCGCCGCGAACATCGTGTTCGTGATGACCGGCGGCGCGCTCTTCTCCAACATCCTGGCGCCGTTTGCGAAGGCGCACACGCCCGTCGGACCGGGCGAGATCGGCGTTGTCTTCTTCATCAACACGTTCTTCATCGTCGTCGCGCAGATTCCAGCCACAGGGGTCGTCACGCGGATGCGCCGCACCCACACTCTTGCCGCGACCAGCGCCCTATTTGCCATCGGCCTGCTCGCGGTCCTGCTCGCAACGCAAACGAGCTCGACGCTCACCGCCACCACCGTCCTGGCCGGGGTCGCGATCGTGATCGCGATCGGTGAGTGCGCGCAGTTCATTGTGCTCGGCACAATCGTCGCCGACCTCGCACCGCCGCATCTGCTCGGCCGCTACATGTCGCTCTACGGCCTCAGCTTCACCGCAGGCGTGGCCCTGGGCCCCGCCGTCGGCGGCGCGTTGCTCGCAACCTCACCCGACGCCGTCTGGTGGGGCGGCGCCCTGGCGGCAGCACTGATCGGAGCCGGCCTGCTGCGACTCGGCGACCGGCTACCCGACCCACTCGTGCCGGCGCAATGCCTTCTGGCGCACGCCGTCAGCGCGGCCGATGTGGACCCCGCCGGCCAGAGCTAGATGAATAGTGCGGAGATGGAATGTCACTGGCCTACGTGATCGTCGATGTCTTTCGCTGACACGCGCCATCGTCAGGCCGCAGTCACCTCAGAGAGGGAACATCGTCATGGACCACCAGATGCTGCAACAGCGGTTCGCAGCCCTCACCACAGCCCACGTGGCCGACGCCTGTCTACGCGCCCACGTCCCGGTGCGTTGCGCTTCTGCGCTCTTGCGTGGTGTTGTTCCCGGCAGCCGCCTGGCCGGGCGGGTCTGTCCTGCCAGGCACGCTGGCAGCGTCGATGCCTTCCTGGAGGCATTCGAACTGGCAGCACCGGGCGACGTGCTGGTAGTCGACAACGGCGGGCGACTGGATGAAGCGTGCGTCGGTGACCTCGTGGCGCTGGAGGCTCAGGCAGCCGGTGTGGCCGGGATCGTGGTCTGGGGGCTGCATCGCGACACCGCTGACATACGGGCCATCGGGCTGCCGGTCTTCAGCCTGGGAGCGATCCCCACCGGCCCCCTCCGGCTCGACGCCCGCGCGCACGACGCGCTGGAGTCCGCCGTCGTCGGAGACTGGGCCGTGAGCCGCGAGGACCTGGTTCTCGGCGACGATGACGGCGTGCTGTTCCTACCCGGCCCGCAGGCCGGGGAGATCTTCACGCTGGCCGAGACGATCCGCGACACCGAGCGGCGCCAGGCCGAACGGATCCGGGCAGGTGTCTCACTGCGCAGCCAGGTACGGTTCCGCGCTTACCTCGCCAAGCGCGAGAGCACGCCCTCCCTCAGTTTCCGTGAGCATCTGCGCATGGTGGGCGGGGCCATAGAGGAGTAGCCGCTTCTTCGTCCGGCCAGGGCCCCGCCCACCGCAGGCGACCGCGGCCGCCGTTCATGGCCTGCCTGGTGCACGACGGTCTCTTCTCGACATCGACCGGGCTTCCGAGCGGTTCGGGCTACCGCTTGGCGTAGTCGGCGAAGCCCTGCCAGTCGATGACCACGCAGGGTTCGTCGCCGACGATCCAGGCGTCGTGGCCGGGTGCCATGACGGCGAAGTCACCGGGGCCGAAGTCCAGTTCCTCGCCACCGTCCATGACGACGTGCATCCGGCCGGACACGAAGTAGCAGACGTGGGCGGCCTGGCAGCTGGCGGTGTTCGCGATTGGCTTGACGTGCTCGGACCACTTCCAGCCGGGGTGGAAGGTCGCCCGGCCGACCGGTCCACCGGCCAGGTTGACCAGGTTGAGTTGGCCGGTGCCTCCCTCGAAGGGTCGGATCTCCTCCGGCGTGTCGAGGCTCATGCGGGTGAGTGCGGACATGTCGTTCTCCCATCGGTTGGGTCTTGCGGATGTGCGGGCTTCTCAGGCGTGCGCGGACTCGCTGATGGCCACGGGTGTGCCGGGCAGACGGCCCCACTCGGCCCATGAGCCGTCATAGACGCGGACGTGGTCATGGCCGAGCAGGTGGGTGAGGACGAACCATGCTGTGGCGGCGCGCCCGCCGACCGCGCAGTAGGTGATGAGATCGCGGTCCGGGCCGAGGTGGGGTGCGAAGTGCTCGCGCAGTTCGGCGTCGGGGCGAAATGCTCCCCGATGGTCGTGGATTGCGTCGATCGTCTGGTGCACAGCGGTCGGCACGTGGCCGGCACGACCGTGCGGTTCCGGTGCACCGGAGGGCCAGAACCGGTCACCGTCGAATTCGGCCGCCGTGCGGACGTCGAGCAGCACCACCTCGGGCCGGCCGATGGCATCGCGTACGGCGGCCAGGTCTGCTCGCACCCGAGCCTCTCCGGCGCGGAGGCGGTAGCGGGTCTCGAGCGGCTGGGGCACGACGTCGCCCCACGGATGTCCCTCGGCCCGCCAGGTGTCACGCGAACAGTCGAGGATGCGCACCTGCGAGTGGCCGAGCAGGGACATCAGCCAGAACCCCATCGCGGGCGCGTAGCCGTAGAAGACCACCGTCGAGCCGGGCCCAATCCCCGAGCGGGCCAGCAGGCTCTCCAGCGCCGTCGGCGGCACGAGACGGTAGTTGCGGTCCTTCAGATCGGAGTAGACGTTCCACAGCACGGCGCCGTCGATGTGCCAGTCGTCGTAGGCCGCCGAGCTCACGTCGACCTCGACGACGGTCAGGCCCGGGTCGCGGAGATGGGCGGTCAACCACTCGGGGCTGACCAACACGTCCGTGCGCGAGTGATGGCTCCGGGTCGTCGACCCGGGCTCACGCGCCGCGTCATCTGCTGTCGTCTTCATCGGGGACTCCCTCGGCTTCAGGAACCCCGTCTTTCTACGACGCCGGGGTTGCCGCA
The DNA here is from genome assembly GCF_036000465.1 of Jatrophihabitans sp. Taxonomy (GTDB): domain Bacteria; phylum Actinomycetota; class Actinomycetes; order Mycobacteriales; family Jatrophihabitantaceae; genus Jatrophihabitans. The sequence continues at coordinate 109,427 of NZ_DASYFV010000029.1, read as the reverse complement.
ACGTTGGCGCAACCTTGGTGTCGACTACCGCCTACTCGGTCTGAATCCAGCCGATCAGGTCGTCGCGGCTCACCGACTCCACGAGGGCGGGGTGATCGGTGGCCATGTGCCCGCGGATCGCCTCGATGACCTGGTCGTCGTTCTCACCACGGGCCACGAAACCGCATTCGCACCGAATCAGTTTCGACATGAGTCCTCCTCGGCCGTGCCGTTCTGGGCACAGTAGGTCCAAGATGTGGGCGTGCCCTCGCCGTCGGCGCGCAATGTGCGCATTCAGATCTGCGGCCCCCTGGCCGTCGAGGCTGACGGCGAACGCATCGACGCTGCCTTGCCCGGTCGGCAAGGCCGGCTGCTCTTCACCTACCTGGTCGTCAACCGGCACCGACAGCTCTCGCGCGACGAGGTCGCCGAATCGCTGTGGCTCGAGTCGGACCCGGCGACCGTCGACTCGCGGCTCAATCCGCTGCTGTCCAAGTTGCGCCGCGTGTTCGGCGCCGATGCCGTGGTGGGACGCTCCGCGCTGCGGTTGCGCCTGCCGGAGGCCTCGGTCGACCTCGAATGTGCCGTCGAGGCCATCCACCGCGCGGAGTCAGCCGTCGCTCAGCAGGACTGGCGACGAGCGTGGGGGCCGGTGCTCGTCGCGCTCTTCGTCGCTGAACGTGGCTTTCTCCCCGGCGAAGACGCGCCCTGGATCAACGACATTCGCACCGACCTGACCGTCCTTCGAATGCGTGCCCTCGAGTGTTACGCCGCGACGGAACTCGCCCTGGCCGGGCCGGAACTGGAAGGCGCCGTGCGCGCCAGCCGCAAATTGATCGAGCTCGCCCCACTGCGGGAAAGCGGGTACCGCTACCTGATGCGGGCCCTCGCCGCGCAGGGCAACCTCGCCGAAGCCCTGCACGTGTACAGCCACCTCTGCACCTGCCTCCGTGACCAGCTCGGCGTGGCGCCCGGACCGGCGACCCGCGAACTCTACGAACGGCTTCTGCTCACAACCTGACCAGCTCCTCGGGTCGTGCTCCTCAATCGCGGCCAGGGCGGCGCGACCGGGACGAATAATCCGAACGCCCGATCCGACGTTGACACTCGACGGCCCAAAGGTCTACAACTGGCCGCACTTGACGCGAGCGGTCTCTCTGGCCGCGTGCGATCGCCAGAGGTCCGGCTCGCCTATCAATCGGGGGGCCCGATGAACCGCACCCGTCCAGTTCTCGCAGTCTTCGCCGCGGCCCTGATGGGCGTGACCGGCCTGGTCGCCCCTGCTGCCACGGCAACCGAGGCGCACGCCGCGAGGGTCGTGCCGAATCCGATCAACAATCTGGACTGCAACGGGCACAGCGCCATGTACAAGACGCTGAAGAGCGGCCTCGGCGGGCTGTGTGCCGACCCGATCGAGATCCACGCCGATGGCACGACCCAACGCTTCGAGGACAACGAGGTCTACATCGGACACGACGAGCCGTCGGTCAAGTTCATCTCCGGCGCCGCTGGGAGCGGCAACGACATCAGCTACGTGATGCGGTTGGCCACCGATCCGACGGCCGCACCGACCGCTACCAGCGCGGCGGTGAGCAAGTACGCGCAGCTCAGCCCGGCGCCGTGGTTCGGACTTCCGCTGTGTGACCCGAAGTCGTATCCGCAGAACCCGTGCACGCCCGACAGCGACTCGAACTCCGGATCGATCTTCGACCCGAACGGGGCCGGATCGGCGTTCATGGAACTGCAGTTCTACCCGCCGGGGTTCACCCCGTTCATCGATGCACCGAGTTGTGATCCCACCCGGTACTGCGCCGCCCTGACCATCGACAGCCTCGCCTGCACCTTCGGCTTCGCCACGTGCAACAACAACTGCATCGAGCCGGTGAACTTCGCCTACCTGCAGACCAACGGTGTGGCCGCGGGTCCGCCGAGCCCACAGCTCACCGACGTCAGCACACTGCTGCCCAACCGTAGGACGCTGATGATGAACCAGGGTGACGTCCTTCAGGTCACCATGCGCGACACCACAGACGGGTTCCTCACCCGCGTCAACGATCTGAGTACCGGGCGCAGCGGCTTCATGGTCGCAAGTGCCGCGAACGGATTCATGAACACCGACATCGCGGACTGCACCGGCACCCCGTTCACCTTCCACCCTGAGTACAGCAGCGCCAGCCAGCAGAACCAGGTGCCCTGGGCCGCGCTCGAAGGCGGCGTCCTGATGCAGGACGAACTCGGTCACTTCGAACCGTGTTCGTCCGTGACCAACTCCCTGCCGGTCGACATCAGCTACCCCCACAAGCAGTCCTTCAGCGACCCGAACGTCAACCAGACCTGCCAGGGCGGTCTCGAACCCGGCTCGACCGGCGAGGGCCCGTGCGACCCGAGCGGGATATGCACTGCCGCGACCACCGAAGGCGGGGCGGCCTGTCCCACGAACGACGCCACCACCGGGGCCAACTGCGAGTTCTCCGACGCCAACTGCATGCCGGGCGGTCCGCGGACAGCGCAGGTGAACGGGAGGTCGGTCGTGTACCGGTGGCCTATCGCCGGCTGCCAGGACAACGTCTTCCAAAACGGTGATCTTGATTTCGACGGATCGTCCTACCAGGCGGATTGGCCGGACGGGACCCGGCACCACCCGACCTCCTTCGAATACCTGGGCCCGTTCACCCGGAACGGGCGCACGTACCCGACGGTCCAGTTCGAGAGCAACGTCGGTGCATCCGAGATCCTCTGCGACACCCGGACCGGGGCCGGATGCACGGCTCAGCCTGTCGGCGCCAACTTCTACCCGTTCTGGTCTCTCGGACATCCACGCGGAGCGATCGGCAGCGTGTCTCGATCAACCTGCGTGTGGAACTTCGGCAACGACATCCCCGGCACCACCCACACCGACTTCGGCCGGACCGCGCAATACGGGACGCCGGACATCGCCCGCTTCGGCGGAACACTCACCAGCCCGTTGCTCCCCAACCCCGCGCTGTCGACCTCCTGCCGATGAGCTGGTCGCGGGCGGGTCACGTGGTGGATCACACCCGCTGACGATGGCCTCCGACGGTGATCACTCCACCCTCCGGGGCGCCCTTGACAACGTCGACGACGGCTGCCGGGCCTGCGTTGGGAACGCAGACCCGTCAGGCGCCGCGGCCGCCCACGTCACCCGCCTGAGGGTTCGGGTCACCAGATGCCCGGGATGATTCTTCTGCGAACACGGCGCCGGTACGCCAGGTAATCACGGCTGTTCGCCAGCAAGCGTTCCTCGGCCAGCGCCCGGCCACCGTTGCACAGAGTCACGATCACCAGGATGGCCGCGTTGCGCACGGACAGGCTTTGCAGCAGGTAGCCCGATCCGAGCAGGAGATATGACGCATACATCGGATGTCGCACGACGGAATACGGACCGCGTGTGACCACTCCCCGGTCGGCGGCAGCGAAACCGAAGGAGCGCCCCAGGCTCAGGATGGACATCGCCACGATGGCGACGCCGACGAGCTGCAGGACGACACCGGTCCGGACACCCCAGGCCGGGTGCTCGCCCTGCGGCCGGAAGAGGACCCCGATGAACGTCCCGGCGAACGCGAGGAGCCAGTCATCCGGGCGGCGGGTCACCAGGCGCGCCGGCCGGCGGATCAGATAGGCGAGGGCCACGAGCGTCTGCTGGGCGAAGAACACGATGCCGATCAGCCGGTGTGTCTCGACGTAGAAGTGCAGGAACGAGTAGGCGAAGACGGCTGCGCTACCCGCTCCGACCAGGCCGGCGCACATGCTGAGTACCCGTTGGGTGACGGGTGGCCGGGAGATGGGGGTCGTGATCAATCCGGGGTCCCAAGGCGAGTCACGGTGATCTACGCACTCGGTGCAGGCGCAAGGTCGTCCTTCGGTGAACCGATGCGTCGTCCCTGACTGATGGTGCGGGCGATCACTGCGTCGATGCTGAATCGACCGGCGCCGATCAGCGCTCCCGGGAGCGCCAGGGCCACCAATGCCAGGTTCAGCTGGTACCCGGGAGGGGCGCTGATCGAGTTCAGGCCCGTGACCCAGGTGACGGTGATCATCGCCAGCACCATGTCGCCGACCAACGCCAACCCCGCGAGCCGGGTGCCGAGGCCGAGGCCCATCGCGATTCCACCGCCGAACTCGGTCACACCGGCCAGCACGGCAAAGAACGCCCCGGGTCGCAGATGCGCCGCGTCGGCCATGAACAGCGCCGTCTGATGAATGCCGTGCGGGCCGGCGCCCGGGAACGCCCCGAACAGCTTCGCGGCACCGTAGTAGATGAAGATCCAGGCCAGGGCGATCCGCACGGCCAGCAACGCGACGTCGACAGCCACGCCTTCTGAGGTGGTCCCGAACAGAAGGCGTAGCCCCAGGGCGGCACGGCGCCGGGGCGCCGTCATGCTCATCGCTGTTCCCGCACCGATGGGATCGCGGCCGGTTCGTCCAGCGGGCGAAACGGTCCGACGAGTTGCGCGCCGAGGACGGCAAGGTGATGCGCACGCGCTCCCTGTTGTTCGATCCGGAGTGGTCGCCGCGGCAGCCCCGTATCGGCCCGGATCGTCTCGGACGTGGGGAACACCGCGCGATGGGAGAGCTGGTCCCAGATCGTCAGCGTGAATCCGAGATTCACGTCTTGGGGCCCGCGCAGTCTGTGGTGGATGCGGTGGTAGTTCGGACTGACGAAGACTCGCTCGAGCGGTCCGAAGCTCAGGTTGGTGTTGGAGTGTGCGAACGCGACCGCACCGCCGTAGAGGACGAGCAGCAGGGTCGGCAGCTCGCCGTTGGCCAGCAGCACCAACGCGGGAACCACGGCCAGCACGTAGGAGACGTGAATGAGTGGATGGGTCCGGAACACGGTGAGGACATTCATGTCCTCTTGCGAGTGGTGGAGCTCGTGGAACCGCCACAGCAACCGCACCCGGTGATTGGCCAGATGCACCAGCCAGTTGCAGCCATCCATGGCCACCAGGATCAGGATCACCACGGTCCACCGCGGTACCGCCCCGATCCTGGGAAGCACCACCCAGGGCGCCAGCCGTTGCACCACGTCGGACAGGGACAGGGTCAGTGCCGTCACCAGCGGTAGGACGACGACGACGTTCAGGACGGTGAAGATCACGTCGTGGCGATGGCCGCGGGCCACGAGCGGCCGCACCTGCGCCGGGCGGACCCGCTCCGCAACGAGGAACACACCGATCATCGCAACCGCCAGCGGACCGATCGTCACGAAGCGAAGGCTCGTCAACGAGTTGGCGAAGTCCACCCCGCCCCAGCGGGTCGCCCAACCGACCCCGACCAGGAGCAGGCCGACCGCCGGGACCAGCAGGGCCGGCACGTAGATGCGGGACGCCACCCTGCGCCAGGCCCCCCGGGCGCGAGCAAGGATGGATGCGCCCGGCTGCTTCTCGGCGGTCACCGTCAGGGTGGTGGCACTGCTGGCCTTCTGCACCACTGTTGCCTCCTCTGCCGTCGTCGGCTCTTCCGGGCAACGAACCGTGCCCCTCGAGCCACTAGAAAGCCGGGCCGCCGCCACCGGGAGCACTGGCTTTCGTCGTCGGGGTGTGTGATGCGGGTGCCGTCGAGCCTGCAGTGGCACCGACCGCGTTTCCGGCGGCATCGAGAGCCAGCCAGCGGCCCCACTGGTCGGTCACGTTCTGCCCGTTCGTCTGTCCGGCTGACTTGTCGCCGGTGAAGGTGAAGACCGGATGGCCGTTCACGATCGTCTGGCTTCCGTTGTTCTTCACGGGGGGCCAGATGGCCAGGCAGCCGCCGGTGCAAATTTCGTGGGATGTCGAGTCGCCGACGAGTTCGTACACCGTGTGCCCTGACGAGTCGACCAGGACCGTGCCGATGGAGGTCGACCCGGTCTTCAGGGCGCCGGCCGAACTGCTCACCGACGGCTGGCTCTGAGCGCCACTCGACGCTGCGCCGGCCGTCGACTTCGCGGAAGTCGAACTGCTGGCGCACCCGGCGACCAGCGCCACCAACGCAGTGACTCCGGCGGCCAGCGGACCGAACTTACCGATAACGGAGGCTGACATCTGCCACCCCATCTCAGGTCGCGAGCACCCGGACGAGTGCCACTGAACAAGACACGTCACCGGCCGACCAGCGGTTCATCCGAACCGAGAATTCAGTAGCCGCGAGCCGGCTCAGCAGCGGCAGCCGCGCGGCGCGGGTCGCGGTGGCGGTGGGCGGGTCATCGATTACGCGACCTGCCGCAGCCTGCGGGCGGCGATGATGGTTGACCGGCATCGGTCCTCCACTGGGTAGGGGCACCGGCCGACGCGAGCGGCCCGAGCTGGGTGCCGCCACCCTCGTTGGCGAGCACACACGCGGGGACCATCTCGGAAACGTCCGAAGTGTGGTCCGTGTATGGTCATCGAAGATCGAATGCTGCACCGCGCAGCGCACGCACCCTCGCTGGTGAGGCCGCCCCGGCCCGGCCGCCGATGACGCGGCCCATCCCCGCACCAGCGGGACGAAAGGACCACCTCGTGAAGATGACTCGTAAGAGCACCCGAATCGTCCTGGCGGCAGGTGTCGCTGTCGGTCTCGGCGCTACCGGCGCCGGCATCGCCAGCGCCGGAACCACTTCCGCTCCCCTGACCCGGGGCGTCATCACGACGTGCGTCTCCCCGAACCAGCACCTGCAGCTGGTGCCGACCGGCACGAAGAGCTGCCCCGGCGGTGCCCGCCTGATCGTGTGGAACGCCGAGGGCAAGACCGGTGCCACCGGCAAAACCGGTGCCCCCGGCAAGACGGGAACGACCGGCAAGTCCGGCCTCACCGGTGCGACCGGCAAGGACGGCGCCACCGGGCTCGCCGGAGCAAACGGCCTCCCCGGCGCCACAGGCAAGGACGGCGCCACCGGGCTCACCGGAGCAGATGGCGCGACAGGCAAGGACGGCGCGAGCGGGCTCCCCGGAGCGGACGGCAAGGACGGCTCGAGCGCCTACGACGTCGCCGTGAAGAACGGCTTCCAGGGCACGCCGCAGCAGTGGCTGGACTCCCTCAAGGGCGCCAAGGGCGACACCGGAGCTACTGGCGCTGCTGGCGACACCGGACCAACCGGAGCCAAGGGCGACACCGGCGCCGCCGGCCCGCAGGGCCCGGCCGGGTCGTCGGCCTTCTCCACCTATGTGACCAGCGTGGGTCTCGCTACGGACCAGATGACTCCCAGCTCTGTCGTCAAGGTCTACTGCGCCTCCGCCGCCGACGTCGCGCTGAGCGGCGGCTGGGACGACAACGGAAGCGGTGCCGTCAACGTGACGTCCAGCTTCCGCGACGCCACCTACGCCAGCGGATGGGACTTCCGGACCGCTTTCTCCTCCGGGCCGGTCACCTTGACGGTCGTATGCATGCGCGGCGCCGCGGCCTGACCCGCCCAGCACCATCCGAGCGAACCGGAACGACGCCTCGTCGGCGTCGGCGAACGAGCTACATCTTCGGCGTAGTCACGCTGTGCTGCGGCTGGGTCGGGAGTGTCCGCGCCGTTGATCGTCGATGCCTCAATCGTCGTACGTGAGCTGTCGCCGGTGATGATCGAAGTGCAGCGTCGCGTAGTGGTAGACCTCGGCGAGGGACATGCGCTCACTGAAGTACGGGTCCCATCCGGTCGGGAAGGCCATGCTGCGCTGAAGTGTCGCGGGGCCCTCTCGCTCGAGGTGGCGGTGGAGCGAGCCGACGACTCGGTCCATCCATCCGGCCATCTGAGCCGGGGTGAGTATCCGCCCGCCGGCGCGCGAACCCCAGTAGTTGATGTGGTGGAACGGGCGCACAGCAGCGTCGAGGGCGGCCGCGAACCAGTGCTGTGCACGCTCCGGAAGGCGGCTCACGATCTTCACGATGACGCGAAGGTTTCGAGTGATCAGGTAGCCGAACAGCATGTGGAACAGCAGCTCACGGTTGCTCCATCGCGTGCCACTCGACTGCCGGGCGAGATCAGCGGGTGTGCCGGCCTGCACGAGCTCGTGGAACTCCGTGCGCGCGCGCTCGAGCTCGACGTGAATCGCGTCCACGTCCGGGGCCGGCGGCACCATCGCAGCTCCTTCGGTTCGATGACACGGTACGAGCCGTCCGACGGCAACCTCAACCGGCTCCGCGCGACGGCGGGGTGACAGAGACTGGTTGGGTGGGCCCGTGGTGTTGACGGTGGCGGCGTTGCCGTGGCCCGAGTGCGGTGGCCACAGCACGGAGCGGATGCCGACCGATGCCTGTCAGCACCTCTATGTCTGTCAGGGGTGCGGCGCCGAAGATCTGGACATCTCTCGTTCCGCGCTGGTGCGCCAGACCGGCTCCCGAAGCACACCCGAGCCGGCCAGCATGGTCAGCCGGTGCGGTCCACCTCTCGGCGGCGGCCCCAAACCACGTCATGAGTGGTGCGGCTGCCGGATCCAGGAGAGCCCGCCGCGGTGTGCGGTCTTGAATTGCAGCGTGGCCGCGACTGTCCCGACGGTGAGCACGGCGGTCACCAGGACGACTAGGGCGAACACCCAGAGGGGCGCCCCGCTCGAGGTCGCCTGAACCGTCGGTGCGACGGGAGTGGCGGGATTGGGTGGCCCGAAGTCGGGCACCGGGAGCTGCGCGTAGGCCGGACTGGCGAGCGCCAGGAGCGCGGCGATGGCGGCGAGCAGAACGGTGACGGTGGTGGCGCGGCGGTGACGTGTGAGCATTGTTCTGCCTTTCTCGTTGGGCCCCGGTGATTGAGGTGGTACGACCGTAGGAGCGCCGACGTGACCGGTCATCCGAGAATCCCCCATACTTTGGCCTCGGCCACCAACGCTGCGCGGGTGCTGGGTGGGCCGCGCGACGTCGGGGTTGTGGCCCGCGCTTGGTCCGGTCGTAAAAGAGGCTTTCGACTGATCCTCTCGGGCACGGCCGTCGTTAGGATCCGCGTGTGCCCGCGTACGTGCCGGGGACGGTGGACGCAACGGTGATCGGGCGAGATGCCGAGCTGGCAGAGATCGCCCGAGGCATCGCCGATGCGCGGAAGCGCGCAGTCGTGATCGAGGGCCCGGCCGGCATCGGCAAGTCGACGGTGTGGCGAGCAGCGGCGGCGGCGGCCGGCCAGGCCGGGCGGCGGGTTCTGGTCGTTCGTCCGCGCGAGGTCGAGGCGGCCATGTCCTACGCGGCGCTCGAGGTGCTGCTCGGCGCCTGCATGGACGAGGTGGCGAGCGAGTTGCCGCCGCTGCAGCGTCGCGGGCTGGATGTGGCGCTGCTGCGGGCTGACTCACCATCCGTTGCCGTGGACCCGCAAGTTGTCGCGGCAGCCGCAGTCTCCGCGTTGCGGGCGCTCGCGGCACGGCAGCCATTACTGATCTGCATCGATGATGCCCAATGGCTCGACGCGCCGTCGGCTGACGTGGTGCGGTTCGCCGTGCGCCGGCTGCCGGTCGACCGCGTGGCCGTCCTGGTCACGTGGCGATCGGAGGCGTCACCGCTCGATCTCGGCCTTGACGGCGACGACGTGCAGCGGACATTGATCGAGCCGTTGTCGGTCGACAGCCTCCGGGCCGTGGTTCGTCAACACCTGCGGCAGCCGTTGACCGCTCCGTCAGCGCGTGCTCTGCACCGGGTGAGCGGTGGAAATCCCTTCTACGCTCTGGAGGTAGCGCGATCGCGTCCTGACGGCAACTACGGATTCGATCGCCCGCTGACTCTGGACGATGTCCGGCATCTCGTCGGCCGCAGGTTCGCGGAGTTGCCGGCAGCGACGTTGTCGGCCGTGGCGACCGTGGCGGCGATGTCGGACCCGGACGTGCGGCGGCTCCGGGAGGTTCTGCCAGACGAGTCAAAGCTCGACGTCGCGTTCGACCTGCAGATCCTCACCGAAGGTGACGACGGCCGGGTCGAATTCACCCATCCTCTGCTGGCCGCCGCTGCCTACGCAGTCGTGTCCCCGCGTCGGCGACGAGAGATCCACACCCTGCTTGCCGAGCACGCCGCGAGCATCGAGGAACGGGCGCGTCACCTCGCTGTCGCCGCCATCGAACCGAGCGGAGCGACGGCAGCCACCGTCGAGGCAGGCGCGAAGGCCGCGGCCACCCGGGGGGCGCCCGCAGACGCGGCCCGCCTCGCCGAGATCGCGGCTCGGCTCACCCCCGCCGACGATCCATCCGGAGCAGGGCGACGGCGCCTCGCCGCGGCAGGGTGGCATGCGGTTGCCGGTGACCTCGCGAAAGCAGTCAGCATCTGGACCCAGTTGAGCGAGGCTCTCCCGCCGGGCGACGCACACGCCGAAGCAATCGCGCAGCTCGCCTTCCGCGGCGTCGTTCCACACGAACGCGCGATCGCGCTCTCCGAACGGGCTGTCGCGGAGAGCGTGACGCTGCGCGGGCGGATCCGTTGCATCAGCATCCATGCCGCCGTCGTCGCTGACACGGCCAGGACCATCGCGATGCAGCGCGCCGCGGTAGCGGAGGCCCGGACCGCCGGCGACGTCGGCGCGCTGATCGCCATCCTCCCTGAGCTCGGCTTCGAGCTCGCGCTGGCCGAGCCGGACTCCGAAGGGCTGGACCTCCTGCGCGAGGCCGTGGCGTTGACGCACCAGCTTCACGACGACGTGAGCGACATCGCCTACGTCGCACCGGACGTCGGCCTCGCGGAGGTCCTGATCCAACGCGACGAACTCGCCGAGGCGACCGGGCTGCTGCAACAACACCTCCAGACTTCCATCAACACCGGAAACGAAGACGGCGTCGCTTCGGCGGCCATGCAGCTGTGCCAGGTCGCATTACGCACCGGTCAACTCGACGACGCCCAACGCTCGATCGACCTGGCCCTCGCCGCCACCGGCGAGGACCAGACGTCGCAAGAGCTGTGTATGCGCCTCGTCTTCGCTGCCTGGGTGGCCGCCCACCGCGGGGATATCGACGAGGCACGCACACTCCTGACCCGCATTCGTGCCATGTGCGACGAGGTCGGCGACCGGTACAACGAGGCCGGGTACGGCATCGTCAGCGGCTTCTTCGAGCTGTCAATCGGCAATGCCGCCGAAGCGCGAGACGCCCTGGCTCCCGTGATCGCTTTGTGGCGCGCCATCGGCCACACCGAACCCGGCGTCTACTACTTCCTGCCCGACTACCTCGAGGCGCTGATCCGCTCGAACGCTCTCGATGACGCCACCCGCGCGATTACCGACTGGGAACGGGTGGGGCGCCGCTACGACCGGCCGTTCGCTCTCGCGACCGCCGCGCGGGCCCGGGGAGTGCTGCTCACGGTTCAGGGCCGCCCCGACGACGCGGCCTCGGCGTTCACCGAAGCGCACCACCACCACGAACGCTTTTTCTGGCCGCATCAGCGCGCTCGCACGCATCTCGAGCACGGCCGCAGCCTGCGTCGTGCCGGGCGTCGCGCCGCGGCCCGGACGCAGCTGGCTGCGGCGTTGGACATCTTCACCACCAACGGTGAGAAGCTGTGGATGGCGCAGACACGGAACGAGATCGCCCGGCTCGGTGGTCGAACCCCGTCGGGCAACACACTCACCGACGCCGAGACGCGCGTTGTCGTGCTGGTGGCCGACGGCCGCTCGAACCGCGACGTGGCCGCCGAATTGTCGGTATCGGTGCGAACCGTCGAGGCCAACCTCACCCGCGCCTACGCCAAACTGGGCGTACGCACCCGCAGCGAACTGGCAGCACGATGGAGAGACCAAACCTCCACCCGATCATGACCTCGGCGAGCTCGCCCCGGATGAACGGCGGGTCCGATCACCTGCAGGTCAGCGCGACGTACGAGCCCGCCGACCAACGCCGGTAAGCCTCGCGCGCCGGCTCACCGTCGCCGACACGAAACGCGGGAAGGTCGCCACGATGCCGCGCCCTTGTTCAAATACCCAGCATTTCGTCATGTGTCCACGCGACGGAGCGAGCCGTGAGAGCGGACCGAAGGTCCCGTTCTCTCGTCGGAGCCTGGACACCCCAGGTGCAAGCAGAGCATCCTGCGCGGCATAGTCCGCACCAGAGGCGAGGGGGCGACTGATGAATGATCAGAGCCTGATCGAGAAGGGGGCTCGGGAGTCCCTGGACACGTTCAATCGCGGTGACTGGGACGGGGTCCGTGACCTCGCCGGGCCCGGATTCGTCTACGAAGAGCTGGCCACCGGTCGTCGCTTCGAGGGGATCGAGCCGACCATCGACGCCTTGAAGGACTGGCGGGTGGCCTTCCCCGATGCGGCCGGCGAGTTGGTCGGCCTGGTAGTCGACGGCGACACGACGGTGCTGGAGATCATCTGGCGGGGCACCCACAACGGGTCGCTGACGACGCCTGCCGGCGCGATCCCACCGACTGGACGCACCATCGAGGTCTGGGCGGCGATGTGGCAGATCTGGCGCGAGAACAAGATGTCGCTCGAGCGTCACCACTTCGATCTCCTGACGATGCTGACCCAGCTCGGCGTAGCCACGATCTGACGCACATCGGAGCGGTGACCTGCTCAGGGCCTACCTACGAACTGAGTGCGGGCGCGACGCTATGCCGATCGGCCCTGGCGATGCAGACCTGTTGGCAGGTGTCGGGGACGCGAGCCAGCGCTGCGATGGGAGCAGCTGATCGATTCCGCTGGGTGAGCGAGACAGAGGAGGGGTGTTCGCCGTCAATCCCAACGCCGAGCAGGTCGAGAGCGACCGGTGCTACCGCGACCTTGCCGCCATTCCCGGCGGTGTCGATTGGGTGGTCATCGGTACGCGGCCGGAGACAGCCGACTCCGCGATCCGCGAGTGCGACAGACTCGGCATCAAGCAGGTCTGGATGCACCGTGGACCGGGCCGGGGGAGCGTCTCCGAGTCCGCCGCGACATACGGCCGCGAGCACGGCATCACGGTCATCGACGGCGGCTGCCCGTGCATGTTCGGCGTAACTGCTGATGGGGGTCAACAGGTCATGCGCGCGATCTTCTCCCTCACCGGCAACGTCCCGCGCCACGTACAGTGACCGCGTTGACAATCACCAGCGATCACGGACCTGGTCCGGAAGCCACCGACGGCTGGACCAGCGCCATGAGCGCAACCGATGCCTGTCGTCGGAGCTAGCTATCCGGCGCATCGGGGGTAGCCGGCCGACGACGTCCTCGACCAATGAGGGGCTGAGTGCAGCCTGGTCCTGAACGCGGCACGGCGCCCGGGGATTGACGATGCGAATGCGACCGGCGGCCTGGCCGACGCTATGGGCGCACCAGCAGTCCGGCCAACTGGGTGGCTGCCTTCTCGGCGCCGCCGCGGCGCACCGTGCGGTAAGCGGGGCGGGTCGCACGAGCGGCGATCAGCGCGGCGGCGAGTTCGGGTGGCGTGGTCGTCGCGAAGTCCATCCGGGTGCCGGCGCGGTAGTGGTCGAGCCGGTGGGTGACGAAGTGCTGCTGCTCCCAGTGCTGCGCGAGCGGGAAGTAGACGAATGGCCGCCGCGCCGCGACGAGCTCCATCGTCGTCGACAGCCCGCCCTGGACGACCGCCGCGTCGGCGGCGGCCAGGTGCGCGAACAGGTCGGGGACGTAGCCGCGCTTGTCCATACCCTCGACGTCCGGCAACGCATCGGGGGCGAGGCGCGGGCCGGTGACCATGACCATGCGGGCAGCGGGCTGCTCCTTGCGCACGATCGCGAACGCCTCGGCGGTGAGTTCGAGCAGGTCGCGTCCGACCGCCGTACCGCCCACTGCCGCGATGTAGAGCGGGTAGCCGGTGCCGTAGCCGAGAGAGCTACGCAGCGCGGCCGCACGCCGGAAGGCAGACGGATCGAAAGGGACCACGTACGGGACGCTCGTGTAGATCCGCTGCGACCAGTCGCGAACGCCCGGCAGGCCCGGCCCCATCGAGGCAGCCGGCAGCTCGGCGAACGAGCCGATGAACACCGACCGATCCCGCACGTACGGGTAGCGGTCCAGGTGCTCGATGATCTCGGCGTTGTAGTCGGCGCAGAGGTCCGCCTCGCGCGGGTCGCCTTCCGGGTCGACCGGCAGGAAGCCGGTGACGTCGGTCAGGAACGCGTACGGCGCGATCTTGCGCTCGGGGTTCTCGTGGAGGAAGTGGTCGACCTCCCACGACTCGTCACCGACCCACAGGTCGTAGGCCGTCTCACGCACGACCTCGTCGAAGAGCATGTAGTTCGCGCAGAAGATCTCGTCCATCCGCCGGAACGCGTAGAAGGCGTGCAGCCCGTGGTCGGATGCCTCGCTCTCCCAGTGGGCCGACTCCGACGCGAGCTCGGCGCTGGCGTCGTGCACGATCTCGCCGTGCGCGGTCAGCACCTCCGACACCGGGCTCTGCGCCAGCCACTCGATCCGCAGATCGGGCACCCGCTCACGCAGCGCCCGCGCGATCGCGAGATCGCGGAGCACGTGTCCGAGCCCGATCGGCGAGCACACCCACAGCGCGCGGCGGGTCCGCTCCCGCGCGAACAACCAGGGGCTGCGGGCGGTGGCGGCGGGCGGAGCGTGCATGTCGACGAACTCCTTGATCAGGGTGTTGACCCGAACGGGATGCCGGCCGTGCGGCAGGTGGCCCGCGCCCTCGAGGACGACGAGCCGGGCACCGGGGACCACGGCGGCGAAGCGCCGGCCGCGCTCGAGCGGCTGGCACCGGTCCTCGGTGCCGTGGACGACGAGCACGGGGCAAGTGATCGACCGGGCCAGCGTGACCGCCTCATCCTCAGTGGATGGGTGCAGCGGCGCGTGGGTGCGGGCGGTGAGCACGTCGAGATCGGTCTGATGCGTCCACCCGACGAGATCGTCGAACACCTTCGACGAGTGGGGCTCGGGCAGCAACACGTCAGCGTGGTAGTCGATCCAGCCGTCGAAGCGGCCCTGCCACGCCGCGGCGTCGACCGGGTCGATCGGGCTCGGGTGCGGCGCAAGGGGATGCACGCCCGGCGCGATCGCCACTATCCCGCGTACCCGCGACGGCGCGGCCGATGCCAGCAGCAGCGACCACTTGATGCCCGAGCACAGCGCGACGAGGAACGCCGCATCGGTGCCCGTCGCATCGAACACGGCGAGCGCGTCGCGCGCGTACACCTCGTCGCCGTAAGCGTCTGGCCCGACCGGCCGGTCGGATCGCCCGTTGCCCCGAGGGTCGACGGTGATCACCCGATAGTGGCGGGCGAGGTAGGGAACCTGCGCCTTCCACTGCTGCCCGTCGACGACCGGGAAGGTGCCCATGAGCAGCACGGTCACCGGTCCGGACCCGTACTCCGCCCAGTACGTCCGCACCCCGTCCTGCGCCGCCCAGCCCGTGCGCTCCGGCTCCCGCGCGCGCATCAGCCGACGCTCTCGGCGAAGTGCTGCAGCAGCAGGTTCACCCGCACCGGATGGCGGGCCTGCACGCAATGACCGCCACCCGAGATCACCTCGAGACGACCGCCCAGCGCGACGGCGAGCTGGCGGCCCGTGGCGATCGGAACGATGCGGTCGTCGTCGCCGTGGATGACCAGGGACGGGCAGCGCAACCGGTCGGCGAGCTCCAGCGCGCTGACCTCCTCCGGTCGCAACCCGTCACCGAGGAACGGGGCGCGCTGCGTGGCGATCATGGTCTCGGCGTCGGTCTGCGCCGCCCACTCGCCCGCGTCGTCGATCTGCTTGGACGAGTGCGGCTCGGGGAACACCTCGCCGAAGAAGAACCGGGCGAAGCCGGGGAGGTCGCGCCGCCAGTAGTCGGCGGTGAACCGGTTCCATCCCTCGTCGGAGTCGGGCACCTGCTCGAACGGTTGCACCCAACAGGCGGGCGGGGGAGCGGTCGTCCGCACGGAGGGGCCGAGCAGGGCGAGTCCGCGGACCCGGTCGGGGCGCGCATCGGCGAGCTGCAGTGCGATGCGCGCCCCCATCGACAACCCGACGAGAACGGCAGCGTCGATGCCGGCCGCGTCGAGAACGGCGACGGCATCGTCCATCAGTACGCGGTCGGCGTAATGCTCCGGTCCGGCCGGACGGTCCGAGCGGCCGTTGCCGCGCGGATCGGCCGTGATCACTCGGAAGTGCCGGGCCAGGTGCGGCACCTGCAGCTTCCAGCATCGCGAGTGCACGATCGACCAGGGCGGTAGCAGGAAGATCGCCGGGCCGCTGCGCCCGCTCTGCTCCCAGTACAGGCGCACGCCGTCGCGCACGGCATAGCCGCTGCGATCCGGCGGGCGCGCGCGCACGGCGTCCACTGTCCTCCGCGAGGACACCGTGCGCACCGGATCGAGCCCGACCGTCACGGGCGTGCCTCGTACACGATGTTGAACGGCGTCTCGGCCGCCCGGCGGAAGCGGGTGAAGCCGGCCTGGCGCACGACGTCACTGATGGCCTGCTGGCCCGCCTGCGCACCCAGGGCGTAGCCCCCCGGCTGCGAGAGCGCGTTCGGCACGCACAGGAACGTCGAGAACCCGTAGTAGACGCGTCCGACCGGGTTCAGGTTGTCGGCGACGGTGTCGCCGGCCGCGGGCTCGACGATCAACCAGGTGCCGTCGGCAGCGAGCGATCGACGGATGTGCGCCGCTGCGCCGACCGGGTCGCCCATGTCGTGCAGGCAGTCGAACGTGGTCACGAGGTCGTAGTCCGAGCCGGGGAAGTCCTGCGCGCTCGCCACGTCGAAGGTGATGCGGTCAGCGACCCCGGCGTCGGCCGCCCGCTTGCGCGCGAGCTCGATGGAGCCGCCGTGGTAGTCGCAGCCGATCACCTGGCTCTGCGGGTACTGCTGGGCAAGCAGGATCGTCGATGCCCCCAGGCCGCAGCCGATGTCGGCGACGCGGGCGCCGGCCGTCAGCTTCGCCTCGACGCCGTCCAGGGCGGGGATCCAGGCCGGCACCAGGTTCGCGTGGTAGCCGGGCCGGAAGAACTGCTCGCAGCCGACGAACACGCCGTGGTCGTGCTCGCCCCAGCCGATGCCGGCGCCGGTGCGGAAGGCTTCGGTGACCCGCTGCTCCGCCTGAAGGGCGCCCAGCGCCAGCACGAACGCGCCCGGCGCGTACACCGCCCCGTCCGGGTCGGCGAGCACGAACGACTGCTCCTCGGTGAGCGAGTACGTGTCGTTCGCCGCGTCGTACATGACGTAGCCGCCGGCGGCCTGGCCGCGCAGCCACTCGGTGACGTAGCGCGGGTCGGTGTTCGTGCGCGAGGCCAGGTCGTCGGCCGTGGCCGGCCCGGTGGCCAGGGCCTGGTAGAGCCCCAGCCGGTGCCCGACCACGACGCTGCCGGCCGTTATGGTCGCCCCCAGATCGCCGACGAAACGGTGCAGGAAGTCCATCAACTTGTCCTCGTCGAGTGCCATCTCGATCGTCCCCTCTGTCCGCGGCCGCGCGGTGCGGCCGGTGACCTCAGGTCTAGGCACGGTCGGGGCGGACCGGAATACGGGATAACCCCTATGGGGTGCGCCGGGCCATCCAGGCCGCGACGCCGGCCCGGCTCGGTGTCGCGAGCCGCTTCATGATGTTGTGCACGTGGATCTCGGCCGTCTTCTCGCTGATCCCGAGCCGGGACGAGATCTGGCGGTTGGTGTCGCCGGCCGCGATCCGGGCGGCGACCTCCCACTGCCTCGGCGTCAGGTCGGGGGAGGCGGGTCCCGGCTCGGCCGTCACCCGCGCGGCGAGTTCGCGGACGGCGGCGGCCGGCATCGTCCGCCCGGCATGCCGTTCGTGATCGGCGGCCGAACGGCCGAGCACGCGGGTCACCTCGCGGTCGAGCCGGGCGGCGCGGGCGGCCTCGGCCTCGGTGGGGGCGGCCCCGGCGCCGGTGCGCTCGGCCTGCGCCGCGCCGGACAGCCGCGCGGCCCACGACGCTCGGTCGTTCGCCAGCGCCAGCTGGGCCAGGCTCTCGAGGCACTGCGCGATGCCGCGCCGGTCGCCGACCCGCACGTGCAGCGCGAGTGCACGATCGAGCATCGCGCCGGCCTCGTCCCTCTCCTCCCGGCCGAGCAACGCGAGCGCCAGCGCCTGTGCACACGCAGCGATGGCCCAGTCGTAGGCGAGGCCCTCGAAGCGGGTGATCGCCCGGCGCAGCAGCGTCTCGGCGTCACCCCATCGCTGCTGGTCGACGGCCAGCAGGGCGAGGTCGTGATCGGCCCAGGCGGTGCCGCGCCGGTTACCGAGCCGGGCGTAGATCTCGCGGGCCGCGGCGTAGCGCCCGGCGGCGGAGGCAGGATCGCCGCGATCGCGCGCGACGTGGCCGAGGAACGCCTCCGCGATCGCGATGCGCCGTTCGTTGCCGGCGGCGCCGGCCAGTTCGCCGGCGTGGTGGAGCTGCCGGTCGGCTGTCTCCAGGTCGGACAGTCCGAACGCGACGACGCCCGCGGCCAGGGTCGCGGCGCCGCGGGCGTCCGAGTCGTCGATCCGGTCGGCCAGGGCGTCGATCGCCGCGATGATCTCGGGCCCGTTGCCGAGCCGCCCCCGGGTGTAGGCGTACCACCCGATCGCGGCGGCCAGCCAGGGCAGGTGCGCGGTGTCGGCGGTGGCGCCGGCCCGCTCGAAGGTCACGGCCAGGTCGGCCCGCAGCGCGCCGAGCTCGGTCCAGGTGACGTTCTCCGTGTCGGTCCCGACGGTGAGTTCCCAGCCGCGCGCGAGGGCGGCCACGTAGGCGACCTGGCGATCGCGGGTCGCCTCGTCCTCGGTGTGGGCGACGAGCTGCTCGGCCGCGAACTCTCGCACGCTCGTCAGCATCCGGAACCGGGTGGTGACGCCGTCCGATGCGGCGCGCTGCACCAGGCTCTTCTCGAGCAGCGACTCGACCGAACCGAGGATGTCGGGCACCGCGCACACCGCGTCCGCCGCCGCGATCGTCCACTCGCCCGGGAAGACCGCGAGTCGCCGGAACACGGTGCGCTCGCGGTCGGTCAGCAGATCGTGGCTCCAGCTGATGGCGGCGCGCAGGTCGCGATGCCGGGCCGGGGCATCCCGCGGGCCGCCGACGAGCGGGGCCGTGCGGTGTTGCAGGCGGAAGGAGAGCTCTGCCGGGGTGAACACGCGCAGCCGAGCGGCAGCCAGTTCGAGCGCGAGCGGCAGCCCGTCGAGCCGCACGCAGATGTCGGCGAGCGGCCGCGCCGAGCGCTCCGTCAGCGAGACTCCGCCCGGTGCCCGGGCCAGCAACAGCGCCATGGCGTGGTTGCGGCGCAGGGCTACGAGGTCGCCGACCTCTACGTCGTCCGGCATGGGCAGCGGCGGCACGGCGAACTCGCGCTCGACCGTCAGGTGCAACCGCTCCCGGCTCGTGGCGAGGACGCGCAGCCGTGAGCCCGAGGTAATGCGTTGCGCGAGTTCGGCGACCGCGTCGAGCAGGTGCTCGCAGTTGTCCACCACGAGAAGCGCCGCGCGGTCCGGCAGCGCGTCGGCCCGCCCCTCCAGTGCCCGGGCGACCTCGGCCTGCAACTGCTGCGCGCCGCGCACCGGCACCAGATCGACCCATGCCACGCCCTCGGCGAACCGGCCGGCGACGAGGCCGGCAGCGGCAACGGCTAGGCGCGTCTTCCCCACACCGGGCGGCCCGGTCAGCGTGACCAGCCGACTGTCGAGGATCAGATCAGCGACGGCGCCCATCTCCTCGGCGCGTCCGACGAGCGCCGTGGTCGGCTTCGGCGGCGCGCTGACGCTGAGCACCTTGTCATCGTAGGAGCGAATCCGCGACGGCGGATCGACGTAACGCTTCTCCACCCCGTCGTCCGTTGGCCGGCCGAACAGTCGCCGACACGAGTAGTCACGGCCGCGCGCCGTGAGCCGACGGCCGGACCGCAGAAACTATCAGAGCTGGCTGCAGGTACGGCCTCGTAGGTCCAGGAGTCGGACGACCACCTGAGCGCAGAACGACGGCGAGGGGCGCGGCGTGTGATGCCCGGCCGGCCTGCTTGGTGCTGGTGGGTCAGGAGGGCCGGCGGCGGGGGCGGGGCACCGGCGGTGGGGTTCGGGACAGCTGCTCGACCCGCGTGCGCACGTGGGTGCAGGCGGCGACGAGGGCCTCGAGTTCGGCGGGGGTCAGGCCGTCGAGAAGCTGGGTGGCCGCGGTGTGGACCGTCGGCAGCATGGCGTCGACAAGATCCCGGCCGGCGTCGGTGAGCGAGATCAGCGTCTTGCGCCGGTCGTGCGGATGGGGCCCTCGCTGGATGTAGCCACGACGAGCGAGGGTGTCGAGCAGTGAGGTGATGCTGGCCGTCGTCACCAGCAGATGGCTGGCGATGTCGGTGCCGGTGAGCGGTCCGTCGGCGCCGTCGAGCACGGCCAGTGCCTCGAAGCCGCTGGCCGACAGGTCCGCGAGCGCGCGCCGCCGCCGGTCGATCTCACCGAGCGCCTCGGTTGTGGTGCGCACGAGGTTTGCCAGAGTCTCCGCCGCGGCCGGATCGCACCCGGGGAACTCGCGACGGAACCCGCGCCCGACCCGGATTGCCTCTGCCATGAATGGACCCTCCATGAAAGCTAGAACTCTAACTACTTGACTTCTAGTGAGTGCGAGCAGAGTATCAGCGCACCGTCGACAGAAGGAGAGCGTCATGCACGAGACACCACCGCCGGTCCAGATGGTGCAGCTGCTCGCCGGCTTCCAGGTGGCCCAGGCGCTGTACACCTGTGCCAAGCTCGGCATCCCGGACCAGCTGGTCGGGGGGCCGCGCACGAGCGCCGACCTCGCGAACGCGGTGCAGTCCGACCCGGCGGCGACGACCCGCCTCGTGCGCACCCTTGCCTCCCTCGGGGTGTTCGCCGACGCCGGCGACGGCCGCTACGCCCTGACGCCACTCGGGCAGACGCTTGTGACCGACGCGCCCGGCTCGATGCGCGACCTTGCCCTGATGTGGATGGAGACGCACTACGACGCCTTCGGGCACCTCACCGAGGGCGTGCGCACGGGTCGGCCCGCCGCCGAGCTGCACTACGGGGCGCCGTTCTTCGAATGGATCTCCGGCCAGCCCGAGCAGATCAACCGATTCACGCGAGCGATGGCCAACCTGACCGACGGCATCAAGAGCGCCGCGGCCGCCACGGTCGAACTGCCCGGCGCGCACACCGTCGTCGACATCGGCGGCGCAGACGGTGCGGTCCTCGCCCCGCTCCTTCAGCGCGACGAGTCGCTGCAAGGCATCGTCTTCGACCTGCCGCACGTCATACAGGCCGCCGAGGCCGACACGAAGGCCTTCGGGCTCGGTGCGCGCCTCACCGCCGTCGGCGGAGACTTCTTCGAGTCCGTGCCCGAGGCCGACGCGTACCTGCTCTCGATGATCCTGCACGACTGGCACGACGAGAACGCCCGACGCATCCTCGCCAACATTGCCCGGGCCGGCCGACCCGGCAGCCGCGTCGTATCGCTCGAACTCGTGATCACCGCCGACGACCAGCCACACATGGCGAAGATGATCGACCTGACCATGCTCGGCATGCTCACCGGCCGCGAGCGCAGCGCAGCAGAACTCGAACAGCTCGTGACCTCCGCCGGGCTCCAGTTCGACGGCATCACTGCCACCCCGTCTCCCATATCGGTCCTGCACGCCACAGTGCTCTGACGTCCAGACGCAGGCTCGTCACGCCGGATTCGCCACAACCGACGTCCGCCGTCCGGCTGGGCCCACCTGCGCCGCAATCGCCTACAAGGATTGAGGAGAGCGCCATGACTGACATCCCGGAAACCGCGAAGCACCCGAGCCGGCGTGGGTTCCTCGGGCGCGCCGCGCTGATCGCTGCGGGGCCGACCGCCGCGGCCATCCTCGGCCCGACGCTGATCACGACCGGTGCCGCCAAGGCAGAGGCGGCCTCTGTCGACGACCTGCCATCGTTCGCACCCGTGCCGCCGAGCTCATTCGGTCCACCACTGAACGCCGACGGTTACTACGTCGGCCAGATCCGCGACAACCTGTACTGGGTCACCGATGGCTTCTACCAGTCGATGTTCGTCACCGGCACCCGCGGTGTCGTCGTAGTGGACGCACCCCCCACCATCGGCCACAACCTGCTGCGTGCCATCAACCAGATCACGGCAAGGACGGACACACCGTCGACAGTGACCCACCTGGTCTACTCACACTTCCACGCCGACCACATCGGGGCGTCCTCGATCTTCGGAGGCGACGTGGTCCGAGTAGGTCACGTGCAGACCCAACGCCTGCTTCGTGAGGCCGGCGACCCGAATCGTCCACCCCCGACGATGACGTTCAAGGAACACCACGTTCTCGAATTCGGCGACGATCGGCTCGAACTCGCCTTCCACGGGCCGAACCATTCGCCGGACAACATCTTCATCTACGCCCCGAGGCACCGTGCCCTGATGGTCGTCGACGTGTTCTTCCCGGGCTGGGTGCCGTTCAAGAGCCTGGCGGTATCCCAGGACATTCCCGCATGGGTACGGGCACACGACATCGCCATGGACTACGGCTGGACAACCCTCGTGTCCGGCCACCTGGGCCGCCTCGGCGTTCGCGCCGACGCCGAACTGCAGCGCCGGTACATCGGCGACCTCGACGCCAGCGTGAAGCAGACGATGACGAGCCTCGACCCGACCCCGTTCTTCCAGCAGTACGGCCCCTCGGGCAATGCCTGGGCGATCTTCAAGACCTACCTCGACGCCGCCGCGCAACAAGCCGCCGCACCCGTCACCGAGAAGTACCTGCACAAGCTGGGCGGTGCAGACGTCTTCACGGTCGACAATGCGGCCGCGCTGTTCGAGTCACTGCGCATCGACGCCGGCACCCTCGGACCGTTCGGGATCAGGCCCTAGATCTCTCGCGGCCCCACGCGCAGCCGCTGCGCACAGATCGACACGCGCGGCCAGATCGGCAGCCGGATCGCTTGGTGATCAACGCGCCCGCAACAGGCCTGTGGACCTGCTCCCAGCGAGACGATCAAGGGCGCGCGGCACTCGCTCATCGCCACGTTCGCTCGCATCCGACAGATCGATACGCGCACATCCGTTCACCTCCAGACTGGGTTAGAGTCCTGCCCGAGTTGGTGGCACGACGCGAAGGGTCGGGGGTCCGGATGGGCAACAACCCTCGCGTCGAGGAGCCCTACGACCTGAGCCCGGAGCACACGGTCCTGCTGGGCGTCGACTTCCAGAAGGGGTTCGGCGACGGGGCCTGGGAGCACACCCCGGACGCAGCCGCGGCAGTGGCCAACTTCCGGGCGGCGGCGGCGAGCTGGCGGGCTGCCGGCGGACGGGTGATCCTGTGCCGGGAGATCTACTACCCCGGTGACTACCTGGGACCCGACGGCGAGCCGATCGAGGAAGTCGTGCGGCACCATCCCCTGATGTCCGGGAAGGAGAACGCCGAGTTCTATCCAGACCTCGTCGAGCCGGACGATCTCGTGATGCGCAAGACGGGTTTCTCGGCCGTAGCGGCCGGGGCCCTGCTCGACATCCTGGCTCAGCATGGGTGGGACACCGTGGTCATGGGCGGGCTGACGACCCCGATCTGCGTGGGCACCACCTCGGACGACCTCAGCATGGCCGGTGTGAAGGTGGTGATCCTCGAAGATGCCTGCGCCTCGCAGTCCTTCGAAGGCGTCTCGGCCCAGGACGCGCACTCCTTCGCACTCGCGAGGTTCCGTTACCAGTTCGGACAGACGATGACCGCGAGCGAGTTCAGCGACCTGGCCGTCGGTTTGGCTGCGGCCAAGCAGGCTTGATCACACTGACCCCGGTCGCCGTTGGGGTGCGTGGTGAACGTCGGCCGGCAGGCGTAGGGGCGCATCTGATCAGCGAGCACGGCGTGGCCGCCGACAAGCTTCTCGGCCGATGGATCAGGTCTGCCACCGAACGCGCCCGACGCCGTCGTGGACCAGGTGCCGGCGTTGCGCCGTCGCGCTGACCACGTGACCGGCGCGTTCACGCACGAGTCTGCGTCGTCGTTGGCGAGGCAGTTGTCCGGCGGGCCACCGGTTGCCCGCACCACGGGCCGGCGGGATTACCCCATTCGTATCCCCGGGTGATGGGGCTCGAGCTCGAGCCCGAGCGGGTCCGCTGTGTGGATTGCGAACCCGCTCACCCCGAGAGGGAACCGAACGCGGCCCGGCTGGACGGCTGTTCGCGCGTGGCCAACCTGATAGCGGCCCACGTGACCGCAAGCCAGTCGGTGCTGCGCGGCCAGACTGGAGGGATGAACCGACTCTCGCGTCCGCGACGTTCGCGGATCAGCCTGCTCCTGTCCTCGATCGACCGGCTGACCGCGCGTCCGTGGCTGGCGGCCGTCGTCCTCCTCGGCGATCTGGCGTGGGTCGGCTTCAGCGTGACCGTCGAGTTCGCGACCCGGCTGGAGGTCATCTTCCAGACGCTGGTCGCCGCCGCCACCCTGGCGATGGTGTTCGTCATCCAGCACACCCAGGCCCGCCAGCAAGCAGCCACCCAGCGCAAGCTTGACGAGATCCTGCGGGCGCTGCCCGGGGCCGACAATCGATACCTTGCGCTCGAGCACGCACCTGACCCTGTGCTTCGTGCGGCGCGTGAATCCCACGGCCGTGACCGCGACGCCGCACTGACGGACCGGCCGACGCTGTCCGCCGAGTGAACCGGCGGCGACCTCAGACGCCGCGGAACTCGGGCGTGCGCTTCTCGGCGAAGGCCCGCGGACCCTCCTTCGCGTCGGCACTGGCGAAGACGCCCATGCCCAGCTTGGCCTCGAACTGGAACGCGTCGTTCTCGGGCATGCCTTCCGACTCGCGGATAGTGCGGAGGATCGCCTGCACCGCGAGCGGGCCGTTGGCGGCGATGAGTCCGGCGAGTTCGAGCGCCTTGTCGAGGGCCGATCCGTCCGGCACGACGTGCCCGATCAGGCCGATCCGGTGCGGGACATTTCCCCCGCTCGAGGGACCCCTCGCTCGCGTTCGTATCGGCAGTCCGGTGCGGTGTATGAGCCCCGGCTGGCGGATCCGGCACGCTTTCACCGGACTGCGTCTTGCGATGCGTTGTCACTGCCCCATTCGCCGCAGTGAGATCGCGAATGCGTGGCATCCGATTCCGCTGGGGCGGCGGGCCGACCCGGATTGACGTGCGCTGCCTGCATGCGGACGCCGTGCCTACCCTTGTCACCAGGGAGGTGCTCGTGGACACCATCGGACCGACCGGGCTCGAAGGGGCCACCGTCGTGCTCGCAGACGGAACCGTCGCGCTGCGCGAGAGCACGCTGCTCGCCGAGCCGGGGGAGCTGCTCGCGGTACTCGGCCCGTCGGGCAGCGGCAAGTCGAGCCTGCTCCGCGCGATTGCCGGCCTGGAACGGCTGAGCGCCGGGCGCATCGTCATCGCCGGCAGCACCGCACCCGAACGCGGTCGGCGCGGCGTCGCGATGGTCGCGCAGGACAACCAACTCATCCCGTTCCTCGACGCGGCCCGCAACATGTCCTTCCCGCTCGACGTGCAGGGCGTGCCCCGCGAGGAGTCGCGCGCACGGGTCGAGGCGCAGGCCTCCCGGCTGCGGATCGGGCGACTGCTCGGCCGCAAGCCGCCCACGCTGTCGCCGGGCGAGAAGGCCCGGGTCGGGCTCGGCCGAGCGATGATCGGCCGGCCGAGCGCCTACCTGCTCGACGAACCCTTGGCCCACCTCGACGCGAGCGAGCGGGTGCGCATGCGCCAGCAGCTCCGCGCGGCGGTCAAGGAGGCCGGGGTGACGACGTTCCTCGTCACCCACGACCCGATCGAGGCGCTGTCGATCAGCGATCGCGTCGCGGTGCTCGACGCCGGCCGGGTCGTGCAGGTCGGCACCGGACGCGAGCTCTACGACGCCCCGGTCAACCGTTTCGTCGCCGAGCTCGTCGCGCCGGGCCGAATCACCCTCGTGCCGGCCCGGCTCGTCGTCACCGAGACGATGTGCGCCTACCGCGTCGGCACGCGGACCCTGCCCACCTGGACCCCGCCGCCGCCCGCGCTGCGGGAACGCGACGGCGACGCGGTGCTGCTCGGCATCCGGCCCGAGGACGTCCACGCCGAGCCGGCGGCCGACCACGGCACCGCCGACGCGATCGTCCGGTCGGTCGAGCTGGTCGGGCCGTACACGACCGTCGGGCTCGACGTGGCCGGGCACGACCTGTTCGCCCGGTTCCCGGCCCACAGCCGGGTCCGCCGCGGCGACGCCATCACGGTCGGCATCGACGCGGTCCACGCGCTCGTGTTCGACGCCGTCACCGGCGCGGCGCTCACGGCCTGAAGCTCACCGGTTGCGCGGCACGCGCCAGTCGATGACCGTGCCGTGCGGCTCGCGCGGGTGGCAGCTGAACCGGCCGCCGAGCCGCTCGGCCCGCGCCGCCATGTTTGCCAGGCCGCTGCGGCGCGAGGTGTCACCGACCCCGACACCGTCGTCGGCAACCCGCAGCCAGGCGAGGCCGGGACCGCTGGCCAGCATGACGCGCACCGACGACGCGCGGGCGTGCCGGGCCGCGTTCGACAGCGCTTCGGTGAGCACGGCCAGCAGCTCACCGGCCACGCGCGACCCGACGAGGTGCGGGTCGCCGATGAGGTCGAGTCTTGGGGCGAACCCGAGCGCGGTCGTGGCCCGCCGGATCGCGCGGTCGAAGGACTGCGCCAGGTCGTCGGCGTCGAGCTCGTCGAAGTCGTGCACGGCCGCCTGGAGCTGCGCGATCGCGTCCAGGACGTAGGTCCGGGCGTCGGACAGCAGGCCCGCCCGGCGCGCCGGCCCCTCACGGTGGACCGCGTCGAGCGCGAGCCCGGCGGCGTAGAGCCGCTGGATCACGTGGTCGTGGATGTCCTCGGCGATGCGCCGGCGGTCCTCGGTCAGGGCGTCGGCACTGCTCCACGCACCCGGTTCACCCGGCAGCTCGATCAGCAGCGCGACCAAGCCCGCTACGCGGTCACCGATGCGGATCGGGTTGTAGACGAAGTGGATGCGGCGGCGTTCACCGGCGGCATCGACGAGGTCGGCGTCGAAGCGCTGGGTCGTGCCGCGCAACGCCTCGACCGCGTGGCCCATGTTGCGTGCCGCCACCGTTTCGCCGGCGAGCTCGACGTAATGGCGGCCGACGATGTCGGTGCGCGGGCGCCCGAACCCGGTCGCCGCCCGCGCGTTCGCGAACTGGTTCACCAGATGGGTGTCCCAGACCGAGAGGGTCGGAAGGGCGTCGACCAACGCGACGATCTCGGCGAGCGTGAAGGGGGTGCGGGCGGGGGAGCCGAAGCCGGGCGCGCCCGAGAACTCGATGTCGCGCCGGCGGGTGGGGCCTGCGCGGCGCGGGATCCTGAGGACGTCGTCCGGTTCGGCCGGCGTGACCGGTTGCTGGAGCCGCCGGATGGCCGCGCGCAGGTCGCCGATCGCGTCGTGGACGCGGTGGGCGGCCGAGTCGAGGGCGGCGCCGTCGAGCGTGCCCGGGTCGTGCCGCGCCGGCCCGTCCAGCACCTCGGCCACCTCGTGGAGCGGGGCGAGGACGAGCGCGTCGACCGAGGTCGCGACCCGATCGCGCTCCTCGGACAGCGCGACCCGGGTCAGCGTGGCGCGCTGCACCGCCTGCGCCGCCACGATCGCGGTGATGTCGATGCCGATCATCACGACGCCGACGACCTCCGCAGCGACGCGGTACGGGCGCAGCAGCACCGAGAACGTCCGCTGCACCTCGTCGGCATCGGCGACGACGCGTCGGAACTCGACGTCCTCGCCGTCGAGCACGCGCTGGAAGAACGGCTGGGTCAGCTCGGCGATGTCCGGGCCGACGAGATCGGCCATCCGGGCACCGACGACCGCCCGGGCCGGCGCCCCCAGCCAGTTGGCCAGGGCAGCGTTCGCGTACCGCAGGCGGATCGCGGGATCCCACAGGGACAGCTGTTCGGTGATGCTGTCGAGCACGGTCTCGAAGTCCCCGACCTGCCACGACGACTCGGGCGGACGGGTGCCGGCGGGCGGGGTGTCGGTCAGTTCGGATCGTCCGGGGGGAGGGGCGCGTACACGACGGCTCGCACCGACTTCCCGTGCGTCGTGAGCCGGGATCCCCAGTCGTCGGCGAGCGCGGCGACGATGTGCAGGCCCCGCCCGCCGTCCTCGCGCGGCGAGGTGGCCCGTAGCAGCGGCAACCGGCGGGAGCCGTCGCACACGTCGACGACCAGTTCGGCCGACGAGCTGCGCAGCCGCACCTCGATCGGCATCGTGCCGTGCACCAGCGCGTTGGTGACCATCTCGCTGATCATCAGCGTTACGTCGAAGACGCGGTCGGCGTCGTAGCCCCACTCGGCGAGAGTGCGACCGGTGAACTCGCGCGCCGTCGCGACCCCGTTCGGCCCCTGGTCGACCTGGTGCACCGCGTAGCGCGGGACGACGCGCTGCGGCGGCACGGTGGCCATGAGCACGGCGACATCGTCGTCGGGACCGTCGGGCAGCAGCAGGTCGACGATGGCGGCGGGATCGGCCGGCGCCGGGTATGGCGTGCGGTCGAGGCACGCGACGAGCTTGTCGATGCCGGTGTCGAGGTCGCTGCCCATGCGCTCGACGAGGCCGTCGGTGTAGAGCGTGAGCCGGGCCCCGACCGGCACCTCGACGGTCTCGACTCCGGCGCCGCTCGCGCCCGCGCCGAGGGGGAGCTCGCCGGTGGTGAGTCGCCGCGTGGGGTGCCCCGGGATGGTGAGCAGGGGCGGCAGGTGTCCGGCGTTCGCGTAGGTGAGGGTGCGCTCGGTGGGGTCGTAGACGGCGTAGATGCAGGTGACGATCATGAAGTCGTTGAGCTCGCGCACGGCGGCGTCGAGCAGGCGGAGGATCTCGCCCGGCGGCATCTCGAGCCGGGCGTAGGCGCGGATCGTGGCCCGCAGCTGCCCCATGACCGCGGCCGCCTTGACCCCGCGGCCCATGACGTCGCCGAGCACCAGTGCGCTGCGACCGGCGTCGAGCTCGATGACGTCGTACCAGTCGCCGCCGACCTGGGTGCCCTCGACGCCGGCGCGGTAATAGGTGGCGACATCGAGATCGGACGAGACGGTCGGCGGGGGCAGCAGGCTCCGCTGCAGCTCCTCGGCGATGGCGTGCTCGCGGGTGGCCGCCTCGCGCGCGACGCGGGCGTCGGCGAGGGCCTGCTCGGTGCGGCGCTGCTCGGTGATGTCCTGGACGCTGCCGCGCATGACGCTCGGGCGGCCCTGCTCGTCACGCTCGAGCACGCCGTGCACCCGCACCAGCGAACGGTGCTCGGGGTCGTCCCCGACGATGAGGCGCACCTCGACGTCGAGCGGTTCACCCGTCTCGACGGTGCGGGCCACGGCGTCGGCCGCCCGGGCGCGGTCGTCGTCGTCCACGTGGGCGAAGGCCGCTTCGAGCGAGTCGACGGCCTCGCGTCCGACGCCGAGGATGCGGTAGTACTCGGTCGACGCCTCGACCGCGTTCGTGGCCAGATCGAGCTGCCAGCTGCCGACCCGGGCGAGTACCTCGGCCTGGTCGAGCAGACCGCGGCTGCGTTCGAGCTCCTTGGCGACGCGTCGGACGCGGTCGAGTTCGAGATTCGCGTTGACGCGGGCGAGCAGCTCGCGGGCGGTGAACGGCTTGACCAGGTAGTCGTCGGCGCCGGCCTCGAGCCCCTCGACCGTGGCGTCGTCGCCCGAGCGGGCCGACAGCATGACGACCGGCACGTGCATCGTCGTCGGGTCGGAGCGCAGCGCGGCCAGCAGCCCGAAACCGTCGAGGTTCGGCATCATCACGTCGGTCAGGACGAGGTCGGGCGGGTCGGCCCGCGCCGCGCGCAGGGCGATCGCGCCGTCGGCGGCGGTGTCGACCCGGTAGAGATCGCGCAGCAGGCCGCCGATGTACTGGCGCATGTCCGGGTTGTCGTCGACGACGAGGACGCGACGCCGCGCGTCGTCGACCGGCGGCCGGACCTCGTCCGCGCGATCACCCGACACCACCCAGCGGATCGCCTCGGACACGTAGCCGGCGCTGTAGCGGGTCGGGTCCGGTGCCTCGGACGCCGGCGACACGACCTGCTCGGCGGGCAGGTGATCGGTACCGATCGGCAGCCTCACCCGGAACGTGCTGCCCTCGCCGGGCCTGCTGTCGACCGTGACGCGGCCGCGGTGCTGGGCCGCGAGTTCGGCGACGAGGGCCAGCCCGATCCCGGAGCCCTCGTGCGTGCGCAGGGTCGCCCCGCTGATCCGGTGGAAGCGTTCGAACAGCCGTTCCTGTTCGGCCGCGGCTATGCCGACCCCGGTGTCGTGGACGGTGAGCTCGGCCTGGTCGCCGACCTCGCGGAGCGCGACGGTGATGCCGCCCTCGAAGGTGGCCTTGAGCGCGTTGGACACGAGGTTGAGCACGATCTTGGCCCACATCTCGCGATCGACGTGCACGGGTGCGCGCAGCGGCGGACAGTCGATGGTGAGAGTCAGCCCGGCGCGGTCGACGGCCGAGTTGAACATGCTCACGAGCTCGCTCGTGTACGTCGCCAGATCGAGCGGCTCGAAGCTCGCCCGGACCCGGCCGGACTCGAGGCGGGAGAAGTCGAGCAGCGTGTTGACGAGCTTCAGCAGCCGCTCGCCGTTGCGCAGGATCACGTCGAGCCGCTCCCGCTGCGCGGGCAGCAACTCGGCGCCGCGGTCGTCGAGGGCGTCCTGCGCTGGGCCGAGCAGCAGGGTGAGCGGCGTGCGCAACTCGTGGCTGACGTTGGTGAAGAACGTGGTCTTCGCCCGGTCGAGCTCGGCCAGCTGGGCCACCTGACGCCGCTCGGACTCGAACGCCCGCGCCCGCGTGACGGCCGCGGCCACCTGACCGGCGATGAGGTCGACGAAGCCGCGGTAGTCGTCGTCGAGGGGCCGGTGCGGGTTCAGCCCGACGACGAGGAAGCCGTACGGGCGGCGGTGGCCCGGCTGGAGCAGCGGGACGGCGAGCGCGGTCTGCGGCTCCTGTGTCCACACGCCGGTCGGCAGGTCGGTGAAGCGCCCGGCCAGGTCGTCGAGCTCGACGGATTCGCCGGCCGCGAGCCGCTCGACCGGCCAGGGGGCGGACGGGTCGTCGGTCGGGATCAGGGCGGGGGCGGCGGGGTGGCCGATCGGCATGCCGGTGTGCCAGGTCAGGGCGGCCGTCCCGGCGTCGTCGAAGAAGTAGGCCAGGGCGAAGGGCAGGTTGTTGTCGTCGCGCGCGAGCTGGTTGCGGGCGGCCGCGAACACCTCGTCCTCCGTGCTCGCGCGGGCGAGCTCGGCCCCGAGATCGCGCAGCGTGGCCATGCGGCGCTGGCTGACGACACTCATCGTGTCCTCGCTGACGACGCAGAAGAGGCCGGAGATATCGCCGTCGTCGTCGGTCAGCGGGCTGTAGGAGAAGGTGTGGTAGGTCTCCTCGACGTAGCCGCTGCGCTCGAGGAACAGCAGCAGCGCCTGGTCCCAGGTCGACCGACCGTCGCGCACCACCGATTCGACGCGGGGGGCGATGTCGGGCCAGATCTCCGACCAGACCTCGCTGACCGGCCGGCCGAGCGCCCAGGGGTACCGGCGGCCCAGGGTGTCGCGCCGGTAGGCGTCGTTGCAGAAGAACGTGAGATCGGGGCCCCACGCCATCCACATGGAGAAGCGGGAGCTCAGCATCAGCCGGACCACGTTGCGCAGGCTCGTCGGCCACTCTCCGGTCGGCCCCAGCGGTGTCGCGGCCCAGTCGACGGCATGCAGGTTCCGCCCCAGGTCGCTGCCTTCGGTGCGGAAGAACGGCTCGACGGCGGACCCGGACGGACGCTCGGACGGCGTGGCCGCATCGGCATCGAGCACCCAGCCGCCCCCTTCCGGGATAGAGGACCCAACTGTATCGGCGTCGACGCTTCCCGTACCGCCGACGTCCACCACTAGGCTGAGAGCGGCCCGCACTCAGGAGGTGGACGTGGGAATCACTCTGACCGACCGCTCGCACGGTGACGCGACCGTCGTGGTTGTCGAGGGTGAGATCGACGTGCACACCGCCCCGGACCTCCGCGAGCGCTTGCTGTCCCTGATCGGGGGCGGCGTGGTGCCGATCGTCGACCTGTCCGAGGTCGGTTTCCTCGACTCCTCGGGCCTCGGGGCGCTCGCCGGCGTCAACAAGCAGCTCGAGACGCACGGCAACCGGCTGCGCATCGTCTGCGCCGACCCGAAGCTCGTGCGGCTGTTCAGCCTGACCCGCCTCGACGAGGTGCTGACACTGCACCCGACGATCGAGGACGCCACCGGCGGCTGAACCCGACCGGTGGTGGGCCATGATCCGGGGTAGCTCCCGGCGACTCGAGAGGACCACTCATGACGGCGACCGTGCTCCACGGCAAGGACGGCATCCTGGCGGCGAAGGGCGTCGAGGCCGGGCCGAGCGACTGGTTCGAGATCGACCAGGAGCGCGTGAACGGCTTCGCCGACGCCACCGAGGACCACCAGTGGATCCACGTGGACCCCGAGCGCGCGAACGCCGGCCCGTTCGGCGGTCCGGTGGCCCACGGGTTCCTCACCCTCTCGCTCGTCCCCTTCCTGAACTCGAAGCTGCGGCAGGTCGAGGGCGTGACGATGGGCGTCAACTACGGGATGAACAAGGTGCGTTTTCCGGCGCCGGTGCGGGTGGGTGCCCGCGTGCGGGCCCGCTCGACCATCGTCGAGGTCGACGAGGTGGCCCCCGACGTCCTGCAGATCGTCAGCCGCATCACCATCGAGGTCGAGGGCAGCGAGAAGCCGGCCTGCGTCGCGGACATGGTGAGCCGCTACTACTTCACCTGACGCCGACCGGCCGAGGCGCCCGATCAGACGAGGACGGGCGCGTCCTTCGCACGCAGGGGCGCGCCCAGTTCATTGAGGTACCCCATCGCCTGCCGGTAGGACCCGATCAGTGACGTCTCGCAATACGGAACGCCGAGCCGTTCGCAGTGCGCCCGCACCAGCGGCTGCGCGTGGCGCAGCGAGCCGCGCGGCATGTTCGGGAACAGGTGGTGCTCGATCTGGTAGTTCAGCCCGCCCAGGGCGTTGTCGGTGAGCCAGTGGCCGCGCACGTTGCGCGAGGTCAGCACCTGGCGACGCAGGAAGTCGAGCTCCTCGCCCGGCGCCACGACGGCCATGCCCTTGTGGTTCGGCGCGAACGTGCAGCCCATGTAGAAACCCCACACGGCCTGGTGGACGCCGACGAACGCGACCGCCACGACGGGTGACATGAACAGGAGCAGGAAGCCGACGTAGAGGACGGCGTGCAGCGCCAGCGCGAGGCCCTCGAAGCGCCGGGAGCCGCCCCGGGCGCTGCGGTACTTGCCCGTGCGCACGGCGATCACGCTGTCGACGTGCAGGCTGATGCCTTCGAGCGTCAGCAGCGGGAAGAACAGCCAGGCCTGGTACTTGGCGATGAAGGTGGTCACCGGACCCGGTCGCGATGCGGCCTGGGCCCGGGTGAAGGCGAGCACGCTGTCGCCGATGTCCGGATCGCGCTCCTCGTGGTTGGGGTTCGCGTGGTGGCGGTTGTGCGTGTCGACCCACCAGCCGTAGCTCAACCCGATGAGGACGTTGCCGAGCGTGCGGCCGAGGATGTCGTTGAGCCGCTTGCTGGTGAAGATCTGCTGGTGCCCGCCGTCGTGGCCGAGGAATGCGACCTGGGCGAATGCGACACCGAGGACGCCGGCGAGGACGAGCTGGAACCACGAGTCGCCGACGCGGGCGATGGCGACGCAGGTCAGGGCGTAGAACCCCAGCGTGAGGAACGTGCGGACCGAGTAGCCGAGCGGCCGGCGGTCGAGCAGGCCGGCCGCGCGGATCGTGCGGCACAGGCTGGCGTAGTCGCTGCCGCGCCCTGTTTCGGGCGTGGTGGGTGGGGCAGATGTCACGGGCGGTGGCCTTTGCGGGGGAGGAAGGGCCGGCGAAACGCGCCCGCTGCGGAGCGGGCGCTCAGGACTTCGGATCGCGAACTGTCGGCGCGGCAGATCAGGTTCTGATCCCCCTTCACCGTACGCGCAAAAGCGGAGGGCCGGGCCCTTCCCGGGGCATTCATCGGAACTCCAGAAGCGGACATACCCTCCGGATCGCGGGCGGCGCAGGGCGGCGGGGAATGCGGAGACGGGGGGCGTCCGTACCAGGCGGAGAGCGGGGGTCGCGCGCCCGTACACTGGCGGCAGTCAGCGCCCGGGGTGTGGCGCAGCTTGGTAGCGCACTCGCTTTGGGAGCGAGGGGCCGTGGGTTCGAATCCCGCCACCCCGACCGAGCACGCGTTGGACGTCCCGCCCGAACCACTGTCTGCGAACGAGGAGCACACGCACGTGAAGAGCACCGTCGAGAACCTGAGCCCGACCCGAGTTCGGCTCGCCGTCGAGGTGCCCTTCGACGACCTGAAGCCGAGCCTGGACACCGCCTACAAGGCGATCGCCCAGCAGGTGCGCGTCCCCGGCTTCCGTCCGGGCAAGGTGCCGACCCGGATCATCGACCAGCGCGTCGGCCGCGGAACGGTGCTGCAGGAGGCCGTCAACGACGCCCTGCCGCGCCTGTACGGCGAGGCCGCCCGCGAGCACGAGCTGCAGGTGCTGGGCCAGCCGGAGATCACCGACATCACCAGTGCTGAAGAAATTGTCGACGGGTCCGTGTGGCATTTCACGGCCGAGGTCGACGTCCGCCCCGAGATCACCCTGCCCGAGCTCGACGGCATCGAGCTCAAGGTCGAGGACGCCGAGGTCAGTGACACCGACGTCGAGGAGCAGCTCGACGAGCTGCGCGAGCGCTTCGGCACGCTGAAGGGCGTCGAGCGCGCGGCGGCCGAGGGCGACTACGTCTCGCTCGACCTCTCCACCACCGTCGGCGGCGAGGAGATCGAGGCCGGCTCGACGAAGGGCCTGTCCTACGTCGTCGGCTCCGGCGACCTCGTTGACGGCCTGGACGACGCCATCACCGGCAAGTCGGCCGGCGAGACCGCGGTCTTCACGACCACGCTGCAGCAGGGCGACCACGCGGGCGACGAGGCGGAGGTGTCGGCCACGGTCAAGTCGGTCAAGACCAAGGAACTGCCCGACGTCGACGACGAGTTCGCCCAGCTGGCGAGCGAGTTCGACACGATCGACGAGCTCAAGGACGACATCCGCACCCGCCTCGGCCGCGTCCGGGTCATGGAGCAGGGCGCGCAGGCGCGCGACCACCTGCTCGAGCACCTCATCGAGTCGGTCGAGTTCCCGCTCCCCGAGTCGGCGCTCAAACAGGAGATCGAGTACCGCGAGCACGAGATCGTCCACTCGCTCGGCCACGACGACTCGCTGTTCGAGCGCTACCTCGAGTCGCAGGGCAAGACCCGCGAGGAGTTCGACACCGAGATGCGCGAGAGCGCGGAGAAGTCGGTGCGGGCGCAGTTCCTCCTCGACG
Organism: Jatrophihabitans sp.; assembly: GCF_036000465.1. GTDB lineage: Bacteria > Actinomycetota > Actinomycetes > Mycobacteriales > Jatrophihabitantaceae > Jatrophihabitans. The sequence continues at coordinate 74,287 of NZ_DASYFV010000029.1, read as the reverse complement.
CCATCGCCGACAAGGAAGAGGTGCAGATCGGCGACGCCGAGCTCACCGAGTACCTCGTCCGGCAGGCCGCCCGCTACCAGATGCCGCCGCAGGAGTTCGCGAACCAGATCGTCCAGAACGGCAACCTGCCGATGCTGGTGGCCGACATCCGGCGCAACAAGGCGCTCGCGTCGGTGCTGCAGACAGCGTCGGTCACCGACGCCTCCGGCAACGCCGTCGACCTCGCCGCCACCGTCGACGACGGTCGCGAGATGGTCATGGAAGGCGATGACGCCGAGGTCGACGGCGACCTCGACTGAGCGCGTCGATCACGCCCTGAGCGAACGACGCCCCTACCGGGAGTCAGAGCGGCGCCGGCTTCGTTAGGGTCGAAGACAGCACAGTGAATCGACCATCAGGCGACGTACGGCCAGCCGGCCCGAGCGAAGTGAGGACCGCAGTGAGCAAGTTCGATCCGTATCCGGCACCAGGTGCCGAGATGCGCACCCCGGGCGCCGGTATGACGCTCAACGACTCCGTCTACGACCGTCTGCTCCGCGAGCGGATCATCTTCCTCGGCCAGCAGGTCGACGACACGATCGCGAACCAGATCTGCGCGCAGCTGCTGCTCCTCTCGGCGGAGGACCCCGAGCGCGACATCAACCTCTACATCAACTCGCCGGGCGGCTCGGTCACGGCCGGCATGGCCATCTTCGACACCATGCAGTTCGTCGACTGCGACATCGCGACCTACGCCATGGGCCTGGCCGCCTCGATGGGACAGTTCCTGCTCTCGGCCGGAACGCCGGGCAAGCGTTACGCGCTGCCGCACTCGCGCATCCTCATGCACCAGCCCTCGGCGGGCATCGGCGGTACGGCCGCCGACATCGCGATCCAGGCCGAGCAGCTGAAGTTCGTGAAGTCCGAGATGGCGACCCTCATCGCCGAGCACACCGGCCAGCCGGTGGACCAGATCCAGGCCGACTCCGACCGCGACCGCTGGTTCACCGCCCAGCAGGCGCTCGAGTACGGGTTCGTCGACCACGTGGTCAGCCGGGTGGCGCAGGTTCCGGGGTCCAACAGCCCGGCGCCGGAGTGAAGGGGAAGACCATGAGCGAGCTCTACACGCCGACCGGCATCAGCGCCGGGGCCCACCTGCCGCAGAACCGCTACGTGCTGCCGTCCTTCGTCGAGCGGACGAACTACGGCATCAAGGAGTCGAACCCGTACAACAAGCTGTTCGAGGAGCGCATCATCTTCCTCGGCGCGCCGATCGACGACGTCGTCGCCAACGACGTCATGGCCCAGCTGATCGTGCTCGAGTCGTCCGACCCCGACCGGGACATCCAGATCTACATCAACTCGCCCGGCGGCTCGTTCACCGCGCTCACCGCCATCTACGACACGCTGCAGTACGTCCGGCCCGAGATCCAGACGATCTGCATGGGCCAGGCGGCCTCCGCGGCGGCGGTCCTGCTCGCGGCCGGCACCAAGGGCAAGCGTTTCGCCCTGCAGAACGCGCGGATCCTCATCCACCAGCCGTCCGGCGAGGGACAGGGCCAGGTCTCCGACCTCGAGATCCAGGCCAACGAGATCCAGCGCATGCGCGTGCTCCTCGAGGAGATCCTGGCCAACCACACCGGCCAGACCGTGGAGAAGGTCCGCAAGGACATCGACCGCGACACGATCCTCACCGCCCAGCAGGCCAAGGACTACGGAATCGTCGACGAGGTCATCACGACTCGTAAGCTCGCGGCCTCCTGAGCCGATAAGGACAGGACGCGCCGGAGCGGTCCGGCGCGTCCTGCGCGGTTTTCAGCGGACTTCCCAGGCATTTACGGGTACCGTTCAATCCCTCAGCGGTGTTACGCCGCTGTTGCCAGTTCAACCAGTTTGCGCCGACCAGCGGGGTCGCGTATCGATGACCATGACGTCAGTTCCGAGGGGATGGGTCGCCAGTGGCACCACGTGTCGGTGAAACCGGCGACCTGCTCAAGTGCTCCTTCTGCGGCAAGAGCCAGAAGCAGGTCAAGAAGCTGATCGCCGGTCCGGGTGTCTACATCTGCGACGAATGCATCGATCTGTGCAACGAGATCATCGAGGAAGAGCTCGCCGAGACGAGCGAGTTCAGCTTCGACGAGCTCCCCAAGCCGAGCGAGATCTACGAGTTCCTCAACGGCTACGTCGTCGGCCAGGACCAGGCGAAGAAGACGCTCGCGGTCGCCGTCTACAACCACTACAAGCGGGTCCAGGCGGGGGCGGAGAGCAAGCCGCGCAACGCCGAGTCGGCGGTCGAGCTGGCCAAGTCGAACATCCTGCTGCTCGGCCCCACCGGCTCGGGCAAGACGCTGCTCGCCCAGACCCTGGCCCGCATGCTGAACGTCCCGTTCGCCATTGCCGACGCCACCGCGCTCACCGAGGCGGGCTACGTCGGTGAGGACGTCGAGAACATCCTGCTCAAGCTCATCCAGGCCGCCGACTACGACGTCAAGCGGGCCGAGACGGGCATCATCTACATCGACGAGGTCGACAAGATCGCCCGCAAGGCCGAGAACCCGTCGATCACCCGCGACGTGTCGGGCGAGGGCGTGCAGCAGGCGCTGCTCAAGATCCTCGAGGGCACGGCCGCGTCGGTGCCGCCGCAGGGCGGGCGCAAGCACCCGCACCAGGAGTTCATCCAGATCGACACCACCAACGTGCTGTTCATCGTCGGTGGCGCCTTCGCCGGCCTCGACACGCTGATCGAGTCGCGCGTCGGCAAGAAGGGCCTCGGCTTCGGTGCGGAACTGCACACGAAGTTCGAGAAGGAGACCAAGGACATCTTCGGCGACGTCATGCCCGAGGACCTCATCAAGTTCGGTCTCATCCCCGAGTTCATCGGCCGGCTGCCGGTCATCACCTCGGTGCGCCCGCTCGACCGCGACGCGCTCGTGCAGATCCTCACCGAGCCGAAGAACGCGCTCGTGCGCCAGTACGCGAAGCTCTTCGAGCTCGACAACGTCGAGCTTGAGTTCACCGACGACGCCCTCGAGGCCATCGCCGACCAGGCCGTCCTGCGGGGCACCGGCGCCCGCGGCCTGCGCGCGATCATGGAAGAGGTCCTCCTCTCGGTGATGTACGAGGTCCCCTCCCGCGAAGACGTCGCCCGCGTCGTCATCACCCGCGAGACGGTCCTCGACCACGTCTACCCGACCCTCGTCCCGCGCGAGACGCCCAAGCGCGAGCGGCGCGAGAAGAGCGCCTGACCGCTCGGCCTGCCGCCTGCCGACGCTGAACCGGCTGCGGCACGACACGCCGGTGGGCCTGCGGCACACCGTTCACTGTCGGGGTGGTCGGACGCCGCGCGCCGCAAGCGTCGCGTACGTATGGCGCCGGCAGCCGGCGACATCGCGGTGCAACCGCGTGTGCGAGAACCGCAGCGTGATCCAGTCGATCGACGCCAGCGCGGTGTCCCGGCACCGGTCGCGCTCGCGCTGGCCCTCGTCCTGGTCGTGGTAGCGCGCCCCGTCCATCTCGATGGCCACCCGCTCGGCTTCGTACGCGCGATCCAGGCGGTACCACCGGCCGTCGGCCTGCACCCACTTCTGCGGCGTCGCGTGATCCAGGCCTGGGACGTCGAAGACGTGCAGGTGCCCCCAGATCTCCAGCTCGCTCTCGCAGCCGGCGTCGAGCAGTTCGACCAGGCTCAGGAGTTCCCGCCGTCCGGCGAGTCGCGGTTGTTGCGCGACCGCGCCGCGCAACGACTCCGGAGTCACGAGTCGCCGACGAACCGCCGTGATCGCCGCCGCTCGCCGGTGCTCGGCGTCCTGCAACGGCCAGGACGAGGCGATCGCGAACGCGGGCCGCACGACGAGTTGGCGGTCCACCCTCGCGACCGGTGGAAAGGCCGCGACGCGATGTACGGCAAGGTCCGGGCCGCCCCGTGGATTGCGCCGGTCGAGGACTGACACGTGGACCTGCGGCGGAGCCGAGGCCAGTCCCCAGCGGCGCAGCGCGGTCAGGTGGCTGAGCGCGACTGGGTGGCCGAGGCTCATGACTGCGGCCAACTCACGCACGTCCGGCTGGTCGACCTCCCACGGCCGGCAGTAGGCGCGCGGGAATGCGGCGACCAACCCGCCGCGGCGGACCTCGCTGTCGATGGCGTGCCGGTCGAGGCCGGCCCGCACGAGAAGGTCACGCGAGAGGGCGCCGCCGCAGCGCGCGAGCAGTCGGTCGATGTCGGGCACGGCCCGATGTTGGTCGCGATCCGCCGTCGATGGGGGCCGCGGGCAGGAACTGTGGACAGCCCAGCCGCCTGTGGACACGACGCTGAAGCAGCTGCGGCACGACACGCCGGTCAGGCTGCGGCAGCCAGTTCAGCGTCGCCCCGCACCGGCAGCGCGACGACGCGCGCGGCGCGGGTGACGGCGCGGCCGACCAGCAGAGGCACGAGTGCACCGAGCACGCCGCCGAGGACGAAGATCGTGCGCGGCGAGAGGACCGCGGCGAGGGCGCCGCCGGCGGCGTAGGCGATCAGCTGCGTCCCGGACACGACTCCGCCGACGAGCGCGCCGACGCGGCCGCGCTCGCCCGGCTGCACCGAGCCCATCAGCAGGGCCGACGTGCAGACGCTCAGCACGCCGTTGCACACCCCGGTGGCGGTGGCGACGACGGTGAGCACCTGCACCCCGGGGGAGACGCCCATGCCGACGAGCCCGACACCCAGCAGCGCGGCACCGGCGACGAGCCCGCGGGCCCGCGCGTGGTCGCTCGTCAACCGGCCGGCGAGCAGGCTGCCGACCAGCAGCCCGACGGCGAACGCGGCGGCCGAGATGCCGTACCAGGCGGCGCTCGCGTGCATGACCCGACGGACCAGGAACACCTCGACGACGTTCACCATCGAGCCGAGCAGCACGAACAGTCCGAGCAGCGTGAGGGTTGCCCGCAGCAGCGGTTCGCGCCGGACGATCGCGACGCCGCCCGCCGGCTTCTCGCCCGGATTCGCCGGGGCCGGCTCGCGCCGGGCGCGCACCAGCAGGGCGGCACCGGTGACGGCGAGGAACGTGGCGGTGTCGATGAGCAGCGGCAGGCCGGCGCCGAAGCGGGCGACGAGCAGGCCCCCGAGGGCCGGGGCGGCGATCCCGGCCACGGTGGTCGCGGCCTGCGACCGGCCGATGGCCCGGGCCAGCTCGGCCGGCCCCACCAGCGACGGGATGAGCGCCTGCCACGTCGCGCCGTTGACGGCCTGACCGATGCCGAGCAGCCCGACCAGCGTGAGCACGGCGACCGGCGCCGTCGTGAACGCCAGCACCCCGCACAGCGCTGCCTGCACGAGGCTCGAGGTGATCAGCAGCGCGCGGTTGTCGCGCCGGTCGACCAGCCGTCCGACGACGCCGGACAGCAGCATGATCGGGGCCAGGTTGGCGATCAGCACCGCGGCCACGAACCCGGCGCCGTGCGACTGCAGCCGTAGCACCAGCGCGAGGGCCGCGACTTCGTCGCCGAGGAACGAGACCGCCTTGGCGCCGATGACGAGTCGGAGATCGCGCCGTCCAGATGTGAAAGACATATTGCGAAAATAATCCTTTAGATCGGACGGCGTCAAGTAGTCTCGGCGATGTGAGCGCCCGTCCCGAGCCCCGCGTCCTGACCGATCCGCAGGCGATCAAGGCCCTGGCGCATCCGGCGCGGCTCACCGTGCTCGACGCGCTGACCGAGGGGGAGGAGCTCACCGCCACCGAGTGCGCCGAGGTCGCCGGCATCTCGCCGAGCGCGATGAGCTACCACCTGCGGGCGCTCGAGAAATGGGGTTTCGTCGAGCGGGCCGAGAGCTCGGGCGACGGCCGGGAGCGTCCGTGGCGGGCCGTCGCCGGTGGCTGGCGGGTCGACCGGATGCCCGACGCCGTGGCGGTTGCCGCGTCGAGCGCGGTCGTCAACTCGATGCTCGACCGCCTGCGCGTCGACGTCGGCCGCTGGTTCGACGCCGAGCGGACCCAGCCCGCGGAGTGGCAGCACGTCGCCTCGGTCGAGGCACAACACCTGTGGCTGACCCCCGACGAGGCGGGTGAGCTGGGTGAGCTCTACCAACGCTTCGTCGAGGCCCGCAAGGGCCGCACCGCGGCCGAGCACCCCGACGGTGCGCGACGGGTGCGGCTGGCGCGAGTGCTCGTCCCGGTGCAACTCGACTGAACGTGTCGGCGCGGCTCAACATGTCGGTGCGGCTCAGTAGGGTCGGACGGGTGACCACCGCACTGCTCTCGATGCCCGAAGACCCGACTGCGTGGACGGCGTGGCTCGCCGACCGGGTCGACGGCCAACTGGCCGCCGCCCGCGAGCTGCTCGACGCCCTCAAGGACGGCTCGCCGCGCGGCGCCGCCGAGGTACTCGACCTCTGGAACGACGCCGACATCGCCCTGCGCGGGGCCGACTCGATCGCCGGCCTGCTGAACGAGGTGCATCCCGACGCCGCGGTGCGGGAACTGGCCGAGGCCCGGGCCCAGGAGGTCAGCCGGGTGCAGACCGAGCGGGGCCTCGACAGCGAGCTGTTCGCCGTCCTCGACGCCACCGACCCGACCGGTCTCGATCCCGAATCGGCCCGGCTGCGGACCCACGTGCTGCGCGACTTCCACCGTGCCGGCGTCGACCGCAGCGACGCCGACCGCGCCCGGCTGCGCGCGATCGCCGAGCGGCTCACGGTCCTCGACCAGGACTTCAGCCGGGTGATCCGCGACGACGTCCGCAGCATCCGGGTCGCCCCCGATGCGCTCGCCGGCCTGCCGGCCGACTGGGTCGAGGGCCACCCGGTCGGCGACGACGGCCTGGTCACCGTCACCACCGACTACCCCGACGTGATCCCGTTCCGCACCTTCGCCCGCGACCCCGAGGCCCGCCTCGCCCTGACCGTCGCGTTCCTCAACCGCGGCTGGCCCGAGAACGACGCCGTGCTGCACGAGCTGCTCGACCTGCGCGACGAGCGGGCCGAGCTGCTCGGCTACGACAGCTGGCCGGCCTACGACGCCGACGTGAAGATGGTGAAGACCTCCGAGGCCATCGCCGAGTTCATCGCCCGGCTGGCCGGCGCGGCCGAGTCGTCGGCGCAGCGCGACCACGACGTGCTGCTCGAGCGCCGTCGCCTCGACGAGCCGGCCGCCAGCACGCTCGACGCCAGCTGCGTGGCGTACTACAGCGAGTTGGTCCGGCGCGAGAACTTCGACGTCGACGCGCAGGAGGTGCGCCGCTACTTCGACTTCGGCCGGGTACGGCAGGGGCTGCTCGACGTCACCAGCCGGCTCTTCGGGGTCGAGTACCGCGTGGTCGACGCCCCGGTCTGGCACGCCGACGTGACCGCCTACGACGTGCTCGTCGAGGGCGAGCGGCGCGGCCGCATCTACCTCGACCTGCACCCGCGCGAGGGCAAGTTCAAGCACGCGGCGCAGTTCGACCTCGTCGGTGGCATCACCGGCCGGCAGCTGCCCGAGGGCGCGCTGGTCTGCAACTTCCCGCGGGGACTGATGCAGCACACCGACGTCGTCACGCTGTTCCACGAGTTCGGACACCTGGTGCACCACGTGCTGGGCGGGCAGCAGCGCTTCGCCCGCTTCTCCGGCGTCGCGACGGAGTGGGACTTCGTCGAGGCGCCGTCGCAGATGCTCGAGGAGTGGGCCTGGGACGCCGACGTGCTGCAGACGTTCGCGCTCGACGCGGAAGGCACGCCGATCCCGCGCGACCTCGTCGAGCGCATGCGCGCGGCCAAGGACTTCGGCAAGGGCCTGTTCGTCCGCAACCAGCTCTTCTACACCGCGGTCTCCTACGAGCTGCACCGCGACCGCCCGGCCGACCTCACCGAACGGGTCCGTGAGCTGCAGGGCACCTACGACCTCTCGGTCTACCTCGAGGACACGCACTTCCATGCGTCGTTCGGCCACCTCGGCGGGTACTCGTCGGCGTACTACACCTATCTCTGGAGCCTGGTGATCGCGAAGGACCTGTTCTCGGCGTTCGACGCCGGCAACATGTTCGACCCGGCGGTCGCCGGGCGCTACCGCGACTGCATCCTCGCCCGCGGTGGGTCGGCCGACGCCGCCGACCTGGTCGAGGAGTTCCTCGGCCGTCCGTTCTCGTTCGACGCCTTCGCGGCCTGGCTCGACCGCTCCCCGGTCGCGGTGCGCTGACGCCGCCGGGTCAGAAACGCAGAGCGAGCCGGTCCTCGACCGCGCGGTAGCCGAGCGCCTCGTAGATCTTGTTCGACGTCGGGTTGGCGAGATCGGTGAAGAGCACCGGGATCGCCGAGTCGGCCAGGATGTCGGCGGTCGCGCGGGCGGTCACGGCCGAGCCGAAGCCGTGGCCGCGGTGCTCGCGCGGGGTGAAGACCGGGCCGATGCGGGCCACGCCCACGACGGTCGGCTGGCGGCAGGCCATCGACACCGGGGCGCCGTCGGGCGCCAGCCAGAGCCACGGCCGCCGTTCGGTGACCGCCCACTCGCCCTGCTCGCGGGGGGCGAAGTCGGGCGGCACCGAACCGAACGCCTCGAGGTGGAAGTCGACCAGCCACTGACCGATCAGGTCGATGTCGTCGGCCCCGGCGGCGCGAGCCTGCCCCGTCACCCCTGCGGGTGGCATCAGCACGTCGAGGCGGAACAGCCGCTCGTCGAGCCGCAGCACCGGCCGGCGGCCCAGGGCGGTGGCGACGGCCTCCACCACCTCGACCGGTCCGTTCACCGCGAGGGGAGCGGGCAGCTCGGTGAGCGCCTCGACCAGCTCGGCGATCTCGGTCCAGCCCGGCGTCAGCGCCACCGGGTGCTGCGGCTGCGAGCGCGCGGCCATCCTGGCGCCGTCGTGGGCGCACCAGACCTGGCCCGGGTCGCGTCGCGCCGCCGAGCGCACGCTGCTGAACGAGGTGTTGCGGACCGGGTCGGCCTCGAGCGCCCGGGTCAGCAGGGCATCGATCTCGTCCGGGTCGGTGGAGGTGTGCAGAGCCATACCTTGATCGTGGCCGAGTGCGGGCCCGTCCGCCACGAGGTATCCGGGCACGTTGCTCGATCGCCTTCCGTAGGATGCCTGAGTGACCGCCACACCGCCCGAGAGCCCCGGCCTGCCGTCCCACTTCGTGCCGGCCGACGTAGAGGGCCCACTCTACGAGCGGTGGGTCGAGCGGGGGTACTTCACCGCCGATCCGGACAGCGGCAAGCCGCCGTTCTCGCTGGTGATCCCGCCGCCGAACGTGACCGGCAACCTGCACATCGGCCACGCGCTCGAGCAGTCGATGATGGATGCGATCACCCGCCGGGCCCGCATGCGCGGCTTCGACACGCTGTGGCTGCCGGGTATGGACCACGCGTCCCTCGCGGTGAACAACCTCGTCGAGCGCTACCTGGGCGAGACCGAGGGCAAGGGCCGGGCCGACTACACCCGCGACGAGTTCATGGCCAAGGCGTGGGAGTGGAAGAACCGCTTCGGTGGCCAGATCCTGGGCCAGATGCGGCGCCTGGGTGACGGCGTCGACTGGTCGCGCGAACGGTTCACCATGGACGAGGGCCTGAACCGCGCGGTCAACACGATCTTCAAGCGGCTCTACGACGACGACCTGATCTACCGGGCCGAGCGGATCATCAACTGGTGCCCGCTGGACATGACGGCGCTGTCCGACGCCGAGGTCGAGCACGCCGACGAGCCGGGCGAGCTGGTGAGCATCCGCTACGGCGACGGTGCCGACGCGATCGTGGTGGCCACCACCCGCGCCGAGACGATGCTGGGCGACACCGCGGTGGCCGTCCACCCCGACGACGAGCGTTACCGCCACCTCGTCGGCACCACCGTGGCCCTGCCGCTGACCAACCGGCGCATCCCGATCGTGGCCGACGAGCACGTCGACCCGTCGTTCGGCACCGGCGCGGTCAAGGTGACCCCGGCGCACGACCCCAACGACTTCGAGATCGGCCGCCGGCACGACCTCCCGATGCCGACGATCATGGACGAGCGGGGCGCGATCACCGTGCCCGGCCCGTTCCAGGGCCTCGACCGGCTCGAGGCGCGCTACGCGATCGTCGCCGCGCTGCGCGAGGACGGTCGCATCGTGGCCGAGAAGCGTCCCTACGTGCACGCGGTCGGGCACTGCTCGCGCTGCGACACCGTCATCGAGCCGCGCCTGTCGCTGCAGTGGTGGGTGCGGGTCGAGCCGCTGGCGAAGGCGGCGGGTGACGCCGTCCGCGAGGGCCGGGTGACGGTCGAGCCCGAGTCGATGCGCGGCCGCTACTTCCAGTGGGTCGACAACCTGCGCGACTGGTGCATCAGCCGCCAGGTGCGCTGGGGCCACCAGATCCCGGTCTGGTACTCACCCGACGGCGACGACATGTGCTTCGGCCCGGACGAGACCCCGCCGAGTGGGTGGACCCAGGACACCGACGTGCTCGACACCTGGTTCTCGTCGGCGCTGTGGCCCTTCTCGACCCTCGGCTGGCCCGATGCCACGACCGATCTGGAGCGCTACTACCCGACCACCGTGCTGGTCACCGGCTACGACATCCTCTTCTTCTGGGTCGTCCGGATGATGCTGTTCGGCCTGTACGCGATGGACGGCGCGGTGCCGTTCGAGACGGTCGTGCTGCACGGGCTCGTCCGCGACGCGTCGGGCAAGAAGATGTCGAAGTCCCGCGGCAACGTCGTCGACCCGCTGCTCTGGATCGACGAGTACGGCGCCGACGCCGTGCGGCTGTCGCTGCTGCAGGGCGCGAACCCGGGCGCCGACCAGGCCATCAACGAGGAGTGGGTGGTCGGCACCCGCAACTTCGGCACCAAGCTCTGGAACGCCACCCGCTTCGCCCTGATGTCGGGCGCCACGGTCGACGGTCCGCTGCCGGCCGTCGTCGAGGGCCCGGACGCCTGGATCCTGTCGCGGCTCAACGCCGTGATCGCCGAGGTCGACGCGCTCTACGAGCGTTACGAGTTCGCCAAGATCGTCGACGTGCTCTACCACTTCGCGTGGGACGAGGTGTGTGACTGGTACATCGAGCTGGCCAAGCTGTCGCTGTCCGGGCCGACCGCCGACAGCACGCGCCGCGTGCTCGGCGAGGTGCTCGACGCGCTGCTGCGCCTGCTGCACCCGATGGTGCCGTTCGTGACCGAGGTGCTGTGGACGGCGCTGACCGGCGGCGAGTCGCTGGTGATCGCCGACTGGCCGCTCGCCGACCCGTCCCGCGCCGACGCCGCCGCGACCGCCGACGTCCGGGCGATCCAGGCCGTCGTCACCGAGGTGCGCCGCTTCCGCTCCGACCAGGGCGTGAAGCCGTCGCAGCGGGTGCCGGCCACGCTCACCGGCGTCACGCCGACGACCGAGCCCGCGATCCGCGCGCTGCTGCGGCTCGACGACGCCGGCGACGGGTTCGCCGAGACCGCGTCCCTCACGACGGCAAGCGGGGTGCGCGTGGCCTTCGACCTGTCCGGGACGATCGATGTCGCTGCCGAGCGGACCCGACTGACGAAGGACCGCGCCGCGGCCGAGAAGGAGCTCGCCACGAACTCGGCGAAGCTCGGCAACGAGGCCTTCACCGGCAAGGCGCCCGAGGCGGTGGTGGCCAAGGTGCGCGATCGCGTGACGGCGGCCGAGGCCGAGATCGCCCGCATCGACGCCGCGCTGGCCGCGCTGCCGAGCGCCTGACGTGGCGCCCACCGAGAAGGAGAAGTACGCCGCCCTGCTGCACGAGGTTGAGGGCGAGATCTTCGGCCGCCGCAACGAGGGGCACATCAACCCGACCAACGAGCGCATGCAGGCGCTGGTCGAGCTGCTGGGCGACCCGCAGAAGGCGTACCGCTCGATCCACCTGACCGGCACGAACGGCAAGACCAGCACGGCCCGCATGCTCGACGAGCTGCTGCGCGGGTTCGGGCTGCGGTCGGGGCGCTACACCAGCCCGCACCTCGAACACGTCAACGAGCGCATCGTCATCGACGGCGAGCCGGTCAGCGATCGCGTGTTCGTGGAGGGCTACCGCGAGATCGCGCCGCTCGTCGAGCTGATCGACCAGCAGTTCGACACCCCGCTGTCGTTCTTCGAGATCGTCACCGCGCTCGCGTTCTCGATCTTCGCCGACACCCCGGTCGACGTCGCGGTCGTCGAGGTCGGGCTCGGCGGCACGTGGGACAACACCAACGTGATGGACGCTGAGATCGCCGTCGTGACGCCGATCGGCCTCGACCACACGCAGTACCTCGGCGACACGGTCGTCAAGATCGCCGCCGAGAAGGCCGGGATCATCAAGCCCGGGGCGGTGGCCATCCTCGCGTCCCAGCCCAACGATGCCGCGCCCGAGCTGATCCGCCGGGCGGTGGAGGTCGACGCCACGGTCGCGCGCGAGGGGCTCGAGTTCGGCGTGCTCGACCGCCGCATCGCCGTCGGCGGCCAGGTCATCACCCTGCAGGGGCTCGGCGGCGTCTACGACGAGATCTTCCTGCCGCTGCACGGCAAGCACCAGGCGCAGAACGCCGCGCTCGCTCTCGCCGCCGCCGAGGCGTTCTTCGGCGCCGGCGGGTCGGGCGGCGCGCTCGACATCGACGTCGTGCGCGAGGCGTTCGCCGCCGTGCGCTCGCCCGGGCGGCTCGAACCGATCCGCTCGGCGCCGACGATCCTGCTCGACGCCGCGCACAACCCGGCCGGCATGACCGCGACGCTCGAGGCCGTGGGCGAGGCGTTCCACTTCCGGCGTCTCGTCGGGGTGCTCGCGGTGATGGCCGACAAGGACGCCACCGGCATGCTCGAACTGCTCGACCCCGCGATCGACGAGCTGGTCGTCACCCAGACCTCGTCGTCGCGCGGCCTGGACGCCGACGAGCTGGCCGCCGCGGCCGTGCCGATCTTCGGGGCCGACCGCGTGACCGTCGAGCCCCGCCTCGACGACGCGCTCGAGACCGCCGTCCGGCTCGCCGAGGACACCGGCGACGAGGTCGTCGTCGGCTCCGGCGTGCTCGTCACCGGCTCGGTCGTCGCCGTCGGCGAGGCCCGCGTGCTGCTCGGCCCCCGCCCGTGACGATTCAGCCGACGCCGGAGCAGTTCGCCGAGCGGGCGCGGCGGGCGAACAAGGCCACCCGGGGTGCGCTCGCCGGCGTCCTGGCGCTCGAGGCCGTCATCGTGCTGCTCGTGCCGCGCACCATCGCCTTCACCACCGGGCTCGGGCCGGTGCGCACCGGCATCTGCATCGGCCTGGCCGTGGTGCTGGTCCTGGCCGCCGGCCTGCTGCGCCGCCCGTTCGGCATCGGCCTCGGCTCGGTGCTGCAGCTGGCCTTCACCGCCACCGGCTTCCTGATCGGCACAATGTTCCTCGTCGGCGCCATCTTCGCCGCCATCTGGTTGCGGCTGCTGATGCTGCGTCACGAGGTCGTCGGCACGTCCGGCGGCCTGCGCATGTTGGTCGAGTAGGCCCCTCCCGAAACGGATCTTCATGCTCGCACGGTGCCCGCGCACCGTGACAGCATGAGGATCCGCGCAGGGGCGGACGGCTACGCTCCCAGGCGTGAGCGAATCGATCGAACAGAGCCTTGTCCTCGTCAAGCCCGACGGCGTCGCCCGCGGTCTCACCGGCGAGGTCATCCGCCGCATCGAGGCGAAGGGCTACCGGCTGGTCGGCCTCGCGCTGCGGATGGCCACCCCCGAGCTGCTCGCGCAGCACTACGCCGAGCACGAGGGCAAGCCGTTCTACCAGCCGCTGGTCGACTTCATGCTCTCCGGCCCGGTGACCTCGATGGTCATCGAGGGGCACCGCTGCATCGAGGGCTTCCGCGCGCTGGCCGGCGCCACCGATCCGACCGCGGCACTGCCGGGCACGATCCGGGGCGACCTCGGCCGCGACTGGGGCCTCGCCGTGCAGCAGAACATCGTGCACGGCTCGGACTCCCCGGAGTCGGCCGCCCGCGAGATCGGCCTGTGGTTCCCGAAGCGGTGAGGCGCTAAGTCACATCAGTAACACCCGCACCGCGCGTCGCAGCGGGGTTTGGCCTCACATCGACCCTACGATCACGGCTTAGCGCATCTGTCGTGTTCCTCGCCGAAGTGGGTCTGTGCCGTGACGTCAACGCCTCTCGCACGCCGCGCGGACCTGTCGCGCCGGGCGATGGTCTCGCGCGTCTCGGTGCGCGGCGGTGACCTCCTCGGCGGTGACCTCGCGATCGATCTGGGCACGGCCAACACGCTGATCTACGCGCGCGGCCGCGGCATCATGCTCAACGAGCCCTCGGTCGTCGCCGTGGACACGTCGACGAATTCCGTGGTCGCGGTCGGCGCCGAGGCCAAGCGGATGATCGGCCGCACGCCCGACCACATCCGCGCGGTGCGCCCGCTGCAGGACGGCGTCATCGCCGACTACGACATCACCTCGGAGATGCTGCGCTACTTCGTGCGCAAGGTGCTGCGCCGCCGGGGCGCGTTCACCGGCCCCCGCATCGTCGTGTGCGTGCCGTCGGGCATCACCAGCGTCGAGCAGCGGGCGGTCAGCGAGGCCGCCTACGCGGCCGGCGCGCGCAGGGTGCACACGATCTCGGAGCCGATGGCGGCCGCGATCGGGGCCGGCCTGCCGGTGAACCAGCCGTCGGGCTCGATGGTCGTCGACATCGGCGGCGGTACCACCGAAGTCGCGATCCTGGCCCTCGGCGGCATCGTCGCCTCGACCAGCGTCCGGGTCGCCGGCGATGCGCTCGACACCGCGATCGTCGACTACGTCCGGGCCGAGTTCTCGCTGCTCATCGGCGACCGGACGGCTGAGGAACTCAAGATCTCGGTCGGCTCGGCCTTCCCGACCTCCGGGCCGAAGAAGGCCGAGATCCGCGGACGCGACGTCGGCACCGGGCTGCCCCGCAACGTCGCGATCTCCGGCGACGAGCTGCGCAAGGCGATGGACCCGCCGCTGGTCAGGGTCATCGCGGCCGTGCGCGCCACCCTCGACCGCTGCCCGCCCGAGCTCTCCGGCGACCTCGTCAGCCACGGCATCGTGCTCACCGGCGGCGGCGCGCTGCTGCGCGGGCTCGACACCCGCCTCCAGCACGAGCTCGGCATCCCGGTCGCGGTCGCGGAGCGCCCGCTCGACTCGGTCGTGCTCGGCACCGCCACGGTCGTCGAGCACTTCGACCAACTGCAGAAGGTCGTCGTCGACGGCCATCGACGCTGAGCGGCCGCCATGCGGAAGCTGACCCGGCGGCAGCGACTGTCGGCGATCGCCCTGTCGGTGCTCGCCGCCTGCTTCATCACCCTCGATCTCGGTGGCGGCAGCCTGCGGGAGGCGCACACCGGAGTCCGCGGCACGCTCGGCGGCCTCTACCGCGGCACCGACGCCCTGCTCGGCCCGGCCCGGCGCTGGCTCGAGGGGGTGCCCTCGGCCGGCACGAACCAGGCCCGGATCGAGCAGCTCCGCCGTGAGGTCGCCCGGCTGAACGGCGAGCTCGCCAAGCAGGCCGCCGACCGGCACACCGAGGCGCAGCTGGCCGGGCTGCAGCGTGCCTCCGACGGCTCCGACCACACGCTGCTGCCGGCCCGCGTGATCGCGCTCGGCCCCGGGCAGGGCTTCGACTGGACCGTCACCCTCGACGTCGGCAGCCGGGGCGGCGTGCAGGCGGGGCAGACGGTGACCGACGGCGCGGGGCTCGTCGGCCGGGTGCTGCAGGCCGACTCGGACAGCTCGGTCGTCCTGCTCGCGGCCGATCCCGGCTCGGGGGTCGGGGTGCGCGACGTGCGCTCCGGCGAGATCGGGGTCGCCTCCGGCGCCGGGCCGAGCGGGTTCCTCTTCGTGCCGCTGAGCCCGACCGCGAGGATCGAGGTGGGCGACCGCCTGGTGAGCGGCCCGAGTGGCGCCTCGAGCTACATCGCC
This sequence comes from Jatrophihabitans sp., assembly GCF_036000465.1. Taxonomy (GTDB): domain Bacteria; phylum Actinomycetota; class Actinomycetes; order Mycobacteriales; family Jatrophihabitantaceae; genus Jatrophihabitans. The sequence continues at coordinate 58,484 of NZ_DASYFV010000029.1, read as the reverse complement.
GGGCTGTCGGTGGGCACGGTGACGGCCGTGCGCACCTCCGCCGACGGCACGGTGCGGGCGTCGGTGCGACCGGCGACCTCGCCGACCGCCGTCGACCTCGTCGCGGTCATCCTCGACCCCGGCGCCACCGTCGCCGGGCGGGCGCCACTGCGGCCGGGACGATGACCCGGCTCCGGCTCGTCGGCGCGATGGCCGCGATCCTCACCGTGCTGTTGCTGCAGGCAACCCTCGTCGCGCCGGTCCTCGCGCCGCTCGCGGTCAGCCTGCCGGCCGTCCTCGTCGCCGCCATCGCCCTGACCGACGGCCCGTCGACCGGCATGTCGTTCGGCTTCGCCGCCGGGCTCGTCGCCGACCTCGGGACGAGCCACCCCGCCGGGGTGCTCGCCCTGTGCTGGCTCGGCGTCGGGCTGGTCTGCGGGGCCGCCGCCGACCGGCACCGCCTGCGCCATGACGCACTCACCGCGGGCGTCGTGTGCGGTGTGGCCGGCTCGGCCGCCACCCTGCTGCTCGCCCTCGTCAACGCCGGCCCCGTCTGGACCGACGCGCTGCGCGACCTCGTGCCGGTCACCGTCGCCGACACCGTGCTCGCCCTCGGCCTGCTCGTGATCGTGCGCCGCATGCTGCGCTCCGAGGCGTTACGGGCGCCGCGGCCGGTGCTCACCGACCTGGTCATCGGCGGACGTCATGGTTGACCTCGAGCGCTCCCGGCGGCCGCCGACACCGCGCCGCCTCGGCATCGTCGTCGCGCTCGTCGTCTCGATGATGCTGACGCTGTTCGCCCGGCTCTACTACGTGCAGCTGCTCGATCCGAACAAGCCCGTCCAGAGCGCGCACCTGACCCACGACGGCGTGATCGTGGTGCCGGCGCCGCGCGGGCTCATCGTCGACAGCCAGGGCAACGTGCTCGTGGCCAACACCTCGACGCGGATCGTCACGGTCGACCGCGACCTGCTGCAGCGCCGGGCCGACAGAGGCGCGGCCGTGCTGAAGGAGCTGGGCGCACTGCTCGAGACCGCGCCGGCGACGCTGGCCCGCGAGATCACGCCGTGCTCGCCCACGGTGCCCGCGCCCTGCTCGACCGGTGAGCCCTTCGCGCCGGTACCGGTCATGACGGACGCGCCGATGAACGTGGTGCTGGCGATCAGCGAGCACCGCGAGGCCTTCCCCGGGGTCGAGGTGCAGACCGTCACCGTGCCGGCCTATCCGGGCGGCTCGCTCGCGGCCCACCTGCTCGGCTACACCAGCGAGATCACCGAGGCCGACAAGAAGGCGAACCCGAACCTGGTCGACGCCGACACCATCGGGGTGAGCGGGCTCGAACAGCAGTACGACTCGGTGCTCCGCGGGGTCGACGGCAAGCAGCTCGTGCAGCTCAACCCGCAGGGCTACACAGTCGGGTCGGGCACCTCCGTCCCGGCCCAGCAGGGCGACACCCTCGTCACCAGCATCGACGCCCGGGTGCAGAAACTGGCCGAGTCGTCGCTGGCCCAGCAGATCAAGGACTCGCGCAAGAAGGGCAAGAAGGCGACGTCGGGCGCGGTGGTCGTCATCGACCCCAACACCGGTCGCATCATCGCCTCGGCCAGCTACCCGACGTACAAGCCGTCGCTGTTCATCGGCGGCATCTCGAACTCCGACTACCGCACGCTGACCGACCCGTCGGCCGGGGTACCGCTGCTCGACCGCGCGATCGCCGGCGAGTACGCGCCGGGTTCGACGTTCAAACTGATCACGTCGTCGTCGCTGGTGATGCACAAGCAGATCAACACCACCGACCGCTACGGCTGCCCGGGGTCGGTCTCGATCGACGGACGGGTGAAGACCAACTACGCCTCCGAGGTGCTCGGGCCGGTGAACCTGCGCGACGCGCTCGGCTACTCGTGCGACACGTTCTTCTACGTGCCGACGGCCGACGAGTACTACGCCGACCAGGCCCGCCTCGCCAAGGGCAAGAAGGCGAACGAGTTCCTGCAGCGGATGGCGGCGGCCTACGGCGTCGGCCGCAGCCCCGGTGTCGACCTGCCGGCGGGGGAGCAGTCGACCGGCAGCTTCGCCGACCGCGAGACGCGCATGGCGCGCTGGAAGGCCAACCGGAGCGACTACTGCAAGGCCGCTCGGCGGGGGTACCCCGAGATCGGGAACCGCAGCAACCGGGCCTACCTGACCGAGCTCGCCTCGGAGAACTGCACCGACGGTTGGCGCTACCGCGCGGGCGACAACGCCGACATGTCGATCGGCCAGGGCGAGACGACGATGTCGCCCCTGCAGCTCGCGCTCGCGTACTCGGCCCTCGTCAACGGCGGCAAGATCTTCGAGCCCACGCTCGGGTGGGCCGTGGTCGACGCCAAGGGCAAGGTCGTGCGAACGATCGATCCCAAGGTGCACAACCGGGTCCCGGTCAGCCAGTCGCTGTTGAACTACATCACCACGTCGCTCGACTTCAGTCGCGGCTGGGCGGTGTCGGGCGCCTTCGCCTACCTCGGCTCGAAGTACCAGAACCGCATCGGCGGCAAGACGGGCACGGCCGAGGTCTACGGCCAGCAGGACACGTCCTGGCTCGCGACGTGGGGGCCGACCTTCAAGGACGCCAAGGGGAACACCCGCGCCCACTTCGTCATGGTCGGCATGATCGAGCAGGGCGGCACCGGCGCGACCGCGGCCGGCCCGATGCTCAAGCGCATCTGGGACGCACTGTTCGGCGTCGACGGCAAGCCGCTGCTGCCCGGGATCCGTCCCGACACGACGCTGCCGACGATCGCGCCGCAGGTGAGCACGGTGACGAAGCGATGACCTACGCCGCGCGCGATCCGCGCGTCCCGTTCGCGCTGAACCCCCCGGTGCTCTCGCTCGACCGCCGGGCGCAGGGCCAGGACCACGTCCTCAACGCGACCGCGCTCGCGCTCTCCCTGATCGGCGCGGTGCTGGTGTGGGCCGCGACCCGCGACCAGCAGATCGTGATCGGCGGCAACCCGCAGGCGTTCCTCTACCGCCACCTGATCAATCTGGTGATCGCTGCCGGGCTCATGGTGGCGGCGTCGCGGCTCGACGCCCGCCTGCTGCGGCTGTTCGGCCCGATTGTCTACCTCGCCAGCCTCGGCGGGTTGCTGCTCGTATTCGTGGCCGGCTCGACGATCAACGGCGCGCACGCGTGGATCCGGCTCAGCAGCAGTGTCGAGCTGCAGCCGTCGGAGTTCATGAAGCTGGGCCTGATCGTCGGTATGGCGGTGCTGTTCACCCAGCGCGCCGCCCGGCGTGACGACGGATCGCCGCCGACCACCGGCGACGTGCTCCTCGTGATCGGGCTGGTGGCGGTGCCGTTCGGGTTGATCATGCTGCAGCCCGACCTCGGGTCGGCGATGGTGCTCGCGAGCGCGGCGTTCGGCGTGCTCATCACCGCCAACGTCCGGGCCCGCTGGACGATCGGGCTGATCGTGCTCGGCGTGCTGGTCGCGGTGATCGCGGTGAAGGCCGGCGTGCTGCAGGACTACCAGCTCGCCCGCTTCACCTCGTTCACCCACCCGAACCGGGATGTGCAGGGCGCGGCCTACAACGTGACCCAGGCGCACATCGCCATCGCCGACGGCGGCCTGTTCGGCACCGGGCTGTTCCACGGGCCGCAGACCAACGGCGGCTTCGTGCCCGAGCAGCAGACCGACTTCGTGTTCTCCGTGGCGGGGGAGGAGTTCGGCCTGCTCGGCGGCAGCTGCATCGTCGCGCTGTGCGCGCTGCTGTGCTGGCGCGGCCTGCGCATCGCCCGAGACGCCGACGACGCCGGCCGGCTGGTCGCGGTCGGCGTCGTCTGCTGGTTCGCCTTCCAGGCGTTCCAGAACATCGGCATGAACCTCGGGCTCACGCCGGTGACCGGCGTGCCGCTGCCGTTCGTGTCCTACGGCGGGTCGTCGATGTTCGCGCAGGGGCTCGCGATCGGCCTGCTGCAGTCGGTACGCCGACGGTCGGCGGGCTGAGCCCTCCGCGACCGCAGGGGTTGGCGCACCGGCGGCGGGGTGGCAGTCTGACAACCTTGTCGGCCTCCGGACGGAGGGCTTCGTGAGCGACGCCAAGACCCGAGGTCCCGGGTGAGCCCGGCGCGACGGGCCACCATGCGCGACGTCGCGGCCCGCGCCGGCGTGAGTTTCAAGAGCGTCTCGCGGGTCGTGAACGGCGAACCCGGGGTCTCGCCCGATCTCGTGGCGCGGGTGCACCGGGCCGCGGCCGAGCTCGACTACCGGCACAACCTCGCGGCCAGCAACCTGCGCCGCGGCGTGCGCACGTCGAGCATCGGGGTGTTGCTGCACGACCTCGGCAACGCCTTCTCGGCCCAGCTGTTGCGCACCATCGGCGACCGGGCCCGGGCCCGGCGCATCGCCGTCCTGTCGGCCAGCGTCGACGACGATGTCGAGCGCGAGCCGCAGCTGGCCCTCGATCTCGTCTCACGCCGGGTCGACGGTCTCGTCATCATGGCCGCGGTTCGCGACCAGTCCTACCTCGCCGCTGAGATCCGGGCCGGCCTGCAGGTGGTGGCGGTCGACCGTCCGGTGCACGGCGTCGAGGTCGACACCGTCGTGTGCGACAACCTCGGCGGGGCCCGGGCGGCGGCCGAACACCTCCTCGCGCAGGGACACCGGCGCATCGCGTGCCTCACCGACCGCGCCGTGCTCTGGACCGCCGCGCAGCGGGCGTGCGGCTTCCGCGACGCGCTGCAGCCCACCGGCGGCCCGGACGAGCGCCTCGTCCTCCCCGACCTCGGCGACGCGACCCTCGCCGAGCGCGCGGTCACCGAGCTCATGGCTCTGGCCGATCCGCCGAGCGCGCTGTTCACCGCGCAGAACAGCATCACGGTCGGCGCGGTGACGGCGCTGCGCCGCCTCGGGCTGCTCGATCAGGTCGCGCTCGTCGGATTCGACGACTTCCCGCTCGCCGACCTGCTCGATCCGCCCGTCACCGTGGTCCGCCAGGACGTCGTCGGCATGGGGGAGCGCGCGAGCGAGCTGCTGCTCACCCGCATCGACCGGCGCACCGGGCCGGCCGAGATGGTCACCCTGCCGACGACGCTCGTGGTGCGCGGTTCGGGCGAGATCCCTCCACCGCCGGTGACGCGACGCGGGGTCAGGCGTCCAAGGGGCGGTCGGGGCGTGCCCGCCCGGTGACCGTGGCGCCGACACTCGCGACCACGACCATCACGATCGCGACCGTGAGCACGGCGGTCAGCGACTGCCCCAGCACGATCACCCCGGCGAGGGCCGCGACCGCCGGTTCCAGACTCATGAGCAGGCCGAACACCGCGGTGGTCAGCCGGCGCAGCGCGATGAGCTCGAGGGTGTACGGCACGAGCGACGACATCACCGCGACGCCGAGGCAGCCGGCGAGCACGCCCGGCAGCAGCAGTGACGAGCCGCCCTCGACGACGCCGGCGGGCAGCACCAGGAACGAGCCGACGGCCATGCCGATCGCGAGGGCCTCGATCGCGCCGAACGACGCCCCCACCCGCTTCGTCAGCACGATGTAGAGCGCCCAGAGCGAGGCCGCCACCAGCGCCAGCAGCACCCCGACGAGATGCACGCCGGACTCACCCCCGCGCAGCGCGAGCAGCACGACGCCGCCGCCGGCGAGCGCCACCCAGATCACGTCGACCACCTTGCGCGACCCGGCGATCGCGACGGCCAGCGGGCCGGTGAACTCGATGGTCACCGCAACGCCGAGCGGTAGCCGGTGCAGCGCCTCGTAGAAGGCCCAGTTCATGGCGGCGAGCGTGAGCCCGTACGCGACGACCGTCCCGATCTCGCGCCGGGTCCGGCCGCGCAGGCTCGGACGGGCGATCGCGAGCAGCACGACGGCGGTGAACAGGACGCGCAGGAACGCCGTACCCCCCGGCCCCGCGCGATCGAAGATCTTGTCGGCGAACGCGGAGCCGAACTGCACCGAACTCACCGCGGCGAGCAGGAGGATCTCCGGGGGCACGGCGTCGGCCCGGCTGGGTGTCGGCTCGCGCGAACTCACTGTCGCGATACTGCCAGTGGTCCGGATCACGCCCGCAGCGTGGCAGCACGCCACATCGCGGTGGCGCAGCACGCAGCCCGTCTCGAGCGACCTCGTCACCACGGCGACCGGCGCCGAGGCCCGCGACCACCAGGATCCGACGCCGTTCTTCGGCGAGTGGCTCTACCGCCCGGGCAAGCCCCCCGGCGGAGCGGATCGCTGCAGCCGAATACGTCCGTACACTCGGTAGGCGTGCCTGTCCCGTCGCTGTTCCCCCTGCTCGAACCGCTGCTGCCGCGGGTCGCCAAGCCGATCCAGTACGTCGGCGGTGAGCTCAACGCGCGCACCAAGGAATGGGACGACGTCGCGGTCCACTGGGCGCTGATGTACCCCGACGCCTACGAGGTCGGCCTGCCCAACCAGGGCGTCCAGATCCTGTACGAGGTCCTCAACGAGCGCGACGACGCCCTCGCCGAACGCACCTACAGCGTCTGGCCCGACCTCGAGGCCCTGCTGCGCGAGCACGGCATCAGCCAGTTCACCGTCGACGCCCACCGCCCGGTCGGCGCGTTCGACCTGCTCGGCATGTCCTTCTCCACCGAGCTCGGCTACACCAACATGCTCACCGCGCTCGACCTCGCCGGAATCCCTTTGACCGCAGCGGATCGGGACGAATCGCACCCGATCGTGGTCGCCGGCGGGCACGCTGCGTTCAACCCGGAGCCGATCGCCGACTTCATCGACGTCGCCGTGCTCGGCGACGGCGAGCAGGCCGTCGGCACCATCACCGACGTCGTCCGCGACTGGAAGGCGCAGAACTGCCCCGGCGGGCGCGACGAGGTGCTGCTGCGCCTGGCCGCGACCGGCGGCATCTACGTGCCCCGCTTCTACGACGTGACGTATCTCGAGGACGGCCGCATCGAGGCCGTGCGGCCGAATCGCGCCGGCGTGCCGGAGCGGGTCAGCAAGCACACCGTCATGAACCTCGACGAGTGGCCCTACCCGAAGACACCGCTCGTACCCCTGGCCGAGACGGTGCACGAGCGGATGAGCGTCGAGATCTTCCGCGGCTGCACCCGCGGCTGCCGCTTCTGCCAGGCCGGCATGATCACCCGTCCGGTGCGCGAGCGCAGCCTGAAAGGCATCGGCGAGATGGTCGCCAACGGCCTGGCCGCGACCGGCTTCGAGGAGGTCGGGCTGCTGTCGCTCTCGAGCGCCGACCACTCCGAGATCGGCCCGCTGGCCAAGCAGCTCGCCGACCGCTACGAGGACGACAAGGTCAGCCTGTCGCTGCCCTCGACCCGCGTCGACGCGTTCAACATCGACCTCGCCAACGAGTTCTCCCGCAACGGCCGGCGCTCGGGCCTGACCTTCGCGCCCGAGGGCGGCAGCGAGCGGCTGCGCCGGGTCATCAACAAGATGGTCAGCAAGGACGACCTGATCCGCACCGTCTGCGCGGCGTACGGGCAGGGCTGGCGCCAGGTGAAGCTGTACTTCATGTGCGGCCTGCCGACCGAGACCGACGACGACGTCCTCGAGATCGCCGAGATGGCGCACGACGTCATCCGGGCCGGCCGCGAGACCGCGGGTCACAAGGACATCCGCTGCACCGTCTCGATCGGCGGGTTCGTGCCCAAGCCGCACACGCCGTTCCAGTGGGCCGCGCAGGCCTCGCCCGAGGTGATCGACGAGCGGCTGCGCAAGCTGCGGGCCGCGATCAACGCCAACAAGTCGCTCGGCCGAAACGTCGGCATGCGCTACCACGACGGCGAGCCGTCGATGGTCGAAGGCCTGCTGTCGCGGGGCGACCGCCGCGTGGGCGCGGTCATCGAGAAGGTGTGGCGCGAGGGCGGCCGTTTCGACGGCTGGTCCGAGCACTTCTCCTTCGCCCGCTGGATGGCGTCGGCCGAGGCCGTCGGGATCGACGTGAACTGGTACACGACCCGCGAGCGCGACGGCGACGAGGTGCTGCCCTGGGACCACCTCGACTCGGGCCTGGACAAGCAGTGGCTGTGGGACGACTGGCAGGACGCGCTGAGCGAGTTCGAGCAGGACGACTGCCGCTGGACCCCGTGCTTCGACTGCGGCGTCTGCTCCAACCTCGGCACCGACATCCAGATCGGCCCGACCGGCGGCACGCTCGCGCCGGTGCCCGGCCGCGCGCTGCTGCCGATGGCCGCCCCGGCCGCCCCGAAGGCCTGATGCCGATCCGGCGCGCCGGCCCGGACGACGTGCCCGCGCTGGCCCGGTTGCGCGCGGCCTGGACCGACGAGGTCGCGGACCCGGAGTTCGAGGCCGAGTTCGCCCGGTGGTGGGACGCCGAGGCCGGCCGTCGCGCGATCTGGCTGGCCGAGGTCGACGGCGAACCCGCCGGCATGCTGACGCTGGCCGAGTACCGCCGCATGCCCCGCCCGGGCCGCCCGGCCGGGTGCTGGGGCTACGTCGGCAACGTGTTCGTGCTCGCGGAGCAGCGCGATCGCGGCCTCGGGCGGGCGCTGCTCGACGCCGTGATCGCCGAGGCCCGCGCCCGCGACTACGTCCGACTCGTCCTCGCCCCGTCCGAGCGATCGATCCCGCTCTACCGCCGCGCCGGGTTCGGCGCCGCCGACGGCCTGCTCGTCCTGCCCCTCACCTGATCGGTGACGCCGCGGCATGGGGGAGACTGGGGGCATGGCACGACGTGTTCCTGAAGGCCCGCCCCCGCCACCGGTGGTGCAGCGGATCCGGCTCCGCTACGCCAAGCGCGGGCGGCTGCGCTTCACCTCGCACCGCGACTTCGCCCGGGCGTTCGAGCGGGCGCTGCGCCGCGCCGAGGTGCCGATGGCTTACTCCGCGGGCTTCTCGCCGCACCCCAAGATCAGCTACGTCGGGGCCGCCCCGACCGGGGTGGCCAGTGAGGCCGAGTACCTCGAGATCGGGCTCGCCCGCGCGGTCGATCCGGCCGCGCTCCGCGAGGCCCTGGACGCCGTGCTGCCCGACGGCATCGACATCGACGAGGCGGTCGAGGCCGGCCCGGGTTCGCTGGCCGAGCGGATGCAGGCCTCGGCCTGGCGCATCGAGTTGCCGGGGATCGACGCCGAGGCCGCGGCGCTCGCCGTGACGGCGTTCCTGGCCCGCGACGAGATCCCGGTGTTCCGCCTGACGAAGGACGGCCGGCGCACCCTCGACGCCCGCGCGCCGGTGCTGCGCATGATCGCCTCCGGCGCGGCCGACGACGCTGCCGCGGGCACTCGTGCGATACTGGACCTGGTCGTTCGGCAGGTCACCCCTACCGTCCGACCCGACGACATCGTTGCTGCACTGCGCGAAGTCGCCGGTCTCGCCCCGGCCGGTCCGCCTGTAGCGGTCCGCCTGGCGCAGGGTCCGGTCGACCCCGACGGTGCGATCGGGGACCCACTGGCCCCCGATCGACAACACGCAACGGCGACGTCGTAGCACGACCGCAGTGATCCGGGTCGATCCCCCTCGGCCCGAGCAGACTTCGCGGACCCGCCCGGCACCCGCCGGAACGGGACCCGCCACAACCGCCTCTGCGCGGTCGCGGTCCACCTCCTGGTGGGCGCGCCCGGAGGCCGAAATGGAGTGACCCGAGCACATGCTCGATTCCGACCCCACCGACACCACGTCCACCCCGTCCGACGACGCGAGCGAGAGTCCGGCACCGAAGGCCCGCAAGCGCGCTCCGCGCAAGGCGGCGGCCAAGGCCGGCCCACCGCCGGTCGCCGAGCCCGCCGCTGACGCAGCGTCCGGCGAGCCAGCGGCCGCGGCCCCTGCCCCTCGCAAGCGCGCCCCGCGCAAGGCGGCGGCCAAGGCCTCCGCCCCGGTCGAGACCGAGGTGGCCGCGCCCGAAGCCGGCGACCAGGTCGCGGCCGCGCCCGCGGCGAAGGCCCCGGCCAAGCGCGTCCGCAAGATCGCCGCCAAGACCGCCACGCCGGCGGCTGCGCAACCGGCGCCGGCGGAGCCGGCGGCCGAGGCCGCCGCGCCGGCCAAGAAGACCGCGCGCAAGCGGGTCAGCAAGAAGGCCGCAGCCGAGGCCCCGACGCCCGACTCGGTCGAGAGCACGGCCACGGCACCGGCCGGCATGGCCGCCCCGAGCGTGCTGTTCATGGCCCCCGACGCGTCGGAGCCGACCACGCCGCGCCGCCGCCGGGTCGCCAAGAAGACGGCTGCCCCCGTCGAGGCCGAGGCCGATTCGGCCGAGCCGGAGCCGGGCGAGACCGACATCACCACGGCCGAGGACGCCGAGGACCAGACCGCCGAGCCCGAGGACGTCCGCGAGGCCGCGATCGAGCAGGCCAGCGGCGCCCGCCGTCGCCGGCGTCGGGGCCGTCGCGGTCGCGGCGGCGGCTCGGCCCGCAACGGCGAGGACGCCGAGGACGACACCGACGACGAGACGCCGGACTCGGACGACGCCGAGAGCGTGACCGAGTCCGACGAGGCCGACGAGACCACCGAGGCCTCGGACGACTCCGAGGAGACGACCGCCGCCGGCACCCGCCGCCGCCGTCGGCGCCGCCGCTCCGGCGCGGCCGACTCCGACGACGATTCCGGCGACAACCCGCCCAACACCGTCACCCACGTTCGCGAGCGCAACCAGAACCAGCGCAAGGACAACTCCCGCGACTCCGGCGGCGAGAGTGGCGACGGCGTCCGCGGGGTCAAGGGTTCGACCCGCCTCGAGGCGAAGCGCCAGCGCCGCCGCGACGGCCGCGAGACCACCCGCCGCCGTGCCCCGATCCTCACCGAGGCCGAGTTCCTGGCCCGCCGCGAGGCCGTCGACCGCGTCATGGCCGTGCGCCAGAGCGGCGACCGCACCCAGATCGCGGTGCTCGAGGACGATGTCCTCGTCGAGCACTACGTCACCCGGGCCAGCGCCACGTCCTACGTCGGCAACGTCTACCTCGGTCGCGTGCAGAACGTGCTGCCCTCGATGGAGGCCGCGTTCATCGACATCGGCAAGGGCCGTAACGGCGTGCTCTACGCCGGCGAGGTCAACTGGGACGCCGCCGGCCTCGAGGGCAAGTCCCGCGCGATCGAGCAGGCGCTGAAGTCCGGCGACAGCGTGCTCGTCCAGGTCACCAAGGACCCGATCGGCCACAAGGGCGCCCGGCTCACCAGCCAGGTGTCGCTGCCCGGCCGCTTCCTCGTCTACGTGCCCGGCGGCGGCATGACCGGCATCAGCCGGCGCCTGCCCGACACCGAGCGGCACCGCCTGAAGGCGATCCTGAAGAAGATCGTCCCCGACGAGGCCGGCGTCATCGTGCGCACCGCGGCCGAGGGGGCGAGCGAGGAGGACCTCACCCGCGACGTCGAGCGGTTGAAGTCGCAGTGGGAGGCCATCCAGGCCAAGTCCACCCAGACGAAGTCGGCGCCCACGCTCGTGCACGGCGAGCCCGATCTCGCGATCCGGGTCGTCCGCGACGTCTTCAACGAGGACTTCCAGTCGATGGTCGTCCAGGGCGACGGTGCCTGGGACACCATCTCGGAGTACCTCGGCGGCGTGGCCCCCGACCTCGCCGAGCGGGCCTCGCGGCACACCAAGGACACCGACCTGTTCCACGACCTGCGGGTCGACGAGCAGCTCATGAAGGCACTCGACCGCAAGGTCTGGCTGCCCTCGGGCGGCTCGCTCGTCATCGACCGCACCGAGGCCATGACGGTCATCGACGTGAACACCGGCAAGTTCGTCGGCTCGGGCGGCAACCTCGAGCAGACGGTCACCCGGAACAACCTCGAGGCGGCCGAGGAGATCGTGCGCCAGCTGCGGCTGCGCGATGTCGGCGGCATCGTCGTCATCGACTTCATCGACATGGTGCTCGAGTCGAACCGCGACCTCGTGCTGCGTCGCCTGACCGAGTGCCTCGGCCGCGACCGCACCAAGCACCAGGTCGCCGAGGTCACCTCCCTCGGGCTCGTCCAGATGACCCGCAAGCGGGTCGGAGAGGGCCTGCTCGAGGCGTTCAGCGAGCCGTGCGAGCACTGCCGCGGACGCGGCGTCGTCATCCACACCGAGCCGGTCGATCAGCCCGGCGTGCCGGGCGACGACACCGAGGACCGGCCGAAGACCCGCCGCAAGCGGGGCGCCCGCAGCGCCGCGACCGAGCCGGTCGAGGTCCCGGTCGAGCCGCCGGCGACCCCGGAGCAGCGGCAGGCCGCCAACGCGGCCATCGCCGCGATCCACCGGGCCGCCGCGCTGGAGAAGGAAGCCCTGGCCAAGGAGCACGCCGAGGACGCGTCGGCCGTCGACAAGCTGGCCACCGGCCTCGTCGTCGCGGCCATGGACGCCGAGGCGGCGTCGGCCCGGCCGGCCGTCGACGACTCCGACGACGCGACGCAGGAGAAGGTCGACGACGAGCCGACCGACCCCACCGCCGCGGCGATGGAGTCGGTGGCCAAGACCGAGGCGCCCGCCCCGGCGATCGACGACACCCCGGCGCAGAGCGAGTCCGAGCCGCCGTCGCCGAACGGGTCGGCCCCGGGCGGGCGCCGCCGGCGCCGCGCGGCCAGCCGTCCGGCCGGCCCGCCCGTCAGCGGCTGAGGTCGCGTTCGAAGCAGCGCGACACCGGCTCGCCGGCGTACGGCCCGAAGTTCTCGATCGGGCGGTACCCGGCGCGCCGGTAGAACGCTTGCGCGGCGTCGAGCCGGTCGCCGGTCTCCAGCCGCAGGTGGGCCCAGCCGAAGCCGCGGGCGGCGTCCTCCAGGGCCGCCAGCACCGCGTCGGCCACGCCCGACCCGCGGGCCGACGGCACGACGTACATGCGCTTGATCTCACCCGTTGTCGCGTCGAGCCGGCGCAGGCCGCCGCAGCCCACCGCCCGGGCGGCGTCCCAGGCGACCAGGAACAGGTCGATGTCCTCGGCCGACGGCGTGACTCCGGGCTCGGTGTCCTGGCCGTAGATGCCGCGGATCTCGGCCTGCTGGGCCGTGCGCAGCACGGTGGCCGCGGGGGAGTCCCAGTGATCGGCGCGGACGTCGAAGGGCACGGGCGGAGACTAGCGGCGGGGGGCGTTTTGCCTCGGCCGTGTGCGGTGACGTAATCTGGACGACGGCCCACCTGGTGGTGGGCCAATCGTGCGTAAGGCGGGCCTCCGGTTCTCCGGGACGCCGACCACGTCCGGGATCGACGAGAGCCCGGACCGACAAGAGTTTCCAGCAAGCCGAGGAGTGGATCCCGCGATGTACGCCATCGTCAAGACCGGCGGCAAGCAGTACAAGGTCGCCGAGGGCGATGTGATCGAGGTCGAGAAGCTCGACGCGGCGCCCGGCGCCGAGGTCGCTCTCGCAGCGATCCTGCTGGTGGACGGCGACGCCGTCACCCACGAGGCCGACAAGCTGTCCAAGGTCAACGTCACCGCCGAGGTGGTCGCCCAGACCAAGGGTCCGAAGATCCGGATCCACAAGTACAAGAACAAGACCGGCTACCACAAGCGGCAGGGCCACCGTCAGAAGCTGACGCAGCTCAAGATCACCGCCGTCAGCGGCCAGAAGTAGAGGGAGACTCGACATGGCACACAAGAAGGGTGCATCCAGCTCCCGCAACGGTCGCGATTCGAACGCCCAGTACCTCGGCGTCAAGCGCTACGGCGGCCAGGTCGTCAAGGCCGGCGAGATCCTGATCCGGCAGCGCGGCACCAAGTTCCACCCGGGCGCCGGCGTCGGCCGCGGCAAGGACGACACGCTCTTCGCCCTCGAAGCCGGGGCCGTGCAGTTCGGCCAGTCGCGCGGCCGCAAGACCGTGAACATCGTGCCGGCCGGGGTCTGAGGGCCCTCCCAGCACCACTCGACCCCAAGCACCACTCGAGACAGGGCGGCCCCGGGCAACCGGGTGCCGCCCTTCTTCTGTTCCGACCCGCCCACCACCCCTATCGAGAGGAGCCGGACGTGAACTTCATCGACCGCGTCGTCCTGCACCTCACCGCCGGTAACGGCGGCCACGGGGTCGCCTCCATCCACCGCGAGAAGTTCAAGCCGCTGGGCGGACCGGACGGCGGGAACGGTGGTCGCGGCGGCGACGTCATCCTCGTCGTCGACACCAACGTGCACACGCTGCTCGACTTCCACCACCACCCGCACCAGAAGGCCGGCAACGGCGCACAGGGCGCGGGCAGCCACCGCAACGGCGCCGAGGGCGGCGATCTCGAGCTGCGGGTGCCCGACGGCACGGTCGTGCTCGACGAGAACGGTGACGTGCTGGCCGACCTCACCGGGGCCGGCGCGACCCTCGTCGCGGCACAGGGCGGCCGAGGCGGGCTGGGCAACGCCGCGCTCGCCTCGACGAAGCGCAAGGCCCCGGGCTTCGCCCTTCTCGGGGAGCCGGGCGAGGCCCGCGAGCTCGTGCTCGAACTCAAGAGCGTCGCCGACGTCGGCCTGGTCGGCTTCCCGAGCGCGGGCAAGTCCTCGCTCGTCGCCGCCATCTCGGCCGCCCGGCCGAAGATCGCCGACTACCCGTTCACGACGCTGGTGCCGAACCTGGGTGTGGTCAGCGCGGGTGACACCACCTTCACCGTCGCCGACGTCCCCGGCCTCATCCCCGGTGCCGCGGCGGGTAAGGGCCTGGGGCTGGACTTCCTGCGACACGTCGAGCGGTGCGCGGTGCTGTTGCACGTGCTCGACTGCGCAACGCTCGAACCCGGCCGCGACCCGCTGTCGGACCTCGACGCCCTCGAGCACGAGCTGGGCCAGTACGAGGGCACCTTCGGCGAGCTGCTGGCCAAGCCGCGCCTCGTCGCGCTGAACAAGGTCGACGTCCCCGAGGCGCGCGAGCTGGCCGATCTCGTCCGGCCCGACCTCGAGGCCCGCGGCTACCGCGTCTTCGAGATCTCCGCCGTCTCGCACGCCGGCCTGCGCAACCTGACGTTCGCGCTCGCCCAGGCGGTCGAGGCGGATCGCGCCGCCCGGGCCGTCCCCGAGTCGCCCCGCATCGTCCTGCACCCCAAGGCGGTCGACGACGCCGGCTTCACCGTCGAGCCCGATCCGGCCGAGCCGGGCGCGTTCATCGTCCGCGGCGAGAAGCCCGAGCGCTGGATCCGGCAGACCGCCTTCGACAACGACGAGGCCGTCGGCTACCTCGCCGACCGGCTCGCCCGCCTCGGGGTCGAGCGCGAGCTCATCCGGCTCGGCGCCGAACGCGGCGCGTCGGTCACGATCGGTCCGGTCATGTTCGACTTCGAACCCACCGCCGGCGTGGACGAGAGCGACTACCTGCCCTCGCGCCGCGGCACCGACCTGCGCGTCGACGCCCCCACCCGCACCCGGGCGCACGAGCGGCTCGCGGCCAAGAAGGCCCGCAAGCAGTCGTCCGGCGAATGGGACGACGAGACCGACTGATGGCCAGAGAGCTGATCGCCGGCGCGCGGCGGACCGTCGTCAAGGTCGGTTCGTCGTCGCTCACGGCCGACGGTCAGCTCGACCCGCACCGCCTCGACGCGATCGTCGACGCCATCGCCACGCGGGCGGCGGCCGGCCGGCAGGTCGTGCTCGTGTCCTCCGGCGCGATCGCCGCGGGCATCGGCCCGTTGGGGCTGTCGACCCGCCCGCGTGACCTGGCGACACAGCAGGCAGCGGCGAGCGTGGGCCAGCTGCTGCTGGCCGAGCGCTACGCGGTCTCGTTCGCCCGCTACGACCTGCAGGTCGGGCAGGTGCTGCTCACCGCCGATGACCTGCACCGGCGCGGGCACTACCGCAACGCCGAGCGGACCCTCGAACGCCTGCTGGCCTTCGGGGTCATCCCGATCGTCAACGAGAACGACACCGTGGCCACGCACGAGATCCGCTTCGGCGACAACGACCGGCTGGCCGCGCTCGTCGCCCACGTCGTGCACGCCGACGCGCTCGTGCTGCTCACCGACGTCGACGGCCTCTACACCGGCAAGCCGGGGCGGCCGGGCTCCACCTACATCCCCGAGGTCGTGACGGTCGCCGAGCTCGCCGGCGTCGACGTCAGTCGCTCGGGGAGCCACGTCGGCTCCGGCGGCATGACGACGAAGATCGACGCCGCGACGATCGCCACCGGCGAGGGCATCCCGGTCATGCTCGCGGCCTCGGCCCGCATCGGCGAGGCCCTGCTCGGCAAGGCCGGCACCTACTTCCACCCGGCCGGCGAGAGGATGGCGTCGCGGCTGTTCTGGCTGCGGCACGCCACCTCGCCGCGCGGCCGGCTCGTGCTCGACGCCGGCGCGGTCACCGCCGTGGTCACGCGTCGCGCCTCGCTGCTGCCCGCGGGCATCACCGGGTTGGACGGCGACTTCGACGCGGGCGACCCGGTCGAACTCGTCGGCCCCGACGGCGTCGTGCTGGCCCGCGGCCTCGTCGGGTACGACGCCTCGGACCTGCCACCGCTACTGGGTCGAAAGACCCGGGACCTCCCGGCCGAGTTCCGGCGCGAGATAGTGCATCGTGACGACCTCGTCCTGCTCTAGACCGGGAGACTACGTGACCTCCGAACGCCTGCGGCCCGGGCCGCTGCGCTGGCTCTGGTACGCCTTCGGCGGCGGCCTGCCCGCGCGCTACCGCGAGTGGGTCCTGCACGACACGACGTGCTCGACCTGGCTGCCGCGCCACATCGTCCGGTCGCTGCTGATGCTGGCCCTGCCCGTCACCGCGGTGCTGCTGTTCCTGCCGGCCGACCTCGGACTGCGGGTGCTCACCGCCTTCACCGCCGGCGCGTGCGGGCTGATGTTCATGATCGTGCACGTCATCGAGACCACCGAGCGCCGCTTGGTGAAGGCGGGCTACGTCGGCGGAACCGGTGAGCTCACCCGCTCGGCCCGCTCGCACGACAGCCAGCGGCTCGCCAACGCGCAACGCCGCGCCCGGGTCGCCGAGCGCAACGCGCGGCGGCGCTAGACCACGTCACAGTGAGGGCCCGCCGGGGTCGGGGTAGATCACTGTCATGACCACTCCGGACCAGTTCCAGCCGCCCGCCGACCCGTACCAGCAGCCGGCGGACCCCGCCGCGACGCCGGGGGCGCCGGAGACGAAGAAGCGCAGCGCCTCGGCCGGGCAGATCCTGGCCGGCCTGCTGTTCGTCGTCGTCATCGTGTTCATCATCGAGAACAGCCGGCAGGTGCGGGTGCGGCTGATCTTCCCCGAGGTGCAGGCCCCGCTCTACGTGCCGATCCTGATCGCCGCCGTCCTCGGCGGCGTGATCGGGGCGCTGCTGCGCTACCGGCGCCATCGCCACCACCGGTAGCCGTACCCTGGCCGGATGATTGAGCGGGCCGCCACCGAGGAAGACGTCCGAGCCGTCGCCCGTCGCGCCCGCGACGCGGCCGCCGAACTCGCGCCCCTGCCGCGCCGCGCGAAGGACGCGGCGCTGCACGCCATGGCCGACGCCCTCGACGCCGCCACGGACGCGGTGCTGGCCGCGAACGCCGAGGACGTCGCCCGCGGCCGCGACACCGGTCTGAACGCCGGGCTGATCGACCGGCTCTCGCTGGATGCCGACCGGGTCGCCGCGATGGCCCAGGGGCTGCGCGACGTCGCCGGGCTGGCCGACCCCGTCGGCGAGGTGCTGCGCGGCTACACCCAGCCCAACGGCCTCGAGATCCGGCAGGTGCGGGTGCCGTTCGGCGTCATCGCGATGATCTACGAGGCGCGTCCGAACGTGACCGTCGACGCCGCCGGGCTCGCGCTCAAGAGCGGCAACGCCGCGCTGCTGCGCGGCTCGGCGTCGGCGTACTCGTCCAACGTCGCGCTGGTCGAGGTGCTGTCGACGGCGGCGGCCGAGGCCGGCTTGCCCGCCGACAGCGTGCAGCTCGTACCGGGCACCGACCGTGGCAGTGTGCTGCACCTGCTGCGGGCCCGCGGGTTGGTCGACCTCGTCATCCCGCGAGGCGGGGCCGGGCTCATCAACCACGTCGTCGAGAACGCGACCGTGCCGGTGATCGAGACCGGCGTGGGCAACGTGCACGTCTACGTCGACGCGGGCGCCGACCTCGAGATGGCCGAGCGCATCGTGGTGAACAGCAAGACCTCGCGGGTGAGCGTGTGCAACTCGGCCGAGACACTGCTCGTGCACCGGGCGGTCGCGGCCGAGTTCCTGCCCCGCATCACCTCAGCGCTGCAGACCTGCGGCGTGGTCGTGCACGGTGACGAGCACTTCGCGTCGCTGGCGGGCGTGCAGCCGGCCACCGACGACGACTGGGAGCGGGAGTACCTCTCGCTCGACATGGCGGCGCGGGTGGTCGACGACATCGACGAGGCGATCGCGCACATCCGGCGCTGGTCGTCGGGCCATACCGAGGCGATCGTCACGCGCGACCTCGACTCGGCCCGGCACTTCGTCGCCCGCGTCGACTCCGCCGCGGTCATGGTCAACGCCTCGACCCGCTTCACCGACGGCGCCGAGTTCGGCTTCGGCGCCGAGATCGGCATCTCGACGCAGAAGATGCACGCCCGCGGGCCGATGGGCCTCGCCGAGCTGACCTCGACGAAGTGGGTCGTCACCGGCGAGGGGCACGTCCGCTGAGCCGGAGCGCCTGCGCCGTGGCCTCGTCGGCCGGGTAGAACGACTCGATCACCAGCTCGTCGACGGTGATGTCGGAGGCGGTCTCGACGACGGCGGCGACGGTGAAGAGCGAAAGCTCGAGCGCGCCCTGGCGCAGCCGCATCGGCAGCACGACCTCGGCGGGCGGGGGAGCGGCGTCGGTGCCGCCGGGGTAGTCGCGCAGCTCGGCCGCCAGCTCCACGAGCCGCGGGTCGCCGGTGAGCTCGACGCGGTGCCGCACCTGGCTCAGCAGGTGCGCCCGCCACTGCCCGAGGTTGACGATGCGCGGGGCGAGACCGTCCGGGTGCAGGGTCAGGCGCAGCACGTTCACCGGCGGCTCGAGCAGGTGCGCGGCGACGCCGTCGGTCATCCGGGTCACGGCCGGGTTGGCGTCGAGCATCGTCCACCACCGGTCGATGACGACGGCGGGATACGGCTCGTGGCTCGTCAGCACCAGACGCATCGCCTCGCGCACCTTCGCGAGTTCGGGGGCGTCCAGACCGTGCTGCGGGAACGCCGGCGCGTAGCCGCCGGCGAGCAGCACCTGGTTGCGTTCCCGCAGCGGCACGTCCAGCTGCTCGGTGAGCCGCAGGATCATCTCCGGCGTCGGGCGCGACCGTCCGGTCTCGACGAAGCTGAGGTGCCGGGTCGAGATGTCGGCGCGGATCGAGAGGTCGAGCTGGCTGAGCCGCCGCCGCTCGCGCCACTCGCGCAGCAGGTGCCCGACCGGGCGCGTCACGGTGCTCGTCATGCGGCCGACGCTACGGACCGCGGGTAGGTCGCGCGATTACCCCGGAGGGAATCGACGGGACGCCGCCGCGGCGTCCACGATCGTCGCTGTCAGTCGCAAGCCAACCGCAAGGCTTTGCCGCGAAGGGGATTCCGCGATGTCCGAGCTGTTCGAGAACTACCTGGCCTGCTGGAACGAGACCGACCCGACGGCGCGACGGGCGCTGATCGAGCGGCACTGGAGCGAGGACGCGACCTACGTGGATCCGCTCGCCGACGTCCGGGGCCACGAGGCGCTGGACGCGACCATCGGCGCCGTGCAGGCGCAGTTCCCCGGGTTCGTCTTCACGCCGGCCGGGCCGGTCGACGCGCACCACCGACAGGCCCGCTTCACCTGGGGCCTCGGGCCGGCCGGCGCGGAGCCGCTGATCGTCGGCTTCGACGTCGTCGTCACAGGTACCGACGGCCGCATCGAGACCGTGCTCGGGTTCCTCGACCGCGGGCCGGGCTGACCGTCACGACTGCAGGTAGCGCAACACGGCGAGCACGCGCCGGTTGTCGGTCTCGGACTGCGGCAGGTCGAGCTTCGTGAACACGTTCGCGATGTGCTTCTCGACCGCCCGGTCGGAGATGACCAGCGCGGCCGCGATGCCTGCGTTCGACAGCCCCTCGGCCATCCGCTCGAGCACCTCCCGCTCGCGCGGGGTGAGGGCGGCGAGGCGGTCGGTCTGGCGGCTGGCTCCGAGCAACTGGGCCACCACCTCGGGGTCGAGCGCGGTGCCGCCGCCGGCCACCCGCACCAGCGCGTCGACGAACTCGCGCACGTCGGCGACGCGGTCCTTGAGCAGGTACCCGACGCCCTTCACCGACCCGGCGAGCAGCTCGGCGGCGTAGCGCGTCTCGACGTACTGCGAGAACACCAGTACCCCGACCTCGGGGTGCGTGCGGCGCAGCGCGATCGCCGCCCGCAGGCCCTCGTCGGTGTAGCTCGGCGGCATCCGGATGTCGACGACGCACACGTCCGGGAGGTGGAAGGCAACGGCGTCGCGCAACGCGTCGCCGTCGGCCACCGCGGCCGGCACGTCGTGTCCCCGATCGACGAGGAGGCCGGCGAGCCCGTCACGCAGGATCGCGTTGTCCTCGGCGATGACGACCCTCATGCGGTCCGCCCGGCCCGCAGCGGAAGTTCGACGGTGATGGCGGTGGGGCCGCCGTCCGGGCTGTCGATGCGGACGGTGCCGTCGACGGTGGCGATGCGCTCGGCCAGGCCGCGCAGGCCGCTGCCCGCCCCCATCCGGGCGCCACCGTTCCCGTCGTCGGTCACCTGCAGGCGCAGCCGGCCGGAGGCGCTGCGCACGTCGAGGCCGATGCGGGTGCCGCCGCTGTGCTTGACGGCGTTGGTGATGAGCTCGGCGGCGCAGAAGTAGGCCATCGTCTCGATCGCCGGGTCGGGACGGTCGGTGATCCCGCTGTGCACGGAGACCGGGATGCTGCTGTGCGCGGCGAGGGTGGCCAGGGCGGCGTCGAGTCCGGCGTCCAGCACCGGCGGGTGGATGCCGCGGGCGAGATCGCGCAGCTCGACGATGGCCTGCTTGGCCGTGGTGTGGGCGGTGTCGAGCAGACGGGAGGCCTCGGCCGGGTCACCGCCCTCGGCCAGCTTCTCCTTGGCCAGCCCGACGTTCATGGCCAGCGCGACGAGGCGGGCCTGGGCGCCGTCGTGCAGGTCGCGCTCGATGCGGCGCAGCGTGGCGGCCGAGTCGTCGACCGCGGCGGCCCGGGTGCGCTCGAGCTCCTCGACGCGATTGGCGTCACCGGTCGGGCCGAGCAGCGAGCGCACGAGGCCGCGGTCGACGGCGTTGAACGCGCGGATGACCCACGGGAAGGTCATGACCAGCAGCAGCCCGGTGACGAACACCAGCCCGATGCGCAACGGGGTGTCGAGGAAGTAGCGGTCGGTGATGCTGGCGCCGCGGTGGCAGGTGCCGCCGTCGTGGCCGGTCTGGCACGGCAGGAACGGCCGCCAGATCGCGTAGGTGAGCCCGCCCAGGCCGTAGCTGAGGAAGACCGTGGTGGCCACGAACTGGGCGATGCCGACGGGGAGCTTCAGCAGCAGGTACAGCCGGGCCCGCCAGGCGGTGCCGTCCTTGAGGCACGAGCCGATCCAGCCGAGCAGTCCGGGATTTGCCCGGAAGCGTTGCGCGGGTGGGACGTCGGCGTCGATCAGCCGGTTGGCGAACCGGCGCAGGCCGTCGCCGAAGCCGCGCTCGATCAGCCCGGTGAGCGCCATCAGCGGCAGCCCGACGAAGGTGACGATCAGCCCGGCCGACACGCTGATCGTGGTGACGGTGAGGGTGAAGCCGGCGACGCCGATCGGCAGGCCGACCAGGGCGTACAGGACGTGCGCCCAGGTGCGTCGGCGGAAGGGCTCGGTGGCCGCGCGCGGCAGTCGATCGACCCAGGACTCGGTCGTCATGGTGGGGTCAGCCTGCCAGACGGTCATCGTGATCCGCCTTTCGTGAGGTGGGACGTCAGGAGGTAGGCGGCGATCAGGATCGCCGGGCCGCAGTGCCGGGCCAGCACGCCGGCGGTCGACGGCCCGCCCCGGTCGTTGCGGTAGGTCGACGGGTCGCCGAAGTCGATGACGAAGCACTCCGCGATGCCGCGGATCACGAGGAACGCGGCGACGACCGCGGCGGTGGCCTTGAGGATCATGCCGCCGATGCTGCTCGGATCGAGCGCCCCGATCGATGGGGTTCGCCCGTCGATCCGAGGTGGGGTTTCCCGTACCCCCGGCCAGTGGCCGCGTCCCCGTGATCTTCATGCCGGGACGGCCTCCCGGCCCCGTCTCGTCATGAAGATCCATTCCGGGTCACCGCCCGCGCCACTGTGACGAGAGCCGTCCGAAACACCCTCAGAACGGTCGTACGCTGGATCCTGTGAGCACTGACGCGCAGGCCCCCGCCACCCCGGCCCCCGGCACGAAGCCGCCGCAGCGCGGCCCGTTCGCCTGGGTCAGCGCCTTCACCGGCTTCTACCCGGCCCAGGCCGAGGAGTTCGGCCACCTCGATCCGGTCACCCGGTTCCTCTACGCGGCCCGCAGCGTCATCCTCGTCATCTCGGCGCAGTCGGCGGTGATGGCCGGCCTGCTCGCGGCCACGCACCGCCGCTTCGAGGTGCTGCCGTTCGTGCTCGTCTTCATCGGCTACGTGGTGCTGCACGCCATCAGCAACCTGTCGAACGACTACTTCGGCTACCGCCGCGGTCACGACACCGCCGACTCGCCCCGCCGCCGCTACACGCTGCACCCCATCGCGAGCGGCGCCGTCACCCCGCGCCTGCTCGGCACCGGCCTCGTCGCCCTGAGCGTCGTGGTCGTCGCCATCGGCGCCTACTTCGTCGCCCTGCGCGGCTGGCCGGCCGTCTGGCTCGCCGTCGTCGGCTTCGTGTTCCTCTACGCCTACGACGCGGCGCCCCGCGCGCTGAAGGAGCTCGGTCTCGGCGAGATCGCCGCGTTCGTCGTGTGGGGGCCGCTCATGATCGGCGGCGGCTACTTCGTCATCACCGGCCGCTGGTCGGGCGAGGCCTTCGCCGCCAGCGTGCCGCCCGGTCTCGGGGTCATGTCGATCCTCGTCGGCAAGCACATCGACCAGCGCCAGTTCGACACCGGCCAGCACCAGCGCACCCTGCCCGTGCTGCTCGGCGAGAAGACGGCCCGGCTGATGAACGAGGTCGTCGTGGCCGGCATGTACCTCGCCACTGTGATCGCGATCGCCGTCGGCTCGCTCACCCCGTTCGCGCTCGTCATCGTCGTGGCCGCGCCCCGCGCGATCCACGCCCTGCGGGTCATGGCCCACGCCGCGCCGACCGAGCCGCCGGCCGGGTACGTCGGCTGGCCGCTCTGGTACCACCGCGTCTGCCTCGTCCACAACCGCGCCTTCGGCTGGCTGTTCATCCTCGGCCTCGCGGCCGGCGCGATCTTCCCCCACGTCCGGATCGGCTGACGCCCGACGGCGTAGGGGACGCCGCATCCCCGACCTGTGACGTTGGGCCCTCGTCCCGGCCGACCGGCGTCCCTAGGGTCGGATCAGGGGTGCACATCATGGCCGGAACCCGCATGCTGCACAGCGACGCCTTCGCCTGGTACATGGAGAAGGACCCGGTGCTGCGCTCGACGATCGTGGCGGTCAACCGCCTCGAGAGCGCGCCCGACTGGGAGTCCCTGCATCACCGCATCGACCGGTTGACCCGGCTGGTGCCGAGCCTGCGCATGCGGGTGCAGGCGCCCCCGCTGCGCATCGGGCCGCCGCGGTGGAGCGTCGACGAGAACTTCGACCTCGCCTACCACCTGCGCCGCTCGGGCCTGGGCGCCGGTGCGGGGTGGGACGACGTCCTGGAGTTCGCCCGGACGGCCGCGATGGCCGACTTCGACCGGAGCCGGCCGCTGTGGGAGTTCACCCTGCTCGAGGGTCTGGCCGGCGGCGAGGCCGCGTTCGTCACCAAGCTGCACCACTCGCTCACCGACGGGATCGGCGGCATGCAGCTCGCCGCGCTCGTGGTCGACCTCGCCCCCGATGCCCACCCCGACGAATCCCTGCCGCCGGCACCGATCGGGCACTCGAGTTCGGTGCTCGGGCTCACCGCCCGCTCGATCGCCGACGACCTCGTCGAGTTCGCCGGCGCCACCGCCCGCATCGCCCGCGCCGTGCCGGGCGAGACGGTGTCGGCGGTCCGCCACCCGCTGACCGCGGCGAAGACGGTGTTCGCCACGACGGCGTCGGTCGGACGCTTCGTCACCCCCGTGAGCAACCAGCTGTCCTCCGAGCTGGGGGAGCGGCGGACCGGCCGCCACCTCGCGGTCCTCGACGTGCCGGTCGACCGCCTCCTCGCGGCCTCTCGCGCCGCCGGGGGACACCTCAACGACGCGTTCCTCGCGGCCCTGACCGACGGCATGCACCGCTACCACGAGCGGCGCGGCGTACCGCTCGACGAGGTGCGCGTGACGATGCCGGTGAGCCTGCGCAGCGGCACCGATCCGCTCGGTGGCAACCGCATCACGCTCACCCGCATCCGCATGCCCGCCGCGATCGCCGAACCGGCCGACCGCATCAAGCACATCAGCCGCCTCGTCAGCCAGTGGCGGCACGAGCCGGCCCTCGGGCACGCCCAGGAGATCGCATTCGGGCTCAACCTCCTGCCGCGCGCCTACCTCGGCGGGATGTTCAAGCGGGTGGAACTGCTGGCCAGCGACGTGCCCGGCATCCCCCAGCCCGTGTGGCTCGCCGGGGCCCGGGTGATCGGCTACTACGCGTTCGGCCCGACCATCGGCTCGGGGATGAACGCCACCCTGATGTCCTACGCCGGCACGTGCAACATCGGCGTGAACGTCGACACCGGCGCTGTCGACGATCCCGAGGCATTGATCGACTGCCTGCGCGAGGCGTTCGAGGACGTGCTCGCGTTGGCCGCGCCGTCGGCAGCCGCCCCTGCGCCGACCTGAGTGGAATATCCGACCCGGGTGGGCGAGACTGCGGGTGACACCCAGCCGCCGCGGCACCCCTGGAGGATCAGATGGCGTACTTCGTCACGGGCGCGACCGGCTTCATCGGCCGCTTCCTGCTCGCTGAACTGCTCGAGCGCGAAGGAACGATCTACGCCCTGTGCCGGGCCAGCTCGCTCGACAAGCTCGACGACCTCAAGGGCCGCCTCGGCGACGACGACGACCGCATCGTGCCGGTCATCGGCGATCTGTCGCGGGAGCGTCTGGGCGTCAGCACCGAGGAGATCGAGCGGCTCGACGGCCAGATCGAGCACTTCTTCCACCTCGCCGCGATCTACGACATCACCGCCGACGGCGACAGCCAGCGCATCGCGAACACCGAGGGCACGCGGCACGCCGTGCAGCTCGCCGAGGCCGTGCACGCCGGGCACTTCCACCAGGTCAGTTCGATCGCGGCCGCCGGGCTGTACCGGGGCGTCTTCACCGAGGACATGTTCGACGAGGCCGAGGACGTCGAGCACAACCCGTATTACCTGACCAAGCACGAGTCCGAGGCCGTCGTCCGCAATGAGTGCAGCGTGCCGTGGCGGGTGTACCGGCCCGGCGTCGTGGTCGGCCACTCCGAGACCGGCGAGATCGACAAGATCGACGGCCCGTACTACTTCTTCAAGACCATCCAGCGCCTGCGCGGCGTCACGCCCTCGTGGTTGCGCGGCGTCGGCATCGAGGGCGGCGAGATCAACATCGTCCCGGTCGACTACGTCGTCAAGGCGATGGACTACATCGCCCACCAGCCCGACCTGGACGGCCGCGCCTTCCACCTCACCGACCCGAACGCGCTCACCGTCGGTGGCCTGTTCAAGGCGCTGACCAAGGCGGCCAAGGCGCCCCAGCCGACGGTGAACGTCGACGCCCGGGCCATGGACGCCCTGCCGGCCCGCCTCACCTCGACGCTCACCAAGCTGCCCGGGGCCAAGCAGGTCACCGACCTCGTGCTGGCCGAGCTGGGCATCCCGCGCGAGTCGTTCGCCTACCTCACCTACCCGACGCACTTCGACTCGACCAAGACCGAGGCCGTGCTCGCCGGCTCGGGCATCGAGCTGCCGCCGTTCTCGATGTACGCCCAGCACCTCTGGGAGTACTGGGAGCGCACCTACAGCCCCGACCGCCGCAAGGACAAGCAGCTCGCTCGCGCCATCAAGGGCAAGACGGTCATGATCACCGGTGCCTCGTCGGGCATCGGCCGGGCCACCGCGCTGCGGGTCGGCGCGGCCGGCGGCAAGGTCATCCTCGTCGCCCGCGGCGTCGAGAAGCTCGAGCAGACGAAGATCGAGATCGAGGACATGGGCGGCGAGGCGTTCGTCCACCGCTGCGATCTCGCCGACATGAGCGACATCGAGCGGATGGCCAAGGAGGTGCTGCAGGAGCACGGCCGCGTCGACGTGCTGGTCAACAACGCCGGCCGCTCGATCCGCCGCTCGATCGCGCTGTCCTACGACCGCTTCCACGACTTCGAGCGCACCATGCAGCTCAACTACTTCGGTCCGGTGCGGCTCGTCCTGTCGCTGCTACCGATCATGCGGCAGCCGAGTTCGGACGGCCGCAAGGGCGGTCACATCATCAACATCAGCTCGATCGGCGTGCAGGCCAACATCCCGCGCTTCTCGGCCTATGTCGCCTCGAAGGCCGCGCTCGACGCGTTCTCGCGCTGCATCGCCTCCGAGGTCATCGACGACGGCGTGCACCTGACGACGATCCACATGCCGCTCGTCCGCACCCCGATGATCGCCCCGACGAAGATGTACGACCGCTTCCCGACGATGACGCCGCCCGAGGCCGCCGACATGATCTGCAAGGCGATGATCAACAAGCCGAAACACAAGGGCACCGCGCTGGGCAACGCGGGCGCGCTGGCCTACCAGGTGGCGCCGAAGGGCGTCGACGTCGTGCTCAACGCGGGCTACAAGCTCTTCCCCGATTCGCACGCGGCCCGCGGCGGCAAGGACACCAAGAGCGACCAGCCGTCGACCGAGAGCGTCGCCTTCGCGCACATCCTGCGCGGGGTGCACTGGTAGCGGCTCACTGCAGCGCCGAGGTCGCCTCCAGCGCCCAGGCGAAGGCCGCGGCCGACGCGGCGTCGAGTTCCGGGCCGCTGATCCCGGACAGGTGACGCGGTTGGCGCCGCCCGTCCTGGTGGTCGGCGACGTCGCGGACGATCTGCCCGAGCGGGGTGTCCTCGCCGAAGGCGGCCTCGCGCAGCTCGTCGGAGAGCGGCAGCTTCTCCAGCAGGTGCTCGCGCGGGATCTGCAGCAGCCGCTCGAACGACGAGACCATGCCGGCCGTGAACCCGAGCCGGCCCGACCAGCGGTCGAGCTTGGTCGCCGCGAGCGACTCGCACGCGCTGGCCCGCGCGAGTGCCGTGGTGATCTCCTCGTCCACCGCGGCCCCGGACTGCCGGGCCACGAGCAGGGCGATCCAGTTCTGCACCCGCCAGCTGCCGGCGAGCACGAGCGCGTCACGGACGCTCGAGATGCGGCGCCGGTTCTCCCCGATGCGGCCGAGCGAGGCGAGCTGCATGACCTGGTAGCTGAGCGCGGGCTCGGTGCGCAGGACGTCCTCGAGGGCGTCGAAGTCGAGCAGGGTGCCGAGCGTGCCGGACGCGCGGCCGAGGGCCGCGATGTCATTGACCGAGACCTCGCGCCCGACCTCCCAGCGCGGCTGCTGCAGCGCGTAGCCCTGGAAGAAGTCGACCCCGACGTCGAGCAGGTCGTCGAGCTCGTGCACGGTCTCGACGTTGCGGGCCAGCACCTCGACATCGAGCTGGTGGCAGCGCTGCACCAGCGTGGCCGTCTCGTCGGGGCCGATCGCGTGCGGGTCGATCTTGGCGATGGCGGCGAGCTCGAGCAGCGTCTCGGCACCGGCATCGGGACGCAGACCGGTGACCGCGACCGTGAAGCCCTGGGCCCTGAGCCGGCGGCAGGCCGAGAGGACGGCCTCGTCCCCGAGCCCGTCAGGGCCGACCTCGACCACGCTGCCCGGTGGCAGCAAATTCAGCGGGGCGGCGCCGGCGAGCAGCTCGACGTCGGCGCTGCAGAACAGCTGCTTGTCGCCGATGAGCCGGGTCCAGCCGACGTTCAGGGCGTCGCGGACGACGTTGTCGGTGGTGCCGTCGCCGGCCTGATCGTCCAGAGCGGAGAACAGGAGCTCGTACCCGACGGCGGACAGCCGCCGGTCATGGACGCTCTGTCGGCCGATGAGCACTCTCGACGAGGTCTGGAGGGGCAAGAATCGGCCTTTCGTGGGCGGGCTCCCCGAGTCGCGGCGACGGTCGACCGGCGTGACCACTCGGGATGCTCGGTGTTCCATCGACCGCGCGGCGCCCGGCTTGAGCCGACCGGCGAGATCGGGCCCACCGGATGTCGTCCGCGAGGCCGGATCGGGCAGGCAATAAGCTGGGCGGAGAGGCCGCCAACCAACGCCGTGTCGCCGGACACGACGGATGACGTGGAGGGGACTCATGAGCGAGAAGCTGGACCCGAGCACGACCGCGCGCCATCGCGACAACGGCACCGGACGCCGGCACGTCGCCGCCCCGGCGCCCGACGCGCCGGTGTCCTCCGCCCTGCTGCCCGACGGGCCGCGGCCGGAGGACCTGCTCGTCCCGAACCGGAGCCCGGTCACGACCGAGCCCGCGTCGTGGGGGTGGCGCGGGCGGCTCAACCGGGGCAGCGGGGGGCTCATCCGCCCCAGGGCCGCCGCGGCCGAGATCGCGATGCGAGAGGCGATCGCCCGCATCCAGCGCGGCTTCTCCCGGCCGATGACCGTCGTGGTGATCCAGCCCAAGGGCGGCGCGGGGAAGACCCCGACGACGATCTGCCTGTCGGCCGCGTTCGGCTCCTACCGCGGCGGCTACGTCGTCGGGTGGGACGACAACGAGACCCGCGGCACGCTGGCCGTGCGGGTGAGCAATCCCGACGACCAGCGCGCGACGGTGTGGGACCTGCTGCACGACCTGTCGGCCTTCGAGCGGTTCGACGCCCGGGTGGGCGATCTGAGCTACTACGTGCGGGCCCAGCCCGACGCCCACTTCGATGCCCTCGTCAGCGACGACAATCCGGCCAACATGGCCCAGATCGGCGACGACGAGTTCCAGCGGCTGCACCAGGTGATGCAGCGCTTCTACCGGATGATCGTGGTCGACACCGGCAACAACGTGCGCTCGCCGAACTGGCAGGCCGCGGTGAACGCCGCCGACCTCGTGGTCGTGGTGTCGACCTACCAGCGCGACGCCGGCTACAGCGCGTCGTGGGTCCTCGACCACCTCGCCCAGACCGGGCGCGAGCACCTGGCCCGCAACGCCGTCACGCTGTTGACCGCCGCCGGGCCGACGACCGACCGGACGGTGCGCGACCAGCTCCTGGCCCACTTCGGCGCCCGCACCCGCGGCATCGTCGAGATCCCCTACGACCCGCACCTCGCCGAGGGCGGCCCGATCCAGTGGACCGGGCTCGCCCAGCCGACCCGCAACGCCTGGACGCTCGCGGGCGCCACTGTCGTCGACGCGTTGGCCGAGCAGGACGACCGGCACCTGGCGGCCCGGCGCGCCTGAACGCCGCGTCACTACCGTGGTGCGCATGGTCTCGGTTCCCGGACGTCGTCCCGCCCTGCTGCTCGAGCTCGATCTGACGGCGGCGCCCGTCGAGGTCGAGCCCGACGACCTGCTGGCGAAGCTGCGCAGCCGGCACCGTCCTCGCCTGCGGGCCGTGCTGCGCACCCTGCACGAGGCGGGGGCCGACCGGCACGTCCGCGGCCTGGTGGTCAAGGTCGGCGGGACGCCGCTGCCCTGGGCGACCATGCAGGAACTGCGCGCCGGGCTGCGCGCGTTCGCCGCGAGCGGCAAACCCACCGTCGCCTGGGCCGAATCGCTGGGGGAGGGCGGCAACGGCACGGCCGACTACGTCCTGGCCTCGGGCTGCCCGGAGATCTGGCTGCAGGGTTCGGGCGAGGTCGGCCTGATGGGCGTGGCCGCGGAGACGACGTTCCTGCGCGGCGCTCTCGACAAGCTCGGTATCGAGCCGCAGCTCGACAAGCGCTACGAGTACAAGAACGCGGCCGATCGCATCATGCGCACCGACTTCACCCCCGAGCACCGTGAGGCCGTCGATCGGGTCGTCGCCTCGACGTGGGACTACGCCGTCGAGGCGGTGGCCGCCGCCCGGCGGCTCGACGCCAATACGGTGCGCTCGATCGCCGACCGCGCCCCGCTGTCGGCGTCCGCCGCGAAGGAGGCCGGGCTGGTCGACCGGCTCGGCTACCGCGACGAGGTGTACTCGGACCTGCGCGCGCGCCTCGGCTCCGACGTCGAGCTGCTGTTCGCCGACCAGTGGACGCCCCCGCGCAAGCCGAGTGCGGTCGTGCGGCGCAGCCGGGGTTTCGTCGCGCTCGTCGAGGGCCACGGCGAGATCGTCACCGGCCGCAGCCGTTCGGGTCCGCGCGGGCGTCAGCTCGGCAGCGACACCGTGACCGCGGCGCTGCGCGCGGCCCGCCGGAACGAGCACGCGAAGGCGGTGCTCTTCCGCGTCGACTCACCCGGCGGCTCGGCCGTCGCGTCCGACACGATCTGGCGCGAGGTCGCGCTGACCCGCGAGGCGGGCAAGCCGGTGGTCGTCTCCATGGGTGCGCTGGCCGGCTCCGGCGGCTACTACATCGCCTGCCCGGCCGACGAGATCGTGGCCCAGCCGGCCACGATCACCGGCTCGATCGGCGTGTTCGGCGGCAAGGTCGTCGTGGCCGACCTGCTGGAGCGTCTCGGCCTCGGCACCGGCGCGGTCGCGCACGGCGGAAGTGCCCGCATGTACTCGCTGCGGCAGCGTTTCACCGACGACGAGCAGGCGCGGCTCGCGGCCATGCTCGACCGCGTCTACGCCGAGTTCGTGCAGAAGGTGGCCGACGGCCGGGGGATGACCTACGACGCCGCGCACGAGGTCGCCCGCGGACGCATCTGGTCGGGCGCCGACGCGGTCGGCAACGGCCTGGTCGACACCCTCGGCGGCATCCGTGACGCGGCGGCGATCGCCCGCAAGCGGGCCGGGCTGCGCGATGACGCTCCGGTACGGCCGGCGCTGCACATCCCGCCGCTGGCCCGTCTCGGCCGCCCGAGGTCCAGCGACGACCCGCGGGCGCTCGCCGCCATGACGAGCGCGTGGGGCGATCTCGCCGGCCTCGCCGCCGCCCTCGGGCTGCCCGGCGGCGGGCCGCTCAGGATGCCCTCCCTCGTCCTGGGCTGAGCGCTCACTAGGATCGCCGCCATGGCCCCGAACGGCGTGCAGCGCGTCGGCATCATGGGTGGCACGTTCGACCCGATCCACCACGGCCACCTCGTCGCCGCCAGCGAGGTCGCCTCGCGCTTCGGGCTGCGCGAGGTCATCTTCGTGCCGACCGGCGAGCCGTGGCAGAAGTCCGAGCGGGAGGTCAGCCCGGCCGAGCACCGCTACCTGATGACCGTCATCGCCACCGCGTCCAACCCGCGGTTCTGGGTCAGCCGGGTCGACATCGACCGCGAGGGCCCGACCTACACCGTCGACACGATCTCCGACATCGCCGCGCTGCGACCCGAGGCCGAGCTGTACTTCATCACCGGCGCCGACGCGTTGAGCCAGATCCTGTCCTGGAAGGACGCGGAGGAGGCGCTGAAGCTGGCCCACTTCGTCGGGGTCACCCGACCGGGGTACGAGCTCTCCGACGCCCACCTGCCGCAGGAGGCTGTCACCCTCGTCGACGTGCCGGCGATGGCGATCTCCTCGAGCGCCTGCCGCGAGCGCGTCCGCGGCGGCCGGCCCGTCTGGTACCTCGTGCCCGACGGCGTCGTGCAGTACATCAACAAGCACCGGCTCTACCGTCCGTAGACTGGCCCGCAGTGTCGCGTACGCATGGTGCGCGCCGATCTTGGGAGCTTGATGACCGCCACCGACGAGGCCACCGCCCTCGCGCTGACCGCAGCCCAGGCTGCTGCCGACAAGCTCGCCTCCGACATCGTCCTCATCGACGTCAGTGACCGCCTCGCGATCACCGATGTCTTCGTCGTCGCCACCGGCAACAACGAGCGGCAGGTCGAGGCGATCGTCGACGCCGTCGAGGAGAAGCTGCGCGAGGCCGGCGCGAAGCCGATCCGGCGCGAGGGGCAGCGCGACGGCCGCTGGGTCCTGCTCGACTACGGCGACATCGTCGTCCACGTGCAGCACTCCGAGGAGCGCGTCTTCTACGCCCTGGAGCGGCTCTGGAAGGACTGCCCCTTCATCCCGTTCGTGGACTCGGCGGCCCCGGCGGCCGACGTGGCGCAGGACTGACCCCGGTGCGGCGGCTGGTGCTGCTGCGGCACGGCCGCACGGCGTGGAACGCGCAGCGCCGCTTCCAGGGCCACGCCGACCCTCCGCTCGACGAGGTCGGCCGCGCCCAGGCGTGGGAGGTCGCGGCCATCATCGCCGCGCTGCGCCCCGGCCTGCTCGCCAGTTCGAGCGCCGACCGCGCGACGCAGACCGCCGCGATCGTCGGCGAGACCACCGGCCTCCCGGTCGTCACCGATCCACGCTTCCGCGAGCGTGGACTGGGGCACTGGGAGGGCCTGACGCTCGACGAGGTGTCGGCGGCCTACCCGGACGAGTACGCCGAGTGGGTCGCCGGGCAGGACGTCACCCGTCGCGGGGGTGAGACCCGGCTCGAGGTCGCCGGCCGCGCCCTCGAGGCGTTCGCCGAGCTGCCGGTCGCCGAGCTGACCGTGCTGGTCACCCACGGCGCCACCGCGATGGCCATGTGCAACGCGATGCTCGGTATCCCGCAGGAGACGCACCTGCTCGCGCCGCTGGCCAACTGCCACTGGAGCGAGCTGTTCACCGAGGAGCGGAGCGACTCCGCTCCGGTGTGGCGCATGCGCGGCCACAACCTCGGCGCCCCGGGCATGGTGGTGCCCCTGCCGGCGCACCCGTCCGAGGGGGTGGAGACGTCCGACGCCGACGCGTGAAGCGCAGTCTTGTCGGGCTTGTCCGCATTCGGCCGCCAGGTGACCCAGGCCATACTTAGTTGAGCGTTCTGCTTTATCCCCGGAGCGCTTACAGTGAGTTCAAGGTGCCCCCGCGTCCGGCGGCGACGGACGGCGGACGCGGGGTGCGCACCGAAACGCGACTGCGCACACTCTCGGCGGTATCGTTACCGGCATGACCACCGGTCGCCTGCTCCTTTTCGGGCCGCGCTGAACGATCCCACCGATCCGGCAGCGCGGCCGAGCCTCTGCGAATCCCGCAGGGGCTCTTCGTCTGTCCGGCCCCCGAGCAGTTGACCCACCGGCATAGGAGCCCACGATGACCAGCGGCGCAGACGCGAGCGACACCGCGGCCGACGTCCCCCCGTTCCGTTACAACGCGAGACTGGCCGACCGGATCGAGACCGGCTGGCAGGACCGCTGGGAGCGCGAGGGCACCTTCAACTCGCCGAACCCGTCCGGACCGCTGTCCGACGGCTTCGACCGGGTCGCCATCCGCGACCACACCTACATCCTCGACATGTTCCCGTACCCCTCGGGCGCGGGCCTGCACGTCGGACACCCGCTGGGCTACATCGGCACCGACGTCTACGCCCGCTACCGGCGCATGCGCGGCGACAACGTCCTGCACACGATGGGCTTCGACGCGTTCGGCCTGCCGGCCGAGCAGCGCGCGGTCGAGACCGGTCAGCACCCGCGGGTGTCGACCTACGACAACATCGAGATCTTCCTGCGCCAGCTGCGCCGCCTGGGGCTGGGCCACGACGAGCGCCGCCGGGTCAACACCACCGATCCCGAGTTCTACAAGTGGACGCAGTGGATCTTCCTGCAGATCTTCAACGCCTGGTACGACCCCGATCTCGCCAAGGCGCGCCCGATCGCCGACCTGATCGCGGAGTTCGACGCCGGCACCCGCGCGCCGACGGCCGAGGCGAACCAGAGCGGCGCGCCGTGGGCCGAGCTGAGCGACGTCGACAAGCGGCGCGTCGTCGACAACTACCGGCTGGCCTACCGCAGCGAGGCGATGGTCAACTGGGCGCCCGGCCTGGGCACCGTCGTGGCCAACGAAGAGGTCATCGACGGGCGCAGCGAGCGCGGCAACTTCCCGGTGTTCCGCAAGCCGCTGATGCAGTGGATGATGCGCATCACCGCCTACGCCGACCGCCTGCTGGCCGACCTCGACCACATCGACTGGCCGGACAAGGTCCGCGCCATGCAGCGCAACTGGATCGGCCGCTCGACCGGGGCGCACGTCGCCTTCGCGTCGCCGGCCGGCGCGATCGAGGTGTTCACGACCCGGCCCGACACGCTGTTCGGCGCCACCTACGTGGTCGTCGCGCCCGAGCATCCGATGGTCGACTCGCTGACCGCAGCCGAATGGCCCGAGGGCATCGCGGCGTCGTGGACGGGTGGTGCCGCCACCCCGACCGAGGCCGTCGACGCCTACCGGCTGGCTTCCTCGCGCCGGTCGGATCTCGACCGGCAGGCCGGCGACCGCGTCAAGACGGGTGTGTTCACCGGCTCCCACGCCGTGAACCCGGTCACCGGGTCCGCGTTGCCGGTGTTCATCGCCGACTACGTGCTGATGGGTTACGGCACCGGCGCGATCATGGCCGTCCCGGGCCAGGACGAGCGCGACTGGGAGTTCGCCGAGGTCTTCGACCTGCCGATCGTGCGCACCGTCGCCCCGCCCGAGGGGTGGGAAGGCAAGGCCTTCACCGGCGACGGCCCCGCGATCAATTCCTCGCGGGAGGGCCTGTCGCTGGACGGCCTGGACGTGACCGCGGCCAAGGCGGCGATGATCGAGTGGCTGGAGGCGCAGGGCTCCGGCCGCGGCGCCGTCACCTACCGGCTGCGCGACTGGCTCTTCGCCCGGCAGCGGTACTGGGGCGAGCCGATCCCGATCCTGTACGACGACTCCGGCCTGCCGGTGTCGCTGCCGGAGTCGATGCTGCCGCTCGAACTGCCGGAGACCGACCAGTTCGCGCCGGTGTCCTTCGAGCCCGACGACGCGGCCTCCACGCCCGAGCCGCCGCTGGGCCGGCTGACCGACTGGGTCGAGGTCGAGCTGGATCTCGGCGACGGGCCGAAGAAGTACCGCCGCGAGACGAACACGATGCCGCAGTGGGCCGGGTCGTGCTGGTACGAGCTGCGCTACCTGGACCCCACGAACACCGAGCGGCTGATCGATCCCGAGGTCGAGCACTACTGGATGGGCCCGAGTGCCGATCGCCCGCTGGGTGGCGTCGAGCTGTACGTCGGCGGCGTCGAGCACGCGGTGCTGCACCTGCTGTACGCCCGCTTCTGGCACAAGGTGCTCTACGACCTGGGCCACCTGAGCTCGGCCGAGCCGTTCCACCGCCTGGTCAACCAGGGCATGTTGCAGCTGCCGGCGTACACGAACGCCGAGGGCTTCTACGTGCCGGCGGCCGAGGTCGTCGAGACCGAGGGCCGCTTCACCTGGAACGACGTCGCGGTCAACCAGGAGTTCGGCAAGATCGGCAAGAGCCTGAAGAATGTCGTCGGGCCGGACGAGTTCATCAGCGAGTACGGCGTCGACACGTTCCGGCTGTTCGAGATGTTCAGCGGGCCGCTGGAGCAGTCCCGGCCGTGGGACGCGAAGGCGATCGTCGGGCCGTACCGCCTTCTGCAGCGCATCTGGCGCGTCGTCGTCGACGAGAACACCGGCGAGGTGCACGTCTCGGACGACGCCGTCCCGGACGAGCTGAACCGCTTGCTGCACAAGGCGATCCACGCCGTGCGCGAGGGCTACGAGACACTGCGGTTCAACACCTCGATCGCCCGCATCACCGAGCTGAACAACGCGGTGACGCACGCGTATCCCGACGGCGGCACCCCGCGCGAGATCGCCGAGTCGCTGGTGCTGATGCTGGCGCCGCTGGCGCCGCACGTCGCCGAGGAACTGTGGTCGCGGCTGGGGCACGAGTCGTCGCTGGCCTGGACCCAGTTCCCGGTCGTCGACGAGTCGCTGCTGGTCGACGACACCGTCGAGGTGCCGGTGCAGGTCAACGGCAAGCTGCGGGCGGTCATCACGGTCGCGGCCGACTCCGACGCTGCGGCGATGGAGGCGGCGGCGCGGGCCGACGAGAAGGTGGCAGCGGCCCTGGACGGTCACGAGACCCGGCGCGTCATCGCGGTGCCCGGTCGCCTGGTCAACTTCGTCGTCTGAGCGCGACGATGACAACCGAGCGGGTCGCGGTCGTCACCGACTCGACGTCCTGCCTACCGGCCGCGACGCTCGAGCGGCTGCGTATCGGCGTCGTGCCGCTCCGGGTCACCCTGGGCCACCGCACCGCGGTCGACGACGGCGTCGACGTCACGTCGGCCCAGGTCACCCGGGCGCTGCGCGACCGCCAGGTGGTGCGCACGTCGCGGCCGACGCCGGCCGAGTTCGCCGCGGCGTTCCGGGCCCAGCTCGAGGCCGGTGCGGCCCGGGTCGTGTCCGTCCACCTCTCGGCGGCGCTGTCGGGCACGTGGGAGTCGGCAACGCTCGCGGCGCAGGACTTCCCGCACGGCGTCGTGCGGGTCGTCGACTCGCGCTCGACCGCGATGGGGCTCGGCTTCGCGGTGATCGCCGCCGCCGAGTGCGCCCGGGACGGCGGCAGCGCGGCCGAGGTGCAGGGCGCGGCCACGGCCTCGGTCGACGGCACCCGCACGATGTTCTACGTCGACACCCTCGAGCACCTGCGCCGGGGCGGGCGCATCGGCACGGCGGCCACGCTGTTCGCGACCTCGCTCTCGATCAAGCCGCTGCTGCAGATGGTCGAGGGGCAGATCGTGCCGCTGGAGAAGGTGCGCACCTCGAGCCGCGCGCTCGCCCGGCTCGTCGAGCTGACCATCGCCGCGGCCGGCACCGGCCCGGTCGATCTCGCCGTGCACCACCTGGCCGCCGCCGACAAGGCGACGGCCCTGGAGGCCCAGCTCCGCTCGGCGATCCCCGGCGTGCGCCAGACCTACGTGGCCGAGCTGGGCGCCGTGATCGGGGCCCACCTCGGCCCGGGCGTGCTGGGCACCGTGCTGGTGCGGCGGTAGGCGCTCGTCGATCAGGTGTGGGTGAACGAGCCGTACGTCGTCGAGCTCGGATCCCAGACGCGCTGGTAGTTCACGCCCTCGGCCTCGTCGATCGCCGCCACGGCCATGCCCGGCCCGTAGTAGATGCCGACGTGGTAGACGTCACCGACGGAATCGTGGGTGAAGATCAGGTCGCCCGGGACGGCCCGCGAGGCCGGGATGAGCCGGGCCGCGGTGAACTGGTCCTCGGAGATGCGCGGCGTCGTGTAGCCGAACTTCCCGTAGCTGTACTTGACCAGGCCGGAGCAGTCGAAGGTCTTCGGCCCGGTGGCGCCCCAGACGTACTGCTGGCCGATGTGGGTCTTGGCCTCGGCGATGACCTTGGCGTTGAGCACCGGGGTGGTCACGGCGTTGGTGCCGGCCGGCCCGCGGGTGTCGACGGCCTGGCAGCCGAGGAACGAGTTGCTGCCGAGGCCGATGTTCACCAGCCAGACGCAGCCCAGGTGGGCACCGGGGGCGACCGGGGCCAGGATGTCGAACGCGGACTGCAGCCCGGCGCCGGCCGGCAGCGGGCGCGTCGAGTTCCAGTGCGTCGAGGCGGTGACGGCCGGGCGGCCGTCGATGTAGAGGACGACGCTGGCCGGACGCCAGGTGAAGTCGGGGTCGGTGGCCCAGCCGACGAAGTGCAGGCTGGTCGGGTTGGCCCAGCCCTTCATGGTCCCGACCGGGTTGCGGGCGGCGAGCTGGCTCGAGCTGAGCGTCGTGCCGACCGGCACGGCCTGGCAGCGCTGCACCGTGTCGAGGCCGACGCCGATCGTGTGCGCGACCAGGCAGGCGACGTGCGCGCCGGACGGCACCGGGATGGTCAGCTGGTAGCCCGGCGTCGGTCCGGCGGCGTACGCCGAGGTGACGGTGGGGCTGGGCAGCGAGGTCGGCACGAGGCCGGTCACGCGGACGCCGTCGACCACGCCGAAGACCGAGACGTTCGACGTCCGGGCGTCGGGGTCGACCGCCCACCCGCTCATCTGGATGCCGCCGGGGACGGCCTTGTAGGCGCTCACGTTGCCGAACGGGTCGTGCGGGCCGGGGGCCGCGGCGTGGGCGGCGGTCGGTGCGGCCAGGGTGACGGCGGCAGCGGCCGCGGTGACGGCGAGGCCGGCGACGAGGCGGTGCAGGGGCCGACGGGCGGCGGTCGGCAGTGACATGGGGGTGGACTCCAGGTTCGTGTGACTGACCCGCGATACAGCTGTGCTCGTCCCCCGCAGCGAGGCTACCGGCTGTGAAGACCAGGTGAAACCCTTGAGTTGATATTGGACCGGCGCGGGTAGCACAGCGGGCCGACATCTCCGGCCCGCCGGTCCACAGTCGCGATCTCTGTCCACAGCTGCCGGCAGGGGCCCACGACACGGCGCCGCGCTCCCTAACTTCGGGGACGTGCGTGATCATCGGCAGCCGACCCGGGGCGAACCGGCCCGGGTGGCCGAGCGCACCCGGGAGCTGCTGGCCCGCTTCGACGACGGCTCGCCCCTGCTGGTTCCGGACCGGCCGGATCCACCGGAGGCGGGGTCCTCGGGGGTGCCGGATCCGGCGGAGGTACGGCGCGGGCCGGCCCGGTGGCGGCGGCTAGCCGCCCGGGTGCCGGTGCGCCTCGACCCGGGACGGCGGGCCGCGCTGTCCGTCGGGGTGGCGGTCGTGGTGGCGGCGGTGGCCACCGGCGTCTGGTTGCTGTCGTCGCAACCGCAGCCCATGTCGGTGTCGACCTCGAGGCCGCCGAGCGCGGCGGCGATGCCGGCACTCGGGAGCACGTCTTCCTCCGCCGACCCGACCGCCGCCGGCCCCGCCTCGGTCGCGGTGTCGACCCCGCCGTCGCTCGTGGTGGTCGATGTCGCGGGGAAGGTGCGCCGACCCGGGCTGTACCGCCTCGCGCCGGACTCCCGGGTCGACGACGCGGTCCGGGCGGCGGGCGGTCCGCTGCCCGGTGTGGACCTCAGGAGCCTCAACCTCGCAGCGAGGGTTGTCGACGGCCAGCAGATCCTGGTCGGGCCGGGCGCCGCTCTGCCCCCTGCGGCCGGGACGGGGAGCGCGGGCAGCTCCGGCTCGGCCGGTGGCTCGATCGGCGCCGATGGTCCGGTGAACCTCAACTCGGCCGATCTCGCCCAGCTCGAGACACTGCCCGGCGTCGGACCGGTGCTGGCCCAGCACATCCTCGACTGGCGCGGCGCGCACGGCAGCTTCCAGTCGGTCGACCAGCTCAACGACGTCACCGGCATCGGCGACGTCAAGTTCGCGGCCCTGAAGCCGCTGGTCACGGTATGACGACCCCGCTCGCGGCACCTGGGAGCGAGCCGCTCGATCTGCGGCTCGCCACCGGCGCGGTCGCGGCCTGGCTGGCCTGCGTGCTGCTCCTCGATGCCACCACGGGCGCAGTCGCCGTCGCGGCGCTGGGTTCGGTCGCGGTCGGGCTGCTGGCGCTCGGAGCGGCCCGGCTCGTGCCGGTGCGCCGGCCCGTGGCGGGTCACGTCGCCGTGGTCGGCCCGGCCGTTGCCCTCGCCGCGTTCTGCATCGCCCTCGTGCTGATCCCGCTGGCCGGCCGCATCGGGCACGCCCGGGCCTCGCCGCTGTTCCGGCTGGCCGCGCGGCACGCGAGCGTGACCCTCGACCTCACCGTGGCCGCCGATCCGGTGACCCTGGCCGCCGCCGGTCCGGCCGGGGCGCCGCGAGTGGCCGTGGAGACCTCGGCCGACGCGGTCCGCGCCTACGGTCCCGCCGTCGGGGCATCCGGAGCGGTACTCGTGCTGGGCGACGCCGGGCCGTGGCGTGACACCTTGCCCGGGCAGCGGGTGCGGCTCGAGGGCACGCTGCAGCCCGACCTCGACGGCAGCGCCCTGTCGGTGACGCTGTTCGCGCGCGGCTCCCCGCACCTTCTCGGGGTGCCGCCGTGGTGGCAGCGGGTGGCCGGGACGATCCGCCACGCGCTCCGGCAGGCCGCGTCCGGACTCCCGCCCGACGAGCGGGGGCTGCTGCCCGGCCTCGTCGACGGTGACACAGCCGACCTCGATCCGGTGCTCGCGCAGCGCTTCCGGCTGGCCGGGCTCACCCACCTGGTCGCCGTCAGCGGCACCAACTGCAGCCTGGTCGTCGGCGCGGTGCTGCTACTGCTGCGGCGGGCCCGGGTGCGGCCGTGGGTGAGCGCGCTGGTGGGGGGCGCCGTGCTGCTGATGTTCGTGGTCGTCGCCCGTCCTTCGCCGAGCGTGCTGCGGGCGGCGCTGATGGCCGTGGTCGCGCTGAGCTCCCTGGCCAGCGGGCGGCCGCGGGCGGCGCTGCCGTCGCTCGCCGTGGTCGTGCTCGGCCTGCTGCTGTGGGATCCGACGCTTTCGGCCAGTGCGTCCTTCGCGATGTCGGCCCTGGCCACGGCGGCGTTAATCGTCATCGCGCCGGGGTGGGCGGGTGCGCTGCGGCGGCGCCGGGTGCCGGCCGGGCTTGCCGAGTCGGTGGCGGTCGCGGCGGCGGCGCACGTCGTCACCGCGCCGGTGGTCGCCGCCATCTCGGGTCAGGTGAGCCTCGTGGCGATCGGGGCGAACGTGCTGGCCGAACCGGTCGTTGCCGTCGCGACGATCGTCGGCTTCCTGGCGGCCGTGATCGCGCCGCTCGGGCTCGGTGCCGGGGCGGCGTTGGCCTGGGTGGCGGGCTGGCCTTGCCGCTGGCTGGTGCAGGTGGCCGACTTCTTCGGCGGCCTGCACGGCGCGGTGCTGCCGTGGCCGGGCGGCGCGGCCGGCGGCCTGGCGCTGCTGGTCGTGCTGGCGGTGGTGGCGCTCGCCTCCGCCCGGATCGGGGTGCGACGCGTGCTCGCCGCGGCGGCGGTCACGGCGCTCGTCGTGCTCATCCCGGTACGCGCGGTCACCTCCGCCTGGCCGCCGCCGGGCTGGGTGTTCACGGCCTGCGACATAGGCCAGGGCGACGCGCTGCTGCTCGCGGCCGGCCCGCACCAGGCCGTGGAGATCGACGCCGGCCCGGATCCGGTGCTGATCGACCGCTGCCTGCGCGATCTCGGCATCACCTCGGTGCCCCTGCTGGTCCTCACCCACCTGCACCTCGACCACGTCGGCGGAGTGGTCGGGGTGGCGCACGACCGCCCGATCGGCGCGATCCTGGCCGGCCCGCTCGACGAACCGGCGTCCGGCTCGGCCCTCGTGCATCGGGTGGCGACGGAGCGGGGCCTCACGGTGTACAGCCCGGTCGTCGGCACCCGCCTGCAGATCGGGGCGGTCCGGCTCGACGTCCTCGGCCCGGCCCGGCCGTACCGGGGCACCCGATCGGACCCGAACAACTCCTCCCTGGTCCTGCGGGCGACGGTCGGCGGCATCCGCATCCTGCTGCCGGGCGACGCCGAGATCGAGGCCCAGCAGGCGATGCTCGCCGCCGGGCTGGATCTCCGCGCCGACGTGCTCAAGGTGCCGCACCACGGCTCGGCCTATTCCGATCCCGACTTCCTGGCGGCCGTGCACGCCCGGCTCGCGATCGTCAGCGTCGGCCTCCACAACGACTACGGGCACCCGTCACCGCGGCTGCTCACGACGATGGCCCGGCTCGGGGTGCCGCTGCTTCGCACCGACCGCGACGGCGACGTCGCCGTCGTGCCGCAGGGTGGACGGGTGGCGGCCGTGCGGCACGGCACCGCGGCGGCGTCCGCCGCGGCCGCCGGGCCCGGCCCGCTCGTCGCGTCGGTGCCCGGTGCGAGGATGAACGCATGCCAGCACGAGCGGTCAGCCCGGACGATCTCCCCAGCCCGCTCCCCGGCGTCCTCCTGCTGGTCGGCGACGAGGACCTGCTCATCGACCGAGCCATCAGCGCGGTCACCGCCGCCGCCCGCCGGGTCGACCCCGAGGTGGTCGAGACCGAGCGCACCGGCGGCGCCATCGAGGGTCCCGAGCTGCACGAGATGCTCGGGCCGTCGCTGTTCGGCGATGCCCGCGTGATGATCATCCGGGCCGCGCAGGACGTCCGCGTCGCGGCCGCGGCCGTGCTCGGCCCGTACCTGAGCTCACCGGCCGACGGCACGACGGTCGTCCTGCAACACGCCGGCGGGGCCAAGGGCAAGGCCGTGCTCGACACCGCCCGCAAGGCGAAGGCGCTGGAGATCGGCTGCACGAAACTGACCCGCCCCGACGAGCGGGCCGACTTCGTGCGCACCGAGATCCGTCGCCACGGCGGGCGCATCGACCCCGAGGCGCTGTCGATGCTGATGGACGCGGTCGGCAGCGACCTCCGCGAGCTCGCGAGCGTGGCCGGGCAGCTGGTCAGCGACTCCGGCGGGGACATCGGCCTGGAGATGGTGCGCGCGTTCCACAAGGGGCGCGCCGAGGTCACCGGGTTCGCGGTGTCCGACCTCGCCGTCGTCGGCCGCAGCGGGCCGGCGCTCGAGGCGCTGCGCTTCGCCTTGTCGGTGGGGGTGCCGCACGTCGTGATCGCCGACGCGCTGGCCGACGGCGTGCGGTCGGTGGCCCGCGTCTGGTCGGCCGGGCGGGGGAGCGAGTACGAGCTGGCGAAGCGGCTCGGCATGCCGCCGTGGAAGGTGAAGCGCGCCGGCAGTCAGGGCCGGGGGTGGACCGAGGACGGCCTGCGCCACGCCCTCGGGGTCGTGGCCACGCTCAACGCCGATGTGAAGGGCGCCGCGGCCGATCCGGCCTTCGCGCTCGAGCAGGCGGTCCGCCGCATCGGCGCCGCCCGCGCCGCCAAGGTCTCCGCGCGCTGAGGGTCCGCACGCTGCGGGTCCGCGCGCCAAGGTTTCCGTTCGCTGAGATTCCCGCACGCTGCGGGTCCGGCGACGCGAAGAAGCCGTGCGACCAGGGTCACACGGCTCGTTCGGTGAAGCTTCGAGTTAGAGCGACTTCGCCCGCAGCGCCATGGCCGACTTCTTGTTGGCGGCCTGGTTGGCGTGGATGACGCCCTTGCTGGCGGCCTTGTCCAGGTGACGCGACGCGGTGGCGAGCGCGGTGAGCGCCTGCTCCTTGTTCCCGGCGTCGGCCGCCTCACGGAAGTGCCGGATCGACGTCTTCAGTGCCGACTTCACGCTCTTGTTGCGCAGGCGCGCGACCTCGTTGGTGCGAATGCGCTTGATCTGGGACTTGATGTTTGCCACGAAAGCCTCGACGTTCTCGTTGTGGTGGTCACCCGCAGGACGGATTCGGTGGTCCGCTAGGTGCTGGTGCACCGGCGAGCAGACAACCTCGCCAGACTATCAGCGCGGCCGGAACGTCCCCAAATCCGGGCGGGATCAGCTGCTGGTGGCCCGCACCGTGACGAGCTCGTACTTCGTGTAGAGGTAGGTGCGCACGCCGTCGGTGCTGCTGACGATGTCGGCGACCGCCTGGTCCTCGCTCTCGTCGTCGCCGTAGACGGTGGCGGCGCCCTCGCCGTCGAAGTACACGCCACCGTCGACCGGGGCGAGGTCGGTCAGCTGCACCACGACGTAGCGGCCGCCGAGGGTCGACACGAGGGTTCGGATCTCGGTGCTCTTGGCGTCGTCGGCCTGGCGGTAGACGCCGACGACCTCCTGCCAGTCGTCCTCGCCGGGCGTCGTGTTGACGAGATCGCCCTTGCGCAGGTCGACGGCGGGCAGGCGGTACTCAACGGCGGCACGAGGGTCGGTCATGCCCCTCATCCTGCCGGATCGTCCGCGGGACCCGTGCCGGGGGAGGGTGCTCGCGCCGGCGAGCGGCCCGGACCCGGAGGTCAGCCGAAGGGCAGCTGCGGCTGCGGCGGCCCGTGCGTCGGGTCGACGCCGTCGAACAGGCTGCTGATCGACTCGCCGCCGTGGATGCGCGAGATCGCCTCGGCGAACAGGGGCGCGACGGACCGCACGGTGAGCTCGGGCCAGTCCTCGGGCGGCGGCACGGTGTCGGTGGTGACGACCTCGCTCACCAGCGGGTGCTCGCGCAGCCGCTTCACCGCCTTGCCGGCGAACAGGCCGTGGGTGCACGCGATCGCGGCGCTCGGGCAGTCCTGCTCGGCCAGCTTGTCCAGCAGCTC
Organism: Jatrophihabitans sp.; assembly: GCF_036000465.1. Lineage (GTDB taxonomy): Bacteria > Actinomycetota > Actinomycetes > Mycobacteriales > Jatrophihabitantaceae > Jatrophihabitans. The sequence continues at coordinate 14,699 of NZ_DASYFV010000029.1, read as the reverse complement.
GATGATCGACCCGCCGGTCGCGATCTCGTCGTCGAGCACGATCGCCTTCTTCCCGCGCACGTCGCCGACGATCGCGTCGATGACGACGCGGTCGTCGGACACGCGCTGCTTCGAGCCCGCCGCCACCGGCAGGCCCAGCAGGCGGGCGAACTGGGTGGCCGTCTTGGCGTTGCCGAGGTCGGGGGAGACGACGACCGTGTCGTCGAGGTCGCGGCCGCGGAAGTGGTCGGCCAGTTCGCCGATCGCGGTCAGGTGATCGACCGGGACGGAGAAGAAGCCGTGCACCTGCGGCGCGTGCAGCGTCATGGTCAGAACCCGGTCGGCGCCGGCCGTGGTCAGCATGTCGGCGACGAGACGCCCCGCGATCGAGATCCGCGAGGCGTCCTTCTTGTCCGAGCGGGCGTAGGCGTAGTGCGGGATCACCGCGGTGACCTGCGACGCCGACGCCCCTCGCGCCGCGTCGAGCATCAGCAGCAGCTCCATGAGGTGCTCCTGCGTCGGCGGCACGAGGGGTTGCACGACGTAGACGTCCCGCTGGCGGCAGTTCTCCTGCAGTTGGACGTAGAGGCAGTCGTTGCTGAACCGCCGGATCTCCACCGGCGACAGCGGGACACCGAGAGCGTCGCAGATGCTGGTCGCAAGAGGTCGGTGGGCACTCCCGGAGAGCACCACGATCTCGCGCATGAGGTGCAGGCTATCCCGAGCCCCGCCCGCGGTGGGAAGGGATCAGCGGGTCGCGACCGTGAAGCGCGCGCGGCGGTGGGCCGGCTCTTCGAGTTCGTCGAGCGCGGCGACCGCGTAGTCCTCGTAGGAGATCCAGTTGCCGGCCGGCACCTCGTCGGCGATCGCGTAGCTGCCGGTGCGCTCGCCGGCCTCGATCATCGGTGCCGGTGACAGGTAGCCCCAGTCGAGCGAGTCGTCGGCGCCGCGCAGGAACTCGAGCACCTGGGCCCCGGCGAGCGACTCGGACTTGTAGGCCTCGGGGAACTCGGCGGTGTCGACGAGGCGCACGCCCGGCGCGGCCAGCAGGCTGCCGGCGCCGCCGACCACGAAGAACCGGGTCGCGCCGACGACGGCGGCCGCACCCCGGATGAGCGGGGCGAAGGCGAACGGGTCCTCGCCCGGCACGCGAGACGGGCCGGTCGCGGTGACGACGACGTCATGGGCGGCGGCCACCGCGGCCACGCCGTCGGCGTCGGCGAGATCGCCGGCCTGCCAGACCGCCCCCTCGGGCACGGGCGTCGTGGGTTCGCGCCGACTCAGGGCGGTGACGTGGTGGCCGCGCCTCAACGCCTCGGTGACGATGCGCGAGCCGATGTTGCCGGTCGCGCCGTACACGGCGATCTTCATGGGAGTTCCTTTCGTAGCGGTGGTCGAGACCAACAGTAACGATTGGTAACTGAGTACTTCAACGTGCCATAGTTACCTTGTGACTACCAAGCACGACCGGGCCGGCAACGTCCTGGACGTCAATTGCCCGAGCCGATTGGTGCTCGACCGCATCGCCGAGAAGTGGACCGGGCTGGTCGTGCTCGTCCTCGGCGACGGCACGCTGCGCTTCGGCGAGCTGCGCGAGCGGGTCGGTGGGGTGGCCCCCAAGGTGCTGACCCAGACCCTGCGCGGGCTGGAGCGCGACGGGCTGCTGACCCGCACGGTCTACGCCGAGGTGCCGCCGCGGGTCGAGTACACCCTCACCGACCTCGGCCGGTCGCTGCGCGAACCGCTCGCCGTCGTGCAGGCCTGGGCCGAGAACAACGTGTCGAAGGTGATGGCCGCGCGCGAGCGTCATGGCGGTTGACCGGGCCGTGAGAACATGGGGCGGACGCTTCACCCGACCCGCCGGAGAGACATCTTGAGCAGTTCGCCGACCGCCGGCGCCGTCGGCCGGACCGATCCGGCGATCATCCGCAACTTCTCGATCATCGCCCACATCGACCACGGCAAGTCGACGCTGGCCGACCAGATGCTGCGGCTGACCGGTGTGCTCGATCCGCGCCAGGCCAAGGCCCAGTACCTCGACCGCATGGACATCGAGCGCGAGCGTGGCATCACCATCAAGGCGCAGAACGTGCGCATGCCGTGGACGAGCCGCGAGACCGGCGTGCCGCACGTCCTGCACATGATCGACACCCCCGGCCACGTCGACTTCACCTACGAGGTCTCGCGCAGCCTGGCCGCGTGCGAGGGTGCGGTGCTGCTCGTCGACGCCGCCCAGGGCATCGAGGCGCAGACCCTGGCCAACCTCTACCTGGCGCTCGAGAACGACCTGCAGATCGTCCCCGTGCTGAACAAGATCGACCTCCCGGCCGCCCAGCCCGATCTCTACGCCGCCGAGCTGGCGCACATCATCGGCTGCGAGCCCGACGACGTGCTGCGGGTCAGCGCCAAGACGGGCGAAGGGGTCGAGGCCCTGCTCGACGTGATCTGCCGGGACGTTCCCGCGCCGGTCGGCGAGGCGGATGCGCCGGGCCGGGCGATGATCTTCGATTCGGTCTACGACATCTACCGCGGCGTCATCACCTACATCCGCGTCGTCGACGGCCAGTTCACCCCGCGTGAGCGGATCAAGATGATGTCCACGCAGGCCACCCACGAGCTGCTCGAGATCGGCGTCATCTCGCCCGAACCGGTGCCCTCGGCCGGGCTGTCCGTCGGCGAGGTCGGCTACCTGATCACCGGCGTGAAGGACGTGCGCCAGTCGCGCGTCGGAGACACCGTCACCGACGCCGCGAAGCCGGCCAAGGAGAGCCTCGGTGGCTACCGCGACCCGAAGCCGATGGTCTACTCCGGGCTCTATCCGATGGACGGCTCGGACTACCCGCTGCTGCGCGACGCCCTGGACCGACTGCAGCTCAACGACGCCGCCCTGGTCTACGAGCCCGAGTCGAGCGCCGCGCTCGGCTTCGGCTTCCGCTGCGGCTTCCTCGGCCTGCTGCACCTCGAGATCACCCGCGACCGCCTCGAGCGCGAGTTCGACCTCGATCTCATCAGCACCGCACCGAACGTCGTCTACCGCGTCGTGCTCGAGGACGGTGTCGAGCACGTCGTCACCAACCCGTCCGACTGGCCGGCCGGGCTCAAGGTCAACGAGACCTACGAGCCGTACGTGAAGGCGATGATCATCGCGCCGAGCGAGTACATCGGTGCGATCATGGAGCTCTGCCAGGAGCGGCGCGGCAACCTCGGCGGCATGGACTACCTGTCCGAGACCCGGGTCGAGCTGCGCTACACGCTGCCGCTGGCCGAGATCATATTTGACTTCTTCGACCAGCTGAAGTCGCGCACGCGGGGCTACGCCAGCCTCGACTACGAGCTCCAGGGCGAGCAGTCGTCCGACCTCGTCAAGGTCGACATCCTGCTGCAGGGCGAACCGGTCGACGCGTTCTCGGCCATCGTCCACAAGGACAAGGCCTACGCCTACGGGACGTCGATGACGACCAAGCTGCGCAAGCTCATCCCGCGCCAGCAGTTCGAGGTGCCGATCCAGGCCGCGATCGGTTCGCGCGTCATCGCCCGCGAGAACATCAGCGCGATCCGCAAGGACGTCCTGGCCAAGTGCTACGGCGGTGACATCACCCGCAAGCGCAAGCTGCTGGAGAAGCAGAAGGAAGGCAAGAAGCGGATGAAGATGGTGGGCCGCGTCGAGGTGCCGCAGGAGGCCTTCATCGCCGCGCTCTCCACCTCCGACGCCCCGGCCAAGAAGTAGGTCAGCCCCCGAGCGGCAGGTGGGCGATGTCGCCCTGACCGCCGACGGCGATCACGGCCAGCGCATCGACGGTCAGCCGGAACCCTTCGACCGGCCGTGCCGTGAGGCGGCGCAGCGCCGGCGGGGGCACCCGGGTGGCGAGCGTGCAGTGCGCGAGCCACCCGTCCGGCTCGCTCCGCGCCCCGAACGCGGGCGGCCAGTGCCCGGCGAGGGTGGTGTGCGCGTCGTGCTGCAACGCCTGCAGCGCATCGGTCGCGGTGATCGCGACGAACAGCACGCCCGCCTCGAACGACGCCAACCCGGTCGAGGTGAGCGTGAAGGGTGCGTGGCGGGCGGCGATCTCGCCGGCGCGCGTCACGACCGCGGCCGGGTCCGCGACCCGCGCCGCGGCGAGCGTGAGATGCGGGCGGTGCGCCCGCCGCACCCGCAGTCCCTCACGCTCGACCAGCCGGCGCAGGCGTTCGACCTGCTCGTCGCCGGCCGTGTCGAACGCCGCGCAGACGACCGCGGTCGTCACATCTCGATGACGATCTTGCCGACGAGGTCACCCGAGGCCATCGCCTCGAGGCCCTCGCCGATGCGGTCGAGTGGCAGCGTGCGGTCGATGTGCGGCCGCAGCCCGGTGGAGTGCAGGAACGAGATGAGCTGGGCCAGCTCGGTCTTCGTCCCCATGGTCGAGCCGACGAGCTCGAGCTGGAGGAAGAAGAACCGGTTCAGGTCGGCCGGCGGGTTCGGGCCGGAGGTCGCGCCCGAGATGACGATCCGCCCGCCCGGCTTGAGCGAGCGGGCCGAGTGCGAGTAGGTCGCCTCGCCGACGGTCTCCATCACGGCGTCGACCTTCTCGGGCAGCCGCGCGCCCGAGGCGAAGGCCCGGTGCGCGCCGAGCTCGAGGGCCCGGGCCTGCTTGTCCTCGGTGCGCGCCGTCGCGTAGACGGTGAACCCGGCCGCCCGGGCCATCGCGATGCAGGCGGTGGCCACGCCGCCGCTCGCACCCTGCACCAGCACCGACTGGCCCGGCTTGAGTCCGGACTTCGTGAACAGCATCCGGTACGCCGTCAGCCAGGCGGTCGACAGGCAGGCGGCCTCGCCGAAGGACAGGTCGGCCGGCTTGGGCAGCACGTTGCGCTTCGGCACGATCACGTACTCGGCCAGCGAGCCCTGGTGCTTCTCCGACAGCAGCGTGCGACCCGGATCGGTCGTGTCGTCGCCCGTCCAGCCCGGCGTGTTGATCACCGCGTGGACGACGACCTCCTCGCCGGTCGACTCGTCGATGCCGGCGGCGTCGCAGCCCAGGATCATCGGCAGCTGCTCGGCTTTGATGCCGACCCCGCGCAGCGTCCAGAGATCGTGGTGGTTGAGGCTGGCCGCCTTCACCCTGACCCGGGTCCAGCCCTCCGGCGGTTCGGGATCGGGGCGTTCGCCGACCACCAGCCCGTCGAGCGGCTGGTCCGGGTTGAAGGATTCGGCGTAGGCGGCGCGCATGTCCCGACCCTAGCGAGCGCCCGACATCTCGGCGGGGGCGCTGTCCAGGGCGCCCTGGATCGCCGCGATCAGCGCGCGGGCCGACTCGGCGGTCAGCTCGACCGCCACCCGGGCCGACGGCCCCTTGGCCGGGGCGGCGAGGTCGATGTTGAGGGTGTGTTCGGCCATCGCGTGGACCGGGTGGTCGAAGTACACAGTGGCATCGGTGACCCGGAACCAGCTGCCGTTGGGACCCTTGGCGCTGCCCGTCATCGGCGCGGTGAGAGTGGCGTAGGTACACATGTCAGCCTCCGAGATGGGTCGCGTAGAAGTCGGTGATCTGCTCCCAGCCGTCGTTCGCCGCCTCGACGCGGTAGGACGGGCGATCGGTGGAGAAGAACGCGTGGCCGGCGTTGTCGTAGCGGTGGAACTCGTGCGGCTTGCCGAGCTCGGTCAGCCGCTCGTCGAGCTCGTCGACGTGCGCCGGTGACGGGTGCTGGTCGTCGTTGCCGAACAGGCCGAGCAGGGGGGCCCGCAGGTGGGGCAGCTGGTCGACGAGGTTTGTCACCTTGAGCGGGAAGCCCTCGGGTGGCGTGCCGACGACGTAGGCGCCGTAGCAGTCGACCGCGGCGTCCACATCGACGTTGCAGGCGGCGAGCACGGTCTGCCGGCCGCCCGAGCAGTAGCCGATGACGCCGACCTTGCCGTTCGAGGTATCGAGCGAGCGCAGGTACGCCGCGGCCCCGCCGACGTCGCCGACGAGCTGGGAGTCGGGGATGCCGCCCTGCGCCCGCGCCGTGGCCGCGGCGTCGTCAGGCGCGGCCCCGGGCGCCTGGCGCCAGTAGAGGTTGGGGCAGATCGCGTCGTAGCCCAGCTCGGCGAAGCGCCGCACGATCTCTTTCGTCGCGCGGTCGTAGCCGGGCAGGTGGTGAATGACCACCACGCCGCCGCGCGCCGCGCTGCCGTCGGGACGCGCGAGATAGGCCTCGATCTCGTCCCCGTTGTCGCCGCTGATCCGGATCGTCTCTGCCGTCAAGGTGTCGCCCATGAGTTCGATCGAATCACCTGCGGCTGAGGAACGTCCGGCGGGGGAGCCGTTTAGAGTCAGCGATCGTGCGCCGAGTCCGTCGAACCCGTAGGCCGCTGGTCGCGCTGGTCGCGCTGCTGGCCGCGCTGGTCGTCGGCTACGGCGTCAAGGCGTTGTCCTCGGGCGACCATGCGAGGACGAGCGGATCGACGAGCGCGAGCACGTCATCTGCCCGGGTCCCGCTCTCGTCGCTGCCCCAACAGGCCGGGGCGACGGTGCACCTCATCGAGCAGGGCGGCCCGTTCCCGTACCCGCGCAACGACGGCGTCGTGTTCCGCAACAACGAGCGGCACCTGCCGAGCGAACCGACCGGCTACTACCACGAGTACACCGTGCCGACCCCGGGTTCACGTGACCGCGGTGCCCGGCGGATGATCATGGGTGGGGGCGGGGAGTTCTGGTACACGGGCGACCACTACGCGACCTTCCAACGTGTGGACGTCAACCGGTGAGGATTCTCGATGACCGACCTGAAGGCGACGATCGCTGAGCTCTACGCGCGGCTCGCCGTGCCGGACTGGGCCTCGCCCAACCTCGACGGCCTGGCCGACGTGCTGCGTGACCTCTCCTGGCGCCCCGAGGGCGAGGTCACGCTCGAGCTGCCCGACCTGCGCGCGCTGCCGATGGACGACGCCGTGCGGTTGATGCGGGTGCTCGTGACCGCCGAGGTCGAGACGGCCGACGGCCCCCGCCCGGTCCGCCTGACGGCCTGACCCGGCCCCGGAGCGCACACTGGTTCCGTGCCCTCCGCCCTGCCCCACGGTGATCCGCCGCCGCCCGACGGCCGCCTGCCCCGCACCGCGCTCGACGGTGCGCGCGATCAGCCGTTCGGCGTGTACGTGCACGTGCCGTTCTGCCAGACCCGCTGCGGCTACTGCGATTTCAACACCTACACCGCCGTCGAACTGGGCGACGGGGTCAGCCGGGGCAGCTACGCCGACACCGTGCTGCTGGAGCTGCGCCTGGCTGCCGACGTGCTCGCCGCGGCGCCCATGGCCGAGGATCGGGTGCCGCCGGTGTCGACGGTGTTCTTCGGCGGCGGCACGCCGACGCTGCTCCCGGCCGAGCACCTCGGGCTGATCATCGCCGAGATCCGTGAGCGGTTCGGGCTGGCCCGCGATGTCGAGATCACCACCGAGGCCAACCCCGACACGGTGACACCCTCGTACCTGGCCAAGTTGCGCGACGCCGGCTTCAACCGCATCTCGCTCGGCATGCAGTCGGCCGTGCCGAAGGTGCTCGCCGTGCTCGACCGCACGCACCGGCCGGGCCGGCCCGAGGAGGCCGTGGCCGAGGCCCGCGCGGCCGGCTTCGAGCACGTCAACCTCGACCTCATCTACGGCTCGCCGCACGAGACCGACGCCGATTGGCAGGCCTCCCTCGACGCCGCCGTCGCGGCCGGCCCCGACCACGTGAGCGCGTACGCGCTGGTCGTGGAGGAGGGCACGGCGCTCGCCCGGCAGGTCGCGTCCGGGGTCGTGCCCGCGCCCGACGACGATGCGATGGCCGACCGCTACGTGATGGCCGACGAGACCCTGCGGGCCGCCGGATTCGAGTGGTACGAGATCTCCAACTGGGCCCGGACGCCGGCCGGCCGCTGCCGGCACAACGAGCTGTACTGGAGCGACGCGAATTGGTGGGGCGTCGGGCCGGGCGCGCACAGCCACGTCGGCGGGGTGCGCTGGTGGAACGTGAAGCATCCGGCACGCTACGCGGCCCTGCTCGACGCCAACCAGAGCCCGGCCGCCGGCCGCGAGACCCTGGACGCCGACGCCCGGCTGACCGAACGGGTGATGCTGGGCGTGCGCCGCCGCGAGGGGCTGGCCGTCGGCTCCCTGCCCGAGGCGTCCCGCGAGGTGCTGCCGCAGCTGGTGCGCTGGGGGCTGGTCGACCCGGCCCGCCACGGCGAGGGGCAGCTCGTACTCACCCAGCGCGGCCGCCTGATGGCCGACGCGGTCGTGAAGGACCTGCTGGCGGTGGTGTGAGCCACGCCTGCGCAGCGAACCAACGGGCACAGTCGCCGTCGGCGGCCGACCCGAGCGCGGCGGGGTAGGCCGCCGTCTAACCGCCGGCGCGCAGGGCGTCGAGATCGAGGATGCGCACGTGCAGCGTGTTGCGGCCCTGCAGCGCGGCCCGCAACGCCCGGTGCAGGCCGTCCTCGAGGTAGGTGTCGCCGTGCCACAGCACGGCGTGCGGGAAGAGGTCGCCGTAGAACGTGGAGTCCTCGTCCAGCAGGTGGTCGAGTTCGAGCTGGCGCTTGGTGGTGGTCAGCTCGTCGAGCCGGACCGTGCGTGGCGGCACGTTGGCCCAGTCGCGCGTCGACAGGCCGTGGTCGGGGTAGGGACGCCCGTCCCGTACCGCCTTGAAGATCACGTGCTGCCCCTGCCGCAGTGCCGAAGTGGTCATCCCGACCCTATCGTCACGCCGCGTCCGGAACGCGCCCTAAGCTGGAGCCATACGGAAGGGGTCGATCTGACGTGGGCGTCGAGGACCGCAAGCTCGAGGTGCTGCGCGCCATCGTCGAGGACTTCATCGTCACCAACGAGCCGGTGGGCAGCAAGGCCCTCGTCGACCGGCACAACCTCGGCGTCTCGCCCGCGACGATCCGCAACGACATGGCTGCCCTCGAGGAGGACGGCCTGATCGCGCAGCCGCACACCAGCGCGGGGCGGGTGCCCACCGACGCCGGCTACCGGATGTTCGTCGACAAGCTGACCGAGATCAAACCGCTGTCGGGGGCGGAGAAGCGGGCGATCCACACCTTCCTCGACGGCGCGGTCGATCTCGACGACGTGCTGCACCGGGCCGTGCGCACGCTGGCCCAGCTCACCCGCAACGTTGCGGTCGTCCAGTACCCGTCGCTGTCACGCAGCCGCATCCGCCATCTTGAACTCGTCATGCTCACGGCCTCGCGGCTGATGCTGGTGGTGATCACCGACACCGGACGCGTCGAGCAACGCATCGTCGAGCTGCCGGCCGAGGTGATGGACACCGTCGTCTACGAGCTGCGGGCGACGCTGAACGCGCGGCTGCGCGACCGCCTGCTCGCCGAGGCCCCCGAGGTCATCGGCGACCTGCCGACCCACGTGGTGCCCGAGCTGCGCGGCCTGCTGGCCACGCTCACCTCGGTGCTGCTCGAGGTGCTCGTGGAGCCGAGCAGCGACCGGATCCTGCTCGGCGGCACGGCCAACCTGACCGAGCGCACGCTCGACTTCCCGGCGATCCGCCCGGTGCTCGAGGCGCTCGAGGAGCAGGTGGTGCTGCTGCGCCTGCTCGACCAGTCGGTCTCGTCGTCGAAGATCGTGGTGGCCATCGGCAACGAGACCCAGCACGAGGGGTTGGCCACCGCGGCCGTGGTGTCGAGCGGTTACGGGGTGCGCGGCTCGGCCCTCGGCGCCGTCGGCGTGCTCGGCCCGCGCCGCATGGATTACGCGCACACCATGGCCCGCGTCGCCGCCGTGGCGCGCTACGTCGGGACGCTGCTCGAGGAGCGGTGAGGCGCCCCACCACGGGCTGAGCGCACCCCGCTCAGATCCGTACACTGAACTGGCACTCGCCGCACCTGAGTGCCAGACGCAATTGAGGACGGATCCGATTCGTGGCTGAAACCCCGCGCAACTACTACGACCTGCTCGGCGTGAAGAAGGACGCGACGCCCGAGGAGCTCAAGCGCGCCTACCGCAAGCTCGCCCGCGAGCTGCACCCCGACGTCAACCCCGACCCCGCGGCGCAGGACCGGTTCAAGGCGGTCACGACCGCCTACGAGGTGCTGTCCGACCCCGAGAAGCGGCGCATCGTCGACCTCGGCGGCGACCCGCTCTCGCAGGGCGGCGGCGCCGGTGCCGGCAGCGGTGGCTTCAGTGGCTTCGGCGGGTTCGGCGACGTCTTCGAGGCATTCTTCGGCGGCGGCGGCCCGATGGGTGGCGGCCGCGGTCGGCGCAGCCGTGTGCGTCCCGGTTCGGACGCGCTGCTGCAGATCTCGCTGACGCTGGAGGAGACGGCGTTCGGCGTGCGGCGCGAGATCGTCGTCGACACCGCCGTCGTCTGCGAGACCTGCACCGGCAACGGCTGCGCGCCCGGCACCTCGCCGCGCACCTGCGCCACGTGTGGCGGCGCCGGCGAGATCCAGTCGGTCCAGCGTTCCTTCCTCGGCCAGGTCATGACCACGCGGGCCTGCTCGGCCTGTGGCGGCACCGGCGAGCAGATCCCGTCCCCGTGCCCGACGTGTGGCACCGAGGGGCGGGTGCGGGCCCGCCGCACCAAGACCGTCGACGTGCCGTCCGGCATCGAGGACGGCATGCGCATCCGGCTCAGCGGCCAGGGTGAGGTCGGCCCCGGCGGCGGCCCGGCCGGCGACCTGTACATCGAGATCTCCGAGATCCCGCACGAGACGTTCACCCGCGAGGGCGCCGACCTGCACTGCACGATCGGCGTGCCGATGACCTCGGCCGCGCTCGGCAGCGAACTCGTGCTGAGCACCCTCGACTCCGAGGAGAAGATCGAGGTCCGGGCCGGCACGCAGAGCGGCGCCGTGCTGCACCTGCGCGGCAAGGGCGTGCCCAAGCTGCGCAGCACCGCGCGGGGCGATCTCTTCGTGCACGTCGAGGTGCGTACCCCGACCCGGCTGGACGAGGAGCAGGAGCGCCTGCTGCGCGAGCTCGCCGAGCTGCGCTCGGAGGATGTCGCGGTCACGACGCGGTCGGCCGGACTGTTCGGCAAGGTGCGCGACGCCTTCCGGCAGTAGCCGATGACCCCGCCGCTGTTCCTCGTCGACGCGCTCGACGACGGTGCGGAGTTCACGCTCGGCGGCGACGAGGGTCGTCACGCGGCCCGGGTGAAGCGGCTCGGCGCCGGCGAGGTCGTGTGGGTGGCCGACGGCCGCGGTGCGCTGGCCGAGTGCGTGGTCGCCGCGGCTCTCACCGACGGGTTGCGGCTGACCGTCACCGCGCGGCGGTCGGTCGCCGAACCCGATCCGCGGCTGGTGATCGTGCAGGCCCTGCCCAAGGGCGAGCGGGCCGAGCTGGCCGTCGAGACGATGACCGAGCTCGGGGTCGACGCGATCGTGCCGTGGTCGGCGTCGCGCTCGATCACGCAGTGGCACGGGCCGAGGGGCGACAAGGGGCTGGACAAGTGGCGCCGCACCGCGCGGGAGGCGGCGAAGCAGAGCCGTCGGGCCCGGGTGCCGGTGGTCGACCCGGCGGCCTCGACGACCCAGGTGGCGGCGCGGCTGGCGGGCGCCGCGCTCGCGCTGGTGCTGCACGAGGACGCGACGACGTCCCTTGCCGCGCTCGACCTGCCGAGCGGCGGCGAGATCGTCGCCGTCGTCGGCCCCGAGGGCGGCATCTCCGGCGACGAGCTGGACTCGTTCGGTGCGGTCGGCGCGGTGCCGGTGCGGCTGGGCGATCCGGTGCTGCGCACCTCGACGGCCGGCCCCGCCGTCCTCGCCGCGCTGTCGCTGCGGCTCGGGCGGTGGGGCTGACCGGACTACGCCGGCGCAGCGAAGACCGCGTCGACGGTGATGCGGACCCGGGTGCCGAGGAGGAACCGCGGCGCCGTGATGCCGAGGTCGCGCCGGTCGAACTCGGCCGTCGCGTGCACGGCGAGGGTGCTGCCGTCGCCCGGCGTGACCGTGGCGCCGAGGGTGATCGCGGTGCGGTGCCCGTGGCCGGCGAGCACGCCGGGGACCGACCAGCCGTCCTCGCCCGGCGCGATGCCGGTGGCGTCGAACGTGAAGCCGGCGCTGCTCAGGCTGCTGCGGAACTGCCAGACTCCCGCGGCGAGGCCGAGGGCGATGCTCATGCGCAGCATCCTGGCCAAGCTCGGCTTCACCAGCCGCACCGAGATCGCGACCTGGCGGCTGCGCACCCCGGTGTAAGGCCCTCGCCGCGCGGGGGTCAGGGGTGCGTCGGGGTCGGGGTGCTGCTGGTCGTGGTGGACGGGGCCTCGTAATGCCCGGTGATCTCCACCGTCGGCGCGCACGCGGTGGACGTGTTCGCGCAGTCGATCCCGATCGTCAACGGCTTGCCGGCGGACACGGGAAACTGGCGCGCCGCGTCGAGTGTGAAGGTGTGGTCGCCGAGGCCGGCGAGGGCCTGATCGAGGACGACCGTGCTTCCCTGCACGAACCGGATTCGGCCGGTGTCGTCACTGTTGTGGAACCGCAACTCGGTCACGACGAAGGTGTCGCCCGAGGCCAGCGGCATCGTTGCCGTCCCCGTGCTGTGCGCGTTCGCGCGCACCGTCAGCCCGATCGTGAGCGACGAGGAGTAGGCCGGCACCGAGCTGCCGCAGAATCCGGGGTCGAGCGCGCCGGGCTCGCAGGGCGTAGTGGGCACGGGACTCGGCATATCGCTCGAGGTGGGGGCATCGGTCCGGGTACACGGGTCGTCGGTCGGGCTGGTCGACGGGAGCGGCTTCAGCACGACCGTCGGTTCGACGGTCGAGCCCGGAACGGCCGGCGTCGTGCTCACCGGCGGCAGGGTCATCGCGATGCCGCCGTTCGGCGGAGCTGCGGTGGCCGAGCCGCTCGCCGACGGAACGGGAGTGCTGCTCGGCAGGTGCAGCGGCAGGTCGGACGCGGTGGACGTGACCGGCGTCGGGTAGAGCGTCGAGGGGGGAGCGGCCGGGAGCGGGTACACCGGCGGGATCGCCGAGGCCGACTCGCTCGGCGCGGCCGACGTCGAGGTCGGGGGGCAGGGGACCGGCGGCACCGGGCCCCCGCCCGTGGCGGTCCCGCTGTCGCGGGTGGCGGCGAACGTGGCGACACCCCCACCGATGACGACGACGGCGGCCGCGGCGGCGAGGGGAGCGGCGTAGGCGCGCCGCTCGCCGAGCGGGGCGGACTGCGTCGCCACCCGGATCATGTCCTCGGCCCGGGCGGCATCGAAGCCGACGTGGGCGGCCTGCAGGTCGCGGCGCAGGGCCGCGGTGATCTCGTCGTCGAACGTCATGACGTGACCTCTTCCCGGGAGTCGGTGGTGGGGACGCCGGTGGCGGCGCGGAGGGCGGCGAGACCGCGGAAGGCCTGGCTGCGCACGGTGCCGACCGAGATCTCGAGCGTCTCGGCGATCTCGTCGTCGGGGACGTCGCCGAGGTAGCGCAGCACCAGCACGGCGCGTTGCCGGGGCGGCAACGCCCGCAGCAGCGGCAGCAGTATCTGCCGGTCGTCGACGCCCTGTGTCCCCGACCGCGACACCGCCCGCTCCGGCGGTTCCGCGACCACGAGCTCGCTGCCCCGGTGCCGCCGCCAGCGACTCACGTTGCCGTTGAGGATCGAGCGGCGCAGGTAGGCCAGCGCCTGGTCGCGCCGGATCCGGCGCCAGCGCACATAGGCGTTCGCCAGCGCGGTCTGCACGAGATCCTCGGCCTCGGCCCGCGAGCCGGACACCGCGACCCCGATGCTCATCAGCGTCGACCAGTACTCGCGCGCGAAGTCCTCGAAATCCGAACGCACCGCGGCGTCGTCCACCGGCGATCCCTCCCGTCCGGGCCGCGCCGACCGCCGCCTCATCGATCCATACGCGGCCCGCGGCGGATCCGTTGCACGCGGACCACGTGCGTAATCTTCGACCCCATGACAACCTCCTCGCCCGATTGCCTTTTCTGCGGGATCGTCGCGGGCGACATCCCCTCGACCAAGGTCTACGAGGACGAGCACGCGTACGCCTTCGCCGACCTCAATCCCCAGGCCCCGACGCACGTCCTCGTCGTGCCGAGGAAGCACTTCAGCGACGTCGCCGATCTCGGCCGCGATCCCGATGCCGCCGCCGGGCTGCTCGCCGGCATCCGCGGGCTGGTGGCCCAGGAGGGGCTCGAGCACTTCCGGACCGTCCTGAACACCGGCGCCGAGGTCGGTCAGAGCGTGTTCCACGTGCACGCCCACGTCCTCGCCGGCCGCCCCATGGGCTGGCCGCCTGGCTGACCGGTCTGCTTGGTCTGGTCCGGTTGGTCAGATCGCTCACGCTGGGCGGCCCGGCCCGACGACGGGTCGGAGCTCTGGTCGTGAGCACGCCGACCGGGTCGGCGAGGGTGCTTCTCGACACCCACACGCTGGCGTGGGCGCGGATCAGCCCGGACCGACTTTCCGCGACCGCCCGGTCGGTCATCGCATCCACCGCGACGACCATCTTCGGGTCGTTACAGCGAGAAACTGGCGCGACTCGGCGCAGGCGAATCGGCGGTGACGAGCCGGCACGCGTTGACTGCCGGCGGTCTCCTGGTCCCACCGCGATCCCTCCGACCGCATGCTGGCGGCTCAGAGCGTGCGCGAGCCGCTACCAGTCGTCACTCGCGATGCAGCGTTCCGCGACTGCGCCGGCGTCCGTGTCGTCTGGCAACCACATCGACCCGTTATCGGGGGCCTTCCCGCCGGTACAGTGGAGTCGTCGCCCCTTCCCGCGGCGACCGCGAAGCCCGACCAGAAAGCCTGCATTGTCACCACAGTCA
>NZ_DASYFV010000028.1:0-11083 GCF_036000465.1 Jatrophihabitans sp. | reverse complement strand
CTGTGCCGCACCGAGCACATGTTCCTCGGGGACCGCCGCGCGACGGTGGAGCGGCTGGTGCTGGCCTCGACCGACGCCGAGCGGGAGGCGGCACTGGCCGAGCTCCTGCCGCTGCAGCGTGACGACTTCGTCGAGATCTTCACGGAGATGGCGGGAGAGGCCGTCACGATCCGGCTGCTCGACCCGCCGCTGCACGAGTTCCTGCCCAACATCACCGAGCTGTCGGTCCGGGTGGCGGTCGCCGAGGCCCGGGGCGAGGCGCGCGAGGGTGACCTGCGGATGCTGCAGGCGGTGCACAAGTTGCACGAGCAGAACCCGATGCTGGGGCTGCGCGGGGTCCGGCTGGGTCTGGTCATCCCGGGCCTGTTCGAGATGCAGTCCCGGGCGATCCTGGAGGCGGCCGCCGAGCGGCAGCGGGCTGGCGGGGTGCCCCGGGTGGAGATCATGGTGCCGCTGGTCGGCGCGGTGCAGGAGTTCGAGGCGATCAAGGACGACATCATCAAGGTCGCCCGCGAGGTCCGCAGCGAGACCGGCCAGCACATCGAGATCCTGATCGGAACGATGATCGAGCTGCCCCGGGCCGCGCTCACCGCCGGCCAGATCGCCGAGTCCGCCGAGTTCTTCTCCTTCGGCACCAACGACCTGACCCAGACCACCTGGGGCTTCTCCCGCGACGACGTGGAGGCGGCGTTCTTCTCGCACTACCTGGAGAAGGGCATCTTCGGGGTCAGCCCGTTCGAGTCGCTGGACCGGGAAGGGGTCGGCGAGCTGGTCCGGATCGGCGCCCAGCGCGGCCGCGAGGTCCGTCCGCAGCTGAAGCTGGGCATCTGCGGCGAGCACGGCGGCGACCCCGACTCGGTGCACTTCTTCGAGCGCGTCGGGCTCGACTACGTCTCGTGCTCGCCGTTCCGGGTGCCGGTCGCCCGGCTCGAGGCCGGCCGCTCGGTCACCGACGACTGATCGCTCAGGTGAGCGCCGTGTAGACGGCGGCGAGGTCGTCCTCGCCGTGGCCCCGCTCGGACGCGGTGTCGAACAGCGAGCGCACGCCGAGCAGCATCGAGGTGTCGACGCCGGCGCTGCCCGCCGCGGCGAGGATGAGGTCGAGGTCCTTGCGGCCGCCGTCGAGCCCGAACGACGGCGTGAAGTCGCCCTTGATCATCGCGTTGCCCTTGAGCTGCGCGTACGGGCTGTTGGCCGGGCCGCCGTCGAGCGCCTGCAGGAACAGGGCCGGATCGAGGCCGAGCTGATCGGCGAGCGCGACCGACTGCGCCGCCGCCGCCGTGATCGACAGGATCCACGCGTTGCAGGCCAGCTTGAGCCCGCTGGCCCGGCCGAGCTCGTCGCCCGCGACGACGGTCTTCGAGCCGACCGCGTCGAGCACCGGGCGCACCCTCTCTACCGCCTCGGCCGGGCCGGACACGAGCGGCACCAGGTTGCCCTCCTCGGCCGGCTTCTTGGTGCCCAGCATCGGGGCGTCGAGCAGCGCGACGTCGCCCGCCGCATCGGCGATCCGCTTCATGCCCTCGGGGCCGACGGTCGCCGCCTGCAGCCACACCGCGTCGGCGCCGAGCGCGGCGACGAGCTCGGCGGTCACGGCCAGCACGGCGTCGACGTCGAACAGCATGGTGATCACCGCGTCGGCGCCGGTGACGGCCTCGGTCACCGAGTCGGCCACGGTGATGCCGTCGTCGGCCAGGGGCGCCGCCTTGTCCCGCGTCCGGTTCCAGACCGTGACGTCCAGGCCCTCGCGCTTCATCGAGCGGGCCATGCCCGCGCCCATCGTCCCGGTGCCGAGCAGTGCGACCTTCATGTCCCAGCCTCTCCGCGATTTCGCTGTTGTCCTAACCTTGGCCGCTCCGCCGGCGATTCAAACCTGGAAGTGAGCGGGGGCATGACCCGGGTACCGTCGAGGGGTGTTCCGCCGCCGCCCCCGCTCCGCCCCGCGCACGCACAACGACGACCTGCGGGCCGAGCTGGCCTACCGGGGCGAGCCGGACGGCGGCACCCAGGTCCTGCCGAGCGTCGCGCTCGTCCAGCAGCTGCTCGACGAGTTCGGCCTGAAGCACACCATCGACTCCGACGGCGACCTCGCGGTGCGCTGGGAGAAGTGCAGCGTCTACTTCTTCTTCTACGGCGAGCAGAACGAAGTCCTGCAGGCGCGCCTGTACCTCAACCGGAGGTTCAACGTCGAGGACCGCGGAACGTTGACCCTGCTGCTCGACGAGTGGAATCGCACCCGCCTGTTCGCCAAGGCGTACACGATCCTGCCCGATGACGGCATGGTCGGGCTGTGTGCCGAGCAGTGCCACGACTTCGAGGGCGCCACCCGGGCCCAACTCAAGTACGCGGTGGCGATGTGGATCGACACGCTGCTGCGCTTCGCCGACTGGATCGACGAGCAGATCTGAGCCTGACGTAGCGTTCGAGCGTGTCCGCAGCCGGTTACGACGACGACGCGCGGGCGCGCTGGGTCGACGAGCCGCCGAAACGGGCCGGGGCGCAGGCCGGGGCCGCCCGGCGCGACGACTTCGCGCGCGATCGCGCCCGGGTGCTGCACAGCTACGCCTTCCGCCGGCTGGCCGACAAGACGCAGGTGGTGGTGCCGGGCGAGGACGACTTCCCCCGCACCCGGCTGACCCACTCGCTCGAGGTCGCCCAGATCGGCCGCGAGATCGCGGCCGCGCTCGGCTGCGATCCCGACGTCGTCGACACCGCCGGCCTCGCCCACGACATCGGCCACCCGCCGTTCGGGCACAACGGCGAGACCGCGCTCGACGCGGTGGCCGCGGAGTGCGGGGGCTTCGAGGGCAACGCGCAGACGCTGCGGGTGCTCACCCGGCTCGAGGCCAAGGTGCTGCGCCCCGACGGCGCCCCCGCCGGGCTGAACCTCACCCGCGCCGTGCTCGACGCGACCTGCAAGTACCCGTGGCCGCGGGGCGAGAAGGTCGCGAAGTTCGGCGTCTACGAGACCGACCGGGCTGCGTTCGACTGGCTGCGCGGCTCGCTCGCCGAGGGGCGGCGCTGCCTCGAGGCCCAGGTGATGGACTGGGCCGACGACGTCGCCTACTCCGTCCATGACGTCGAGGACGGCATCCACGCCGGACTGATCCGGCTCGGCGCGATGGACGAGGCCGATCGGACCGCCGTCTGCGAGATCGCGGCCGACCAGTACTCAGCGCTGCGCGCCGACCAGTTGAGCCCGGTGCTCGACCGGCTGCTCGCGCTGCCGACGCTGCGCGACCTCGCCGCCTACGACGGCTCGTACCTCGCGCAGGCGGCGGCCAAGCGGGCGACCAGCGAGCTCACCGGCCGCTTCGCCGGCGCCGCGGTGACGGCCACCCAGGTCGAGTACGGCGCCGCGCCGCTGGCCCGCTATGCCGCCGACCTGGTCGTGCCGGCGCCGATCGCGGCCGAGTGCGCGCTGTTCAAGGCGATCGCGGTGCACTACGTGATGCGCCGCCCCGGCACGGCCGAGCGGCAGGCCGACCAGCGCCGGCTGCTGACCGAGCTGGCCGAGACCCTGCTCGACGGTGCGCCGGGCTCGCTCGACCCGGCGCTCGCGCCGGCCTTCGTCGACGCCGCCACCGACGCCGAGCGGCTGCGCGTCGTCGTCGATCAGGTGGCCCAGCTGACCGACTCCTCGGCCCGGGCCTGGCACGCGAGACTCGTCCGGCGCGACTGACCGGGGAGTATCTGCGACAATGAGTCCCAGACACATCCCCGGACTCAGGAGTGCCGCATGACGCCACAGTTCGACGCCGTGATCGTGGGCAGCGGGTTCGGCGGGATGGGTGCGGCGATCCAGCTGCGCCGCCTGGGCTTCGACAACCTGCTCATCCTCGAGCGCGAGGACGACCTCGGCGGCACCTGGCACGTTAACCGCTACCCGGGCCTGGCCGTCGACATCGCGTCGGTCACCTACTCCTACTCCTTCGAGCCGAACCCGTACTGGTCGCGGCTCTTCGCGCCGGGCGCCGAGCTCAAGCGCTACGCCGACCACGTGGCCGACAAGTACGAGCTGCGGCAGCACATGCGGTTCAACCAGGTCGTCCAGGGCGCGCTGTGGGACGACGACGGGCAGCACTGGACGGTGTCGATCGTGGGCGCCGAGCCGGTGACCACCCGCTACCTGGTCACCGCCACCGGCTTCCTCTCGCAGCCGAACACCCCCGACATCCCGGGCATCGACTCGTTCGCCGGGAAGATCATCCACACGACGAAGTGGGACGACTCCTACGACCTGCGGGGCAAGCGGGTCGCGGTCATCGGCACCGGCGCCACCGCCGTCCAGCTCATCCCCGAGATCGCGCCGCTGCTCGAGGAGCTCACCGTCTATCAGCGCACCGCCATCTGGGTGACGCCGAAGCAGGACGGCGCTATCCCGAAGCCGGTGCAGCACCTTTTCGCGAAGCTGCCGATCACCCAGCGGGCAGCGCGGCTCGCGAACACCAGCGCGCTCGAACTGCTGATGATCAGCGCGGTCCTGCACTTCAAGCAGGCCAACGTGCTCAACCGCGGCGCGGCCGCGATCGCGAGGGCCCACCTGTTCCGCCAGGTGCGCGACCCCGAGCTGCGGCGCAAGCTGACGCCCGACTACGACTTCGGCTGCAAGCGCCCGACATTCTCGAACACCTACTACCCGACGTTCAACCGTCCCAACGTGCACCTCGAGACCGACCCGATCGCCCGCATCGAGCCCGACGGCATCGTCACCCGCTCGGGCAGCAAGACCGGCATCGACACCCTCGTGCTCGCCACCGGCTTCAACCTCTGGGACACCAACTTCCCGGCGATCGAGGTCATCGGCCGCGGGGGACGCTCGCTCGGCAAGTGGTGGCGGGAGAACCGGTTCCAGGCCTACGAGGGTGTGTCGGTGCCGATGTTCCCGAACTACCTGACCCTCGCCTCGCCGTACTCGTACAGCGGGCTGTCGTACTTCACCACCATCGAGACCCAGATGGCGCACATGAAGCGGCTCTTCGGGGCGATGCGCAAGGCGGGCGCGGACACCTTCGAGGTGACGCCCGAGGCGAACCAGGCCTACCTGGACGAGGTCACCGAGAAGCTGGGCGATTCGGTGTTCTACCGCGGCTCGTGCGACACCGCGCGCAGCTACTACTACAACCAGCACGGCGAGGCCGCGATCCTGCGCCCGACCTCCACGCTGGCCGCGATCCGGCAGTCCCGCAGCTTCCCGACCGACGACTACGTCTACGCCTGACGCTCCTTGTCCACCGGCTCGCCGGCGGGTGGCGCGGGCGACCTAGAATCGGTGCGTGGCAGGGCGGATCCGGGACGAGGACATCGCCCTCGTCCGCGAGAAATCCCCGATCGACGAGATCATCGGCGAGCACGTCCAACTGCGGAACGCCGGCGGCGGCAACCTCAAGGGCATCTGCCCGTTCCACGATGAGAAGTCGCCGTCGCTATCGGTCACGCCGTCACGCGGGCTCTACCACTGTTTCGGGTGCCAGGCGGGCGGCGACGTCATCCGCTTCGTCCAGGACATCGAGCACATCGACTTCTCCGAGGCCATCGAGCGGCTGGCGGCGCGGGCGAACATCCAGCTGCGCTACGCCGAGGGCGGGCCGGCGCCGAGCCGCACGCACGGCCAGCGCGCCCGGCTCATCGAGGCCAACGCCGAGGCCGCGAAGTTCTACCAGGAGCAGCTCGGCAGCGCCGAGGCCGAACCGGCGCGGGAGTTCCTGCGCGCCCGCGGGTTCGACTCGATCGTCGCCGCCCGGTTCGGCTGCGGCTTCGCGCCCTCGGGCTGGGATTCGCTGACCCGGCACCTGCTCGCGCGCAAGTTCACGCCGCAGGAGCTCGAGCTCGCCGGGCTCTCCCGCACGTCGAGCGCGGGACGGCCGATCGACCGCTTCCACCGCCGGCTGCTGTGGCCGATCCGCGACGTCAGCGGCGAGGTCGTCGGATTCGGCGCGCGCCGGCTGTTCGACGACGACCGCGTCGAGGCCAAGTACCTCAACACCCCCGAGACGCCGCTCTACAAGAAGAGCCAGTTGCTCTACGGGGTCGACATGGCCAAGAAGGACATCGCCCGCAAGCACCAGGCCGTCGTGGTCGAGGGCTACACCGACGTGATGGCCTGCCACCTGTCCGGCGTCACCACCGCGGTCGCCACCTGCGGCACGGCCTTCGGCACCGAGCACGTGTCCGTGCTGCGCCGGCTGCTCATGGACTCCGACGCGTTCACCGGTGAGGTGATCTTCACCTTCGACGGCGACAGCGCCGGTATGAAGGCGGCCGAGCGGGCCTTCGGCGACGACCAGAAGTTCATGGCCCAGACGTTCGTGGCGATCGAGGCGACCGGCATGGACCCGTGCGAGCTGCGGATGAAGTCGGGCGACACCGCCGTGCTCGACCTCGTGGCCCGGCGCATCCCGCTCGTCGAGTTCGTGCTGCGCGCGACGACCGGACGCTTCGATCTCGACACGGCCGAGGGGCAGACCGCGGCGCTCGACCGCAGCATCCCGCTCGTCGCGCGGATCAAGGATCACAGCCTGCGCGACGAGTACGCCCGCCGCCTCGCCGGGCTGGTCGGCTACGACGACCCGATGCGGGTCGTCACCCGCGTCCGCGGCATGGTGCGGTCGGACGACAAGCGGGCCGTGGCCGAGGTGAAGGCGCCGGTACCGACGGTCGAGCGGGTCCGGGTCGACGAAGCCGTCGTGCTCGTCGAGCGTGAGGCGCTGAAGGTCGCGCTGCAGCTGCCCGCCGTCGCCGGGCCGGAGTTCGACGCGCTCGCGCCGGAGGCGTTCCTCGTCGAGGCGCACCGCCAGGTGTGCGCGGCCATCGCGGCGGCCGGCGGCACCGGGGCCGGGGTCAGTGGCCCGGCCTGGACCGAGCTGATCTCCTCCCACCTCGCCGACGACCGCGTGCGCTCGGGCGTGCACGCGCTGACCGTGGAGCCGCTGCGCTCCGGCACCGACGCGCAGGAGCGTTACGCCGGCGCGGTGCTCGCCCGCATGCACGAGGTGGTGACGGGCCGCCAGGTCGCGGCGCTGAAGTCGAAGCTGCAGCGCATCAACCCGCAGGAGCAGCAGGACGAGCACGCCCGGCTGTTCGGTGAGCTCATCGCGCTCGAGAGCTACCGGCGCGGGCTGCGCGAGCGCGCGATCGGCGGCGTCTGATGGCGCTGTTCGCCAAGCGGGAGAAGCCGCCGGTCGTCGACGGCGTGGAGAAGGACGAGCGGGTGCTGTCCTGGGCTGACACGTCCGACGGCGGTGCCGTCGTCGCGACCTCGCGCGGCGTGTGGTGGCCCGGGTCGGACGAGCACCGCCTGATCGCCTGGCAGCACATCGACAAGGTGGTCTGGCGCGACGGCATCATCGCCATCACCGAGGCCGAGGTCGTCGACGACCTGCTCGTCGACCGGCATCCGGTGTCGGCGTTGCTCGACAAGCCGCGCGACCTGCCGCCGGTGGTCCGCAAGCGGGTCGAGGCGAACATCGTCCGCTCCGAAGTGCTGACGGTCGGCGGGGGAGCGGTGCGCTTCGTCGCCCGCCGCGTGCCCGGCCGCGACGGCGTGCACTGGTGGGCCCGCATCGAGCCGGGCACCTCGGACACCGAGACGGTGCGGGCCGCGATCAGCGCGCGACTCGCGCTGCTGCGGGCCGAGGCCGAGGGGTCGCGCTAGCGGCGGTGGCCGTTGGCGGCCGCGGTCGGCCGATTGCCCGAGACCTTGGCGCTGAACGCCGTGCGGGCCTGCTGGGTGAACTGGTCGACCTGGGCCTGCACGACGCCGGCCGTCGCCTGGACGGTCTGGCTCCCCGCGACCCGGCGGGCCAGCCGCACGATCGACTCGTAGCGTTCCCGCCCGGCGCGCGCGCCCAGCGTGTATCCGGCAGCGGCGTAGACGAGATTCGACAGGCGCACGGGAGATCTCCAAGCAGGTTCGGTTCAACCCACCCTAACCCGGGAGCGCGCCGTGACCGCCGTGGGATATTCTTCTGCGGTTGCCCGATGAGGGCAGCGATGCGGTGATCCCCCGTAGCTCAATTGGCAGAGCATTCGACTGTTAATCGAAGGGTTACTGGTTCGAGTCCAGTCGGGGGAGCTTAGGGCCCGGATTTCCGGGCCTTCTTGCTTTTCTGGGCCCAGGAGTCATCTTTTAGTCATCTTTTATGGATGACGGGAGGTGGCTCGTGGGGCGCCCTCCGCTGCCGCTCGGCACTCCCGGCAAGGTCCAGTTCGTGCACCTGTCGAGCGGTCATACCCAGGCCCGGGTGCTGTTCCGGGACTTCGACGGCCGGGTGCGGCTGGTGTCGAAGAACGCCCGCACCCGCGCCGCCGCCGAACGCGCGCTCAAGGTCGCGCTCGCCGAGCGCCAGGCCCCGCCCGGGACCGGCGCCATCACATCCTCGACGCTCCTGTCCGAGCTCGCCGCGCTCTGGCTCGAAGCGCCGCACGGCTGGTCGACCGGCACCGAACGCACGTACAAGTCGGTCATCCGGAACCAGGTCGTGCCGGCACTCGGTGCGCTGCGCGCGCGTGAGGTGACGCCGGGAGTGGTGAGCCGAGCTCTCCGCGCGATTGCCGAGCGGCACGGACCCAGCGCCGCCAAGTCGGCCAAGGCGTGCCTGTCGGGAATGTTCGGGCTCGCCATCGAGGACGGCGCCATCGCCGCCAACCCGGTCCGCGACGCCTCAGCCCGCATCAGCGTGACCAAGAAGTCGCCGCGCGCGCTCACCCGCGAGGAGGTCACTACCCTGACCGGCTGGCTGCGTGCGAACGAACGTGCGCTGGCCGCCGACATACCGGATCTCGTGGACTGGATGCTGGCCACCGGATGCCGCATCGGTGAAGCGCTCGCCCTGCGCCACGGCTCGAACGGCGACGGCAGACCCCTCCTCGACCTCGACGCGAAGACCTGGGAGGTCAACGCCACGGTTGTGCGCGTGCCCAAGCAGGGGCTCCTGGTCCAGCCGCGGCCCAAGACCGCCGCCGGCTGGCGGGTCATCGCCGTCCCCGACTTCGCGGTCGGCATGATCCGCGCGCGACCTGCTCCCGGCCCGGGCGGGCTCGTCTTCACCGGTCCCGAAGCCAGTACACCGCGCGACCCGTCGAACGCCTCGGGCGACCTGCGACAGCTGCTCGACTCCTTCGACTGCGATGCGTGCCAATGTACCGGCTTCACCCTCGCGACGGACGGGTCCTTCGCACTCGGGATGCGCGGGCAGCGCGTCCGTTGCGACGCGGGTCCGTGGTCCTGGGTGACCTCGCACGTGTTCCGGAAAACCGTCGCCACTCGGCTCGACGAAGCGGGGCTGAGTCCCCGACAGGTCGCCGATCAACTCGGCCACGCCAACCCGTCCATGACGCTCGACGTGTATTTCGGTCGCCAGGTCGTCAGTGCCGAAGCAGCGAAGGCGCTCGACCGATAGGTCGTTCCCGCGGATCGGGGGTCGTGCGCTCGCGGCGAATCCGTTGACCTGTTCTGGTGCGCGATAGCCGTCTATGCGCGGCCGGGTCTCGAGCCACCCGCCGCGCATTGAATGCATAGGACGTTCGACGTCGACCGCCGTCTGATCTGCAGATCGATGCTCACCTGCCGGCACCGGGAACGGATCCGCCACTGGAGTGGGGGTGGCGCGTTGGTTTGACGTGAGGTGCACCAGGCGGAAGGATCACAAAGCGCCTCGAAGTCTCTTGCGCGCTGTCTCTTCGCAAGGAGTTCGTGTTGCCCGGTCGCCACAGCCGCCTGTTACCCGCGCGCATGTTGAGCAAGAAGATTGTCGGGGCGGGAGCATCCGGTTTCACCCTTGCTCTTGTCGTGGCCCCGTTCGCGCATGCCGACCCGTCGGTGCCAGAGGCCGCCACGACGAGCGCCGCGCCAAGTGGGGCGACAGCGAGCACCGATGTACCGAGCAGCCCCCTCTCGGCGACCGCCGCGTCCACCAATGCAGCGCCATCGACTACCGCACCGTCCTCGGCACCCACCAGCAGCGGCGCTCCCACTACCGGAACCTCCTCGACCGAAACTCCCACGCCCGCCCCGACGTCCCCGGTCGTCCCGAGCAGCACCGGCCCAAGCAGCGCCACGCCATCGACCCCGACCTCGACGTCCGGCTCGCCGACCAGCCAGGCGCCGGCACGACGAGCGGCCACCCCGAACTTCGGGTTGGGGAAGAACCCGATCGGCGCGAGCGTCACGGTGCGCGTCGACCAGGCAGCCGGGTCCTATGCGCCGCCCGGCGCGAACACTGCTGGCTCGAGCGTCACCCTCGTGGAGAAGGACGGCACCGGCGCGACGCTCTCGACCCGGCAGTGCGCCACAGTGGCCGACCCCGCGCCGAGCCCCGGTTCGAGCTGCGCCGGCACGTACGCGGTCGCTGCCGGCGACACGCTGACCCTCACCCAGACCTCCGCTGCTGCCCATTTTGTCGCCGGCGACCCGCAGACCATCGGCCCGTACCAGTGCACCGTCATCCCCGTCCCGCCGTTCATCGACACTTGCTCCAGCGGGCCGGTTCCCGTCACCGCGACCATCCGCGACAAGGGCCTGCCGCCCACGGTCACCGACGCCTCGACGACCGTCACAGTGCCCGAGAACACCGCCTCGAACGTGAACGTGGATGAGCAGCAGATCAACACCGACGGAGCGTCACCCACCGCGGTGGACGTGACGACCGAGCCTGCCCACGGCACCGTCGTGGTGGTCTCCGACGCGCCGCCGGTGGTGGTGGCGGCCGCAGTCACGACGCCGGTGACCGGCGCCTTCCACTTCGTCTACACCCCGACGCACGGTTACATCGGACCGGACACCTTCCAGTACACAGTCACCACAGTCAACGGCACCTCCGGCACGGCGACGGTCGATCTCCGGGTGGTCGGGCACGCCCCCACGCTGCGCGACGATTCAGCCTCGACCAAACACGGTGTCGCAGTCATCGAAGACGTGCTGGCCAACGACAACGCCAACGGCGGCGGCACACTGGTGCTGGACGCGGTGAGTTCGCCCCGCCACGGGAATGCCGAGATCGTCAACGGAAAGGTCCGGTACATGCCCGTCGCAAGCTTTAGCGGCACCGACCGATTCACCTACACCGCGAGCACCTACTCCGGG
>NZ_DASYFV010000027.1:0-8063 GCF_036000465.1 Jatrophihabitans sp. | reverse complement strand
CCGCGTCGTCCGACAAGACCGACCCCAGCAACAGTGCGGCACCCGGCCCGGACGACGCCGAGCCGAGACTGCGCACCGGCGCCGCGCACCCGGCGGCGCGGGGGGCCGGCCTGATCGGTCTGGCCGTCGGCGCCCTCGGCGTCGTGTTCGGCGACATCGGCACGAGCCCGCTGTACGCGATCCAGACCGTGTTCTCGATCGACAATCACGCGGTCAAGCCCACCCAGTCCGACGTGTACGGCGTGATCTCGCTCGTCTTCTGGTCGATCACCCTGATCGTGTCGCTGAAGTACGTCGTATTCATCCTCCGGGCCGACAACGACGGCGAGGGCGGCGTCATGGCGCTGGCCGCGCTGGCCCGACGCGCCACCGCCGGCCGGCGCAAGCTCATCCCGATCGCGCTCACGCTCGGCGTGCTGGGCGCGTCGCTGTTCTACGGCGACAGCGTGATCACCCCGGCCATCTCGGTCCTCTCCGCGGTCGAGGGGCTCGAAGTGGCATCCCCCGGTCTCGCCGATGCGGTGCTGCCGATCGGCATCGCGATCCTGGCCGTGCTCTTCCTCGTCCAGCGCTTCGGCACGCACGTCGTGGGTCGCTTCTTCGGGCCGCTGATGGTGTTCTGGTTCGTCGTGCTCGCGGTCCTCGGCGTTCCGCAGATCGTCAAGCATCCTGCGATCCTCAAGGCGTTGTCGCCGTACTACATCGCGACGTTCGTCGCCGACCATCCCTACCTGACGTTCATAGCTCTCGGTGCCGTGGTCCTGTCGATCACCGGGGCCGAGGCGCTCTACGCCGACATGGGGCACTTCGGCCGCTCCCCGATCCGGCGGGCCTGGTTCTTCCTCGTCTTCCCGTGCCTGACGCTCAACTACCTGGGTCAGGGCGCGCTGGTGCTCACCGACAAGGCGTCGATCGGCAATCCGTTCTTCACGATGGCGCCGAAGTGGGCGTCGGTGCCGCTGGTGGTGCTGGCCACGGCGGCCACGGTGATCGCCTCACAGGCCGTGATCTCCGGCGCCTACTCCGTGTCGCGCCAGGCCGTCCGCCTCGGATTCCTGCCCAACCTCACGATCCGGCACACCTCGACGCGCGAGAGCGGTCAGATCTATGTGCCGGCCGTGAACTGGTTGCTGTTCGGCAGCGTCCTGGTGCTCATGGTGACGTTCAAGTCGTCGAGCAAACTGGCCACCGCGTACGGGTTGGCGGTGACCGGAACCTTCGTCATCACCACCACGCTCTTCCTCATCGTCGCCGCGACCGTGTGGAAGTGGGCCCGCTGGCGGCTGGTCGCGCTCGGCATCGTGTTCGGGTTGGTGGAGATCGCCTACTTCGGCGCCAACGTCACCAAGATCGCAAGCGGTGGCTGGCTGCCGCTGCTGATCGCCACCGCAGTGGTGATCACCATGACGACCTGGCAGCGCGGCCGGCGCATCGTGACGGCGCGCCGCGAGGAGCTCGAGGGGCCCCTTCAGGACTTCGTCGACGAGTTGCACGAAAAGGGACTCCCCCGTGTGCCGGGCACGGCGGTCTTCCCGCACCCGACCAAGGAGACGACGCCGCTGGCCCTGCGGGCCAACGTCGAGTTCAACCAGGTCCTGCACGAACACGTGGTGCTGGTGTCGGTGATCAACGAGAACGTCCCCTACGTGGCGGCGGACGACCGCATCGCCGTCGACCACCTGGTGCACAGCGACGACGGGATCGTGCACGTGGAGGTGCACTTCGGTTTCCAGGACGAGCAGGACCTGCCCGAGGCACTGCAACAGGCCGCGAGCACCGGCGATGCCGAACTGGACATCGACGCCGAGAACGCGTCGTACTTCCTTTCCCGGCTGTCCATCCAGCGCGGTCCCGAAGGGGGCGGCATGGCCACCTGGCGCAAGCGTCTCTTCATCGGCCTCGCTCACAACGCGGCCAACCCCGCCTCGAACTTCTGCCTGCCGATCGACCGGACCGTCGTGATGGGCGCGCACCTCGACGTGTGACCGCTGCTCAGCCGCGGGGCGAAGGGCCGAGCCGCCCCCTCCGGGCGTCCGCGACCTCAGTCGGCGAAGGCCTCGCCGGCGGCGGCGCGACCCGACTTCGCAGCGGCCCAGTAGCCGTAGGTGCCGCGCTCGCGCAGCTCGGTGGCGGCGGCGACGAGGCCGCCGAGGGCGGCGAAGGCGAAGGCGCCGCCGACGGAGATGCGGGCGACGCCGAGGTCGGCGAGTTCGGCGACCGGCGGTGTGCCGGGGAGGGCGAGCACGTTGACGGGGCGGTCGACCGACGCGACGACCGCGCGGATCTGGTCGGCGGTGGTGAGGCCCGGCGCGTAGAGCACGTCGGCACCGGCATCCTGGAAGCTCTGCAGCCGGGCGATGGTGTCGGCGAGATCGTCGCGACCGTGCAGGTGGTTCTCGGCCCGGGCGGTGACGACCGCCCGGCCGGCGGCGGCCTCGACCGCGGCGGCGACCCGCTCGGCGGCGAGCGCGGCGTCGTGGATCGGGTCGTCGGCGCGGGCGGTCGCGTCCTCGATCGAGAAGCCGGCCAGGCCGGCGGCGACAGCGCGGCGGGCGGTCTCGGCCACGCCCGCGGGGTCGTCGGCGAAGCCGTTCTCGAGGTCGGCCGACACCGGCACGTCAGTGGCGGCGACGATCGCAGCCGCGTGAGCCAGCGCCTCGTCGCGCGTGACGAACGTGTCGGGGCGGCCGAGCGTCGCGGCGAACCCGCTGCTGGTGGTGGCGAGCGCCCGGAAACCGAGCGTGGACAGGATGCGGGCCGAGCCGACGTCCCACGGGTTGGGCAGCAGCAACGGATCGCCGGGACGGTGCAGCGAGCGGAACTGATCGGCCAGCAGGGTCATCCCGCCATCGTCTACCGCGGCACCGACAACGGCTGCTGCTGGGTGATGCAGTGGATGCCGCCGCCGCGTTCGAACAGCGGCCGGGCGTCGACGGTGACGACCTCGCGCCCCGGGTAGGCCTCGCGCAGGATCGCGGCGGCGTCGGCGTCGTGCGGATCGTCGAACGCGCAGGCGATCACCGCCCCGTTGACGAGCACGTGGTTCACGTAGCTGTAGTCGACGAAACCCTCGTCGTCGGTGAGCACGCTCGGCGCCGGCAGGTCGACGATCTCGAACGGCACGCCGCGGGCGTCGACGGACTCGGCGAGCACCGCACGCAACTCGGCCGTGACGCGGTGATCGGGGTGCGACGCGTCGCGCTGGTCGTGCAGCAGCAGGCGCCCGGGGGTCGGGATGGTGGCCACGATGTCGACATGACCGCGGGTGCCGAACGTGTCGGAATCGCGGGTCAGGCCGCGGGGCAGCCAGACCGCATGGGTCGTGCCGATGGTGCGAGCCAGCTCGGCCTCGATGTCGGCGCGGCTCAGACCCGGGTTTCGCCCGAGGTCGCGCTGCACCGTCTCGGTCAGCAGCACCGTGCCGAGACCGTCGACGTGGATGCCGCCGCCTTCGTTGACCAGCGTCGAGTCGATCCGCGGCACTCCGGCCCACCCGGCCAGCGCCGGCGCGAGCGTGCTGTCGTGCGTCCAGGTCGCCCACTCCTGCTGGCCCCACCCGTTGAACACCCACGTGACGGCACCGAGAGCACCGCTCTCGTCGCGCACGAACGACGGGCCGGAGTCGCGGATCCAGGCGTCGTCGATCTCGCGTTCTCGGATCTCGATCGCGGGATCGAGGTAGCGCGGCGCGATGTCGATGTCGCGCGGGTGCACCACCACGCTGACCGCCTCGAAGCGCGCCGCCGCGTTCGCCACCGCGGCCCAGGTCTGCCGCGCCGTCTCGGCGTCGGCGGCCGTGTCACCGAGGGTGTAGCCGGTCGTCGGCCACGCCAGCCAGAGGCGCTCCTGGGGATCACCCTCGTGCGGCATCGTCCACGTCATGAGCGAGCCTGTGAGCGAATGACCTCATCGGCATTGCCTTCGGCGCCCGTAGCGCAGCGGAGGGCGGTCATGAGGCCCCGTACGGGTGCTCGGGGTCGACCGGGCGGGTGAGCGCGGCGTACGTGTCCGGCCGGCGGGTGCGCAGGAACGGGAACAGGTCGAGCCAGTCCTCGCGCTGGTCGAGGTCGAGATCGACGACGAGGACGCACGGTTCGTCGCGCGGGGCCTGGGCCAGTACGCGTCCGTACGGGTCGCTGACGAACGACGAGCCGTAGAACGTGTTGCCCGGTGTGCCGTCGGGTTTCGTCTCGCTGCCGGTGCGGTTGGGCACGACCATGAACAGCCCGTTGGCGATGCCGTTGCCGACGATCACCTGCTGCCACAGGGGTTGCGTGTCGAAGTCGGGGTGATCGGGCTCGGAACCGATCGCCGTGGGGTACACGACGATGTTCGCGCCGCCCAGGCTGTAGGCGCGGGCGACCTCGGGGAACCACTCGTCCCAGCACGTCGGCAGGCCCAGCCGGGCACCGTCGAGCCCGTCGAGCACGTGGACGGGATACGGATCGTCCGGTCCGGCCGGGCCGGCGCGGAAGTACTTGTCCTCGTAGTAGCCGGCCGTCACCGGGATGTGCAGCTTGTTGGTGTGCGCGACCAGGTTGCCGGACGGGTCGACGATCACCGCCGTGTTGAGTCCCAGCCCGTCGCCCGCCTCGGCCGTGCGGTACAGCGAGGCGTGCACGAAGACGCCGTTGCGCTTCGCGGCCGCCCGGGCGAACCCGAGCGTCGGGCCGGTGTCGAGATCCTCGGCCTGCTCGCTGGCCGTCCCGGTCGGCAGCGTGTCCGCCGGGTAGCGCAGCAACGTGACCTCGGGGACGAAGACGATGCGCGCGCCCCGTTCGGCCGCGGCGTCGACGGCGGCGTCGAGGAAGGCGCGCAGCGCGTCGGCGTCATCGGTCCATGCATGCTGCACCACACCGATCCGCAGCGGCGATCGGCGCGTCTCGCGGACACGGGCCAACGACGCCGGTGGGGTGAGGGCCTCGATCACCGGCGGGGTGGACTGGGTCATGCAGGGGCTCCTCGGTCAGCTGGTCGTCGGGAAGTGGTAACTCGCGCCGCTGGGGTGCTCGACGTGCGGCCAGCGCGACGTGACGACCTTGGCCCGCGTGTAGAACGACACACCTTCGGCGCCGTGCATGTGCTTGTCGCCGAACAGCGAGTCCTTCCAGCCGCCGAACGAGTAGTACGCCATGGGCACGGGGATCGGGACGTTGATGCCGATCATGCCGACGTGCACGCCGCGCTGGAACCGGCGCGCCGCCTCGCCGCTCGAGGTGAAGATCGCGGTGCCGTTGCCGTAGGGGTTGGCGTTGATGAGCTCGATCGCCTCGTCGACCGTGTCGACCCGCACGACCGACAGAACCGGGCCGAAGATCTCCTCGGTGTACACGTCCATCTCGGTCGAGACGTTGTCGATGACGGTCGGCCCGACCCAGAAGCCGTCCTCGTTGCCCTCGACGGTGAGGCCGCGGCCGTCGACGGTCAGCGTGGCGCCCTGCTCGGCGCCGGTGCCGATGAGGCCGACGATGCGGTCACGCGCGGCGGCCGTGACGACCGGCCCCATCTCGCTGCCCGGTTCGCGACCGGGCCCCACCCGCACGCTGCGCGCCTTGGCCGACACCGCCTCGACGATCGCATCGCCGGCGGAGCCGACGGCCACCGCGGCCGAGATCGCCATGCACCGCTCGCCGGCCGACCCGAACGCCGCGGCGGAAAGGTGCTCGGCGGCGAAGTCGACATCGGCGTCGGGCAGCACGATGGCGTGGTTCTTGGCGCCGCCGAGGGCCTGCACCCGCTTGCCGTTGGCCGTCCCGCGCTCGTGGATGTACTTGGCGATCGGGGTGGAGCCGACAAAGGAGACGGCGGCGACGTCGGGCGAGTCGAGCAGGGCGTCGACGGCTTCCTTGTCGCCGTGCACCACGGTGAACACGCCGTCGGGCAGGCCGGCCCGCTGCCAGAGTTCGGCGATGAGCCGCGACGCCGAGGGGTCGCGCTCGCTCGGTTTCAGAACGAACGTGTTGCCGCAGGCGATGGCCACCGGGTGCATCCACATCGGGACCATCACCGGGAAGTTGAACGGCGTGATGCCGGCGACGACCCCGAGTGGTTCGCGGAAGGAGAACACGTCGATGCCGGTGGAGGCCTGGTCGGAGTAGTCGCCCTTGAGCAGGTGCGGGATGCCGCAGGCGAACTCGACGACCTCGAGGCCGCGCTGCACCTCGCCCCTGGCATCCGACAGCACCTTGCCGTGCTCGTCGGTGATCAGCGCCGCCAGCTCGTCGACGTGGGCGTTGACGAGTTCGCGGAACGCGAAGAGCACCTTCGAGCGGGTCGTCAGCGAGGTCTGCGACCACTGCTCGAACGCGGCGCGGGCACTCGCGGTCGCGACCGCGACGTCGGCCGCCGAGGCCAGCAGCACCTCGGCCTGCGGGGCGCCGGTGGCCGGGTTGAACACCGGCGTGCTGCGACTCGACGCCAGCGGGGTCGGCTTGCCGTCGACCCAGTGCTCGATCGTGGGGCGGTCGCCAGCGGTCATGGATGCAGCCTCCTTGCTCGGGTGATGACCCCAGCATGGCATTGCCGCACCACGGCGGGCACGCACCGCCGGAGGCATGAAAATGTCGAGGGAGCTACAGGCCCACCGGGGGAGGGGCCCGTTAACTCCCTCGACGTACCGAACGGTATGTGCTCCTCCGGAGTTCGTCCACTCGAAAGTGACAATGCGTCACCATGCAACTACTTTTCGTAGTTGAGAAGTACATCTTCTTTGAACTCTTTCACCGCAATGTCGGGACATTCGCACCGCCGCTGCGATCGCGACTCAGCGTGACGTTACGAGCACCGAACACTGACCTGGCCCCGTCAGGCGACCGCGAGTTCGCCCGCGCGCGATTCGAGGGTGGCCGAGAGGAACCCGAGCATCAGCTTCTCGTCGACGTCCAACCGGTTCGAGCCGCGCGGGCGGCGCCCCTGGAGGTAGCGGGCCAGCTCGCCGGAGGTGAAGCCGTCGACGACGTCGGGATGCACGTAGTGGGCCCGGCACACCGTGCGGGTGTTGCCGAGACGCTCGGAGGCCGCGTCGACGGCCGACAGCACGATCTCGTCCGACTGCGCCGGATCGCTGCGAAGGCGGGCGCGCAGGACGCCGAAGGCGGTCGCCGAGCCGATCCAGGTGCGGAAGTCCTTGGCGGTGAAATGAGCGCCCGTGAGCTCGGCCAGGCGGGCGTTGATCTCGTCCGACCCGATGGCGGCACCACCGACCGTGAACAGGCGGCGGCCGCGCTGGTCGAGCAGCCGCTGCACGACCCGGGCCACACCGGGGTCCTTGAGACTGACCACCGCCTGCTTGCCGGACTTCGCCGGGAAGTCGAAGTCGACGCGTGACCCGGTGACCCGCACGTGCCGCTTGGTCAGGGTGCTGAGCCCGTAGCTGTCGTTCTCCTCGGCGTAGACCTCGTTGCCGACCCGCAGGCCGGTGAGATCCATGATCCGCAGCATCGTGGCGAGCACCCGATCGGCGTCGAAGGCGCGGCGGCGCAGCTGCTTCTCGACATCGGCCCGCACGAGCGGCAGCGAATCGCCGAAGCCGATGAGCCGGTAGAAGTTGAGCTGGTCACGGATCGAGCGCCAGCGCTCGTGGTAGATGTACTGCCGCCGCCCCCGCTCGTCCTCCCCCACGGCCAGCAGGTGCGCGTCGGGCCACGTGGCGATCCAGACCTGCTTCCAGGCCGGCGGGATCGCGAGCTTGGTGATGCGGTCACGGATCTTCACGTCGACGACGGTGACGCCGCCGGAGTCGCGGTAGGTGAAGCCGCGGCCCTTGCGCAGGCGGGTGAGCCCGGGCTCGTCCGGACTCACGTAGCGCAGCTTCGCCACCTTGGCACACTGCTCCGGATCCTCGTACAGGGCGGCGACGAGTTCCGACGCCTTCAGCTTGGGTGCGGCCACGCCGGAAGTCCTACCCAAACCGCGGCGTCCCGTGATACAAACTTGCGTACACGCGTGCATGTATGTGAGGGGACGAGATGGCCAGGGTGTTCGTGGTCGGGGTCGGCCTGACCAGGTTCGAGAAGCCGGGACGTCGCGAGGGCTGGGACTACCCGCACATGGCCCGCGAATCC
>NZ_DASYFV010000026.1:0-7574 GCF_036000465.1 Jatrophihabitans sp. | reverse complement strand
GACGTGGCCGGCACTTGGCGGACCCGACCCTGCCCAGGATGGCCAGGTCGAGTAGCTCAGGCATCCGAACCCGCCTGCCAGGCGCATCGCGTTTGGAACCAATGGCTACCAAAATGGCTACCACTCGAAGGTTAATGATCTTGCAAGTGGCTCTAGGCCAATGATTCTGGGTGGAGCTGAGGGGACTCGAACCCCTGACCCCCACACTGCCAGTGTGGTGCGCTACCAGCTGCGCCACAGCCCCTTACCCGGCGCTGCCAACCATCAGCGGCGCCGAGGATTGAGCTTACACAACGCCCGCGAGCGTCCTGCACCGGGGAAGCGTCGGCACGAACCTGGCAGCGACACGCCGACTCGCTGGACCCCCCTAGTTACGGGCTTTTCCGGGCTCAAGTACATACTGGGGGCAGCAACAAGCCAACGACTACTCAAGGGAGACCTCGTGAATCGCAAGGAACTGGTGGCAGCCGTCGCCGACGCCGCCGAGCTGGAGCAGAAGACGGTCGACGCCGTCCTCCGTTCCCTCCAGTCCACGCTCGAGGGCGCCGCAGCCAAGGGTGAGAAGGTCAGCGTCCCCGGGTTCTTCGCTCTTTCGGTCGGCCAGCGTGCCGCCCGTGAGGGCCGCAACCCGGCCACCGGCGCGACCATCAAGATCCCGGCCGCCAAGACGGTCAAGCTCACGCCCGGCAGTGCCCTGAAGGAAGCTGCCAACAAGTAAGACCCCGCACGACGGCGAAGGCCCGGTCCCCCGAAGAGGGGCCGGGCCTTCGTGCGTCCGCAGCTACTTCTTCGTCGCCGACGTCGAGGGCGTGGGCGTCGACGCCTTCGCCGTGGTCGCAGCCTTCGTCGGCGGGACCGACGGGGTCGGCGTGGGCGTCGGCGTCTTGGACGGATCCGGCGCCGGCCCCTTCTTCAGCGCGTCGGCCACGGCCTTCTGGTACGCCACGAGCGTGTTGGCGATCTGCTTGCCGTTGACCAGCACGGTCGGCGTCGAGCTGATGCCCTTCTCGCTGGCCCGCTCGGTGATCGCCTGTACGAGCGCCTTGTGCGTCTCGTCGGTGACGCAGCTGGTGAATGTCGTCAGCTTGTCGCCGCCGAGCCCGATCTGTTGGGCGTACTTGATGAAGTCGGTATTCGGTCTTCCGTTGGAGCCCTCGGCCGGCTGCACCTGGGCGCCCTGGTACGTCCCGTACAGGAGGTTGTGGAAGGCGACGAAGTCGTCGACGGACTGGTCCGACGCACAGAGGGCCGCGTTGGCGGCGCGGGAGGCGTAGCGGTTGCCGTTCGACGAGCCGTCCAGGATCGAGATGGTGTGGAAGCGCACCTGCGCCTTGTTGGCCCGCACGTCGGAGTCGATCGTGGTGCCGACGGCCTTCTCGAAGT
This sequence comes from Jatrophihabitans sp., assembly GCF_036000465.1. Classification (GTDB taxonomy): domain Bacteria; phylum Actinomycetota; class Actinomycetes; order Mycobacteriales; family Jatrophihabitantaceae; genus Jatrophihabitans. Next base: position 6,191 of record NZ_DASYFV010000026.1, on the reverse strand, counting down.
TCAGGCAGTTGGGGCACTGGAAGTCCTCGTACACGTCCAGCGTCGCGGCGGCCTTCTTGCCGAACACAACACCGCTGGCGGGCGAGGCGTTCGTGGCCGACAGCGAGCCGGCGATGCGGGCGCGGCCGGCCTGCACGCCGATGCCGATCAGCGCGACCAGCACGATGATGACGGCCAGCGAGAGGTTGAGGTAGCGGTCGCGCGACTGCGCCTCCTTGCGGCGCGCCTCGAGCATCGCGTTGTACTTGCGCGCGCCCTTGTCGGTGCGCAGCCGCTTGGCCGACGGCGGCTCGATGTAGTCGTGGCGGGCCACGTACTCCTCGATCGACAGCCGCGTCATGCTCCACAGGACGAGGTAGACGGCGAGCACGAGCAGGCCGAGGTCGCGCAGGATGTCCCAGGTGTAGTTGGTCGAGGTCGTCGGGCCGCCGCCGCCGAAGCAGCCGCAGTCGATCGTCAGGCCGCGGGCGGAGGCCTGGATGACGCCGACCAGGAAGAACAGCATCAGCCCGCCGGACACGACCGCCGACAGCCGCACTGCGATGCCGACGATCAGCAGGATGCCGAGCGCCAGCTCGAGGACAGGCAGCCCGTAACCGATCGCCTTCGACAGCCACTCGGGCGTGGCGTCGTAGGCCCGGACGGCCTGGACGAAGGTTCGCGGGGACGCGAGCTTCGCCAGGGACGACCAGATCCAGACGACGCCGAGGACGAGGCGGGCCAGCGTGCCGAGCCAGGGACGCGCAGTGTTCCAGTTCACGATCGCCGATTGTGCCTGACCGGGCATCGCGTCACGCCGCCGCCACGACCTGAAGGTCATGAGCGATCTGTTTCTGCAGCGTGGTGCTCTGCAGGAACGCGACGCGGGCGTAGTCGTCCGGGCCGTAGAGCAGCAGCTCCGACGAGTGCGTCTGGCCCTCGTCCGAGGCCAGGCTCACGTGCGCGGCCGCCTGCGCGGCATCGATCTGGTCCTGCGTGCCGCGCAGCCCGACGAAGTGCGCCTTCGCGCCGTCAGTGAAGTTGGCCAGCCACTGCGCGATGACCGGACCGCTGTCGCGCTTGACGTCGGTCGTGATGAACACGACGTAGGTCTTGGCCGCCAGCGCCGCCGGCACCCTCTTCAGCGCGATGGAGATGTCGGCCATCGTCGCCGGGCAGACGTCGGGGCAGTGCGTGTAGCCGAAGTAGAGCAGCGTCGGGTGCCCGGCCGTGGTCGTGCCGAAGGGGAACGGCTTGCCCGCGGTGTCGGTGAGCGTGAACGACGGCCGCGGCTGCGCCGGCGTCAGGCCCGCGCCCTGGTACGGCCCGCTCCCCTGCCCGGGGTTGAGCTCGGACGGCTTCGGCTTCGCCGTCCCGCTGCTTGCGCACCCGGCCAGCACGACGAGCGCAAGGATCAGCAGGACGGCACGGCAGCGGTTCACGAATGGGCTCCTGACGAGGACGGGGCGGTGCCGGTCGGGGCGGGCGCACCGAGGGCGATGACGGGGGCGACGACGTCGATCGGCCCCGCGGTCCGGAAGTCGAGTTCGAGGTTGACGGTCTGCCCGGCGGTGAGCTTGTCGAAGAGGTGCTCGATCATGACGTGCCCCTTGCCGGTGCTCAGCACGACGCTGCCGTGGGCGGGGATCACCAGGCCGTTCGCGGCCGCCACCATCGACCCGCCCGACTCCACGTGCAGCGTGGACGTCGCACCGGCACCGGACACGACCTGGGTCAGCCGGTCGTCCTGCCCGGTCGTGTTGTAGACGGTGAAGTAGGCGGCCGCGGCGTCGGTCGGCGGGGCCGGCGCGCGCACGTAGGCGCCGCTCACGCTGATCGTGCCCGGCGCGCCCGAGCCGGTCGACTCGTGCTGCGGGATCGCCGCCCGCACCAGCCCGGCCGAGCCGAGTACGACGGCCGCGACGCCGCCGGCCACGGCCGCCCATCTCATGATCGACGGGCCCGCGACACGACGGCGAGGCCGAGCGCAGCCGCGGCCACGACGAGCGCGACGACCGCCAGCACGACCGGCCCGGTGCTGCTGCTGCCGCCCGACGGCGCGGTCGCCGCCGGCTTCGCGGAGGCCGACGCGGTCGTCGCCGCCGCGGAGAGGGTCAGCTCCGGCGCCGGGTGCTCCGGCGCGACCGTACTGCCCGGCGCGGCCGTCTCGATCCAGCTCACCACGCTGCCGTCGTCGTACTTCTGCAGAGCCTTGAACGTCAGCGTCGGGACGTCGGGCAGCAGCCCGGCGATGATCGTGAACGCGCCGAACTCCCCCGGCGCGATGCCCTGCCCCGAGTTCGCCGTCCAGGCGATCTCCGAGACCGCCTCGGTGATCTCGCCGTCGTCGGTCTTTATCGGGGTGGCCAGCTTGGTCGTCGTCTGGGTGTGCGTCCAGCCCGGCACCGGCGCGACGAGCACCGACGCGATCGGATGATCCGTCGGCAGTTGCACCGTCAGCCCGACGGTCTTGTGCTGCTCCTCGACCGGCACCCGGAAGGTGATCTCCTGATCCGACCCGCCCCGCTCGGCGCCGGGCGCGGTGATCGTGATGTGCGCGAACGCCGAGCCGGCCAGCACGAACAGCGCTACCAGCGTGGTGGCGATGCCGACGGTCAGGGTGCGCAAGCGGGTCATCGGGCGCCTCTCAGTGCAGGTGAAGGGTGACGTCGGCGGTGACGGCGTCGAACGCCGAGGTGGTGACGACGAGATCGATGCGCCACGCCCCGGCGACGGGCAGCGCGATGCTCGCGTCGTAGACGCCGTCGGACTCGCGGGTGAGCAGCAGCGGGAGCGGTCCGATCTGGGCGGCCGACTGCGTGGCCGTGGCGGTGAGCCGGCTCGGCGACGGCCCCCCGGCGACGTCGACGGTGAGGTTCACCGTGCCGTGCGTGCCGGGATCGGCGGTGACGGCGAGGCTGCGGCCGCCGCCGAGTGAGGTCGTCGCCGACACCGGTCGGCGGTACTGCGCGGCGAGCGATTCCTTGCCCCGCGGTTGCGCGACGAGCACAGCGGTGAGGGCGAGCACGATGACGCCGATGCCGGCCTCGACGAGGACCGAGCGCCGCAGCCGCTCGACGACGAGCTCGTCGGCGGGCACCGGCGCCTCGGCCAACGCAGTGTCGTCGAGGGCGTAGGCGACGGTGCGGCGGCGCACCAGCGTGCGGGACAGGTTGCCCAGCGCCAGCAGCCCGAAGAACAGCACGACCTTGGCGACGACGAGACGCCCGTAGTCGGTGGTCAGGATCGCGTCGACGGTGCCGATGCCGCGCCAGGCCGCGTACGTGCCGGTGATCGCGAGGGTGCAGACCGCGGCGAAGGCCACCCGCGAGACGAGCGGCATCACGGCCCGGATCTCGTCGGCGTCACGACGTGGCAGCAGCGCGCCGGCGACCATCACGAGCGCGCCGATCCACGCGGCCATGGCGAGCAGGTGCAGCGCGTCGAGCGGGACGGAGATGCCCTTGGGTGCGGTCGTGCCGGCGTGGCCCGCGGCCGAGAACGTCCAGACCAGAGCACCGGCGACGAGAGCGAGCACGCCTTCCCACCGGGCCGGGCGCACGCCGTCGGCCAGCGAGCGCGCGAACACGAGCGCGACTATGCCGAGCAGGACTAGGCGCAGGCTGTGGAGCAGCCCGTAGTCGGAGTGCAGGGTGGAGTCGAGCAGCGCGATCTTGCCCACGCCGAACGGTGATTCACCTGCGGTGTAAGGCCCCTGGAGCAGTACCTCGAGGGCGGTGCCGAGCGTCGCGCCACCCCAGCCCAGCCACAGCAGCCGTCGCGCGCGGGGCTCGTCGCGCCCGCAGGGCCAGACCGTGAACACGATCCAGGCGCCGCCGAGCAGCGCGAGCCCGGCGAAGGAGATCCAGCGGGCGACATCGAACACGTCGCCGGTGCTCGCGTCGGCGCTGGTGCCGGTCACGTTTCCGCGGGCGAGCGGTCCGGTGCCGACGACGAACCGGATCGTGCCGGCCACCGGGTGCGAGTCGGCCGAGACGACCCGGAAGCTGGCCGTGTAGGTCGAGTCGCCGAGACCGCTCCGCAGCGTGTCGGTGACCTTCGTCGAGTCGCCGTCGGGGTGGAACGCTTCGCCGCCGTCGACCCGCCTGCCGTTGCCGTCGGTGACGTGCAGGTAGCCCACGCCGCCGATGCCGACCGATTCGTCGAAGACGATCGTCACGCTCCTGGGCGCGGCCTTCAGCCGTGAACCGTCGATCGGGTCGGAGGTGACGACGGTGGCGTGCGCCGACGCCGGCGCGGCGAGCAGCAGGGCGGTGGCGAGCAGGGCGACGAGCCCGCCGACGACCGCAGCCAGGCGTCGGGCAACCGACATCGTCAGTGCGACCCGCTAGCTGCGGGCCGGCTCCGCGGAATCCGCCGCTGCCCTGGTGGCGCGGGTGACGAAGTGCTCGGCCACGAACGACATCGTCGGGATGGTGCCGGCCAGCATGACGATCGCGTAGCGCGCGAGCGGCCAGCGCAGCTTCACGCCGAGCATCGCGGTGATGATGACGTAGACGAGGTAGAGGTACCCGTGCGCGAGCCAGAGCCAGCCGGTGCCCGGCTCCATGCTCGCCGACGTGGTGGCTTTGATGATGAGCGCGATCGTGCCGGCCAGCAGCACGAAGCCGGTGACGAAGGCCATCACCCGGAAGCGGGTCAGCGCGCCGGCGGCGTCGGAGACCTGGGTCGGGTTGAGCCGCGGCTGGCGGTGGTCGAGCACGCTCGTGCCGCCCATGAGTCCCGGCTCGCTCATCGTCCTACCCCCGCTTCGCTCACTCCGGCCGCCGAAGGACTTCTGGGCTCACGGGTCGCTCCGCAAGCGTCGCTCATGCCTCTTCGTCCTTCGCGGCGAGCCGGGCCAGGTAGTCGTTGTACGCGGCCTGCTCGGCATCCAGGGGCGCCTGCGGCGCGGTCGGCATCACGTAGCGACGGTAGGCGACGGGCTCGTCGGACGGCGGCGGGGGCTCAGCCGGAGCACGGCCCGTCACACGGTCGTTGCGGTGCGCGGTGTCGCGCATGACGCGTCCCCACATGAGCAGGACGAACAGGCTGAAGGCCCACCACTGCAGCGCGTAGCCGAAGTTCTGGATGCTGAAGTGCTTCGACTCGGACACGTGCAGCTGCCAGCGGCCGAGCAGGATCATGGTGACGATCAGCGCCAGGCAGAGGACGTGCAGCGCCAGCCAGCCCGGTCGGAGGGCGAAGCGGAATCGGCGCAGCACGGCACAAAGATACGTCTCGCGCCTGTGGGCGGGTGTCGCCGGCGGCGAATCCGCCGCCGGCGAGCGCTTGAATTCATTCGAACGCGCGTTCTACGATCGGCATCGTGACCGCATTCCAGGCCTCGCTGCTCGACGCCGGTGACGACGTCGAGGTCGGCGACCTCGCGCCCCGGCGCACGTTGCTCGCGAACGGGGCCTGGATCGACGTCCACCCACGCTGGATCGGCGGCGCCGACACCCTGTTCGCCCGCTTGCGGGACAGCGTCCCCTGGCATGCGGAACGGCGTCCGATGTACGACCGGGTGGTCGACGTGCCGCGGCTGCTGTCCTTCTTCGACGAGACCGACGCCCTGCCCGACCCCGCGCTGACCGAAGCCAGAGCGAGCCTCGACCGCCACTACGCGGGCGAGCTCGGTGAGCGGTTCGCCACCGCCGGACTCTGCCTCTACCGCGACGGGCGCGACAGCGTGGCCTGGCACGGCGATCGCATCGGCCGCGGCAACACCCACGACACCATGGTCGCGATCATCGTGCTCGGTGCGCCCCGCGCGCTGCTGCTGCGTCCGCGCGAGGGCGGCGGCGCGACCCTGCGCCACGACCTCGGCCACGGCGATCTCATCGTCATGGGTGGCAGCTGCCAGCGCACCTGGGAGCAGGTCCTCTACTCGTAAATATGACATATTGCCCGCACTGGCCATGGGACTGCACTGTTCGAACACACTCCTTCAGCCCAACGACATGGGCGCTGCGAGAAGAGAAGCCGATCTACAAGCGGGTCTTGGGTGTCGCGTGACTGGTCACTTCATCGGCAACCCTGGCGAGCGGTGGCGAACAAGTCATTCACCAGCAATGATTTCGCCATGCAACCGCTGGGTCCCCCGATCTGGACGCCGCAGCAGCCTGGTTGGTATCAAGACCCTTGGAATGCGGACTACCGCCGGTGGTACGACGGTCAGCAGTGGACTCCCAGGGTGGAGCGAGCCCGTC
>NZ_DASYFV010000025.1:0-45472 GCF_036000465.1 Jatrophihabitans sp. | reverse complement strand
CCACTCAACGTAGGAACTCGCCACTCAACCGCAGGGGAGGGGCAAGCCTGTGGGTGGGCCGGTTTGACGTGAAGCGCGGTTCAGGTTGCATGCTGGACGGGTGACGCAGCCGGACGACGAGCCGAATACCATCTTCGCGCCGGCCGTCCGGGCCACCACGATCGGCCTGCTCATCCTCATCACGCTGATCGCGTTCGAGGCGATGGCGGTGTCGGCCGCGCTGCCGACGGCCGCGCGCGAGGTGCACGGGCTCGGCAGCTACGGCTGGGCCTTCACCGGCTTCCTCGTCGCCAACGTCATCGGCATGGTGGCCTCGGGCCAGCTCAGCGACGCCCGCGGACCGCGGCTGCCGCTCGTGGCCGGGCTCGGCGCGTTCCTGATCGGGTTGGTGCTCGCCGGCACCGCCACCACCATGGCCCAGCTCGTGGCCGGGCGCTGCGTGCAGGGGCTCGGCGGCGGGCTGATGATCACCGCCATCTACGTGGTGATGGGGGAGGCATACTCCGACCGGCTGCGGCCGCCGCTGTTCGCCGCCATCTCCTCGGCCTGGGTGGTGCCCTCGCTCGTCGGGCCGGTCGTGTCCGGGCTGCTCGCACAGCACGCCAGCTGGCGCTGGGTCTTCCTCGGGCTCGTGCCGTTCATGGTGATCGGCGGCGGGCTGATGGTGCCGGCCCTGCGCACGCTGCGCTCGCCCGAACCGGGCGCACCCGAGCCCGGCGGCCGGCGCCTGCTGCCCGCCGTCGTCGTGGCGGGCGGCATCGCCGTGCTCGCGCAGGCCGGCCAGCACCCGTCGGTCCTCGTCCTCGTCGCATCGGTCGCCGGCATCTCCGCGGTGGTGTGGGGCCTGCGCCGGCTGCTGCCGCCGGGGACGGCCACGGTGCGGCCCGGGGTCGCCGCGCCGATCGCCCTGCGCGGGCTGCTGGCCGGAGCCTTCTTCGGGGTCGAGTGCATGGTGCCGCTGTCGCTGACCGTGCAGCACGGCTTCAGCCCGACCGCGGCGGGGCTGCCGCTCGCCGCGTCCGGCGTGAGCTGGGCGGTCGGGTCGTGGTGGCAGGGCCGCGACGTCGGTGACGACGGGCCGGACCGGCGCATCGGCCTGATCCGGGCCGGGTTCACCTGCATGATGCTCGGCGCGGTCGGCATGGCGGTCACGGCCTGGCCGGCCGCGCCCGGCTGGCTCGGCTACCCGTCGTGGCTCGTGGCCGGGCTCGGCGCCGGGCTGACGATGTCCTCGGTCGGCGTGCTGGTGCTGCGTTACACCACCGAGGCGACGCGCGGCCGCGACTCCGCCGCCCTGCAACTGTCCGACGCGACGACCAGCGCCTTCACCACGGTCATCGCCGGCGTGCTGGTCGCGGCCGCGGTTCGGGGCGCGATCGGCTACACCGCGGCGTTCGTCACCCTCGACCTGCTCATGTGCGCGGTGGCGGCCGTCGGCCTGAGCGTCGCCGGCCGCGCCCGTCCGGCGCCCGAACCGGCCCTCGTGGCCGTGCCCGAACCCGCTCGCTGAGAGGGGCCCGGACGGTTCGGCGCCGCAGGTCGCGGACGCCGCCGTAAACTCGGCAGCGATGCCCTACCTGGACCACGCCGCGACGACACCCATGCTTCCCGAGGCGATCTCGGCCGTCACCGAAGCACTGGGTCAGGTGGGCAACCCCTCGTCCCTGCACGGTGCGGGTCGCGTAGCCCGTCGCCGCATCGAGGAGTCCCGCGAACTGCTGGCCGCCGCGCTCGGCGCGCGTCCGTCCGAGGTGATCCTCACCGCCGGTGGCACCGAGTCGGACAACCTCGCGGTGAAGGGCATCTTCTGGTCCCGGCGGGGCAGCGATCCGCGCCGACGGCGGGTGATCGTCAGCGCGGTCGAGCACCACGCCGTCATGGACGCCGCCGAGTGGCTGGCCGATCACGAGGGCGCTGCCCTCACGCTGCTGCCGGTCGATCGCACCGGAATGGTGGCGGCGTTCGACCTGCGGGCCGCCATCGCCGCCGATCCCGACTCGGTGGCTCTCGTGAGCGTCATGTGGGCCAACAACGAGGTGGGCACGGTCAACCCGATCGCCGAGTTGGCCGCGGTCGCGCACGAGTACGACATCCCGATGCACACCGACGCGGTGCAGGCCGTCGGTGCCGTGCCGGTCGACTTCGCGGCGTGCGGGGTCGACGCCCTGACGATGACCGGCCACAAGCTCGGCGGGCCGCCCGCGGCCGGCGCCCTGCTGCTGCGCCGCGAGGTCGGCTGCGTGCCGCTGCAGCACGGCGGCGGTCAGGAGCGCGAGGTCCGTTCGGGCACCCTCGACGTCCCCGGCGCGGTCGGCCTGGCCACTGCGGCGTCGCTCGCGGTGCAGCGTCGTGAGGTCGCCGCCGTCCGCATCGCCGCCCTGCGCGATGAACTCGTGGCCGGGGTGCTGGCCGCCGTCCCCGACGCCCGGCTGCACGGGCACCCGACCCGGCGCCTGCCCGGCATCGCCAACCTCACCTTCCCGGGCTGCGAGGGCGACGCCCTGCTGATGCTGCTCGACGCCAAGGGCATCGAGTGCTCGACCGGCTCGGCGTGCTCGGCCGGCGTGGCGCAACCGTCGCACGTGCTGATCGCGCTGGGCGCGAGCCCGGCCGAGGCCCGCGGCTCGCTGCGCTTCTCGCTCGGGCACGACTCCACCACGGCCGACGTCGAGGCCGCCGTCGCCGCGATCGTGCCGGCGGTCGAGCGGGCCCGCCGCGCCGGGCTGACCTCGGTCGTGTCATGAAGGTCCTCGCCGCGATGAGCGGTGGGGTCGACTCGGCCGTCGCCGCCGCCCGCGCCGTGGAGGCCGGCCACGACGTCACCGGCGTGCACCTCGCGCTGTCGGCCGCGCCCGCGACCCTGCGCCACGGCGCCCGCGGCTGCTGCACCGCCGAGGACGCGAACGATGCCCGGCGGGCCGCCGACGTGCTCGGTATCCCCTTCTACATCTGGGATCTCGCCGAGCGGTTCCGCGCCGACGTCATCGACGACTTCGTCAGCGAGTACGCCGCCGGCCGCACCCCCAACCCCTGCCTGCGCTGCAACGAGAAGATCAAGTTCGCGGCCGTGCTCGACAAGGCGCTGGCGCTCGGCTTCGACGCGGTCGTCACCGGTCACCACGCGCGCCTCGTCGACGGCGTGCTCTCCCGCTCGGCCGACGCCGCGAAGGACCAGTCCTACGTCCTCGCCGTGTGCACCGAGCGGCAGCTCGCGCACGCGATGTTCCCCCTGGGGGACTCGACGAAGACGCAGGTGCGCGAGGAGGCCGCGGCCCGCGGTCTCGCCGTCGCCGACAAGCCCGACTCGCACGACATCTGCTTCATCGCCGACGGCGACACCCGTGGCTTCCTGGCGAAGCGGCTCGGCGCGCAGGACGGCCCGATCGTCGACGCCGAGAGCGGCGAGGTCGTCGGCACGCACGGCGGCTCGTTCGGCTTCACCGTCGGGCAGCGCCGCGGCCTGAACCTGCAGCGCCCTACGCCGGCGGGAGACCCGCGCTACGTGCTCTCCATCCGTCCGGTCGACAACACCGTCGTGGTCGGCTCGCGGGCCATGCTCGAGGCCGACGTCATCGAGGCCGGGTCGGTGGTGTGGACGTCCGGCGCCGCGCCGGCGCAGCCGTTCGACTGCGCCGTCCAGCTGCGCGCGCACGGCATGACGAGCCGCGCCACGGTCCGGGTCGACGGCCGAGAGGTGACGGCCGAACTCGTCGAGCCCCAGGTCGGCGTCGCCGCCGGCCAGGCGCTCGTGATGTACGCGGACGACAGGGTGCTCGGGTCCGCGACGATCACCCGCGCACGCCGCACCGCCGACGTCACGACGTGAGCGCGATCTGGGCGAGGGGCGCGGCCACCGGGATCGGGTCGCTGCCCGGCACCGACCCGGTCGATGCCGCCGCCCTCGTCTTCGGCGAGCTGCCTGATCTGCCGCACCTGCCCGAGCTGCCCGACCGCGGCCCGGGCGCGGCGATGGTCGGCCGCGGCGCGGCGCTGCTCGTCGAGCTTCCGGTCGAGATCGTGCCGACCGGCTGGCGGATGGCCGCGCACACCGGCCGGGACCTGCGGCGCGCCCGCGACCACCTCGCCCGCGACCTCGACGCCCTCGAGGAGCAGGCCGTCGGGTACGTCGGCCCGTTGAAGCTGCAGCTGACCGGTCCGTGGACCCTCGCCGCCTCGCTCGAACTCGCCTCCGGCCACAAGCTCGTCTCCGACCACGGCGCCGTGCGCGATCTCGTCTCCTCGCTGGCCGAGGGTGCGCGCATCCATCTCGCCGATGTCGCCGCCCGCGTGCCGGGCGCGACCCCGCTGCTCCAACTGGACGAGCCGTCGCTGCCCGCGGTGCTCGGCGGCCGGGTGCCGACGCCCTCGGGCTACGGCACCGTGCGAGCGGTCGAGGCCAACCTCGTCGAGCAGGCCCTCGGGGACGTGCTGTCGGTCGCTCCCGCGGGCGCCCGGGTCGTGCACTGCTGTGCCCCGGACGCCCCCCTCGGCCTGCTGCGCGGGTGCGGGGCCGATGCCCTGGCCCTGGACGCCGCGCTGCTCGGACCGCGCCACTACGACGATCTGGGGACGGCGATCGACGCCGGCCTGTCGCTCTGGCTCGGCGTCGTGCCGACCAGTGGCCCCGAGCCCGATCTCGGCCGGGCCCGGCAGCGCATCCGCGGGCTGTGGAGCGAGCTGGGCTTCCCGGCCGAACAGCTCGCGTCGAGCGTCGTGCCGACCCCGGCGTGCGGGCTCGCCGGGGCGTCACCCGCGCGGGTGCGCCGCACGCTGGCCGTGCTGCGCGACTGCGGCCGCTGGCTCGCCGACGGCGACGACTGACGCCGCTCGCGTTGTCCGACCCGCTCGATAGGTTGATCCCGTGACCGAGGTGAGCGAGACGCCCGCAGGCGCCCGGGACGAACACGCACGGCTGTCGCAACAGGCCGACGACGCGTCGTACCGCTACTACATCCTCGACGACCCGACGGTCAGTGACGCCGAGTACGACTCGGTGCTCAAGCGGCTGCGCGAACTCGAGGACGAGTTCCCCGACCTGCGCACCCCGCAGTCGCCCACCCAGCGGGTGGCGGGCACCTACTCGACGCTGTTCACCGCGGTCGACCACCTCGAGCGCATGCTCAGCCTCGACAACGCCTTCAGCGCCGAGGACATGGCGGCCTGGGTGGCCCGGGTCGAGCGTGACGCGGGGGAGTCGCCGGCCTACCTCTGCGAGCTCAAGGTCGACGGCCTGGCCGTCAATCTGCTGTACGAGAACGGCCGGCTCACCCGGGGCGCCACCCGCGGCGACGGCCGCACCGGCGAGGACGTCACCCCGAACGTGCGCACGATCACCAACGTCCCGGACCAGCTCGTGGGCGACGACCTCCCGACGACGCTCGAGGTGCGCGGCGAGGTGTTCTTCCCGGTCGCGCGCTTCGAGGAGCTCAACGCCTCCCTCGTCGAGGCGGGCAAGACCCCGTTCGCCAACCCGCGCAACACCGCGGCCGGGTCGCTGCGCCAGAAGGACGCCCGCGTCACCGCGAGCCGCAACCTGGCGATGGTCGTGCACGGCGTCGGGCGGGTCGAAGGTGGGCCGGAGGTCTCGTCACAGTCCGACTGGTACGCCCACCTCGCCGGGTGGGGACTGCCGACGTCCGAGCGGGCATCGGTCGTGCCCGACCTCGCCGCGGTGCAGCAGTTCATCGTTCACTACGGCGAGCACCGCCATGCCGTCGAGCACGAGATCGACGGCGTCGTGGTGAAGGTCGACGACCTGTCGCTGCAGCGCCGGCTCGGCTCCACCAGCCGCGCGCCCCGGTGGGCGATCGCCTACAAGTACCCGCCGGAAGAGGTCAACACCAAGCTGATCGGCATCGAGGTGAACATCGGCCGCACCGGCCGGGCCACCCCGTTCGGGATCATGGAACCGGTCAGGGTCGCGGGCTCCACCGTCGTCAACGCCACCCTGCACAACCAGTGGGAGGTCGCCCGCAAGGACGTCCGGGTCGGCGACACCGTGGTGCTGCGCAAGGCCGGCGACGTCATCCCCGAGATCGTCGCCCCGGTCACCGCGCTGCGGCCTGACGACGCGACACCGTGGGTGATGCCGACGCACTGCCCGGCCTGCGGCACCGAGCTGAAACCGGAGAAGGAGGGCGACAAGGACTACCGCTGCCCGAACTCGCGTACCTGCCCGGCCCAGCTGCGCGAGCGGCTGTTCAGCCTCGCCTCCCGCTCGGCCCTCGACATCGAGGCGCTCGGCTACGAGGGTGCGGTCGCGCTGCTCGACGCCGGTGTCATCACCGACGAGGGTGACCTCTTCACGCTGGCCCCGGATGCCGACGGCGACGACACCGCGGCCCGCGACCTGCTGGCCCGCGTGCCGCAGTACACGCGCGCGGCCAAGAAGACCGATGCGGCCGAACTCGTGCGCGACGGCCGGGTGCTCTCGGCCAACGGCGAGAAGCTCATCGCGAACCTCGCCCAGGCGAAGACCCGGCCGCTGTGGCGCGTCCTCGTCGCCCTGTCCATCCGCCACGTCGGCCCGACCGCGGCCCGGGCGCTGGCCACGCATTTCGGTGACCTCGACGCCATCCGGGCCGCCACCGCCGAGCAGCTCGCCGATGCCGAAGGGGTCGGCGGCGTCATCGCCGAGGCCGTGCTCGAGTGGTTCACCGTCGACTGGCACGTCGCCATCGCCGACAAGTGGGCCGCCGCCGGTGTCCGCACCGCCGACGACGTCGACGAGTCGGTCCCGAAGACCCTCACCGGGCTGACCGTCGTCGTCACCGGCTCGCTCGCCGGCTTCTCCCGCGACGGGGCCAAGGAGGCCATCGTCGCCCGCGGCGGCAAGGCGGCCGGCTCGGTGTCGAAGAAGACCGACTTCGTGGTCGTCGGCGAGAACGCCGGCACCAAGGCCGAGAAGGCCGAGCAGCTCGGCGTGCCCGTTCTCGACGAGGACGGCTTCCGTCGCCTGCTCTCCGACGGTCCGCCTCCCGTCGACGCGACCGAGCCCGCCTGACACCTGTGCGGCAGCTTGATCCGAGTGTTCTCCCGCACAGGAACTGGGGTATCAAGGGTCTCAAAGAGGTAGTTCACAGGTAGTTGTGGAAAGAAAGAGATCGTGGGAACTGCTGTCGAGGCACACGCGCCGACGACCAAGAGGCCGCACTGGACCTCCTGGCAGGTCGTCGTCACCGGCGTCCTGCTGGTGCTGTACCTGCTGCTGAGCCTGGGCGTCATCTTCCGCTCGCCGGTCCTGACCATCGACACCGATCTGCTCAAGCTCGACCTGCGCCACCACTACCCCGAGTGGAAGAAGTGGATTTCCTTCTACGTCGTCCTCGGGCAGCGCGGTCCGGCCACCCTCTTCTTCCTGCCCTGGTTCGCCTGGATGGCGTGGCGTCGCCGTAGCCTGCGCCCGCTGGTGATGCTCGGCGCCGCCCTGCTGGTGCTGAACCTCAGCGTGGGGGTGGTGAAGCTGGCCATCGGCCGGCTCGGCCCGCTGCGCACCCACCAGGCCCACGACGTGTTCGTCGGCGGCAACATCTTCCCGTCCGGGCACGTGTCGAACGCGGTCGTGCTCTACGGCCTGATGGCGATGATCGTGGTCAGCCATCGGCGCGCCGTCATCGTGGCCGCGGTGTTCCTGTCGGTCACGATCGGCGCGGGCACCGTGTATCTCGACACCCACTGGTTCAGCGACGTGGTCGGCGGCTGGATCGCCGGCGGACTCGTGCTGCTGACCCTGCCGTGGATCATGCCGACGGCCGAGCGGTGGGTCGACACCCTGCTCGCGCGCGCCCGCGCGGCCGTCGAGCGCCGTCGCGCCGGTCGGTCGGAGTCGCCGGCGGTCACCCCGGCCTTCCGGTCGGGCGGGCGCCGTTACGCGCCCGGCCGCAGTGCGGTTCAGGGGAAGGTGACGCCGGTCAGCCCGGCCGCCTCGTCCCACAGCTTCGCCGCCACGATGATGTCCTTCGACGCGCGGGACGAACCGACCACCCGCGGGAACCCGCGCAACTCGCCGATCCCGTCCGGCCCGTAGAACGCCCCGCCCAGCACCCCGGGCATCGTCGCGGCGTACAACGTCGGCAGGGCCCCGTGCTCGGCGTCCTGCGCGATGACCCGGTTCGCCACTGCCATCAGCCGGTCCTGCACCGATTCGGTGTGCGACTGCAGTTCGGTGGCGGCGTAGCCCGGGTGCGCCGCGAGCGAACGCACCGACGATCCGGCGGCCGTCAGGCGGCGGTGCAGCTCGTAGGCGAACATCAGGTCGGCCAGCTTCGACTGGCCGTAGGCGCCCCAGCGCCGGTAACGGCGCCGCTCCCAGTTCAGGTCGTCCAGGGCTATGCGCCCGGCCCGGTGCATGCCGCTCGACAGCGTGACGACCCGGTCGCCGATACGCGGCAGCAGCAGCCCGGTCAGCGCGAAGTGACCCAGGAAGTTCGTGCCGAGCTGCATCTCGAAGCCGTCGGCGGTGCGCTGCTGGGGGATGGCCATGACGCCGGCGTTGTTGACGAGCACGTCGATCGGCCCGGTGGCCTCGGCGAAGGCCCGTACCGACGCGAGATCGGCGAGGTCGAGCGCGGAGACCGTGACGTCACCGCTCATCGTCGCCGCCGCGGCCGTGCCCTTCTCGGTGTTGCGGCAGGCCAGCACGACGGTCGCGCCCCGCGCCGCCAGCGCCCGCGCAGTGGCGGCCCCCAGGCCGCTGTTCGCGCCGGTGACGACAATCGTGCGCCCGGTCTGGTCGGGGATCTCGGCAGCGGTCCAGGAGGTCATGCCGCGCACTCTAGGACGCCGCTTCGACGTGCGCCGCGGCGACCGTAGCCGCGATCGCGGCCAGGTGCTGCAGGCGCACCAGTTCCGACGGCGCCCAGCGCAGAGCGGGCCGGCCGATCAGCAGCGCGGCGTCGCCCAGGGCAGTGACCGCGAGCTCGGTGCCGAGGCGACCCCAGTCGGACGGTGCCCAGTCGTCGTCGGGCTCGAGGCAGCGGCTCGGGGCCGGCGGCCACCACGGCACGGGCAGCGACGCGACCTCCGGCGCCGCGCCGCCCGCGGCCAGCACCTCGCCCTGACCGCCGATCGGGGCCGCGAGCACGAGGGCCCAACCGGCCCGGAACACGCGCGCGACACCGTCGGCCAGCAACGACAGCGAGGCCTCGGGATTGCGGCCGAGACGCTCGAGCAGCTCGAGCTCGCGGTGCGGGTCGATCTGGCCGGCGTAGGGACGGATCGACTCGACCTGTACGCCTTCCACGGTCGCGGCGGCCGACACCAGCGAGTCGGCCAGCTTGTCCGGCGGCAGTTCGACCACGAAGTCGTCGATCGCGCTGCCGGGGGAGCGCTCGATCACGTCCACGCTGAGGATGTCGGCGCCCACCGTGCCGAGGGCGCTGGCGACCGCACCGAGCGCGCCCGGACGGTCGGGCAGCGTGAGACGCAACAGGTAGGACACCCGGACAGCCTG
Source organism: Jatrophihabitans sp. (assembly GCF_036000465.1). Classification (GTDB taxonomy): domain Bacteria; phylum Actinomycetota; class Actinomycetes; order Mycobacteriales; family Jatrophihabitantaceae; genus Jatrophihabitans. The sequence continues at coordinate 36,021 of NZ_DASYFV010000025.1, read as the reverse complement.
CCTCATCGACGTGTCAGGGCCGTTACACGCACCCGTCGCGGAAGTGCGGTGCGCCGCCGGGAGCGACGTCCGTAGACTCCGGGGTCGTGTCCGATGCATCCCTCGACGGCAGCCACATCACCCGCGCCGACGTAGCCCACCTCGCCCGCCTGGCCCGGCTCGCCGTCACCGACGACGAGCTCGACGTGTTCGCCGGCCAGCTGGACGTCATCCTCGGCGCGGTCGCCCGCGTCGGCGAGGTCGCGGCCGCCGACATCCCGCCGATGAGCCACGCCGTGCCGATGACCAACGTCTACCGCGCCGACGAGGTGACCCCGTCGCTGCCGCGTGATTCCGTGCTGGCCGGGGCCCCGGTGGTCGAGGACGACAAGTTCCGGGTCCCGCGCATCCTGGCCGAGGACGCGTGATGAGCGAGGCTTGCGGAGCGATCCGGCCGCTCAGAAGTCCTTCGGCAGCCGCACCGAGCGAAGCGAGAAAAGGCTGATGAGCGAACTCACGAGCATGTCGGCGGCCGAGCTGGCCGGGCTGATCGCCGCCGGTGAGGTCGCCGCGGTCGAGGTGGCCCAGGCGCACCTGGCCCGTATCGCCGAGGTCGACGGATCGGTCCACGCATTCCTGCACGTCGACACCGAGGGCGCGATGGCCGCCGCTCGTGCCGTCGACGAGCGCCGCGCCGCCGGTGACGTGCTCGGCCCGCTGGCCGGCGTCCCGCTCGCGATGAAGGACGTCGTCGTCACCGAGGGGCTACCGACGACCGCCGGGTCGAAGATCCTCGAGGGCTGGCGCCCGCCGTACGACGCGACGATCACCCGCCGCATCAAGGACGCCGGCATCGTGATGCTCGGCAAGACCAACATGGACGAGTTCGCCATGGGCAGCTCGACCGAGAACTCGGCCTACGGCCCCACCCACAACCCCTGGGACCTCAGCCGCATCCCCGGTGGCTCGTCCGGTGGCTCGTCGGCCGCGGTCGCCGCCTACGAGGCGCCGCTGTCGATCGGAACCGACACCGGCGGTTCGATCCGCCAGCCCGCCGCCGTCACCGGCATCGTCGGGCACAAGCCCACGTACGGCGCGGTGTCGCGCTACGGGCTCATCGCGTTCTCGTCCTCGCTCGACCAGGCCGGGCCGTTCGCCCGCACCGTGCTCGACACCGCCCTGCTGCACGAGGTGCTTGCCGGGCACGACCCGCTCGACTCGACGTCGATCAACGCGCCGGTGCCGCCGGTCGTCACGGCCGCGCGCGAGGGGGCCGAGGGCAACCTGGCCGGCCTGCGGGTCGGCGTGGTGCGCGAGCTCGGCGGCGAGGGCTACCAGGCCGGCGTCCTCGAATCGTTCGAGGCGGCGGTCGAGACCCTGCGTGCGCTGGGCGCCGAGATCGTCGAGGTCAGCTGTCCCAACTTCGGCTACGCGCTCGCCGCCTACTACCTGATCGCGCCGAGCGAGTGCTCGTCCAACCTGGCCCGCTTCGACGCCGTGCGCTACGGCCTGCGGGTGGGCGACGACGGCGCGAACTCGCTCGAGGACGTCATGTCGCTGACCCGCGAGGCCGGCTTCGGCCCCGAGGTGAAGCGCCGCATCATGATCGGCACCTACGCGCTGTCGTCGGGCTACTACGACGCCTACTACGGCCAGGCCCAGAAGGTGCGCACGCTCATCGCGCGCGACTTCGAGGCGGCGTTCGGGCAGGCCGACGTGCTCGTCTCGCCGACCTCGCCGTTCGTCGCGTTCGGCATCGGCGAGCGCGTCGACGACCCGATGGCGATGTACATCAACGACCTCTGCACGCTGCCGGCGTCGCTCGCGGGTACGCCGGCGATCTCGGTGCCGTGTGGGCTGTCCGAGGGACTGCCGGTCGGGCTGCAGATCATGGCGCCGGCCCAGGCCGACGACCGCTGCTACCGCGTCGCCGCCGCCTTCGAGTCGGCCGTCGAACGCATCGCCCCTCCGGCTGGAGTTCTGGCATGACCGCGTACGAGGACGTCATCGCGAAGTACGAGCCGGTCATCGGCCTCGAGACGCACGTCGAGCTCGGCACCGTGTCGAAGATGTTCTGCGGCTGCTCGACCGAGTTCGGCGGCGACCCCAACACGCACACCTGCCCGGTGTGCCTCGGCCTGCCCGGTGCGCTGCCGGTGGCGAACGAGAAGGCCATCGAGTCGACGATCCGCATCGGCCTGGCGCTGAACTGCTCGATCGCCGAGTGGTGCCGCTTCGCGCGGAAGAACTACTTCTACCCGGACATGCCGAAGAACTTCCAGACCTCGCAGTACGACGAGCCGCTGTGCGTCGAGGGCTACCTGGATGTGGAGGTCGACGGCGAGACGTACCGCGTCGGCATCGAGCGGGTGCACCTCGAGGAGGACACCGGCAAGAACACCCACGTCGGCACGTCCGGACGCATCCACGGCGCCGACTACTCGCTGGTCGACTACAACCGCGCCGGCATCCCGCTGGTGGAGATCGTGACCAAGCCGGTGCCCGGCACGGGGGCGCTGGCCCCCGAGGTCGCGAAGGCCTACGTCACCGCGCTGCGCGACATCCTGCGCACGCTCGATGTCAGCGACGTGCGCATGGAGCAGGGCTCGCTGCGCTGCGACGTCAACACCTCGCTCAACCTCCCGGGCGCCGAGTGGGGTACCCGCACCGAGACGAAGAACGTGAACTCGCTGCGCAGCGTCGAGCGGGCGGTGCGCTCGGAGATCCTGCGCCAGGCCGAGGTGCTCGACGCCGGCGGCCGGATCGTCCAGGAGACGCGGCACTTCCAGGAGACGACGGGCGACACCCGGCGCGGCCGCAGCAAGGAGGAGGCGACCGACTACCGCTACTTCCCCGAGCCCGACCTCGTCCCCATGGCCCCCGACCCGGCCTGGGTGGCGACCCTCAAGGACACGCTGCCCGAGCTGCCGGCCGCCCGCCGCGCCCGCATGCGTGACGTTCTCGGCGTCAGCGCCGACGACATGGTGCACCTGACCAACGCCGGGGTCGTCGATCTCGTCGGCGCGACGGTCGAGGCCGGCGCGCCGGTCGGCGAGGCGCGGAACTGGTGGCTCGGCTACCTCGCCCAGAAGGCGAACGAGCGCGAGGTCGACCCAGCCGATCTCGGCGTGACGCCGGCCCACGTGGCCCGGCTCGTCGCGCTCGTCGCCGACGGCTCGCTCTCGACCGCGCTGGCCCGCCAGGTCGTCGACGGCATCCTCGAGACCGGCGCCGACGTCGACACCGTCGTCGCCGAGCGCGGCCTCGCCGTCGTGTCCGACACCGGTGCCCTGGAGCAGGCGGCCGACGACGCCATCGCGGCCAACCCCGACGTCGCCGAGAAGGTGCGCGGCGGCAAGCTGCCCGCCGTCGGGGCGCTCGTCGGCGCGGTCATGAAGGCGACGCGGGGGCAGGCCGACGCGGCCGCGGTGAAGCAGATCCTGCTCGCGCGCCTCGGGGTCAGCGAGTAGGTCGTGCCCGACTGGACCGGGGCCGAGGACGACTCCACGGCAACGCGGTACCGGCTGTTCGGCGAGAGCCAGGTGCACGGCATCTCGCCGCGCTACGAGGCGATCTGCCTCGGCATCGCCGACGACGCCGAGATGCTGCGCCGGCTCGACGCCCTGCCCCGGCCGAAGCGGCAACCCAACCTGCTGCTCGGTGCGGTGCGCTTCCTCGGCGGCCCGGTCGAGTCCTGGCCGGCCTTCCGGGCGTTCGCGCTCGACCGCTGGGACGACGTCACGGCCACGATGGCGGTCAAGCGAACCCAGACCAACGAGCCGCGCCGCTGCGCCACGCTGCTCCCGGTGCTGGCCGGCCTCCCCGGGCCGCTCGCCCTGCTCGAGGTCGGCGCGTCGGCCGGGCTGTGCCTCTACCCCGATCGCTACGGCTACCGCTACGAGTCCGACATCGGGACCCACGCCCTCGGCGACGGGCCCCGGCTCGACTGCCGGACCACCGGTGCGGTGCCGCTGCCGGCGGCGGTGCCGACGGTCGCCTGGCGGGCCGGGCTCGACCTGAACCCGCTCGACGTACGCGACGACGAGGACGTCCGGTGGCTCGAGGCGCTCATCTGGCCCGAGCAGACCGACCGCTTCGGGCTGCTGCGCGATGCCGTGACGATCGCCCGCCGCGACCCACCCCGCATCGTGGCGGGCGACCTGCTGACCGACCTGACCCCGCTCGCCGCCGAGGCCCCGCCCGGCGCGACGCTGGTGGTGTTCCACTCGGCCGTGCTCGCCTACGTCGATCGGGACGGGCGCCTCGCCTTCGCCGATCTCGTGCGACGGCTGGCCGAGCAGCGCCCGACGGTGTGGGTGTCGAACGAGGCGCCCGGCGTGGTCGCGGGTACCGAACGGCCGGGCGAGCACCGCCGGTTCGTGCTCGCCCGCGACGGTCTCCCGGTGGCGCTGACCGGCCCGCACGGCCACACGATCGACTGGCTCGCCGGCTGATGGACGTCGTGCCGCAGCATCTGTTCCGCTCGGCTGTGGCGCAGTACGCCCGTTACCGCACCGGCTACCCGGCGACCGAGGTCGCGGCGCTGGCCGAGCGGCTCGGCCTCGACCGGACGGCGACCGTTGCCGACGTCGGTTGCGGCACCGGCCAGCTCGCCCGGCCCCTGGCGCGCCACGCCGGCACGGTGATCGCCATCGATCCGGTGGCCGAGATGCTCGACGCCGGCCGCGCGGCTGCCGCGGGCGTCGGCAACATCGTCTGGGAACTCGGCGACGCGACCGACCTCGAGCGGCTGGTACCGCCCGGCACGCGGGCCGCGACCTTCGCCGCGTCCTTCCACTGGACCGATCGGGCGGCCGTCACGCGCGCCCTCGACCGGGTGCTCGCCGCCGACGGGTCGATCGTCGTCATCAACAGCACGCTCGACGACGAGGAGGACCCCGACTGGGCCGAAGCGGTCAACGAGGTGCGCCGCGGGTATCTCGGCGACGACGTCACCGAGACCTACCGCAAGGCGCCCGAGACCCACCGCCGCGTGCTCGCCGCCTCGGCCTTCTCGAACCTCGACAGCGTCACGTGGGAATGGACAAGGGACTTGACCGTCGACGCGGCGGTCGGGCTGCAGTTCACCTACTCGTTCAGCACGCCCGAGCTCTTCGGCGATCGCGCGGCGGCGTTCGCCGCCGAGGCCCGGGAGGCGATCCTCGCGCTGCACCCGGACGGGCTCGTGATCGAGCCGTTCCGCATGGAGGTCCTGATCGCGGCCCGGCCTTGACCGGTATGTGTCGCCGTGGCACCGGCGCATCGACCTGGTAGGCATGGACCCATGCCGCCACGCACCTCGACCCTGCTCCGCGCCGCGCTGGCCGGGGCCGCCTCCGGATCCCGCAGCCAGGCGGTGCTCGCCGCCTGCGTGCTCACGCGGCCCGGGTCGACGCGGCTCGACCGATGGCTGCACCGGCCCTCCGTGCGACGCAGTGTCCTGTACGGCGCGGCGGGCGAACTCGTCGGCGACAAGCTGCCGGTCGCGCCCAGCCGTACCGAGCCGCCCGGCCTCGGCGCCCGGCTGGCGCTCGGCGCCGCCACGGCCGGCCTCCTCGCCACCCGCCGCGGCGAGCGGCCCGCTCTGCCCGCGGTCGTCGGCCTGCTCGCCGCCGCCGGCACCACCTTCGCCGGCCCGCCCGCCCGGGCCGCGGCGGCCGCCCGGTTCGGCTCCGACCTGCCCGGCGCGCTGACCGAGGACGTCCTGGCCGTCGGCCTGGCCGCCGCCGCCACCCGTACCGGGCGGTGAGGTGAGGCGGCTCGCCGCCGCGCTGGTCCTGCTCTGCGCCGCGTGCACGACGTCGCCGTCGGCGCCGCCCCCGTCGCCCAGCGCAACGCCGACCACGCCGACCACGACGCCCGCGCCGACCGCGACGCCCGCGCCGACCGCGACGCCGAAGGTCAGCGAGCTCTTCCGCATCCGCGACCCGCGCATCGACGAGGCGAGCGGCATCGCGGCCGGGCGCAGGTCGCCCGGCGTCGTCTACGTGCACAACGACAGTGGTGACTCGGCCCGATTCTTCGCGCTGGACGAGCGCACCGGCGCCACGGCCGCGACGATCATCGTGCCCGGCGCGACCAGCCACGACTGGGAGGACATCGCCGTCGCCCCGGATGCCACGGGCCACTCGTCGGTCTGGCTGGCCGACATCGGCGACAACACCAGCGAGCGCAGTCGCATCGAGGTCTACCGGGTCGACGAGCCGGTCGTCCGTCCGGGCGACCGGGGCCGCCGGATGCGGGCGCCCGCGCCCGACACCTGGCTGTTGCGCTATCCGGACGGCCCGCACAACGCGGAGTCGTTCGCGGTCACGCCGCAGGGCGTCGGCTACATCGTCACCAAGTCCGAGGACGGGAGGTCGCGCGTCTACCGCATCCCGCCCCGACCCGACCCCGGCCACCTCCGACCGGTCACGTTCGTCGCCGCGGTCACCTTCGACCCGGGGCTGCTGGGCGGCGCCGCGACGGGCGCCGACTTCTCCCGCGACGGCTCGCTGTTCGTCGTGCGCACCTACACCGACGCCTACCTGTGGCGGGTGCGCCGCGGCGACCTCGCCGCGGCCCTGCACACGGCTCCGGTGCGGTTCGCCCTGCCGCTCGAGCAACAGGGCGAGGGCATCGCCTTCGACGGCGACCGGCTGCTGGTCGACTCCGAGGGACTCGCCTCTGCTGTGTACGCGGTTCCGCTGCCGAAGCGGGCAGGATGACCCCATGCCGACGTCCCTCGCCGCTGCGCACAGCACGCTGACGATCACGCTCTGGATCGTGGGCGCCCTCGTCGTCCTGGCCGTGATCGCCGGCTACCTGGGTCGCCTGTTCCTCCGGCGCGGGCTGCGTGAGCCGTTCGTCGTCCGCCTCATCAACCGTGCCTCCGACAGCGTCGTCGACGTCGTCAAGCGACCCATCACCATCGCCGTGCTCGACGAGGTCGCGGCCGTGCTGCAGACCGGCCACTACACCCGCAACATCGCGTCGGCGCTCGAGGAGAACCACCTCGAGATCAAGGAGATGGTGGCCGAGAAGATCAAGTCCGACCCGACCGCCGGGCGGATCAACCTGGTGCCGTTCCACGACCGCCTGATCGACCAGGTGAGCGAGGCGACCCTGCGGGTGATCCTCGAGGTGCTGGCCGACCCGCGCACCGACGAGCTGGTGTCTGACATGCTGCGCGACAACATCACCCAGATCCGCGCCGCCGTGCGCGACCGGCAGGACTGACTAGACGATCCGGCCGCCGCCGCCCTCGGAACCGCTCGGCACGAAGCGGATGACGCGCTCGTCGTCGGGCACCGGCTTGCCCTTGCCGTCGCGGTTGGAGGTCGTCACCCACAGCGCCCCGTCGGGTGCGGCCACGATCGTCCTCAGCCGGCCGTAGCGGTTCGTCAACGCCGGCGTGAAGGAGCCGACCTGCAGGGTGTCGCCGGCGCCGCCCAGGGCGGCGGACAGCACGGATCGCCCGTCGAGCGAGGTCACCCAGAGCCGGCTCTTCAGCACGGCGCAGCCGCCCGGCCCCCGGCCGGTCGGGGGCAGGGTGGCCACCGGGTCGTGCTCGATGCCGTTCGGCGTCGGCCAGCCGTAGTAGTCGCCCGGGCTGATGACGTTGATCTCGTCCGGGTAGCCCGGCGCCCCGGTCTCGGCCTCGAGCACCGTGCTGCCGCCGGCGTCGCGGCACAGCCCGTCGACGACGTGCTGCCCGGTGGTCAGCACCGGCGAGGACGGATTCGGGTTGCCGCTCGCCGGCTGGCCGATGTCGTCGACCCGGAGCACCTTGCCGGCCAGGCTGGTCGGGTTCGCCGCCGCGGACGGCGTGCCGGCGTCGCCCGTACCGACGTAGAGGCTGCCGTCGGGCCCGAACAGGAGCCGGCCGGTGTTGCCGGTGCGCCCCTTCGGGATGCCGGTGAGCACCGGGGTCACCGGGCCGGACAGCGTGAAGTCCACGACGCGGTTGTCCTTCGGCGTGGTCACGTAGGCGTAGATGAGGTTGTCCTGGTCGTAGGTCGGCGAGATCGCCAGATCGAGCAGCCCGCCGTCGCCGGACGTGTCGAGGCCGGGCAGCGTGCGGACCGTGGGCACCGGGCGCCCGGGCTGCGGCTGCACCCGCACGATGCGGCCCGTGGTGCGCTCGCCGACCAGCGCGCTGCCGTCGGCGAGCAGGGTCAGCCCGACCGGCGCGCTCAGGTGCGTGGCCACCACGAGCGGGTCCTGGGTGACGGGCTTGCTGCTGCTCGGGCCCGAGCTGCTCGGTGGGGGGCCGCCGGGGCCGCCGGTGTCGCCGGGAAGCGACGGGATGGGCAGGATCGGCGTCAGGTGGGCGCCGTTGTTGCCCTCGATGCCGGGACCGCTGGGACTGGCCTGCCAGTTCGGGACGTCCGAGCCCGCCGCCGACGAGCAGCCCGCGAGCAGGACGGCGAGACCGCCGACCAGCAGGCCTCGACTCCGGGCAGGACGCATCGGTCCAGTCTGCCTGGCCGAGCTGTGCCCGCGCCCGGTACCTCCCGGACCGGGCCGGCGGGGTCCTAGGCTCGAACGCGTGATCACCGTCAGCCTGCCGACCCCCGACGCCCGCCCGCACGTGGGTGAGTTGCCCGACGACGTCTCGATCGTGATCTGGGACGGGACGGGGGAGCGGCCCCCCGGCGCGGAGAAGATCGAGCTGTTCGTCGGCCGCTACAACGCCCCGCCCGCCCCGGCCGAGGCCCTTGCCGGCCTGCCCCAGCTGCGGGTCGTGCAGCTGGTGTCCGCCGGCGTCGAGCCCTGGCTGCCCGTCGTGCCCGACGGCGTCCTGCTCTGCAACGGCCGCGGCGTGCACGGGGCGTCGACCGCCGAGCTCGCCGTCGCCGGCCTGCTCGCGATCGTCCGCAAACTGCCGCGCTTCCTGGCGGCCCAGGCAGAACGGCGCTGGGATCCCGATCGCGACACCGCCGGGCTCACCGGTCGCCGGGTACTGGTCGTCGGGGCCGGCGACATCGGCGAGCGGATCGCCGCCGCCGCCAGGGCCTTCGACGCCGAGACCACGCTCGTCGCCCGGCACGAGCGCGAGGGCGTGCGGGCCATCGGCGACCTGCCCGACCTGCTGCCCGCGCACGACGTCGTCGTGCTCGCCGTGCCGCACACGCCCGACACGCACCGGCTCGTCGACGCGGCCTTTCTCGCCGCGATGCCCGACGGGGGCGTCCTCGTGAACATCGCTCGCGGGTCGATCGTCGACACCGAGGCGCTGCTGAGCGAGCTGCAGGCGCGGCGGCTACACGCGTTCCTCGACGTCACCGACCCCGAACCGCTGCCGGAGTCGCACCCGCTGTGGAGCGCGCCGAACCTGATCCTGACCCCGCACGTCGGCGGCGGCACCCGCGGCTGGGAGCGCCGCGCCTACTCACTCGTGCGCGACCAGATCCTGCGCCTGCACGCGGGCGCGGACCTCGAGAACCAGGTGACCGCGGGCTACTGAGCGTCCGTCCGGGCCAGCACGACGGTGCGGCCGCTCATGAGCAGGACGGCGGCGAGCGCGACCCCGACGGCCAGGCCGATACCTACGGACGTGCCGAGCAACCCGAACCAGTCGGTGGTGGGGGTTCGGGGCAGGAAGTCGGCGTACCGCGTCGGCGTCGGCTCGTAGCTGTACCAGCCGAAGCTGGTCCGCACCTCGGACGGCGCCGCGACGTAGTGCGCGACGACGGCCACGGCGCCGCCCACCACCGCACCCGGCCCGGCGAAGAGGGCGAGGGTGATCAGCCGGTGTCGACGCATGCCGGAACTATGACCGGGCCGGGTGCGGGTTGGGAAGGGTGAAGATCGAATCCGATCCGATCAGCGGCGCCGGCGGCGCGAGGGGGCGTACTTCGGCTTCGCGTCGGCGATGTCGGGCAGCCGGCCCTCACTGGCCCGGGCGACGTCGGCGAGGTTCGCGACCCGGACGCAGGGCAGCCGCACCGAGCCGTCCTCGAGCACCGCGTAGACGCCCCGGCCGGTGACCGACAGGCCGCGGATGCGATCCCACGGCAGGGCCCGACGTCCGAACACCGCGCGCACCACGATGCCGCGGGCCGTCACCACCGTGGCCGTGCGCGCGACCATGAACGCCGCGACGAGCGGAACGAGCAGGATCAGGGTGTGCCACCCGATTCGGATGCGGGCGGTCGGGCCGTCGAAGCCGGCGAAGGCCAGCGGAAAAGCCCCGAAGAACAGGAAAAGGACCACCAGGTAGGTCAAGGCGGGCAGTCGGAAGACGCGGACGTTCTGTGGCGGTGCGGACACGGCGAAACGGTACCCGTAGCGCCGGTGCGCCCCGTAGCCTCGTGGCGTGACCGAACAGCAGAGACCCGGTAAGCAGCACCGCAAGCCGCACAGCAGCATCGTCACCGACGGCCTCGAGCGCGCCGCCGCCCGCGGCATGCTGCGCGCCGTGGGCATGGGCGACGACGATTGGCGCAAGCCCCAGATCGGCGTCGCGTCGTCCTGGAACGAGATCACGCCGTGCAACCTGTCCCTCGACCGTCTCGCCAAGAAGGCGAAGATCGGCGTCCGCGGTGCCGACGGCTTCCCGCTCGAGTTCGGCACGATCTCGGTGTCCGACGGCATCTCGATGGGCCACAGCGGCATGCACTACTCGCTGGTCTCGCGCGAGGTCATCGCCGACTCGGTCGAGACGGTGTTCCGGGCCGAGCAGCTCGACGGCGGCGTGCTGCTGGCCGGCTGTGACAAGTCGCTGCCCGGCATGCTGATGGCCGCGGCCCGCCTCGACGTCGCGGCGGTGTTCCTCTACGCCGGTTCGACGCTGCCGGGGAAGCTCGGCGACAGGACCGTGACGATCATCGACGCCTTCGAGGCCGTCGGGGCATGTCTCGCCGGCCGCATCACCCGCGAGGAGGTCGACGCCGTCGAGCGCGCGATCTGCCCGGGGGAGGGCGCGTGCGGCGGCATGTACACCGCCAACACGATGGCCAGCGCGGCCGAGGCGATGGGCATGTCCCTGCCCGGCAGCGCCGCCCCACCCGCCCCGGACGCCCGCCGCGACCACTACGCCGAGCGTTCGGGCGAGGCTGTCGTCCACCTCGTCGACGCCGACATCACGACCCGCGACATCATCACCAAGAAGTCGCTCGAGAACGCCATCACCGTGGTCATGGCCCTCGGCGGCTCGACCAACGCCGTGCTGCACCTACTGGCGATCGCCCGCGAGGCCAAGGTGGAGCTGACCCTCGACGACTTCAACCGCATCGGCGACCACGTGCCGCACCTGGCCGACGTGAAGCCCTTCGGCGAGTACGTCATGACCGACATCGACCGCATCGGCGGAGTTCCGGTCGTCATGAAGGCGCTGCTCGACGCCGGGCTGCTGCACGGTGACTGCCTGACCGTCACCGGCAAGACCGTGGCCGAGAACCTGCACGACATCGCCCCGCCCGACCCCGACGGCAAGATCATCCACGCGATGAGCGACCCGATCCACCGCACCGGCGGACTCACGATCCTCAAGGGTTCGCTCGCCGCCGACGGCGCCGTCGTGAAGAGCGCCGGCCTCGACTACGAGGTGTTCGAGGGCAAGGCGCGCGTCTTCGACCGCGAGCAGGCGGCGATGGAGGCCCTCGGCGCCGGGAAGCTCCAGAAGGGCGACGTCATCGTCATCCGCTGGGAGGGTCCGAAGGGCGGCCCCGGCATGCGCGAGATGCTGCAGATCACCGGGGCCATCAAGGGCGCCGGCCTGGGCAAGGACGTTCTGCTGCTCACCGACGGGCGCTTCTCCGGCGGCACCACCGGACCGTGCATCGGGCACATCGCGCCCGAGGCGGCGGTGGGCGGCCCGATCGCCTTCATCGAGGACGGCGACATCGTCCGCCTCGACATGGCGGCGCGCACCCTCGATCTCGTCGTCGACGAGGCCGAGCTCGAGCGGCGCCGGTCCGAGTGGAAGCCGATCGAGCCGCAGTTCGACTTCGGCGTGCTGCGCAAGTACGCGAAGCTGGTCGGAAGCGCGGCGAACGGGGCCGTCTGCGACTGAGCGATGCCAGCCGCGTGACGACCCCGTTCGCGGGCCGAGTGCGGTTACAGCCGACCGAAGTCGGTGGTCAGCCAGATCTTGTGGTGGGTGTGGTCCCAGTAGACGTCCACGCCGACGTTCTTGTAGTGCGAGTTGAGGATGTTCTGGCGGTGCCCGTCGTTCGGAGCGACCTCGTTGTACATCATCAGTTCGAGCTGGACGACGGCCGCGGTCGAGATGCGCGAGTTCCAGCCGATGTTCTCGCCGGCCCAGGTCCAGCGGTAACCGGTGGCGTCGATGCGCTGGGTGAAGTAGGGCTCGCCCGGCAGCTGGTGCGACATCGTGTTGAAGCGGGCCATGGTGACGTTGTGGCGGCGGGCCGACAGGGCGAGCTGCGAGCTCATCGAGACGGGGGCGAGGCGGTGCATCGCCCGCTCGTGGTTGACCGTGTTGAGGATGACCCGGCCGATGTAGTTCTCGTAGTAGGTCCGGGTCGGCAGGCCCGTCGTGGCCGCGGCCGGGCTGGACGCGGCCAGCGGCGAGACGAGGACGGCCGCGAGGGCGGCGACGATCAACGGCACGAAGCGCCGGCGCGAGCGGGCAGGCGTGACGTCAGTGGGGTGGGACATGGGAGGCACCGTCCGGGATAGCTGGGTTGCGTGAATCCCCGCGTTTCCCCGCGTATTCAGTTCCGCACGATGTGCGGTGGTCCCCTGGTCCCCGATGCTGCAGTTCCGTATCCCCACGGAACGACTCCAGCTAGTAAACCCGACCTCATGTCTGCTTCACAAGTCCTGAGCAGGCGAAAGTTTCCCGAATCCGGGACCAATGTCCCGGTTCGATCACTGCGTCCCGGCCAGTGAGACAACTGTCCCGCCAGGTTGAATCAGGCTTCGGCCAGCGTGTAGCGTCCGTGTCGTGCTGCGTCTCGTACTCGTTATCGAGCGCGTCGCGTAGGTCTGTCCCAGATCCTCGCGGCGCGCCACCCCTTCGTGCATTCGGCACGGGGGGTTTTTTGTTGCTATGACGCACGCGAGTCACACCAGCACCAACCAGCAGGGAAGGGCAGTCGACATGACCAGCGGGAACACGCCGGGGGGTCGGACGGAAGCGTCCATGACCGGGGCGCAGGCATTGGTCCGTTCGCTCGAGCAGGTCGGCGCCGACATCGTATTCGGTATCCCGGGTGGTGCGATCCTGCCCGCCTACGACCCTCTGTACGACTCCACGAAGGTCCGGCACATCCTCGTCCGCCACGAGCAGGGCGCGGGTCACGCCGCAGAGGGCTACGCGCAGGCGACCGGCAAGGTCGGCGTCTGCATGGCGACGTCCGGTCCGGGGGCGACCAACCTCGTCACCCCGATCGCCGACGCCTACATGGACTCCGTGCCCATGGTCGCCATCACCGGCCAGGTCGGACGTCCGATGATCGGGACGGACGCCTTCCAGGAGGCCGACATCTCCGGCATCACCCTGCCGATCACCAAGCACAGCTTCCTGGTGCAGTCGGCCGAGGAGATCCCGCGCGCGATCGCGGAGGCGTTCCATCTCGCGGCGACCGGGCGTCCGGGGCCGGTGCTCGTCGACCTGCCGAAGGACGTGCTGCAGGAGAGCATGCGGTTCGCCTGGCCGCCGAAGTTCGACCTGCCGGGCTACCGGCCCGTCACCCGCCCGCACGGCAAGCAGATCCGCGAGGCGGCCCGCCTCATCGCGGGTTCGCGGCGCCCGGTGCTCTACGTCGGCGGCGGCGTGCTCAAGGGCCGGGCCACCGCCGAGCTGCGCCAACTGGCCGAGCTCACCGGCATCCCGGTCGTCACCACGCTGATGGCCCGGGGCGCCTTCCCCGACAGCCACCCGCAGCACCTCGGCATGCCCGGCATGCACGGTTCGGTCTCGGCCGTCACCGCGCTGCAGAAGGCCGATCTGCTGATCGCCCTCGGCACCCGCTTCGACGACCGCGTGACCGGCAAACTCGACACCTTCGCACCGCTCGCGCAGATCATCCACGCCGACATCGACCCGGCCGAGATCGGCAAGAACCGCGCGGCCGACGTCCCGATCGTGGGTGACGTGCGCGAGGTGCTGCAGGAGCTCGTGCCGGCACTGCAGATCGAGTTCGACGCCGGTCACCGGGCCGACCTCACCGGCTGGTGGCGCCAGGTCGACCAGTGGCGCGAGACCTACCCGCTCGGCTACGAGGAGCCGGCCGACGGCACGCTCGCGCCGCAGTACGTGATCGAGCGGCTGGGCGAGATCGCCGGCCCCGAAGCCATCTACGCCGCGGGCGTCGGCCAGCACCAGATGTGGGCCGCACAGTTCATCAAGTACGAGAACCCCTACACCTGGCTGAACTCGGGCGGGGCCGGGACGATGGGTTACTCGGTGCCGGCCGCGATGGGGGCCAAGGTCGGCTGCCCGGACAAGCTGGTCTGGGCCATCGACGGCGACGGCTGCTTCCAGATGACGAACCAGGAGCTCGCCACCTGCGCCATCGAGGGCATCCCGATCAAGGTGGCCGTCATCAACAACGGCAACCTCGGCATGGTGCGCCAGTGGCAGACGCTGTTCTACGAGGAGCGCTACAGCCAGACCGAGCTCGGCACCCACAAGCACCGCATCCCCGACTTCGTGAAGCTCGCCGACGCGCTCGGCTGCGTGGGGCTGCGCTGCGAGACCAAGGCCGACGTCGACTCGACCATCGAGAAGGCCATGGCGATCAACGACCAGCCCGTCGTCGTCGACTTCACCGTCGGCAAGGATGCGATGGTGTGGCCGATGGTGGCCGCCGGGGCGAGCAACGACGACATCCAGGCCGCGCGCGACATGCGCCCGGTCTTCGAAGGGGACTGACCCGCTATGAGCACGCACACGCTGTCCGTCCTCGTCGAGAACAAGCCGGGGGTCCTCACCCGCGTCGCCGGCCTCTTCGCGCGCCGCGGCTTCAACATCGAGTCCCTCGCCGTCGGACCCACCGAGCACCCGGAGATCTCGCGCATCACGATTCTGGTGAGCGTCGAGGGTGCCGCGCTGGAGCAGGTGACCAAGCAGCTCAACAAGCTCGTCAACGTGCTCAAGATCGTCGAGCTCGAGCAGGGCCAGGCCGTCCAGCGCGAGCTGCTGCTGGTGAAGGTGCGCGCCGACGAGACGAACCGGCGCGACGTCCTGCAGATCGTCGACCTGTTCAAGGCCAAGGTCGCCGACGTCGGACCCGAGGCCGTCACCGTCGAGCTCACCGGCCGTCCGGACAAGCTCGAGGCCATGCTGCGGATGCTCGAGCCGTACGGCATCCGCGAGATGGTGCAGTCGGGCATGGTCGCGCTCGGGCGCGGCAACCGCTCGATGACGCTAGCCGCGCTGCGCTCCGTCGAGCGCACCGCCTGACCAACACCCAACCCAGCAAGTCCAGAGAAGAGGAAGACGTAGCAATGGCCGTGGAGATCTTTTACGACGACGATGCCGATCTGTCGATCGTGCAGGGCCGCAAGGTGGCCGTGCTCGGGTACGGCAGCCAGGGGCACGCGCACGCGCTGTCGCTGCGGGACTCCGGCGTCGACGTCCGGGTCGGTCTGCCCGAGGGCTCGAAGAGCCGGGCCAAGGCCGAGGAGGAGGGGCTGCGCGTCCTGACTCCGGCCGAGGCGTCGGCCGAGGCCGACCTCATCATGGTGCTGGCCCCCGACCCGGCCCAGCGCAAGCTCTACGCCGAGGCGATCGAGCCGAACCTGAACGACGGCGACGCCATCTTCTTCGGTCACGGCTTCAACATCCGCTTCGGTTACATCAAGCCGCCGGCCAACGTCGACGTCGCGATGGTGGCGCCGAAGGGCCCGGGTCACCTCGTCCGCCGCCAGTTCGTCGACGGCAAGGGCGTGCCGGTGCTCATCGCCGTCGAGCAGGACGCCACGGGCAAGGCGCAGGCGCTCGCGCTGTCCTACGCCAAGGCCATCGGCGGCACCCGCGCCGGCGCGATCAAGACCACCTTCACCGAGGAGACCGAGACCGACCTCTTCGGCGAGCAGGCCGTGCTCTGCGGCGGCGCGTCGCAGCTCGTCATGTACGGGTTCGAGACGCTCATCGAGGCCGGCTACGCGCCGGAGATCGCCTACTTCGAGTGCCTGCACGAGCTCAAGCTGATCGTCGACCTCATGTACGAGGGCGGCATCGCCAAGCAGCGCTGGTCGATCTCGGACACCGCCGAGTACGGCGACTACGTCTCCGGCCCGCGGGTCATCGACCCGCACGTGAAGGAGAACATGAAGGCGGTGCTCGCCGACATCCAGTCCGGCAAGTTCGCCGAGCGCTTCATCGCCGACCAGGACGCCGGCGCGCCCGAGTTCGCCGAGCTGCGCAAGAAGGGCGAGACCCACCCGATCGAGGAGACCGGGCGCAAGCTGCGCGGTCTCATGTCCTGGGTGACCTCCGACGACGACTACACCGAGGGCACCGCCGCGCGCTGACCCTTCCTCCCAACAGGTGGGACGCAGTGCCCACCTGTTGGGAGTGACGTCGGGTCGTCGGATACCCTCGCGCCATGAGACTTGCGGTCGTCCCGGGCGACGGAATCGGTATCGAGGTCACCGAGCAGGCGCTGCGCGTGCTCGACGCGGTGCATCCCGGGGTCGCCCCCACGACCTACGACCTGGGGGCCGCCCGCTGGCACCGCACCGGCGAGGTGCTGCCCGACTCGGTGCTCGAGGAGATCCGCGGCCACGACGCGATCCTGCTCGGTGCCGTCGGTGACCCGAACGTCCCCGCCGGTGTGCTCGAGCGGGGCCTGCTGCTCAAGCTGCGCTTCGCGCTCGACCACCACGTGAACCTGCGGCCGGCGAAGCTCTACCCGGGCGTGACGACGCCGCTGGCGGGCGAGCCGGCCATCGACTTCGTCGTGGTCCGAGAGGGCACCGAGGGGCCGTACACGGGCAACGGCGGCGTCCTGCGCAAGGGCACCCCGCACGAGATCGCCACCGAGGTCAGCGTCAACACCGCCTTCGGCGTCGAGCGGGTCGTGCGCGACGCGTTCGGCCGGGCCCAGGCTCGTCCGCGCAAGCACCTGACCCTGGTGCACAAGAACAACGTGCTCACCAACGCGGGCGACCTGTGGTTCCGCACGGTCGCGCGGGTGGGCGAGGAGTTCCCCGACGTCACCGTGGCCTACAACCACGTCGACGCCGCGACGATCTACCTGGTCAACGACCCGGGTCGCTACGACGTGATCGTCACCGACAACCTGTTCGGCGACATCATCACCGACCTCGCCGCCGCGATCGCCGGTGGCATCGGGCTGGCCGCGAGCGGCAACCTCGACGTCAGCCGCACCAACCCGTCGATGTTCGAACCGGTGCACGGCTCGGCGCCCGACATCGCCGGCCAGGGCAAGGCCGACCCGACGGCCGCGGTGCTGTCGGTGGCGATGCTGCTCGAGCACCTCGGCGAGCACGACGCCGCGGCGCGCGTCGAGGCCGCGGTCGCCGCCGACCTCGCCGAGCGCGATCCGAAGCAGCCCGGCTCGACGAGCGAGATCGGTGAGCGGCTGGCCAAGGCCGCCGCCGGCTGAGCCTCGCGCGGGGCTGCCGGTCTGTGGCACACTGCGTCCGTGCGTTTCACCGTGATTATCAGTTAGCGCGTCGGTCCCAGCCAGACACCGACGCGCAACCCTCCGCATCCCATGCGGGGGGTTTTTTGTTTGCCGAACGCCGCCCGACCGAAGGACGAAGCAGATGCAGACCGACGACTTCCATGTCTTCGACACGACGCTGCGCGACGGCGCCCAGCGCGAGGGCATCACCTACTCGGTGGCCGACAAGCTCGCCGTGGCACGACTGCTCGACCAGATCGGCGTCGGTTTCATCGAGGGCGGCTGGCCCGGCGCGATGCCGAAGGACACCGAGTTCTTCGCCCGCGCGGCGAACGGCGAGCTCGCCCTGCGGCACGCCCGGCTCGTCGCGTTCGGCGCCACCCGCAAGGCGGGCGTGCGCGTCGAGGACGACCTGCAGGTGCGGGCGCTGCTCGACTCGCGCGCCCCGGTCGTCACCCTCGTCGCGAAGTCCGACGTCTTCCACGTCGAGCAGGCGCTGCGCACCACGCTCGAGGAGAACCTCGCGATGGTGCGCGACACGGTGGCCTTCCTGCGGGCGGAGGGGCGCCGCGTCTTCGTCGACTGCGAGCACTTCTTCGACGGTTACAAGCACGACCCCGACTACGGTGTCCGGGTCCTCGACGCGGCGGCCTCGGCCGGCGCCGATGTCGGGGTCCTGTGCGATACGAACGGCGGCATGCTCCCGATGGGCGTGCATGACGTCGTCTCCGATGTGCGTCGTCGCGCCGGCATCCGGCTCGGAATCCACACCCAGGACGACACGGGTTGCGCGGTGGCCAACACCCTGGCCGCTGTGGATGCCGGCGCGACGCACGTGCAGGGGACGGCCAACGGCTACGGCGAGCGGGCCGGCAACGCCAACATCTTCTCGGTCATCGGCGGGCTGGTGACGAAGATGGGGCGCGACGTGCTGCCCGAGGGCTGCCTGTCCGAGATGATGCGGGTTGCCCACGCCATCGCCGAGATCGCCAACCTCGCGCCCGATACCCACGCCCCCTACGTGGGCGCCTCGGCCTTCGCCCACAAGGCGGGCCTGCACGCGTCGGCGATCAAGGTGTCACCCGAGCTGTACAACCACCTGGACCCCTCGGTGGTCGGCAACGACCAGCGCATCCTGGTCACCGAGATGGCCGGCCGCGCGTCGGTCGAGCTGAAGTCGCAGGAGCTCGGCGTCGACGTGTCGGGCCGCCCCGAGGTCGTCTCCCGGGTCGTCGAGCGGGTGAAGCAGCGCGAGGCGGACGGCTGGTCCTACGAGGCGGCCGACGCGTCCTTCGAGCTGCTGCTGCGCGACGAGCTCGCCGAGGGGGAGCGGCCCGCCCCGTTCATCGTCGAGTCGTACCGGGTGATCGTCGACCGCCGCGAGGACGGCGCGATGGTGTCCGAGGCGACCGTGCGGCTCTCGGCCGGCGGCCGCCGGGTCATCTCGACCGAGGAGGGCAACGGTCCGGTCAACGCGCTCGACCGCGCCCTGCGCCGGGCTCTCGAACGGACCTACCCGCAGCTGGCCAAGATGGAGCTGACCGACTACAAGGTGCGCATCATGCCCGGGCGGCACGGTACCGACGCCGTCACCCGCGTGCTCATCGAGACCACCGACCACCAGCGCGAATGGACGACCGTCGGCGTGCACGGCAACGTCATCGAAGCGTCCTGGCTGGCGTTGCACGACGCCGTGCGGTACGGCCTGCTCGGCGGTAAGAGCGTCTAGCCCCGCGGAACGGGGGAGGGACGGCGGCCGGACTCGTCGGGCCGCGGCCGCGGCGACGGGCGAGCGGCCGCGACGGCGGGCTCGGGTTCGCGGGTCGCCTTGCGCATCATCGCCAGGACGCACGTGTCGCAGGAGTGCGTGCAGCCGTCACCGTGGCCGTCGCGCTCGCACGGGTCGTCGGGCACGTGCAACTCGGTCGGGTCGTGCTCGTGGCCGCAGTCGCACATCGACCCGCCCTGCGCCTTGACGGCGTCCTCGATCACGGCGTCGAGCCGGCTCTCGGCGACGTCGTTGCGCACCGACTGCAGCACGCCCCAGGCCAGCAGAGCGAGCAGGAGCGCGACCAGCAGCGACACGATGACGAAGGCGTGGATGACGGCCGTGCCCGGCCCGGTGGCGGCCACCGCGCCCACCGCGATGAACAGCATCGCGAACAGGCCGAGGGTCGCCGCGACCTGGCGGCGCTTCTCTACAGCGATTCCGGAGAGCGAGGAGGACACACGTCGAATTATGCGCGACGGGCCTCCCGGCTGACGACTCGACCGTGACCCGGTGTGTGGCACCGCGCACGGTTCCGCGGTGGTTCGGGACGTCCCGGGCGTCCGAGTAGCCTCGGACTTCGTGCGCATCGCTCGTTTCGTCCATCCCGGTTCGGCCAACACTCCTGGCGGAGTCGCCTGGGGCACCGTCGAGGGCCCGCCCGGCGCGGGACCCGACTCGCTGACCGTCGCGGCCATCGAGGGCCACCCCTTCGGCCCGCTCACCTTCACCGGTGACCGGTGGGCCTTCGGCGACGTCCGGCTGCTGTCGCCGTTCCTGCCCAGCAAGGTCGTGGCGTTCGGCAAGAACTACGCCGACCACGCGGCCGAAATGGGGGGCGAGGCTCCGACCACGCCGCTGATCTTCATCAAGCCGTCGACCTCGGTCATCGGCGAGGGCGACGCGATCCGGCTGCCCGCGTCGAGCGAGGAGGTGCACTACGAGGGCGAGCTCGCTGTCGTGATCGGCACTCCGGCCCGCAACGTCACCCGCGAGAACGCGCTGCAGCACGTGTTCGGCTACTGCGCCGCGAACGACGTCACCGCGCGCGACCAGCAGCGCGCCGACGTCCAGTTCACCCGGGCGAAGAGCTACGACTCGTTCTGCCCGCTCGGCCCGTGGGTCGAGACCGTGCTCGACGCCGCCGACCTGCGCGTCGTCACCCGCGTCAACGGCCAGATCAAGCAGGACGGCCGCACCAGCCAGATGATCCACGACCTGGCGACGCAGATCGCGTTCGTCTCCGGGATCATGACGCTGTTGCCGGGCGACGTGATCCTCACCGGCACGCCGGCGGGGGTCGGCCCCATCGTCGCCGGCGACACCGTCAGCGTCGAGATCGAAGGCATCGGCACGCTGACGAACCCGGTCGCGGCGGCCAAGAAATGAAGACCCCTCGCGTGCGCGTCGCGCCGTCGCCGACGGGTGATCCGCACGTCGGCACCGCCTACATGTCGCTGTTCAACCTCGGCTTCGCGCGCCGTCACGGCGGGCAGTTCGTGCTGCGCATCGAGGACACCGACCGCGCGCGCTTCCGCGCCGACAGCGAGCAGCAGATCTTCGACATGCTGCGCTGGCTGGATCTGCAGTGGGACGAGGGACCCGAGGTCGGCGGCCCGTACGCGCCCTACCGGCAGTCCGAGCGGCTCGACACCTACCGGCCGTTCGTCGACCAACTGCTGGCCGACGGCCATGCCTACCACTGCTGGTGCAGCTCGGAGCGGCTGGCCGAGATGCGCGAGAAGCAGCGGGCCGAGAAGCTGCCGACCGGGTACGACCGCCTCTGCGTCGGCAAGACGGCCGAGGAGCGGCAGGCGCTCGGCGGCGCCACCGACACGCCCGTCGTGCGCATGCTGATCCCCGACGACCCGCCACTGACGTTCACCGACGTCATCCGCGGCGAGGTGTCGGCGCCGCGTCCGGACGACCAGGTGATCCTCAAGGCCGACGGCTTCCCGACGTATCACCTGGCCGTCGTCGTCGACGACCACCTGATGGGCATCACCCACGTCGTGCGCGGCGAGGAGTGGATCTCGTCCACGCCGAAGCACGTGCTGCTCTACCGCTGGCTCGGGCTGGACGAGCCGGCCTTTGCGCACATGCCGCTGCTGCGCAACACCGACAAGTCCAAGATCTCCAAGCGCAAGAACCCGGCAGCGCGGCTCACCTGGTTCCGCGAGCAGGGCTACCTGCCCGAGGCGCTGCTCAACTTCCTGGCGCTGCTGGGCTACGGCCAGCCGGGCGAGTCCGAGATCTTCCCCTTCGCCGAGTTCAGCGCGAGCTTCGAGTGGTCGCGGGTGAACACCGTCGGGCCGGTCTTCGACCTGAAGAAGCTGGACTGGCTCAACGGCCACTACATCCGTGCGCTGTCCGTCGACGAGTTCGCCGACCGCGTCGTCGAGTTCGTGGCCCGCGAGCGGGAGATCGCCGCGGATGCCGTCGCGCTGCTGCGCGCCGGTGCGCCGCTGGTGCAGGAGCGCACCGACACCCTGGCCCAGGGCGCGGCGATGCTGTCGTTCCTCGTGGCGGGTGACGACGAATTCGCGGTGGACGAGGCGGCCGCGGCCAAGCAGCTCGCGCCGGACCAGCAGCCGACGGTCACGACCGCGCTCGCCGCGCTCGAGGCGCTGCCGGCGTGGAGCGCCGCGGCGATCGAGCAGGCGCTGCGCGACTCCCTCGTCGAGGGCCTGGGCCTGAAACCCAAGTTCGCCTTCGGACCGGTCCGCGTGGCGATCACCGGCAGCACCGTCTCGCCGCCGCTGTTCGAGTCGATGGAGATCCTCGGCCGCGAGCGGTCGCTGGCCCGGCTGCGCGCTGCGATCACCGCGGGGTAGAGCCGACAGACCCGGTGCTAGCGTCGCAATCAGGTCGCGACGAAGGGGAGCACGGTCGATGAGCATTCTCGGTACCCGAGTAGTCCGTACTGAGGATCCGGGGTTCCTGACCCGCGGCGCGACCTACACCGAGGACGTCGTCGACGACCGCCTGGCGGGCGCGCTGCACGTGACGTTCGTCCGCTCGCCGATCGCCCACGCGAAGATCAGCTCGATCGACACCGCGGCGGCCGCGAGTGCGCCCGGCGTCGTCGCCGTCTTCACCGCGGCCGACCTCGCTGACGACGCCCCGGCCCAGAAGCCCCAGTTCCCGATGTTCCCGGCGGCGATGGCCCAACCGCTGCTCGCGATCGGCACGGTGCGCTACGTGGGCGAGGCCGTGGCCGTCGTGATCACCGAGGAGAAGTACCAGGGCGAGGACGCCGCCGAACAGGTCGAGGTCGACTACGACCCGCTGCCCGCGGTCGTCGACCCGCGCGAGGCGCTCCGGGACGAGACGCTGCTGTTCCCCGACGCGGGCACCAACGTGGCGTTCACCGTCCCGGTAGAATCGAGTGACACCTTCTTCGACGGCTGCGCGGTCGTGGTCGAGCACGAGATCGTCAACCAGCGGGTGGCCGTCGCGCCGCTCGAGGTGCGCGCCGGCGCGGCCGTGTGGATCGACGGCCGGCTGACCATGTGGTGCCCCAACCAGGGGGCGCAGGGGTCGAAGGCCGGCCTCGCCCGCGCGCTCGGGCTCGAGCCCGACCTCGTCCGCATCATCACGCCCGACGTCGGGGGCGCGTTCGGCGCGAAGTTCGGCGTCGACCCCGAGCACTCGGTGGTGGCGCTGGCCGCCCGCAAGGTGGGCCGGCCCGTGCGCTGGGTCGAGACCCGCTCGGAGAACATGCTGGCGATGACCCACGGTCGGGGTCAGGTGCAGACGGTGTCGATCGGCGGCAACCGCGACGGCCGGGTCGCGGCGTACCGGCTCGGCGTGCTCCAGGAGGCCGGAGCGTACGCCCGCATCGGCACGCTGCTGCCGTCCCTGACCGCGTTGATGGCACCCGGCGTCTACGACATCGAGCGCATCGAGGTCAGCGCCCGCAGCGTCGTCACGAACACCACGCCGATGGGCGCCTACCGCGGCGCCGGGCGGCCCGAGGCCACCGCGGCGATCGAGCGGGCCATGGACCTGTTCGCAGCCGAGCTGGGACTCGACCCGGCCGAGGTGCGGCGGGTGAACCTGCGCCCGCCGTTCACCGAGCCGCTCACCACGGTCACCGGCGCCAAGTACGACAGCGGCGCGTACGAGGAGGCGCTCGACCGCGCGCTCGCCGCCGCCGGCTACGCCGATCTGCGGGCCGAGCAGGCGAAGCGACGCGAGAGCGGCGACCCGGTGCAGCTCGGCATCGGTGTCTGCACCTACGTCGAGATCACCGGCGGCGGCGACGAGTCGGGGCCGCCGAACGAGAACGCGACCGTCGAGGTGCACCCCGACGGATCGGCCACCATCCTCACCGGTACGTCGCCGCACGGGCAGGGCCACCAGACGGTGTGGGCGATGCTCGCGAGCGAGGAGCTCGGTATCCCGATGGACCGGATCACGGTCAAGTGGGGCGACACCGACCTCGTGCCGAAGGGCGGCGGCACCGGCGGGTCGCGCAGCCTGCAGCAGGGCGGCGCGGCGGTGCAGCAGGCGTCGCAGGAGCTCGTCGAGCTCGCCAAGGAACGCGCGGCGGCGGTGCTGGAGGTCGACCCGGGCGACCTCGTGCTCGACACCGAGCGGGCCGGTCTCGTCGTGGCCGGCGTGCCCGACACCGGCATCAGCTTCGCCCAGCTCGCCGAGCGGGAACCGCTGCTGGTGCAGTCGGTCTTCAGCGCGCCCGGCGCCACCTACCCGTTCGGCGCCCACGTGGCGGTGGCCGAGGTCGATGTCGAGTCGGGCAAGGCGGTGCTCACCCGCCTGGTCGCGGTCGACGACGCCGGCACGGTGCTCAATCCGCTGCTCGCCGAGGGACAGCGGCACGGCGGGCTGGCGCAGGGCGCGGCGCAGGCCCTGCTCGAAGAGGTCCTCTACGACGAGGACGGCAACCCCACCACGGCGACGCTCGCCGACTACGGCTTCCTGTCGGCCACCGAGGTGCCGAGCTTCGAACTCGTCGACATGGCGACGCCGACGTCGTACAACCCGCTCGGGGCGAAGGGCATCGGCGAGGCCGGCACCATCGGCGCCACCCCGGCCGTGCAGAGCGCGGTGATCGATGCCGTCGCCCATCTCGGCGTGCGACACATCGACATGCCCACCACCCCGCACCGGGTGTGGAAGGCGATCCAGACCGCTGCCGCCCGAGGAGCCGAAAACTGATGCGCGTCACCCTGAACGTCAACGGCCAACCCCGTGAGGACGACGTCGAGCCGCGGCTGCTGCTCGCGCACTACCTGCGCGACACCGTGGGGCTCAAGGCCACCAACATCGGCTGCGACACCACCTCGTGCGGCGCCTGCACCGTGCACGTCGACGGTGAGTCGGTGAAGTCGTGCACCGTGCTGACAGTGCAGGCCGAGGGGGCCGATGTCGTCACGCTCGAGGGCCTGTCCGACGGCGTCGAGGGGAAGATGCACCCGGTGCAGGAGGCGTTCCGCGCCGAGCACGGCCTGCAGTGCGGGTTCTGCACCCCGGGCATGGTGATGGCCGCGGCGGCACTGATCCGCGACAACCCGAAACCGACCGAGACCGAGGTGCGTGAGGGGCTCGAGGGCAACCTGTGCCGCTGCACCGGTTACCACAACATCGTGCGCGCCGTGCTGGCCGCGGCGGAGGCCTCCGCGTGATCCCCGCCGCGTTCGACTACGTCCGCGCGACCGACGCCGACAGCGCCGTCGCCGCGCTCGCCGAGCACGGCGACGACGCCAAGCTGCTGGCCGGCGGCCACTCGCTGCTGCCGATGATGAAGCTGCGCCTCGCCGTCCCGTCCGTCCTCGTCGACATCGGCGGCCTGCGCGATCTCTCCTACACGCGGGTCGAGGGCGACGAGGTCGCGATCGGCGCGCTCACGCGGCACGAGACGCTGGCCCGCTCGGCGGAGCTGCGCCGAGAGGCGCCGCTGCTGCCGCATGTGGCCCGGCTCGTCGGCGATCGGCAGGTGCGCCACCGCGGCACGATCGGCGGCTCCCTGGTGCACTCCGACCCCGCTGCCGACCTGCCGACCGCCGTGCGCGCGCTCGACGCCGTGCTGGTCGTGCAGGGGCCCGACGGTCGGCGTCGCATCGACGCCGCCGACTTCTTCACGAGCTACTTCGAGACGGCCCTGCAGCCCGACGAGATGCTGGTCGAGATCCGCATCCCGCGCGGTGACGGCGCCGGCTGGGCCTACGAGAAGTTCGTGCGCCGGGCCAACGACTGGGCCATCGTCGCGGTTGCCGTCGCGGGCAACCGGGTGGCGCTCGCGAACATGGGCAGCGTGCCGCTGCGGGCCGGCGCCACCGAGGAGGCGCTCGCCTCCGGAGCGTCCGTCGCCGAGGCCGCCGACCTGGCCGCCGAGGGCACCGAACCGGTCGCCGACATGCACGCCGACGCCGAGTACCGCCGGCACCTGGCCCGGTTGCTCACCCGGCGGGCGCTCACCACCGCCGCGGGGATCGCCTAGCGGTTGGCGTCGTTGTCGAGCCACTTCCCGACGACCCGGCTCAGGAACTCCGGCTGGGGTCGGAAGCCGAGGCGCGCGTAGAACTCCTGCGCGTCATCGGTCTGCAGCCCGATGTGCTGGCCGGGAACCTGCGCCGCCAGGTGCTCGACCATCGCTCTCCCGGCGCCGCGGCGCCGGACGTCGGAGCGGGTCCACACATCGATCAGGTAGGCGTTGCACACCCCGTCGGACAGCAGGCGCGCCATGCCGACGAGCTCGCCGTCCGACCAGGCGAACGCGACGTGCTGCGACTGCTCGAACGAGCGCCGAAGGGCCGCCGCCGAGCGCCCGTTGTCGAAGTCGTCGGCCACCAGGTCGGCCTTCGCGCGATCCCAATCGACGCGGTCGATCGAGCTGTCAACCCGCAGGTCGTCGGACGCCATCCGCCCATCCTGCTGCCCCAGCCACCCGCAGTCACCCGGTTTCCGCGGTTCAGCTGCCGGTACTGCCGTCGATGCCCTCGCGGAGGAGGTCGAGGTGCCCGCAGTGCTGGGCGTACTCGGTGATCATCCGGAGCACCAGCCAGCGGAGATCGACGTCTTCCTGCCAGTCCAACGGCCGCGCGGTGTCGTCCAGGTGGTGGGCGGCGTAGATCTCGCGGGACATCGCGCACTCCGCTCGCCACGTCTCGAGGTCGTCGCCGAAATCGGCGTCCGCGGGCGGGTCGAAGTCGAGGTCGGGGTTGTCCGCGGTGAAGAACAGGAACGGCACGTCACGGCGCTCGAAGTTCTGCTGGAACCACCAGCGCTCGACGCCGGCGAGGTGTCGGACGAGGCCGTGCAGCGACATCGTCGACGGCGGCATCGACCGCGTCCTGGCCTGGTCGGCGGACACGCCGCGGCACTTCATCGCGACCGTCGCGCGGTAGTACTCCAGGTAGGCCGCGAGCGCCTCGCGCTCACCCGCCACGCGCGGGATCCGCGGCCGGTCGTCGTCGGCCCAGCCGGGTGCGAAGTCGCCGTCGGTCAGGCCCGACTCCGGTCGAGCTGAGTTCTCTGCAGTCATCGGGCCCTGCCTTTCGATCCTGGCCGTTCTTTATTCGCCCGAACGCCCAACGATTGCTCAGATATCGATGCCGAAGGTCGCGAGTTCGCCCAACGGCACGCTGATCTGCACGAGCGCGCCCGCCGTCACCTCGACCGCCGACAGCACGACGTGGTTCGGACGGGTGCGCAGGTCGAGCGGTTCGCCGACGCGCAGCCGCAACGAGACCTTGCTGCCGTGGTTGAGGGCGATGACCTCGCCCGAGGCGTGCCGGTCGATCGCGCTGTCCCGGAAACGCCAGCGCGACGACTCGCCCGCGACAGCACCTTCGACGACCCGCACGCCGCAGCCGAACGCGTCCGGATGCCGACGCTGCAACAGCCACGAGGAGATCCAGCTTCCGGGGGACGGTCGGCGTGAGTTGGACGGAAGGACCACGGTGCCATCGTAGGTCGACATCACGGTTCGATTGCTTCTGTTCGATGCGCCGTACTCCCGGGTATGGATAGGGGATGCATCACGCGCGTCCGAGCGCTGCCCAGGCGGGCATCGACGGCATCCACTACACGGTCACCGGCGCCGGGCCGCAGACGATCGTCCTGCTGCACGGCTTCTCCGACAATCTGACGACGTGGGACCGCGTCGTTCCGCGGCTGGCCGTGAGTCACCGGGTGATCGCCATCGACCTGCCGGGCTTCGGTCGATCGACCCGCCCCTGGCACCGTCCGCTGCTGCCGGGGTACGTCGACGTCGTGCGGCGGGTGCTCAGCGCCGAGGGCGTGAACCATCCCGTCACGTTGATGGGCAACTCGATGGGTGCGGTCGTGTCGACGCTGTTCGCGGCCCGGCATCCGCACCGCACCGATCGGGTCGTGCTCATCGACATGCCGGGGCTGCACTCGGTGCCGCGCGTGTGGCGGTTCGCGATGTCGCGCCCGGCCGAGCTGGGCCTGAAGGCGGCGCTGCGCTTCGTCCCCGACCGGGCGGCCCAGGTGGGTCTGGGATGGGCCTACAGCCGCATCGCCGCCGCCGATCCGCGCAAGCTGGATCCGGCCGCGCGGCTCGGCTTCTCGACGCCCTACGCCGCCCCTGCAAGCGTCACCGCGTTGCTGCCCATCGGTCGCGAGTTGCTCGCCGAGCTGCGCACCGCGCGGCTCGGTACACGCGTCGGTGAGCTGGCGGCGCCGGCCTTGCTGGTGTTCGGCTCGCGCGACGTGCTGACCCCGGCCCGGGTGATGCGCCGCATCGGCCGGCCCGGGGGAGCGGTGGTACTGCCCGGCTGCGGCCACTGCCCGCAGATCGACCAGCCCGACGCCCTGTTGTCGCAGGTGGTCCCGTTCCTGCACGATCGGCGCGAGTCGGACACCGGGGAGCACGCTGCGACCGCGTGAGTAGCCCGCGTCACACCGCGGCGCCCGGGTTGTCGAGACATACTGTCCCGGTAACCCGACTGAGAGGCTCTCCGACCCATGTGCGCTGCCCCCCGCCCGTCCTGGAGTGACGACGACATCGAGGCGTTCCGCGACCTCGCCCATTCCTTCCTGGCCAAGGAGTGCGCGCCGCACGAGGAGCGCTGGGGCGAGCAGCAGCACATCGACCGGGAGATCTGGAACAAGGCGGGCGCGCTCGGCCTGCTGTGCCCCTCGATCCCGACCGAGTACGGCGGCGGCGGCGGCACGTTCGCGCACGAGGCGGTGCTGATGGAGGAGCAGACCCGCACCATGGCGCCCAGCCTCGGCACCTCCGTCCACAGCACGATCGTGGCCCACTACGTGTACGGCTACGGCACGGAGGAGCAGAAGCAGAAGTGGCTGCCCCGCCTCGCCAGCGGCGAGCTCGTCGGCGCCATCGCCATGACCGAGCCCGGCACCGGGTCGGACCTGCAGAGCATCAAGACCAAGGCGATCCGCACCGGCGACGAGTACGTCATCGACGGCTCGAAGACCTTCATCACCAACGGTTACCTGGCCAACTTCATCATCGTGGTCGCCAAGACCGACCCCGAGAACGCGGCCAAGGGCATCTCGCTGGTCGTCGTCGAGACCGATGACCTCGACGGGTTCAGCCGCGGGCGCGTGCTGAAGAAGATCGGGCAGCACGGGCAGGACACGGCCGAGCTCTTCTTCGACGGCGTGCGGGTTCCGGCGTCCAACCTGATCGGGACGGAGGAGGGGCAGGGCTTCATCCAGCTCATGCAGCAGCTGCCGCAGGAGCGCCTGGCCATCGCGGTCGCGGCCGTCGCGGCGATCGAGGAATCCCTGGCCCACACGGTGAAGTACACGAAGGACCGGCACGCGTTCGGCAAGCCCGTCTTCAACTTCCAGAACACCAAGTTCAAGCTGGCCGAAGTGGCCACCACGGCCAAGATCGCGCGCGTCTTCCTCGACGACTGCATCGTGAAGCACATCAACGGCGAGCTCGACATCCCGACCGCGTCCATGGCGAAGTGGTGGACGACGCAGATGCAGTGCGATGTCGCCGACGAATGCCTGCAGCTGTTCGGGGGCTACGGATACATGCAGGAGTACCCGATCTCGAAGATGTACACCGACTCGCGCATCCAGAAGATCTACGGCGGCACCAACGAGATCATGAAGGAGATCATCTCGCGATTCCTCTGACGGTGCGCCCGAACTGCACGGCGATGGTGCATTCGCATCGAATGTTGGTCGAACCTCACGGCTCGGCCGGTGCGGCCGATGAAAGCGGGTAGGAGATCTGTGCCGCATTCGTTCGACGAGAGCGTTTCGCCAGGACATCTGCGGCATTGATCCGGGTGCGCGGCAACGGGCCGCGCACCGGAGCACCGTGGAGGTCGTCATGACCGCTATGCAGAGCGCGGCCTACTCGGCTCCGTGCCCGAGTTGTGCCGGGGACGCCGACTGGCACTCGAGTGCCACCTCGACCGGCGATCTTGCCCGCACGACCGTCACCTTCCGCATCGACTGCGCGGTCTGCGGTGATCTGCCGGCCGAGATCGTGCCGCCGGTGCACCCGGCGCCGGCGCCGCTGGCCCGCAACATCTGGCTCGGCCGCACCGCTTGACGCGCCCGGGCACCCCCCCGCGTTTTGTTCCTGCTCCACGGCGTCGGGTAGAGTCTGACGCTGGCCCTGGCGATGAAAATCGGACAGGTCATCCCATGGGGTATGGGGTAATTGGCAGCCCAACTGATTCTGGTTCAGTTAGTCTAGGTTCGAGTCCTGGTACCCCAGCGCAGGACAAGTGAAGTTTCTGGGGCCCCGTCGTCTAGTGGCCCAGGACGCCGCCCTCTCAAGGCGGTAGCGCCGGTTCGAATCCGGTCGGGGCTACAAGTCACACCCTCCGATCGTCGGAGGGTGTTTCTGCTTCTCGGGGGCATCGGCGGCATCGCTCGATCGCCCGCCGCCGCGGGGCGCCTTCGGCGCGGCCACCGACCGTCGCCGCGGACGATAGGCACCCGGGAGTCGCGTGTCCGCTTCCAGCAGGGCCCCGCGATCACGCGGCACGGGCCGGCTCCTCGCCCGTGTACCCGAGATCGGCGGCGATGTCGCGGAGCTCGCGACGTCGCCGACGAGCCGGCGTGTATCGGCGACCTCGGAGTCAGGTGACCGGCGTCAGGTCGGACGCCGGGACAGGACGTCGCGCAGCTTGTCGATCATCCCGACGCCCGGCCCGACGGTCTTGTGGAAGAGCGCGGCGTTCGGTGCCGACGGGTGGGGTCGGGTCGGCGCGATCTGCTCGGCCAGCTCGACCTGCTTGCCCAGCCGCTGCAACTCCTCGGCCGGCAGGTGCTGACGCAGTTCGGGGAACTGGGTCTTCTCCTCCTCGCTCGCGTGGTGGCGCAACTGCCGCTCGACGTCGCTCACCAATTCAGCGAAGCCTGGCTCCGACGCGTCGGCGCCCTCCAACTGCTTGAGCGTCGCCTCGAGTTCCTTGTGCTCCTGCACGTCGTGCTCCACCTTGCTCTCGCCGTCCGGCAGGTGCTTGCGGATCGCGGGGTACACGTGCATCTCCTCGGCGACCGAATGGCGAACGATCTCCGCGATCACGATGTCGGCGATCGCTCGCTTCTCCGCCGGGTCGCTGGTGGTGGGAATCTCGGCGATGAGGTTGAGGACGCTGTGGTGGTCCTCGGTCAGGACGTCGACGACGTCCCGGGTGGTGGTGTCATCCGTCACGGCTGTGCCTTCCGGTTCCGGTCGCGCTTCCCCTTTGTTCGACGAGCGCAACCGTGAACGAGCTACCCAGATCGCGGCTCGCCTCACCTCGGTGTGTCGGATCCCGCGGGCCCCGCGAGAGTCCGTACTCGCTCGGCACCTGATCGCCCGGCATCGACTCGGGTCAGAACTCGACGATCTCCCAGAGGGCATGGGCCAGACGCTGCTGCTCGAACGTCGGGAGAGTCGCAACGTCGTGCAGCCAGGCGTCGATCTCGAGGTGGTCGCAGGACCCGCCGATGGACAGGTAGTGGACGAACAGGCGGTCGGTACTCACCCCGCGACGCTCCATCACGGCGGTCATGGCCTGCGGCCGACCGGGCGTCGCGGCGTTCCAACGGCCCACACTTCGGGCCATCACGCACCCACTTCCAGGCAAGTCGGACCCGTGCTCGAGCCCCGGCCCATTCGAACACCGACGATGGGAGACGGCAAGGACCGCACGTCCCGGGCGGGAGGCAAGCCCGCCGAGCGGGTTCCTAGGGCCCGGTGGTTCAGCGCGTCGCCTGCGTCGGCATGATCCCCTGCGCGATCGTGCTACTCGCCTGACGCCCGATTCCGTGCCTTGCGCCCCATGCGCCACTCGTCCCGGAACGCGGGGTGGTCGGCGTAGGAGGTGGCCAGCGACCGCAGGATCTCGATCGCCTGGGTGCGCACGTCGTGCTGCTGGGGCATGTCGTGCAGGATGAGCAGCCGCTGCGCCGTGCCGAGGATCTGGCGCTTGGCCAGTACGTCGGCCCGAAACCGCTCGGCCACCTTCGGCGGGAGGCGATCGGTGTGTCGCCGGAGGGATTCGTCGTCGTCGTCGAGCCGTGCGATGACGAAGCGGACGAGAGCGGTGGAGACGTCGTCGGCGATCGTGGTCAAGACGGTGGTCCTCGCAGGTGGGCAGGGCCGTCTTGTCGGCCCTGTCGAGGTCTACCCGCCAAGGGGGCAAGTGACACAACTCGGCGCAACCGGGCGTGATCGAGCCCGAGCGCCGGGAAAGCTGCCCCCATGACCAGCCCGCAAGAAGCCGCTGTTCCACCCCCGACCGATCCGCCGGCGGACCGTATCGACGGACTGCTCGCGCGGTTCGGCTCCGCCCGGCACGATCGTGCCGCCGTGCACGCGCGCCCCGACGGCCTCGACGACGACACCGTCGCCGCCCTCGGGCGTCTCGGCGCGGCGCTCGAAGCCGCCGAGGACGCCCGAGGTCATCTCTATGCCTTCCATCGCCTCTCGGGGCATGCCGATCTCGGCCTGCAGGAGGCGCTCGGCGACCTCAGGGAGGCCGGGCACCCGCAGCTCGCCGACCGCATCGCCGAGGTCCTCGTCGGGCGCGACGTCGTCCGCGGCATGTGGACGTTCCAGATCGTCGAGGACTACGACGCGAACTACCTGTCGGTGTTCCGGGCGGCCGAGGCAGCCGCCCGGGCGGAGTTCGACGCGCCGCCCCACCTGTACGAGGCCGAGATGAAGCAACGCGAGCAGTCGGGCCCGGACGACTCGTGACGGGTCTCCGGCACTGGTTCCTGACCCTGACCGGCAGCACCGACACGTCCGGGACCTGATACGGACGAGTCCGACCGGCTCACTCGCTCGGCTCGGTGCGACGCTCGCACAGCGCGGCCAGCCGGGCGAGCGACTCGGTGTTGCGCCGGTGCAGCAGGGCCTCCGCCAGCGGGTTGTGCAGCCACTTGCCCGGGCCCGCGATCGGCTCCTCGCGCAGCGTGAGGCGGCACCCGGAACCCTCGTCGTCGAGTTCCATGTCGATCACTGCGGAGCCGAGGGGTCCGCCGTGCGCCTCGAGCACGAGCCGTCGCCCGGGTTCGACCGAGCGCACCTCGGTCTCGTCGCGGGTCATGAGCGGCCAGGCGCCGGCGGAGTGGAACAGTTTGGCGCCCTGGGCCGGCCAGTCGGCGGACACCGCTCGCATGTGCGACGTGCCGACCACCCAGTTGGTGTACTTCCAGCCGTCGGACAGCACGGCGAAGACGGTCTCGCGCTCGGTGTCGATGTGAATCGTGTTCTCGCTCATGTCGGCTTCCTCAGCTGTCGGTGTGGTGTGGAGTCGGGGTCGGCGTAGATCCGGCCCAGAAGGGTGTCGATCGCGGCCCGCTTGAGCCGTCCGGTGAGTCGTGCCCGCGCGAGGGCGGCCGCCGCGGCATTGGCGCCGGGCGCGCCGTGCACGCCACCTCCCGGATGGGCCGAGGCGCTGGCCAGGTACACGCCGTCGATCGGTGTCTCGGCCCGCGCCAGCCCGGGGACGGGTCTGAAGATCAACTGCTGGTGGATGCTCGCGGTGCCCCCGCCCACGGCGCCGCCGACGAGGTTCGCGTCGGAGTCCTGCAGCGCGCTTGGTCCCAGTACTCGACGGGCCGAGACGCTCGCGCCGAAACCGGGCGCGTGCCGCTCGATCAGGCCCTCGACGCGCCCGACGTGTTCGTCGACGAGGTCCTGGGTCCAGTCGATGCCCTCGGGGAGATGCGTGTAGCCCCACGCGGATTCGGTGCCGGCCGGCGAGCGGGTGGGGTCGGCGGTCGTCATCTGGCCGAGGAGGACGAACGGCCGCTCGGGCACGGTGCGCGTGGCGAGGTCCCCGGCGAAGCGGGTCAGGCCGTCCAGATCGACGCCGAGATGCACGGTGCCCGCGCCCCGGGCCTCGCTCGCGGTCCACCCCAGGGGCCGGTCCAGCGCCCAGTCGATCTTCAGCGTGGGGCTGTCCCACTGGAAGCGGTCGATGTCCTCGAGCAGACGCCGCGGCAGGTGCTGCGCCGCGATGAGGCTTCCGTAGAGGAACGGGGCGGACACGTCGGCGAGGACGGTGTCGGCCGCCAGGCGTTCGCCGTCGTCCAGCACGACCGCCCGCACCCGGCCGTCGTGCACGTCGAGGCGGGCTGCCGTTGCGCCGGTGCGGATCGAACCACCCGCGGCCACCAGGCGGCTCGCCAGGGCTTCGGTGATGCGCCCCGACCCGCCCTCGGGCACGGGGAAGCCGACGCTCTGCCCCAGCATGACGAGCAACCAACCGTAGACAGCGCTGGTGGCGGCCTCGGGCGCTAGATCGGTGTGCAGCGCGTTGCCCGCGAGCAGTATCGGCGCGCCCTCGCCGCGGAAGAGCTCGTCGCCCGCCCGCCGCACCGACTGCACCGCGAACCGGGCGAAGCGCACCAGTTCGGCGGTGCCGAGGGCGCGGGCCAGTCTGAGGCCGGCGCGCACCGGGGGAAAGGGCCGGAGCAGCGCGTCGAGCAGCGGTTCGCGCAGGTCCTCGAACTGCCGGTGCAGCCCGCGCCACACGTCCCCGTCGCCCGCGGCGAAACCGTCCAGCGAGGCCGCGGTCGTGTCGAGATCGCGCGACAGGACGGCGCAGCGGTCGTCGGGGAATACGTGCGCCAGCACGCTGGGAGCGTGCGTCCAGTTCAGGCCGTGCGACCCCAGATCCAGTTCGGCCAGGACGGGCGACGCCACGCCGAACGGATAGAACGCGCTGTACCAGTCGGTGACGAAATCGGGGTGGACGGATCGGTCGGAGAACGCCGCGCCGCCGACGCGCGCCTGGCTCTCCAGCACGAGCACGTCCCACCCGGCGTCGGCCAGCAGGTTGGCGCCGACCAGACCGTTGTGGCCGGCGCCGATGATCACGGCGGTAGGCATCGTGCCGCCGCTCAATAACGCGCTTCGTAGGCGGTCGGGGCGACCGGCGTTCGTCCGATCACGTCGGTGCGGCGACGGATGCTCACAGGGGCGAGTTCGGCGAGCAGGCCCACGATGCCGACGACCATGAGGATGGCGCCGGCCGGGTTGACGTCGAAGCCGTGCGTGTCGCGCACGGCGACGGCGAATTCGAGGATCGCTCCGAGGGCGATCAGGGTGAGGGCGGTTCCGAGACGCATCGACAACCCTTTCGTGAGGTGCACGCGTTCGCGCTGACCGGGGGACGTCATGAGGCTCCCCATCGGTACGCGAGCAGTAATCCGTGTCGCGGTCGCGATAGTCATGCGGTTCCGCGGGTACGGCGTTGCTATGACGCTGGAACGAAATCTGACTCGCGCGACCCGCCGGGCCGAGCGCGCACTGATCCTGCGACCGCTGCACCTGCTCGACCGTGTGGTCGTCCCGGTGCTCGGCTCCGACTCGGTCCCGCACCGCGTCATCGTGCGCAGCGCGCGCAGGATCGACGCCGTGGTGAGCCGCTTCGCCCCGCGCCCACCGTCGCGTCCGACCCTCGACCGCACGCGCGTCCAGGACCGGGCCGAGGCCTACCTGGACGCCCAGGGGGACGAGGTGTTCACCGGCGAGCTCGCCGACGAGGAGATCCGCCGCGTGCAGGCCGAGGTGCGCGCCAAGCAGGCCCTCGAGGACGAGCAGGCCCGATAGCCACGACCGACAGAGCACGACCGACAACCGAGAGGAAAACATGACTTCTGTGACGCAGTCCGTCGACGTCGAGGCCCCGATCTCGACCGTTTACAACCAGTGGACCCAGCTCGAGTCCTTCCCGCACTTCATGGGCGGGGTGGAGTCGATCACCCAGGTCGACGACACCCACTCCCACTGGGTGACCGAGATCGGCGGCCAGCACCGCGAGTTCGACACCAAGATCACCGAGCAGCATCCGGACGAGCGGATCGCCTGGACGAGCACCGACGGCACGACCCACGCCGGCGTGGTCACGTTCCATCGCCTGAGCGAGAGCACGACCCGGGTGACGGCCCAGATCGACTGGGAGCCCGAAGGCGTCGTCGAGAAGGCCGGTTCCGCGCTGGGCTTCGACGATCGACAGGTCAAGTCGGACCTCGACCGCTTCAAGGGGTTCATCGAGAGCCGGGGCAGCGAGACCGGATCGTGGCGCGGCGACGTGCCGGCCGGTTCCTGACCAACCCATCCACGAGAGCGGGCCCGGGTGACCGGGCCCGCTTTCGTGTTCACAGCCGGGTGTTGCCGTTGAGATGACTCGTCCCGATCCCGGCGCGGGCGCTGCGCCGCGCCTCGTCCAGGCCGAAGCCGGAGTCGCCGTGCGAACCGCAGAGGATCGAGGTCACCGTCGCCGAGGTCTCGAT
>NZ_DASYFV010000024.1:0-38197 GCF_036000465.1 Jatrophihabitans sp. | reverse complement strand
CAGAAGTTGTCGTCCATGCCGCGGCGCACGATGCGCTCGAGCGGCAGGCCGATCTGCTTGTGCCAGATGTCGATGGCCTCGTCGTCGTCGAGGTAGACGGTGGCCCAGATGCGGTCGCCGTCGAGGCCGAAGCCGCCGTCGACGACCGACCCGGTCGAGAGGTCCCACGCCAGCTGGACCGCCTCGGCCTTGAAGTAGTCGCCGAAGCTGAAGTTGCCGTTCATCTGGAAGAAGGTGCCGTGCCGGGTGGTCTTGCCGACCTCGTCGATGTCCTGCGTGCGGATGCACTTCTGAATGCTCGTCGCCCGGCTCCACGGCGCGGCCTGCTGGCCGACGAAGTAGGGCACGAACTGCACCATGCCGGCGTTGACGAACAGCAGGTTCGGGTCGTCGAAGGGCAGCGGGGCGCTCGGGACGACCGTGTGGCCGTTGCGCTCGAAGTGGCCCAGGAAACGCCGGCGGAGTTCAGCAGATTGCACGGATTCACTCTGCCAGACGGCCGCCGGGACTATTCGGGCTGCTCGACCTTGCCGAGCTGGCCGTCGAGCCCGGTGCTCTCGCGCAGCTCGGCCTCCCGCTCGTGCATGGCCTCGCGGACGTCGTCGGCGAAGTCGCGGATGGCGTCGGCGAGCTCGGTCAGGCCGGCGCCGATGCCGGTGGCCACGCCGCGCGGGGTGAGCTTCTCGGCGACCCGGGAGAGCTTACGGACGATGAGCGCCCCGATGGTGATGCCCATCGCGAGCCAGAAGAGACGGCGCATGCCCTACGCCTTCCCGCGGCGGTCGGCCCGCACCTTGCGGCGGGCGGCCTTCACCGCGTCGGCGTCGCGCCGGGTCGAGACGGTCTTGCGCACGCCGTAGGTGAAGGCGGCCGCCTTGATCATCGGGCTGCCGAGCGTGCTGGACACGACCGCGGTCATGGCCGCGACGTTCGTCGTCATCGAGTTGACGTTCTTGGCGATGCCCTCGATGTGGACGAGCTGCGCGTTGAGCTGGCTGACCGTGTCGTGGGCCTCGCCCAGGATCGGCGCCGCGCCCTCGTGCGTCTTGCGGACGGCCAGGGTGGCCTCGTCGAGCGTGCGGCCCAGCTTGAGCAGCGGGATCGCCAGCAGCAACACGAGCAGGACGAACGCGATCGCTGCGATCAGCGCCGCGATGGCCGCTCCGGACATACGGATCTCCCCTGACAGTGGTCGGGCCCGACGGTCGTCGAGGCCGGCGTGAATCGTCGAGCCTGACGTACCCGCCGACCCTATCGGGTCAATCCGACGCGCCCGACCGGCCTCGCACGTGGGCACGGAGGCGGGCCAGCCGCTCGCCGATGATCTTCTCGTTGCCGCGCCCGGCGGGCTCGTAGTAGTCGCGGCCGACCAGCTCGTCGGGCGGGTACTGCTGGGGGACGACGCCGTCGGGGGTGTCGGGCGGGTAGACGTAGCGCTCGCCCGCGCCGAGCTTGGCCGCGCCCGGGTAGTGCGAGTCGCGCAGCGCGGGTGGCACGGCGCCGGCGAGCCCGGCCCGCACGTCCGCCTGGGCGGCGTCGATCGCCCGCACGACGGCGTTGGACTTCGGCGCGAGCGCGAGGTGGATCGTCGCCTGGGCCAGGTTGATGCGCGCCTCCGGCAGCCCGATGAGCTGCACCGCCTGGGCCGCGGCACTCGCGGCGAGCAGCGCCGTCGGGTCGGCCAGGCCGATGTCCTCCGAGGCGTGGACGACGAGGCGCCGGGCGATGAAGCGGGGGTCCTCGCCGGCCTCGAGCATGCGGGCGAGGTAGTGCACGGCGGCGTCGGCGTCGGAGCCGCGGATCGACTTGATGAACGCGCTGATGACGTCGTAGTGCTGGTCGCCGTCGCGGTCGTAGCGCACCGCGGCGCTGTCGACGGCCTGCTCGAGGGTGGCCAGGTCGATCGCGCTGCGGCCCTCGGCGAGGACGGTGCCGGCGGCCGCCTCGATCGCGGTGAGCGCGCGCCGGGCGTCGCCGCCGGACAGGCGCAGCAGGTGGGCCCGCGCGTCGTCGTCGAGGGTGACGGCCTCGTGCAGGCCGCGCTCGCTGCGCA
Source organism: Jatrophihabitans sp. (assembly GCF_036000465.1). Classification (GTDB taxonomy): domain Bacteria; phylum Actinomycetota; class Actinomycetes; order Mycobacteriales; family Jatrophihabitantaceae; genus Jatrophihabitans. Next base: position 36,144 of record NZ_DASYFV010000024.1, on the reverse strand, counting down.
GCGCGCGGTCGATGAGCCGCCCGATCGCCGCCTCGTCCAGCGGCTGCAGGGTGAGCAGCAGGCTGCGCGACAGCAGCGGCGCGACGATCGAGAAGAACGGGTTCTCCGTCGTGGCCGCCACGAGCGTGACGTGGCGGGCCTCGACGGCGGCGAGCAGCGAGTCCTGCTGGGTCTTGGAGAACCGGTGGATCTCGTCGATGAACAGGACGGTCTGCCGCCCGTTGTGGGTGAGCTCGGCCTTGGCCCGGGCGATGACCTCGCGGACGTCCTTCACCCCGGCGTTGAGCGCGGAGAGCTGCTCGAACCGGCGGTTCGTCGCGCTGGACACGATCAGCGCCAACGTGGTCTTGCCCGTGCCGGGCGGCCCGAACAGGATCAGCGACATCGGGGCGTCGCCCTCGACCAGACGCCGCAGCGGCGAGCCCGAGGCCAGCAGGTGCTCCTGGCCGACCACCTCGTCGAGGCTGCGCGGACGCATCCGGGCCGCGAGCGGCGCCGACGGGTCGACCGCCTCGGCGCGGGCCGCGGGGGCGTCGGACTCGAACAGCGTCACCCGCCCAGCCTAGGCAGTGCCTCCGTTCACGTGCTCGGGTCGTCCTCGGGCTTGGCGTCGACACCGGCCTCGGCCCGCTGGGCGTCGGTGATCGGCGCGGGCGCGGCCGTCAGCGGGTCGAAGCCGCCGCCGGTCTTCGGGAACGCGATGACGTCGCGGATCGAGTCGGTGCCCGAGAGCAGCGCGCAGATGCGGTCCCAGCCGAACGCGATGCCGCCGTGCGGCGGGGCGCCGAAGCTGAACGCGTCGAGCAGGAAGCCGAACTTCTCGCGGGCCTGCGCCTCGTCCAGCCCCATGATCTCGAAGACGCGCTCCTGGATGTCGCGACGGTGGATACGGATCGACCCGCCGCCGATCTCGTTGCCGTTGCAGACGATGTCGTAGGCGTAGGCGAGCGCCGAGCCGGGGTCGGTGTCGAAGGTGTCCATCGACTCCGGCTTGGGCGAGGTGAACGCGTGGTGCACCGCCGTCCACGCGCCGGCGCCGACCGCGACGTCACCCGAGGCGACGGCCTGGCTGGACGGCTCGAACAGCGGCGCGTCGACGACCCAGAGGAACGACCAGGCGTCCTCGTCGATCAGCTCGAGCCGCTTGCCGATCTCCAGGCGCGTGGCGCCGAGCAGCGCGCGGGCCGAGTTGGTCGGTCCGGCTGCGAAGAACACGCAGTCGCCCGGCTTCGCGCCGACGTGCGCGACGATGCCGGCCCGCTCGGCGTCGGAGAGGTTCTTGGCGACCGGTCCCCCGAGCTCGCCGTCCTCGCCGACGAGGATGTAGGCGAGACCGCGGTGGCCGCGCTGCTTCGCGAACTCCTGCCAGGCGTCGAGCTGGCGCCGCGGCTGCGACCCGCCACCGGCCATGACGACGGCGCCGACGTGCTCGGCCTGGAACACCCGGAACGGGGTGTCGGCGAAGAACTCGGTGCAGTCGACGAGCTCGAGGTCGAAGCGCAGGTCGGGCTTGTCCGAGCCGTAGCGGCGCATGGCCTCCGCGTACGGCATGCGCGGCAGCGGCACCGGCACGTCGTAGCCGACGAGCTTCCACAGCGCGACGAGGACGTCCTCGGCGACGGCGATGACGTCGTCCTCCTCGACGAAGCTCATCTCGATGTCGAGCTGGGTGAACTCGGGCTGGCGGTCGGCCCGGAAGTCCTCGTCGCGGTAGCAGCGCGCGATCTGGAAGTAGCGCTCCATGCCGCCGACCATGAGCAGCTGCTTGAACAGCTGCGGCGACTGCGGCAGCGCGTACCAGCTGCCCGGGCGCAGGCGCGCCGGCACCAGGAAGTCGCGCGCGCCCTCGGGCGTCGAGCGCGTCAGCGTCGGCGTCTCGATCTCGACGAAGTCGTGGTCGTAGAGGACGTCGCGGGCGGCCCGGCTGACCTGGCTGCGCAGGCGGATCGCCCCGCCCGGGCCGGGGCGGCGCAGGTCGAGGTAGCGGTATTTCAGCCGGGCCTCCTCGCCGACCTCGGTGTGCTCGTCGACCTGGAACGGCAATGGCGCCGAGCTGTTCAGCACCTCGAGCGACGACGCGGCGACCTCGATCTCGCCGGTGGCGATCGCCTGGTTCACGTTGCCCTCGGGGCGCAGGCGCACCTCGCCGACGACCTTCACGACGAACTCGTTGCGCAGGTCGTGGGCGACGTCGGCCTCGCGGAGCACGACCTGGGCCGCGCCCGAGGCGTCGCGCAGGTCGATGAAGGTGACCCCGCCGTGGTCGCGGCGGGTGGCGACCCAACCGGCGAGGGTGACGGTCTGTCCGGCGTCGGACGCGCGCAGCGTCCCGGCCTCATGAGTCCTGAGCAAGAGAGCTTTCCTTCTCGAAACGGACCTGGGGTTGCAGGTCCTCGGTGGGGGGCATCCAGGTTGCGGGGTCGGCCGCCGCCTGGTCACCACTGCGAATGTCCTTGACCTCGCCGCCGTCGTCGTCGGTCTTCCCCGGGAACCACACGTAGGGGATGCCGCGCCGCTCGGCGTAGCGGATCTGCTTGCCGAACTTCTGCGCGGTGGGCGCGAGTTCGACCGGGATCCCCCGCGCGCGCAGGGCCGTGGCCACTGCTACCGAGCGGGGGCGCGAATCGTCGTCGGTGAGCGCGACGAGCACCGCCGAGGGCACCGTGCGCGAGGCGGTGAGCACGCCGCGCTGGAACAGCGGCATGAGCAGCCGGGTGACGCCGAGCGAGATGCCGACGCCGGGGTAGGTGGTCCTGCCGTCGGTCGCGAGCGAGTCGTAGCGGCCGCCCGAGCAGATCGAGCCGAGGCTCTCGTAGCCACTCATCCGGGTCTCGAACACGGTGCCGGTGTAGTAGTCCAGGCCGCGGGCGATGCGCAGGTCGGCCTCGACCACGATCCGGGCGCCGCTGATGCCGGCGCAGCCGTCGATGACCGCGGCCAGCTCGTCCAGCCCCTCGTCCAGCAGGGGGTGCGCGACGCCGAGCTTCCAGACGGCCGACACGAAGGACGAGTCGACCGAGCGGATCTGGGCCAGCGCCAGGCACTGCCCGGCCTGCTCGGCCGAGAGACCGGCCTCGCTGATCAGCTGCTGGGCCACGACCTCGGCCGGCACCTTGTCCAGCTTGTCGATCGCGCGCATGACGGCCGGGACGTCGGTGGCGCCGATGCCACGGTAGAAGCCCTCGATGAGCTTGCGGTTGTTGACCTGCAGGCGCAGCGGCGGCAGGAACGGCAGCGAGGCGAGCGCCTCGGCCATGACCCGCGCGACCTCGACGTCGTGGTGGAACGGGAGCGTGTCGCGGGCGACGACGTCGATGTCGGCCTGGGTGAACTCGCGGTAGCGCCCGGTCTGCGGCCGCTCGCCGCGCCACACCTTCTGGATCTGGTAGCGCCGGAACGGGAACTCGAGGTGCCCGGCGTGCTCGAGGACGTAGCGCGCGAACGGCACGGTGAGGTCGAAGTGCAGGCCGAGGCCGGAATCGCCGGCCTCATCCTCGGCGTGCAGGCGGCGCAGGACGTAGACCTCCTTGTCGATCTCGCCCTTGCGCAGCATCTGCTCGAGCGGCTCGACCGAGCGGGTCTCGAGCGGGGCGAAGCCGTGCAGCTCGAAGGTGCGCCGCAGCCGGTCGATGACCGCCGCCTCGACGAAGCGCTGCTGGGGCAGCAGTTCCGGGAATCCGCTGAGCGCCATCTAGAGGTCCAGGAGGTAGGGGTTGGTGACGCGTTCGCGCGCGATCGTGGTGGCCGGGCCGTGGCCGGGGCGCACCACCGTGGCGTCGTCGAGGGGCAGGATGACGTCGCGCAGCGAGCGCTCCATCTCGGCCATCGACCCGCCGGGCAGGTCGACGCGTCCGATCGAGCCGGCGAAGAGCACGTCGCCGGAGAACAGCACCGACTCCTCGGCGCCGCTGAGGCCGAACACGACCGAGCCGCGGCTGTGCCCCGGGGCGTGGCGCACCGAGAAGTCGAGACCGGCCAGGGTCACCGTGCTGTCGTCGCCGAGCTCGCGGACGTCGTCGGGCTCGGCGAAGGTGAGGGTGCCGAACAGCGGCGTGCCCTTGGGCAGCCGGACGGCGCTCCACGGGTCGCTGAGCTGGTCGCGGTCGCCCGGGTGGATGTAGGCCGGCACGTCACGGGCCTCGCAGACCGGCAGCACCGAGAAGGTGTGGTCGAAGTGGCCGTGGGTCAGCAGGACGGCGACCGGGTGCAGCCGGTGCTCGGCGATCACCTCGTCGAGCTGCCCGGTGATGCCGATTCCGGGATCGATGACGATGCACTGCTCGCCGGCGGCGGGGGCGACCACGTAGCAGTTCGTGTCGGTCGCGCCGGACGGGAAGCCCGCGATGAGCACGGCCGGGAACTCCTCTGCGATCAGGTCCTCTGCGATCAGGACGGGGTGACCCGGCCAGCCTACCGAGCACGCGCCGCCGCAATTCCCGGTATCCGCCCAGGCCGCTGGGGTACCCCGGCGCAGGGAACCCACCTGCGGACACCGGACTACCGGCGGACACAGGGGGTGGGCACAGCAGGCCGGGGAGCGACTTCTTCTAGACTGCGCGGAGGCTTTCGCCCACCCCGGGGCCCGTCGACGCGGCTCCCGACCCCGATCCACCCGGAGGACCGCTCCCCGATGCCCACGAACAAGCAGCACCGCGAGAACGAGCGACGCCGCCTGCAGCGCCAACTGGAGCAGCGCCGCGAGCGCGAGGTGGCCCGTCGCAAGACGACGCTGATCACCTCCATCGTGGGCACCCTGGTCGTCATCGCGGCCGTCGTGGTGGTCATCGTCCTCGCGACCGGCAAGGACAACTCGGGCGTGCCGGCCGGCTCCGCCTCGGGCGCGAGCACCCCGGCCACCACGTCGAGCGCCGCCGCGCCGAGCACCTCGGCCGCGCCGAAGAAGGCCAAGCCCGCGGTCGGGCCGGCCGTCAGCTTCGACGGTGTCACGGTCAAGGGCGCGGCCGACCTGACCGGCGAGCCCGGCGTCACCTCGAAGGCCACCTCGACCCCGGCCAAGCTGGCCTACAAGGACCTCGTGGTCGGCAAGGGCCAGGCAGCGTCGCCGACCTCGACCGTCGAGGTGCAGTACTCCGGCGTGCTCTACAAGGACGGCACCCCGTTCGACTCGTCGTGGTCGCGCGGGCAGTCCGCAACCTTCCCGCTCACCGGCGTCGTCCCCGGCTTCACGCAGGGCATCGGCGGCACCAAGGACGTCCCGCCGATGAAGGTCGGCGGCCGGCGCATCATGATCCTTCCGCCCGCGCTCGGCTACGGTGCGAGCGGTCAGGGACCGATCCCGCGGAACGCCCCGCTCGTCTTCGTCGTCGACCTGCTGAAGGTCACCGGCTGACCGTCCCGCTGGAGGATCCGCAGTGCCCACGAACAAGCAGCGCCGTGATGCCGAGCGTCGCCGCCTCCAGCGGCAGTCCCAGCGCCGCCGGCAGCGGCACGCGGCCCGCAAGCGGGTCACCCTGCTGATCTCGATCGTCGGTGCCCTGGCGGTCATCGCCATCGTGGTCGGCGTCGTCATCGCGACGAACCACGACTCCAAGACCCCGGCGGCCGGATCGGGCTCGGTCGCGTCGTCCGCCCCGACCGTCCCGGCGAGCACCTCGGCCACCACGCCGAGGGTGCCCGGCAGCTGCACGTTCACCCGGACCGGCACGGCGGCCCGGAAGGTTGCGCTGCCGGCGGCCCGGGCGCCGATCACCGGCACCACCGACGTCGCGCTGAACACCACGCAGGGCGCGATGACCTTCGCCCTGGACCGCGCGGCCGCCCCGTGCACCGTGGCGAGCTTCGTGTCGCTGGTCCAGCAGCACTACTTCGACAAGACGATCTGTCACCGGCTCACCACGAGCGGCATCTACGTGCTGCAGTGCGGCGACCCGACCGGCACCGGCCGCGGCGGCCCCGGCTACGCCTTCGCCGACGAGCTCACCGGCAAGGAGAAGTACACCCGCGGCGTGCTGGCCATGGCGAACTCCGGCCCGAACACCAACGGCAGCCAGTTCTTCATCGTCTACAGGGACTCCACGCTGGGCCCGCAGTACACCGTGTTCGGCACGGTCAAGACCGGCCTGTCGGTCGTCGACAAGGTGGCGGCCAAGGGCGCGGCGAGCGGGGCCGACGGCGCGCCGAAGCTGCCGATCACGATCACCCGGGCGACCGTCGCGAAGTAGCGCGGCTCAGTTGGCGGCGTGCAGGCGGTACACGTCGTAGCAGCCCTCGACGCCGCGGATGGCCCGCAGCAGGTGGCCGAGGTGCTTCGACTCGGCCATCTCGAAGGTGAAGCGGCTGGTGGCCACGCGATCGCGGTTGGTCGTGACGTTCGCCGACAGGATGCTCACCCGCTCCTCCGACAGCACCCGGGTGATGTCGGAGAGCAGGCCGGTGCGATCGAGCGCCTCGACCTGGATCGACACGACGAAGCTCGCGCCCGCTGCCGGGGCCCACTCGACGTCGACGAGGCGCTCGGGCTGCTCGTTCAGCGACGCGGCGTTGGTGCAGTTGAGCCGGTGCACCGACACGCCGCCGCCGCGGGTGACGAAGCCGAGGATCTCGTCGCCCGGTACGGGGGTGCAGCAGCGGGCCAGCTTGACCAGGACGTCGCTGACGCCCTTGACCACGACGCCGCCGTCGCCCCCGGCGCGGCGCTGGGTGACGAGCGGTGTGTCGTCGGTGGGGACGACCGCCTCGGAGATGTCCTCGACCGAGCCCTCGGAGCCACCGAGCTGGGTGACCAGCTTCTGCACCACCGACTGGGCCGACACGTGGTTCTCGCCGACCGCGGCGTACAGCGCCGAGATGTCGGCGTAGTGCATGTCGTTGGCCAGCGTGAGCAGCTGGTCGCCGCCCATCAGCCGCTGGATCGGCAGCGCGGCCTTGCGCATCGCCTTGGACAGCGCGGTCTTGCCGGCGTCGATCGCGTCCTCGCGCCGCTCGCGGGCGAACCACTGCTTGATCTTGGTGCGGGCCCGCGGTGACTTGACGAACTCGAGCCAGTCGCGTGAGGGCCCCGCGTTCTCGGCCTTGGAGGTGAAGATCTCGAGGGTGTCGCCGTTGTCGAGCGTGCTCTCGAGCGCGACCAGCTTGCCGTTCACCCGGGCGCCGATGCAGCGGTGCCCGACCTCGGTGTGCACGGCGTAGGCGAAGTCGACCGGCGTCGAACCGCTGGGCAGCGGGAGCACGTCGCCCTTCGGGGTGAAGACGTAGACCTCGCTGGAGCGCAGGTCGTAGCGCAGCGAGTCGAGGAACTCCTCGGGCTCCTGCGTCTCGCGCTGCCAGTCGATGATCTGGCGCAGCCAGCCCATCTCGTCCTGCATGCCCGCCGGAGTCGACACGGGCGAGTTCTTCATCTCCTTGTACTTCCAGTGCGCCGCGATGCCGAACTCGGCCGTGCGGTGCATGGCGTACGTGCGGATCTGCAGCTCGACCGGCTTGCCGCCCGGACCGATGACCGTCGTGTGCAGCGACTGGTACATGTTGAATTTCGGCATCGCGATGTAGTCCTTGAACCGGCCCGGGACGGGCTGCCAGTTCGCGTGGATGACGCCGAGGGTGGAGTAGCAGTCGCGCTCGGTCTCGACCAGGACGCGGATGCCGACGAGGTCGTAGATGTCGGTGAACTCGCGGCCGCGCACGATCATCTTCTGGTAGATCGAGTAGTAGTGCTTCGGCCGGCCGGTGACGACGCTCTTGATGTCGCCCTCGCGCAGGTCGTGGTTGATGCGGTCGATGACCTCGGTGAGGTAGGTGTCGCGACTGGGCGCCCGCTCGGCGACGAGGCGCACGATCTCGTCGTAGCGCTTCGGGTACAGCGTGGCGAACGCGAGATCCTCGAGTTCCCACTTGACCGTGTTCATGCCGAGGCGGTGCGCGAGCGGGGCCAGCACCTCGAGCGTCTCGCGGGCCTTGCGCTCCTGCTTCTCCGGCGGCAGGAAGCGCAGCGTGCGCATGTTGTGCAGCCGGTCGGCCAGCTTGATCACCAGCACGCGGGCGTCGCGGGCCATGGCCACGACCATCTTGCGGATCGTCTCCGACTCGGCCGCCGCGCCGTACTTGACCTTGTCGAGTTTGGTGACGCCGTCGACCAGGTAGGCGACCTCCTCGCCGAAGCCGGCGGTGATCGTCTCCAGCGTCATGCCGGTGTCCTCGACGGTGTCGTGCAGCAGCGCGGCGATCAGCGTCGTGGTGTCCATGCCCAGCTCGGCCAGGATGGTGGCGACGGCGAGCGGGTGGGTGATGTAGGGGTCGCCGCTCTTGCGCAGCTGGCCGCGGTGACACTCCTCGGCGACGTCGTAGGCCCGCTGCAGCAGCAGGGCGTCGGCCTTCGGGTGGGCGGCGCGGTGCGTGGCGAGCAGGGGCTCGAGCACCGGCTTGATCGCCGACTGCCGGCTGGTGGTGACGATGCGGCGAGCCAGGCGGTCGCGCACCCGGCGGCGGTGGTTCGAGCCGGCAGCGGGTTCGGTGGCGCTCTCGTCGGGACGGGTGGCCGCGTCGGACGCAGCCGTGCCGTCGGGTCGCGGCGGCGGCTGCCGCGTGCCGGCCTCGGTGGTCAGGACCGGCCCCCTCTCTGACGCTGGTGCGCTCGAGTCTACGGGCGCCCGACCCGGCGTGCGGTCAGAGCGTGAGCAACGTGTGCAGCGGGGCGAGCCCGCCGAGCGCGCTCCGGCCGTCGAGGAAGCCCAGTTCTACGATGACGCCCATCGCCGTGACCGTGCCGCCGCCGTCGGCGATCAGCTCGGCGGCGGCCCGCAGCGTGCCGCCGGTGGCGAGCACGTCGTCGACCAGCAGCACCCGCTTGCCCTCGAGCAGGTCGACCGGCACCTCGATGGTGGCGCTGCCGTACTCGAGGTCGTAGGAGCGGTCGAGGGTCGGCGGCGGCAGCTTGCCCGCCTTGCGCACCGGGACGAGCCCGCAGCCGAGCTCGCAGGCCAGCGCACCGGCCATCAGGAACCCGCGGGCCTCGACCCCGGCGACGATGTCGACGTCGTCACCGGCCACGGCCGCGATCGCGTGCACGACGGCCTGGAACGCGCCGGCGTCGGCCAGCAGGGGCGAGATGTCCTTGAAGGCGACGCCGGGCTGCGGGAAGTCGGCGACGTCGCGCAGCAGCCCGCTGATCCGGGCGCCGAGGTCAGCCGTCATTTGCGCTTGCGCTGGGGCCGCGCGCCGACCTTGGGAGCGGGCGCGGGTCCACCGCCGCGGCGGGCCGGGCCGATGCTCGTCGCGCCGGCGGCGACGACGTCGCCGTCGGTCACCCGCTTGCGTTCGCTGGCCCGCTTCGCCGCGACCCGCTTGGTCAGCGCCTTGTACGCCGGCTCGCGCTCGGTCAGGTCGACGACGATCGGGGTGGCCAGGAACAGCGACGAGTACGCGCCCGACGCGAGGCCGACGAACAGGATCAGCGCGAGGTCCTTGATCGTGCCGACGCCGAGGATGCCGGCGCCGACGAACAGCAGGCCGGCCACCGGCAGCAGCGCGATGAGCGAGGTGTTGATCGAGCGCATCAGGGTCTGGTTGACGGCGAGGTTCGCCGCCTCGGAGTACGTGGTGCGCGACCCGGCCAGGATGTCCTTGGAGTTCTCGGCGACCTTGTCGTAGACGACAACGGTGTCGTAGAGCGAGAAACCGAGGATCGTCAGCAGGCCGACGATGGTCGACGGCGTGACCTCGAAGCCGACCAGCGAGTACACGCCGGCCGCGATGACGAGGTCGTGCAGCAGGGCGAGCATGCCGCCGACGGCCATGCGCCACTGGAAGCGCAGCGAGATGTAGATCGAGACGACGATCAGGAAGATGATCAGGCCCTCGAGGGCCTTGATCGTGGTGTCGTGACCCCACTGGCTGCCGATGACGTTCGGGTTGATCTTCGTCTTGCTGATACCGAGCGCCGTGGCCACCTTCGCCTGCAGGTCCTGCTCCTGCTGCGGGGTGAGGGTCGCGGTGGCGACGACGATCTGCTGGCTGGCGCCCGAGCCGACGACCTGCGGTGCCGACTGCGGTGCGGTGCCGGCGTCGGTGAACGCGGTCGACACCTCGGTCGTGCTCAGCTTGGTGCCCTGCGTGAGGATCTGGAAGGTCGCGCCGCCCTTGAACTCCACGCCGTAGTTGAACCCACGGATGACGAAGCTCAGGACGCAGATGAGGATCAGCCCGGCCGAGGCCAGGTACCAGCGCTTGCGCGAGCCGATGAAATCGATCCGCGTCTCGCCACGGTAGAGGGCGGTGAATCTCGACATCAGGACGTGCCCTCCTCGTCGGTCTTGCCCCGCAGGCGGGCCCGGCGGGCCGCCGCGCGTTCGGCGGCCGTGCCCGGCTCGGGCGTGGTGTGGCGCCGCTCGTCGTCGGTGCCCACGGGGTGGCCGGTGTCGACTGCTTCGTCGGTCTCAGCGAGCAGTTCGTCGTCGGTCACGTCCTCCTCGGCGTCCTCGCGGTCGAGGACGGCGACCGGCGCGACGGCCTTGGAGGTCGACACCGGCTTGGCCGGTCTGGCCGCCTTCGCGGCGGGCCGCTTGGCGACCGGGCGGTCGGAATCGGGCACGATGCCGCCGGCCCGCACCGAGTTGAGCCCGGTGAAGCGCGGCGAGCCGAAGGCCCGGCTGCGCGAGAGCGCAGACACGATCGGGTGGGTGAACAGGAACACCACCACGAGGTCGAGGATCGTCGACATGCCGAGGGTGAAGGCGAAGCCCTTCACGTCGGCCGAGGCGAAGTAGTACAGGATCGCCGCGGCGAGGAACGACACGGTGTCGGCTGAGAGGATCGTCCGGCGGGCCCGGACCCAGGCCCGGGGCACGGCCACGCGCACCGAGCGCCCCTCGTGCACCTCGTCCTTTATCCGTTCGAAGAAGACGACGAAGGAGTCGGCGGTGATGCCGAGCGCGACGATGAAGCCGGCGATGCCGGACAGGTCGAGGGTGAACCCGATCTGCGTGCCGAGGATGACCAGCATCGCGTAGGTGAGGCCGGCCGACACGAGCAGCGAGGCGATCGTGACCAGGCCGAGCCCGCGGTAGTAGAGCAGCGAGTAGATGACGACCAGGATCAGGCCGATGCCGCCGGCGAGCAGCGCCGCCTTCAGCTGCACGCTGCCGAGCGTGGCCGAGACGTGCTCGTTCTGGTCGGCCCGGAAGCTCAGCGGCAGCTTGCCGTAGTTGAGCTCCTGGGCGAGCTGGTTCGCCGTCGTCTGGGTGAAGCTGCCCGAGATCGTGGTCTGTCGGCTCAGGGCAGCGGTGGTGACCGGCGCCGAGATGACCTGACCGTCGAGGGTGAAGCCGACGAAGTCCGAGCACGGGATGCTCGCCGCCGGGCCGCACGGGGCGGTGGCCGAGGTCTGCACCGAGCTGACGTTCGCGCTGGGGGTGTTGTACTTGCTCGTCCAGGCGTTCCACGAGTCGGCGCCGGTGCTGCCGAGCGTCAGCGCGACGGTCCATTCGGCGCTGCCGCCCTGCCCGCCGCCGAGGTTGGGTGCCTGCGCGCTGGCGGAGTCGATGTCACGCCCGCGGACCACGACGGCTCCGAGCAGGTAGGCGACCTGGCCCTTGGTGTCGCAGGCGACGTAGTGCCCCAGCGGCAGGTCGGCCTCGGCCTGGGCCGCGGTGCAGTCGTAGTTCTGCAGCGCCGCCGCGATCTCCTGCTGCTGCGCGGCCGAGAGCGCCGAGTAGGCCGTGCACTTCGACGGCGCCGGCTTGGTGCAGTTCTCGGCGTTCGGGATCTTGAGCTTCGGGTCGGCCTTCAGCAACGCCGCGAACGGGTCGCTCGAGCACTTGGCGCGGGCCGGCGCGGTCGTGGGGATCGCGGTGGACGGCGCGGTGGGCGAGGCCGAGGCCTTCGGCGCGGTCGTTGCGGTCGCGGCCGGGGTCTTCGGGGCGGGCGAGGTGGTGGCCTTGGCCAGCAGCCGCTCGGCGGCCGCGTTGCCCACGGCGCCGCTCGACGAGGCCGCCCGCGAGGACGGCGCGCCGGCCGACGGGGACGGCTGGGCCGCGGCGCCGGACGACGCGGAGCCCGAGCCGCTCGGAACCGCCGAGGCCGAGGCGCTGCCGTTCGGGGCGGCGGCGCCGGCCGGGACGCAGGTGACGACCTGGGCGGGTGCGACGAGCGGGCGGAAGTTCAGCACGGCGGCCTTGCCGAGCTTGGCGACATCGGCCCCGGTGCCACTGGGAATCTCGACGACCAGCTGGTCGCTGCCCTGCACGACGACGGTCGCCCCCGTGACACCGGTGGTGTTGATCCGGTTCTCGAGAATCTGCCGGGCCTGCGTCATCTGCGGCGCGGTCGGCGGGGGCGAGCCCTTGGGCGACAGCGCGGTGAACACGACGCGGATGCCGCCGACGAGGTCGATGCCGAGCTTCGGCGCGTGCCGCTGCCCGGGGAAGAACACGACTCCGTAGAGGACGATGAAGAGGAGCAGCAGCGCGGTGAAGTAGCGCCCGACGCGCAGCGTTCCGGGTGGTGGTGCCACGGGGAAGGTCTCCTCGGCGTTCTCGATTGGATCAGGATGTGGTGCGGTCTTCGGTGAGGCGGCGGCCCGCCCGGGCCGCACGACAGTATGACCGACGGGATCCGGGACGAACTGGGCGCAGTGGCTACGGCGCGTCGCCGCTGTCGAGCTTGTCGAGATCGACCGTGTCGGTGCGGGGCCGGTCGGCGTCGGCGTCGGCGTCGGCGTCGCGGCGGAACTGGGCCGGCAGCGCGCGCAGGTCACGCAGGGCCGCGAGTTCCCAGCGCACCTCGACCCCCGGCGCGATGGACAGCTGCACCGTGTCGTCGTCGTTGCGGGCGACGACGGTGCCGTGCAGTCCCGAGGTGGTCATGACGTCGGTGCCGACACCGATCGACTCGGCCCGACCGGCGGCGATGTCGGCCTGACGGCGGCGGGCCCGGGCCGAGATCAACACCAGCGTGATGATGACGAGCGCGAAGACGATGAACGGAATGAGGTCCTTCATGGCGACGGAGGTTCCCAGCGTCGGTGGCAGGTACCCCGCGAGCCTACGCGTCGAACAGCGTCGAGCCGCCCGACGACGGCGCGGCGGGCCCGGGTGGCGTCAGGCCGAGGTGGTGCCAGGCCGCGGGCGTGGCGATGCGGCCGCGCGGCGTGCGGGCCAGCAGGCCGGCCCGCACCAGGAACGGCTCGGCGACCTCCTCGACCGTCTCGGTCTCCTCACCGACCGCGACGGCGAGCGTGCCGACGCCCACCGGTCCCCCGCCGAACCGGCGCACCAGTGCGTCGAGGACGCCGCGGTCGAGCCGGTCGAGGCCGAGCTCGTCGACGTCGTAGACCGCGAGCGCGGCGCGGGCGATCGCCTCGGTGACCACGCCGTCGGCCCGCACCTCGGCGTAGTCGCGTACCCGGCGCAGCAGGCGGTTGGCGATGCGGGGCGTGCCGCGCGAGCGTCCGGCGATCTCGGACCCGCCGTCGGCGCGCAGGTCGACCCCGAGCAGCTCGGCCGAGCGGCGCAGCACGTGTTCGAGCTCAACGGCGTCGTAGAAGTCCATGTGCCCGGTGAAGCCGAAGCGGTCGCGCAGCGGGCCGGTGAGCAGCCCGGCCCGGGTGGTGGCGCCGACCAGGGTGAACGGCGCGAGGTCGAGCGGGATCGCCGTGGCGCCCGGTCCCTTGCCCACGACGACGTCGACCCGGAAGTCCTCCATCGCCATGTACAGCAGCTCCTCGGCCGGGCGGGCGATGCGGTGGATCTCGTCGATGAACAGCACCTCGCCCTCGCCGAGGCTGGTCAGCAGCGCGGCGAGGTCGCCGGCCCGCTCGATGGCCGGACCGCTGGTGACCCGGATCGGCGTGCCCAGCTCGGCCGCGATGATCATGGCCAGGCTGGTCTTCCCGAGCCCGGGCGGCCCGGAGAGCAGGACGTGATCCGGTGGCCGGTTGCGCCGCATCGCGCTCTCGAGCACCAGTTGCAGCTGCTCGCGGACCTTCGGCTGCCCGACGAACTCGTCGAGTCGCTTCGGACGCAGCGACGCCTCGACCTCGCGCTCGCCGTCCAGCGGCGCCGGGTCGACGAGATCCTCGACCGGCTCGCTCATCTGGTACGTCCGAGCAGCTGGATCGAGCGGCGCAGCAGCGCCGGGACGTCGGGTGACGTGCCCGGCTCGACGTCGACGGCGACGACCTCGATCGCGTCGCCGGCCTCCTTGCCGGAGAAGCCGAGCCCGGCCAGCGCGTGCGTGAGCTGGTCGCGCCAGGGCGCCACGGCGGTGACCGGGCCGCCGGTGACGACGGCGGTGTCGGAGCCGTCGATCGAGCCGATGCGGTCGCGCAGCTCGATGACGATGCGCTCGGCGCCCTTGCGGCCGATGCCCGGCACCTGGGTCAGCGTCGGGAAGTCGCTCGTCGCGATGGCGCGACGCAGCTCGCGCGGCGGGTGCACGGCCAGCATGGTCTGGGCCAGCTTCGGGCCGACCCCGTTGGCAGTCTGCAGCAGTTCGAACAGCGCCCGCTCGTCGTCGTCGGCGAAGCCGTAGAGGGTCAGCGAGTCCTCGCGGACGACCAGGCTGGTGGCCAGCCGGGCCGGCTCCCCCACCCGCAGCCGGGCCAGGGTGCCGGGCGAGCAGGACACCGCCAGCCCGATGCCGCCGACCTCGACGACCGCGCCGTCGGGGGCCACCGCGGCCACGGTGCCCCGCACGCTGGCGATCACGGTTGCTCCTTCCGCTGCCGGGCGGCGGCGACGGCGATGCGCGAGGTCTCGGCCTCGTCGAGCTCGAGCTGCTCGCGGACGGCGAGCGCCTGCGCGAAGTGCTCGAGGGCGTCGGCCCAGTGCCCCTGGTCGTAGTCGTTCTCGCCGGCGTGCTGGTGGGTGAACGCCTCGATGACCTGGCCGAACTGGCGGGCGGCGGCGAGCAGCTCGGTGAACTCGAGGTTCGACTCACCGAAGTCGCCGCGCCACTCGTGCACCCGGGCCAGCCGCAGGCGGGCGACGTGTTGCTGGGCCGCGGTGCCGGCGATCTCGGCCCGGTCGGCGGCCGCCCGCGCCTCGTCCAGCGCCTCGTCGAGCGGCCCGCACGCCCGGAGCAGGTCGACGAGTTCGCCCCGCGCGAGCAGCTCGCCGATCTCGTCGGGCGCGTCACGGATCTCGGTCCGCAGCACCCCGATGCGGGCCTGCACCGCGTCCGGGTCGGGGTAGACCTCGCGGAGCGTCTGCGGGTCGACGGTGAAAACCAGTTCCTCGCTCATGCCCCTCATCCTCACCGGTGGGCCCGGGCGGCCTGCACCGCGGTCGCCAGCCGGGACTGCGCGCTGCCGCGCCACACGTGGCAGATCGCGAGGGCGAGGGCGTCGGCGGCGTCGGCCGGCTTCGGCATCTCGGCCAGGCGCAGCAGCCGGGTGACCATCGCACCGACCTGGGCCTTGTCGGCGCTGCCCGAGCCGGTGACAGCGGCCTTGACCTCGCTCGGCGTGTGCAGCACGACCGGGATGCCGACGCGGGTCGCGGCCACCATGGCCAGGCCGGCCACCTGGGCCGTGCCCATGACGGTGCGGACGTTGTGCTGGCTGAACACGCGCTCGACCGCCACGACGTCCGGGCGGTGTTGCGCGATGGCGGCCTCGATGGCGTCGGCCTGGGCCAGCAGCCGCTCCCCCGCCGGAGCGTCGGGCGGGGTGCGGGCGACGTCGACGTACACGAGGGTGAGGGGGCGGCCGGGCGCGCCGTCGACGACACCGATGCCGCAGCGGGTCACGCCGGGGTCGACGCCGAGCACGCGCACTCCGGGCCCCTTCCTGTCGAACGGTCGTTCGATGCAGCCTAGGTGCGCGGCCCGTCGCTGCGCCGAATCAACACGCCGCGTCCGTACCGTGTCGCCCATGTCCGTTCATGACCTCGGCCGGCGGCGACGCGCGGTACGTCCCAGCCCGCTGTTCCTGGCCTTCGTCGCCGCCACCGTCGTCGGGGCGGTGATCGCGTGGACGCAGAACCTTCCCGGCTCCCGCGTCGGCGACATCGGCGTGTTCGTGTTCGTCCTCGGTGGGTGGGTCGTCTCGGTCTGCTTCCACGAGTTCGCGCACGCCTACGCCGCGTACCGCGCGGGCGACCGGAGCGTCGAGTCGGCCGGGTACCTGACCCTCAACCCGTTCAAGTACACGCACCCGGTGCTGTCGATCCTGCTGCCGCTGTTCTTCATCATCCAGGGCGGTATCGGGCTGCCCGGCGGGGCGGTCTACCTGCACCCGCACACCTTCCGCAGCCGCAGCTCGCGCAGCATCGCCGCCGCCGTAGGGCCCCTGACCAACCTCGTCTTCGCGCTGGTGCTGCTCTACGTGGCCAAGCCGCACATCAGCGACATCGCCCGACCCGATCAGCACTTCCGGTTCTGGGCCGGGGTCGCCTTCCTCGGCTTTCTGCAGGCGACGGCCGCGGTGTTGAACCTGCTGCCCGTACCGGGCCTGGACGGTTACGCGATCATCGAGCCCTACCTCGACCGTGAGACCGTCCGCATCGGCGACAAGGTGAAGCCGTGGGGCATGCTCGGCGTGATCGTCCTGCTGCTCTACGTCTCCCAGCTCAACCGGGCCTTCTTCGACGCGGTCAACTGGCTGTGTGCGCGCACCGGCGCGAACGAGGTGCTGTGGGCGTTCGGGCGCGAGTTCTTCAAGTGGTGGGGCAAGGCCCCGGCGTGACAGCCCGGGTCGGCCGCCGGGCCGTGCTGCTCGGCGGGCTCGGGTCGGCTGGTCCATCTCCTACCCGCCCGGGCACGACGGTGCGCGGCCGCCGGTCCTGATCGCGCTGCAAGGACGCACCGGGCACCACGGCGACGCCTTCGGGGCGAGCCTGCACCTCGATCGCTTCCAGGCCCAGGCGCTGCGTCGGGGCGTCGCGCCGTTCGCCATCGCGGCCCCCGACGGCGGCGACCACGAGTACTGGCACCCGCGGGCGGGCACCGACCCGGCCGGCATGCCCACCTGGGTTGACGGACTACTCGGCCCCGACGGCCTCGAGCACCTCGTCGCTGACGTCGAAGTTGGCGTAGACGTTCTGCACGTCGTCGAGGTCCTCGAGCGCGTCGACGAGCTTGAGCACCTTGCGGGCGCCGTCCTCGTCGAGCGGCACCTGGACGCTGGGCAGGAAGGACGAGTCGGCCGAGTCGTAGTCGATGCCGGCGTCCTGCAGGGCGGTGCGGACGGGCACGAGATCGGTCGCCTCGCTGATGACCTCGTAGGCCTCGCCGAGGTTGTTGACCTCCTCGGCGCCGGCATCGAGCACGGCCATCAGGACGTCGTCCTCGGAGAAGCCGGCGTCGGGCACGATCACCACGCCCTTGCGGTTGAACATGTAGGACACCGAGCCCGGATCGGCCATCGAGCCGCCGTTGCGGGTCATCGCCGTGCGCACCTCCATGGCCGCGCGGTTCCGGTTGTCGGTGAGGCACTCGATCAGGAGAGCGACGCCGCTGGGCCCGTAGCCCTCGTACATGATCGTCTGCCAGTCGGCTCCGCCGGCCTCGGCGCCCGACCCGCGCTTGACCGCGCGGTCGATGTTGTCGATCGGGACGGAGTTCTTGCGGGCCTTCTGGATGGCGTCGTACAGCGTCGGGTTGCCGTCGACGTCCCCGCCGCCCATGCGGGCCGCGACCTCGATGTTCTTGATCAGCTTGGCGAAGAGCTTGCCCCGCTTGGCGTCCTTGGCCGCCTTCTGGTGCTTGGTGGTCGCCCATTTGGAGTGGCCTGACACGCTGGCGCTCCCGTCCCGTCGTCTGTCCTGATGTCCGACGGTCCAGTCTAACCGGGGCGCGGCTCGGCTACGGTCGGCCCGTGACCGATCATGAGACCGCTGCCGAACCCGCCGAGGCCTGGGCGGGCGACCGGGTGACGCGCTGGCTGCGCCTGGCCCCGGGCCTGGAGCGACAGCTCGCGCCGGTGACCCCGCTGCTGTTCGAGGCCGCCGCGGTGCAGCCCGGCGAGGCGGTGCTCGACGTCGGCTGCGGCACCGGCCCCACCACGCGCGCGGCCGCCGCGCTTGCCGGCCCGGGCGGGCGGGTGACCGGGCTCGACATCTCGCCCGAGATGTTGGCCGCGGCCGGGGCGCTGCCGGCCGAGGGTGCGCCGATCGACTGGGTCGAAGCCGACGCCGTGACCTGGACTCCCCCGCCCGCCGGATGGGACCTCGTGCTGTCCAGCTTCGGGGTCATGTTCTTCAGCGACCCGCCGGCCGCCGTCCGCAACCTGGCCACTGCGACCCGGCCGGGCGGGCGGCTGGCCGTGGCGGTGTGGGGGCCGCGCAACGAGTCGGAGCTCTTCGACCTGCCCTACGACCTGGCCCTCGCGGCCCGCCGCGCCCACGAGGGTGCGGGCGAGGAGCAGCCGGTCGACGCCGGTCCGGGCTCCTGGTCCGACCGCGACGTCGTCACCGCGCTGCTCACCGGGGCCGGCTGGCGCGACGTGACCGTCACCCCGCACCGGCTGCGACTCGCCTTCGGCGGCGGGCTCGACCCGCGGGCCGCGGCCGACACGAGCCTGGAGCTCGGTCCGGCCCGGATCGCCATGAAGGGCGCGGCCGAGGGGACGATCGCCGCGTTCCGCGACGAGCTGGAGAACGTCTATCGCGACCGCGTCGACGAGAACGGGCACGTGGTGCTCGGTGCGTCGATCAGGATCGTCACCGCGCGACGCTGACCGCCGCTCAGCCGGTGCCGGCGACGATCCGGCAGAACAGGTCGTGGATGCGACCGTCGCCGGTGAGCTCGGGGTGGAACGACGTCGCCAGCAGACTGCCCTGACGCACGGCGACCACGTGGCCGGCCTTGTCGCCCCCGGCCACGGTGCCGATCGCCCGCGCCGCCGGACCGACTTCCTGTACCCACGGCGCCCGGATGAACACCGCGCGCACCGGCTCGCCGGTGACGCCCTCGATCTCGAGGTCCTCCTCGAACGAGTCGACCTGGCGACCGAACGCGTTGCGCCGCACCGTGATGTCGATGCCGCCGATGGTGGCGTCGAGCGGTGAGCCGCCGGAGTCGACGCGATCGGCGAGCAGGATCATCCCGGCGCAGGACCCGAACACCGGTAGCCCGTCGGCGATGCGCGCGCGCAGCGGGTCGAGCAGGTCGAAGGTGCGGGCGAGCTTCACGATGGTCGTCGACTCGCCGCCCGGCAGCACCAGCCCGTCGACCCGCGCGAGTTCCTCCGGGCGCCGGACCGTGATCGCCTCGACCCCGGCTGCAGTCAGCGCCTGCAGGTGCTCACGGACGCCGCCCTGCAGCGCGAACACGCCGACGGTGAGGTGGGAGGACACAGCATTCGAGCCTACTGGCGCCTCAACGCATCAGGGCACTGACGTCGTCGATCGCAGCCGCGAGTCGGTCGAGCGCGCCCGGCAGTTCGTCGCCCGGCCGGGTCGCCAACCCCATGCGCACCAGGTTGCGCGCGAGCACGGACGGGCCGATCCCGGCCGCCTCGGCCCGCCGTTCCAGCGCCGCGACCTCGTCGGGATCGAGCCGGAACGAAAACACGGTCGACCGCCCGTCCGTCTGCGCGCGGCTCCGCTGCTTCCGCTCGCGCACCGGCAGCTCGGCCGGCGCGGTCTGGGCCAGGAGGTCGGCCACGTAGCGCGCCGCCTCCGCGCGGACCCGGTCGGTGGGCGACATCGGTGTGCTTGCGGTCATGGGCGGCAGACTAGGTCGACCTGCCGACAGTTCTGTGCCGGATTCGGGACGCCGTCGCCCCCGCTTTGTATGACGCTGTAAACGGAGGAAGCCTCACCGTTTACAGCGTCATACAAACTCAGGAGACGACGTATGACTCGGCCGGCCGCCCGGTCCCGGCTCGCGGCGAGGATCCAGACCAGCCTCGGCACCTCGCGCAGCGCTCCCCTGACGGGAACTACCAGCCGCGCTCGGCCAGGCGGTGCGGCTGGGCGATCTCGTCGACGTTGATGCCGACCATCGCCTCACCGAGACCGCGCGAGACCTTGGCGATCACGTCGGGGTCGTCGTAGAAGGTGGTGGCCTTGACGATGGCCTCGGCCCGCTGGGCCGGGTTGCCCGACTTGAAGATGCCCGAGCCGACGAAGACACCCTCGGCGCCGAGCTGCATCATCATCGCGGCGTCGGCCGGGGTGGCGATGCCGCCGGCGGTGAAGAGAACGACCGGCAGCTTGCCGGCGCGGGCGACCTCGGCCACGAGCTCGTAGGGCGCCTGCAGCTCCTTGGCCGCGACGTAGAGCTCGTCCTCGGGCAGGTTCTGCAGCCAGCGGATCTGGTCGCGCATCTTGCGCATGTGCGTGGTGGCGTTGGAGACGTCGCCGGTGCCGGCCTCGCCCTTGGAGCGGATCATTGCCGCGCCCTCGGTAAGCCGGCGCAGCGCCTCGCCGAGGTTGGTGGCACCACAGACGAAGGGGACGGTGAAGGCCCACTTGTCGATGTGGTTGGCGTAGTCGGCCGGGGTCAGCACCTCGGACTCGTCGATGTAGTCGACGCCGAGCGACTGCAGCACCTGCGCCTCGACGAAGTGGCCGATACGGGCCTTGGCCATGACCGGGATCGACACCGCCGCGACGATGCTCTCGATCATGTCGGGGTCGCTCATCCGCGAGACGCCGCCTTGGGCCCGGATGTCGGCCGGCACCCGCTCGAGGGCCATGACGGCGACCGCGCCGGCGTCCTCGGCGATCCGGGCCTGCTCGGCGGTGACGACGTCCATGATGACGCCGCCCTTGAGCATCTCGGCCATGCCGCGCTTGACGCGGGCGGTGCCGACGGCGTGATCTGACGGGTGGGACTCGATGCGCTCGGACATGGCGCCGATTCTACGAGCCCGCGGCCGCCCCGGACGCCACCCGGGGCAGACCGCTGTACATCTAGTGGCCGGGCATCTAGTGGCCGGGCATCTAGTGGCTGGTGGCGCCCACGCCGGGCCGCACGAGCGCGACCCAGGTGTTGCCGGGGCCGAGCAGGATCGGCGCACCCTTGCTCGTGCGCAGCAGCGTGCCGCCGGACAGCGCGCCGCGGATCCACGAACCGTCGATGCGCTTGCCGTCGCGGAACACCGCGACCGCGCCGTGCCCGACTGTGATGGTGAACTGCGACGGGTTGCCGTTGACGTCGGTGTCCTGCGGGTGCGGGATGATCCGGCAGGTCTGCACGATCACGTTGCGGGTCGCGACGAGCTGGCCGTCGGCCGCGCGCTGGGCGACGCCGTCGATGTAACGGATGTACTTGTGCAGCGTGTACGAGTAGCGGAACTCGACGACCTGGCTGCCGACGCGGGTGTGGATGTCGATGGCCTTCTGGGCCGTCGCCAACTGGGGCGACGCCGCGGCGAAGGTGAAGCCCATCGGCTTCGGCAGCGCCGTCCTGGCGTCCTTCGCGACCTTGAAGAGGTCGAGCAGCAGGTTGATGTAGCTCGACTCGTTGCGGCTCTGCCGGTGGTAGTAGGCCGCCCCGCGGTCGTTGATCCAGCCCTTGATGCCGGACTTGTCGAGCAGGGGCAACGCGTCGTGCCCGCCACCGGACGCCGCCTCGGTGATCCGGCCGAATTGCAGCAGCAGGTCGGGGTCGCTCGGGCGCGTGGAACGGACGTAGCCGACGGTCGGTTTGTGGCTGCCGAAGATCGCGGCGAGGCGCGACAGGCCACCCTCGGCCTCTTCGATGTAGACGATGTCGGCGAGGTCGATCGCGACCTGCGGGCGTCCCGGCGGGGTGTCGTCGATCTTCACCGCGATGGTCGGCGTGGTCGGCACGCTGCCGAGACCGGTGTAGGGGTTGAGCTTGCGCGCGGGCGCCGGTGCCGGGGCGGGCGTCGAGGACGAGGCGGCGGCGGACGTGGTCGCCGACACCGACGGACTCGCCTTCTTCTTCGCGTCGCCGCTGCAGGCGGCGGTGGCGAGCAGGACGGTCACCGCGATGGACGCGACGAAGGCACGGGTCGGGCTGATCATGGCAACAGATCCTCTTCAGTGACGCGTCGGGGGGTCAACACGTGTCGGTACCGGCAGGGTGTCGTCGATGTCGAAGAACTCCGGCAGTTCCCGCCGGCCGGCCATGCGGAACAGCCGGGGCAGACGCCGCGCGCGCAGGGCTCGGGTGTCTCGTACCGCATCATTGTAGAAACGGCGCGCGATCAGGACCCGGGCGGCCGCTTCTCTCAGTTCGTCCGCAGCGTCGGGGCGCAGCGGTTCGGGCAGTTCGGCCAGCTCGGTGACGGCGCGGCCGACCGCGTTCTCGACGCCCTGACGCTCGTGCCCAGCGTCGCCCGCCGCGAGCGCCCGCTGCGCGATCCCGTCGTACTCGTCGCGGCGGCCGGCCGGAACCCCGCTGTTCGCCGACTCGGCGACGTGCAGCAGGGCGGCGGCGCGGCGCACGAGTTGGGCGTCCATCGCGGCCTGGGCCGCATCGACCCGGGCGTGCAGGCGGTCGAGCCGGGTGAGCGTGAACGTGATCCACATGGTCAGCAGGACCGCCACGACGACGGCCGCGATCAACCAACCGACGGGGAGCACCCCAGGACTCTAAGCCACCGACCGGGTCAGATCGGGACGCCCGCACCGGCGATGGCCAACTCGTAGACCCGCAGCACATCGGACACGATGACCGACCAGTCGAAGGGGGCGACGACCTCGGTGCCGGCCGCGACGAGGCGCGCCCGCAGGTCGGCGTCGTCGAGCACCTCGACCAGCGCCGCCGCGAGGGCCGCCGAGTCGCCGGTCGGGAACAGCCGCCCGGCCACCCCCGCCCCGAGCACCCGCCGGAACGCCTCGAGGTCGCTCGCGACGACCGCGGTCTCCGACGCCATCGCCTCGAGCAGGATCACGCCGAAGCTCTCGCCGCCCGTGTTCGGCGCGCAGTACACGTCGACGCTGCGGAGCATCCGGGCTTTGTCCTCCTCGCTGACCTGACCCATCAGCTCGAAGCGGTCGGCCAGACCGTCGGGCAGCCCCTGCAGGAAGTCCGCCGAGTCCCCCCGCCCCGCGACGAGCACCTTGAGGTCGGGACGCTCGGGCGCCAGGACCTCCAGCGCGCCGACCAGGACGTCCATGCCCTTGCGGGACTCGTCGTAGCGACCGATGAAGCCGATCGTGCCGCCGCCCGGCGAATGGCGCGGGTAGCCGGGCAACGGCTCGGCGTCGGTGTAGTGGGCCACGGCCACGCCGTTAGGGATCACGACGGCGTCGCCGCCGAGGTGCTCGACGATCACCTTGCGCGCGGCCGGCGACACCGCGATCTTGCCGGTGATCTTCTCCAGGAAGGGCTGCAGCACCGAGTCGAACGCCGACAGCCAGCGCGACCGGGTGACGGCCATGTGGAAGGTCGCGACGAGCGGCCCCTCGTGGATGATGCAGGCCAGCAGCGACAGGCTCGGCGGAGCCGGCTCGTGCACGTGGACGACGTCGAAGGCCCCGTCGCGCAGCCAGCGCCGCACCCGCGAGGCCGCCACCAGACCGAACTGCAGCCGGGCGACCGACCCGTTGTACGGGATGCGGACCGCGGCGCGCCCGGCCGCCGTGACGTAGGGCGGCAGGCCGGGGGTGTCGTCGTCGCCCGGGGCGAGCACGGAGACCTGGTGGCCCCGGCTGATCAGCTCCTCGGCGAGGTCGCGGACGTGGGCCTGCACCCCGCCGGGGATGTCCCAGGAGTACGGGCAGACGATGCCGATGCGCATGCCGGTCACCTACCGGACCGAGGCGGCCGGCGGGCCGGCCTTGGCGGCGGGGGCCGGCCGCGGCGGCAGGTCGGCCGTCCAGAGCCGCTGCAGCATGTGCCAGTCGGCCGGGTACTCGGCGATCTTCGCGGCGAAGTGGTCGGCGACCGCCTGGGTGCCGTGGGTGACCCGCTCGCGCAGCCGGCCCTCGGGCAGCTCGATGCGCGGCCCGATCCAGTGGCCCCAGCTGTCGTCGCCGACGAAGCGGCAGTGCACCGGGTGCAGGGCCGCACCGGTGGTGGCCGCGAGCAGCGCGGGGCCCGCGGGCATGCGGGCCTTCTCGCCGAAGAAGTCCACCTCGATGCCGTGGTTCGACAGATCGCGGTCGGCGACGAGGCAGACCACCCCGTTCGATCGCAGGCGCTCCGACAACACGTCGGTCGGCGGCCGCTCGGCCCCGGTCAGCGCGATGACCTCCATGCCGAGACCCTCACGGAGGGCGACGAACCGGTCGAACAGCGAGTCGGGCTTGAGCCGTTCGGCCACGGTGGTGAACGAGCCGTAGTGGCGCACCAGCCAGCAGGCCGCGGTGTCCCAGTTGCCCGAGTGCGGCAGGGCCAGGACGACACCCCGGCCGCGGTCGAGACTCGCCTCGAGGTGCTCGGTTCCGGCGGCGTTCTCGTCCATGCGCGCGACGACGTCGTCGAGGTCCATCGTCGACAGGCGGAACGTCTCCATCCAGTAGCGCGCGTAGGACCGGAGCGCGTCGCCGACCAGAGCGTCCATCCGCAGCTCGGACATCGCCGGGCCGACGACGCGGCGCAGGTTCCTGCGCAGCTGCCGGGCGCCCCCGCCGTTGCGCACCGCGGCGGCGTCGGCCGCGGCCTGAAACGCTCGCGCCGACATACCTCGCGGCATGGTCTTGATCATGCCCCAGCCGGCCGCGTAGCCCGCGCCCACGGCGCGCTCCCGCAGGCCGTCGAGCATCACGCGTCGGCCCGCTCGCGGGGCGCCTGCGCCTTCGACTGCGTCCAGACCGTGGCGAAGCGTTGGAAGACGGTCACGGTCGAGGCGGCGACCAGGAGCCACAGGGCGACGGCGAGGACGAACGGCACGCCCAGCCCGGTGAGGCCGGTGCCGACGAGCACGATGATCAGCCGCTCGGCCCGCTCGGCGACGCCCACGGTGGCGGTGAGCCCGGCCGCCTCGGCCCGGGCCCGGATGTAGGACGTCAACGATCCGAGGATCAGGCACAGCAGCGCGGCCAGCAGCATCCAGCGCTGCCCGTGCTCGGCGAAGTACCAGGCGACCGCGCCGAAGACGGCGGCGTCGGCGATCCGGTCGCAGGACGAGTCGAGCACCGCCCCGAACACCGAACCCCGACCACCTGCGCGCGCGACCGCACCGTCGACGATGTCGAGCAGCACGAAGAACGTGATCACCATCGTCCCGGTGAACCACCAGCCGTGGGCGAGGAACACCGCGGACGCGGCAACCGCACCCACCGTGCCGACCAGCGTGATCGCGTCGGGGGTGATGCCGGCCTTCGCGAGGCTGGTGCCGAGCGGGACGAGGGCCCGCGAGACCGCGGCCCGCGCATGGATGTTGAGCACGCTCTGCTGGTGTCCGTTCGGGGTCAGGGCGCCGGGTGAGGACTGGCGTCGGTCGACCAACGATAGCCGCCGGGCGCCGACGATCTGCGCCGAGCGCTTGTCCGCCGGCGCGGTTGGGTGTCGAATGCCGGAATCGGTACGTACGGCCGGGGGACGACTCGACGACGAACTGGAGACCCGCCTATGTCGAACAAGAAGGCCGCCACCCGAGGCAGGACATCCACCGCGACGGCCACGTTCGACACTGCGGACAGACCGGAGAAGATCCGCAACGTTGCGCTCGTCGGACATTCCGGTGCGGGCAAGACCACACTCGCCGAGGCCCTCCTCGCCGCCACCGGCACCATCCCCCGGGCCGGGTCGATCGTCGAGGGCACCACGGTCAGCGACCACGACCCGGTCGAGATCGCGCAGCAGCGCTCCGTCGCTCTCGCCGTCTGTCCGCTGCAGTGGGACGGCGTGATGATCAACCTGCTCGACACCCCCGGCTACCCCGACTTCACCGGCGAGCTGCGGGCCGGGCTGCGCGCGGCCGACGGCGCGCTGTTCGTCGTCTCGGCCGCCGACGACATCGACCCCATCACCGTCGCGCTCTGGGAGGAGTGCGCCGCCCTCGGCACGCCGCGCGCCGTCGTCATCACCAAGCTGGACGCGCCGCGGGCCGACTACGACGCCGCCGTCGCCGCCTGCCAGCGGGTCTTCGGCGGGGCCGACGGGCAGGCCGTCCTGCCGCTGTACGTGCCGGTCGACGACCGCACCCTGATCGGCCTGCTCTCGCGCAGCCGCGTCTCCTACGCCGACGGTTTCCCGCCCACCGAGTCGGCCGCGGGCGACGACGACATCGACGAACCGCGCGGCGCCCTCATCGAGGCGATCATCAACAACAGCGAGGACGAGACGCTGCTCGAGCGCTACATCTCGGGCGAGGAGATAGGGCTCGAGGTGCTCGTCGACGACCTCGAGACGGCAGTGGCCCGCGGCACGTTCTTCCCGGTGCTGCCGGTCTGCTCCGAATCCGGCCTCGGGCTCGCCGAGCTGCTCGAGGTGCTGACCGGCGCCTTCCCCTCCCCCGTCGAACTCGACCTCCCCGAGACGCTCGGCCTGTACGGCAACGGCGAGAAGGCGCTCGAGTGTCGCGCCGACGGCCCGCTGCTGGCCGAGGTGGTGCGCACGACGGTCGACCCCTACCTCGGTCGCCTGTCGGTGCTGCGGCTGTTCTCCGGCACGCTGACGCCCGAGACCGCGATCCAC
Organism: Jatrophihabitans sp.; assembly: GCF_036000465.1. Classification (GTDB taxonomy): domain Bacteria; phylum Actinomycetota; class Actinomycetes; order Mycobacteriales; family Jatrophihabitantaceae; genus Jatrophihabitans. The sequence continues at coordinate 9,687 of NZ_DASYFV010000024.1, read as the reverse complement.
GTGTCCGGGCACGGGGGCGCCGAGCGCGGCCATCCCGACCACGACGCCGACGAGCGGGTCGCCCAGATCTTCTCGCCCCTCGGCGCCACGCTGCGTCCGATCGAGCGGGCCGTGGCCGGCGACATCTGCGCCGTCGGCCGCCTCGGCGTGGCCGAGACCGGCGACACGATCTCGGCGAAGTCGGCGCCGCTGCTGATGGCCCCGTGGGAGATGCCCGAGCCGCTGCTGCCGATCGCGGTCGAGGCGGCCACCCGCGGCGACGAGGACGCGCTGGCCAAGGCGCTCGCCCGCCTCACCGCCGGCGACCCCACCGTGCGCATCGAGCGGCACGCCGACACCGGCCAGCTCGTGCTGTGGTGCCTCGGCGAGGCCCACGCCGACGTCGTGCTCGACCGGCTGCGCGCGACCGGCGCGCACGTCGAGACCGTGCCCCTGCGCATCGCGGTGCAGGAGACGTTCACCCGCGAGTCGCGCGGCCACGGCCGGCTCGTCAAGCAGTCCGGCGGGCACGGCCAGTACGCGGTCTGCGACGTCGTCGTCACGCCGCTGCCCCGCGGCTCGGGCGTCCAGTTCGCCGAGAAGGTCGTCGGCGGGGCGGTGCCCTCACAGTTCATCAGCTCGGTCGAGAAGGGGGTGCGGACCCAGCTCGAGCTCGGCGTGACCCAGGACCACACCCCGGTCGTCGACGTGCTCGTCACGCTGACCGACGGCAAGTCGCACAGTGTCGACTCCTCCGACGCCGCGTTCCAGACCGCCGGCGCGCTGGCGGTGAAGGACGCCGCCGCGAACGGCGACCTCTGCCTGCTCGAGCCGCTCGCCGCCGTCGACATCACCGTCCCGGACGCGCACGTCGGCGCCGTGCTGTCGGACCTGTCGGGGCGCCGCGGCCGGGTCACCGGCACCGAGCCGGACACCACCGCGATGATCGGCATGGAGCGCTCGATCGTGCACGCCGAGATACCCGACGCCGAGCTGGTGCGCTACGCCACGACGCTGCGCTCGCTCACCGCGGGCACCGGCCGCTTCACCCGGCGCTTCGCCCGCTACGACCTCGTGCCGCCGAACGTGGCCGGCTCGTTGCGCGAGGCGCTCGCCGGCTGACCGCGAGGTTCCGTCCACAGGGGACTTGTCCCACTTGGCCGGGATGTCGGGCTCGGTTACGGTCGAGCGACCTGCCACCGACGATCATCCGGAGCCCGTGTGACAACCCCCGACCTGCCGACCGCCGAGCGGCTGAAGGCCTACCAGGAGCAGCACCTCGCCCGCATGCGCGAACTGCAGGCCCGCGGCGCGGCGGTGAAGGCCCGCCTCGAGGCCACCGAGATCAGCCAGACGTCGCGTGACGGCGCGGTCACCGTCGTGGTCGGCGCCGGCGGCGTGCTCAAGAAGCTCACGTTCGGCGCGAAGGCGGACGGCGTGCCCCCGTCCCGGCTGTCGGCCGCGGTGATGGCCACCTACCGGCAGGCCTGCGCCCAGGCCGCCGAGCGCAGCACCGAGGCGCTGTCGGCGCTCGTCGGGCCGGACAATCCGACGTTCCAGCTGCTACGCGACGCGATCCCGCCCGCTGCCGACGAGAACGGACGATCATGACCGGGTACGAGGTGGATCCGGCAGCGCTGCGCTCGCACGCCGCGCGGCTGGGCGAGATCGCCGGGCGCATCGAGCACGCCGCCGACGCGGCCGACGAGGAGGGCATCGGCGGCACGCACCCGTACGGGCTGCTGTTCTCCCCGATCGCGGTGCCCGTGCTCGGCGCCGTCGCCGCCGCGGCGAAGCAGCTGATCTCGGGCTCCGGCTCGCTCGGGCGCGGCATGCAGTCGTCGCTGTCGAAGAACGTCGACGTCTACGAGCTCGTCGAGCAGCGCACGTCCGAAACGCTCAAGGGGCTGGTGTCGTGAGCGGCAACGACCTCATCGCCGCGCCGGAGTCGGGCGATTGGACCTCCGGGGTCGGGTTCCTCGGCGACGGCAAGGCGCTCATCGACGACCTGAACTCCGACTCGACGGGTGCGGCCGACATCGCCGTCGATTCGGTGATGGAGACGCTCGACATCCTCGGCCTGGTGCTCGACCCGCTCGGCGGGGTGTTCTCCGCGGGCGTCGGCTGGCTGATCAACCACATCGGCTTCCTCAAGGAACCGATCGACGCGATGCTGGGCGACCCCGACGAGATCGCCGCCGTGGCCAAGACCTGGGCCAACATCTCGGCCGCCCTGTTCGAGGCCACCGGCGACCTGAGCCGGGAGTTCTCCTCGATCGACTCGTGGCGCGGCGATGCCGCCGACCACTACCGCACGGCGGGCGGCGACTACACCGGCCTGGTCGGCGCGGCCGCGGCGGCCGCGGCCGCGCTGTCCGGGCTGACGACCGCCACCGGCGTGCTCGTCGCGATGACCCGCGACGAGGTCTTCAAGGTCGTCAGCGACTTCGTCGAGCGGGTGGTGCTGTACGTGCTCGCCGCGCTCGCGAGCTCGTGGATCACCTTCGGGGCCTCGCTCGAGGTCGCCATCACCGTCATCGAGGTCGACGCCGAGATGCAGGCGGCGTCCATCGAGACCACGACGATCCGGGTCGAGGGCGAGATCACCGTCTACACCGGCAAGCTGGGCCAGATCGCCCGCAAGATCGAACCGGTGCTGCACGCCCTCGAGCGGTGGAAGGGACGCATGGAGGGCAACCAGTTCGGCCGGGTGATGCAGGCGCTCGACGAGCGGGGCCCGAAAGCCACCATCGAGACCATCAAGCAGCTCGACGGCACGATCAAGGAGCTCGAGAAGTGACGGCGGCCGCGCTACCCGACCGCGTGACGCTGAAGCTCGGCGCCTACGCCCGGCTCAACGGCGGCAACGTCGCCCAGCGGACCGGCTCGGGTCTGCTCGCCCTCCCGTTCATGCCCGCCATAGCCCTGTTCCTGCTGCGCTTCTACCTCACCGCGCTGGTCTTCCTGGTGGTGGCGGTCGTCGGTGTCATCGCGTTCATGCGGCTGGCCCGACCGGCGGCGAAGGTCACCGCCTTCGCCGACGCCGCCGGCATCCACTGGTACTCGGGCGGTCCGGCGAGCGTCCCGTGGGAGCGGATGGACTGGGTCGAACTCGGCAACAACCAGCCCGGCGGCAAGCTGATCGCAGCCATGGGCATGAACACCGGCAACGTCCGCACCGGCGACTACCTCACTGTCACGGTCGTGAGCGGGGGGACGCCCTACGAGGTGATGCCGGTGCGTGGCGCCGGGGCGGCGAGTCGCAAGGCGTTCGGCGAAGGCGTGGCGGCGCTGGCCCGGGCCCACGGCGTGCGAGTTCGCGTGCTCACGCTCGGCTGGGGCACCGAGGACGCGAACTGCGAGGCGCCGCAGCTCGGCTGAGGCTAGAGCCAGCTGCCCGGCCGCGATACCTTGAACAGCTGCTCGGCCTTGCCCGGCCGGGGCTGCTGCTGTGCCTTGATCGCGATGATCGCCGACCCGCGCACGATGCAGCCGCTGCCCGGTCGGGTCTCGTGCAGCACGTCGGGCTCGTTCTCGGCCCGCTCGCGCCACTGCCGCGCGATTGCGTTCGCCGCCGGGACGTCGGGCAGGTCGGAGCCCACGAGCACCCGGCTCCCGCTCACCAGCTCCAGCCACACCTCGTGCACGGGGCGCGCTTACTGCTTGGGCAGGTTGAGCTTGCTGATGTCGGGCATCTCCATGCCCTTGGGCAGCTGGCCGGCGTTGAAGCCGGGCGGCAGTCCGCCGGGCATCCCACCCGGCATCCCGCCCGGGAAGCCGGCGGGCAGGCGCGGCTGGGACGGTCCGCGCCCGCCGCCACCCTTCTTGCCCTTGCGCTTGTTCTTCTGCGACTTGGTGGCGCTGCGCTTGCGCATGCCGGGCAGGCCCATGTTGCCGAGCTGGCCCATCATCTTGCGGGCCTCGAAGAACCGGTCGACGAGCTGGTTGACGTCGCTGACCGCGACGCCCGAGCCGTTGGCGATGCGCAGCCGGCGCGAGCCGTTGATGATCTTCGGGTTCTCCCGCTCGAGCGGGGTCATGCCGCGGATGATCGCGGCGGTGCGGTCGAGGTCCTTGTCGTTGACCTGGGCCATGGCCTCCTTCATCTGCCCCATGCCCGGCATCATGCCGAGCAGGTTACCGATGGGGCCCATCTTGCGGATCGCCTGCAGCTGATCCAGGAAGTCCTCGAGGGTGAACTGGTTGCCCGACTGCAGCTTCGCGGCCATGCGCTCGGCGTCGGCCTGGTCGAAGTGCTTCTCGGCCTGTTCGATCAGGGTGAGCATGTCGCCCATGCCGAGGATGCGCGAGGCCATCCGGTCGGGGTGGAAGACGTCGAAGTCCTCGAGCTTCTCGCCGTTGGACGCGAACATGATCGGCTGACCGGTCACCTCGCGCACACTGAGCGCGGCACCACCGCGGGCGTCGCCGTCGAGCTTGGTGAGCACGACGCCGGTGAACCCGACGCCGTCCTGGAACGCCTCGGCGGTGTTGACGGCGTCCTGGCCGACCATCGCGTCGACGACGAACAGCACTTCCTGCGGGTCGATGGCGGCGCGGATGTCCGCGGCCTGCTGCATCATCTCCGCGTCGATGCCGAGCCGGCCGGCGGTGTCGACGATGAGCATGTCGTGCTGCGCGCGCCGGGCGATGTCGACGGAGTCCCGCGCCACCTGCACCGGGTCCCCGACGCCGTTGCCGGGCTGCGGCGCGTAGACCGCGACGCCGGCGCGCTGCCCGACGATCTGCAGCTGGTTCACCGCATTCGGGCGCTGCAGGTCGCAGGCGACGAGCATCGGGGCGTGGCCCTGCTCGCGCAGCCAGTGGGCGAGCTTGCCGGCCAGGGTCGTCTTGCCGGCGCCCTGCAGGCCGGCGAGCATGATCACCGTCGGCGGGTTCTTGGCGTAGCGCAGCCGCCGGGTCTCGCCGCCGAGGATCTTGACGAGCTCCTCGTTGACGATCTTGATGACCTGCTGCGCGGGGTTGAGCGCCTTGGAGACCTCCTCCCCGCGGGAGCGCTCCTTGATCGCGGCGATGAACCCGCGGACGACGGGCAGCGCGACGTCGGCCTCGAGCAGCGCGATGCGGATCTCGCGTGCGGTCGCGTCGATGTCGGCGTCGGACAGCCTGCCCTTGCCGCGCAGGTTGCTGAAGACCGAGTTGAGCCGGTCGGAAAGGGTGTCGAACAACGAGGGTCCTAACGGTCGGTTCGTCCGTCCCAGCCTACTGGGCGTGGCCCGCGGCGGCAGAGTTCCGGCGGTCCGGGGCCGACGCCCGGGTCCCGATGGGCCTGTGGCGTGGCCTGTGGCAGGCATGGTCACCCGGATCACGGCCGTAGGCTCAGGACCTGTGCCGACCGCTCCTCGCACCGTCGTGACGCTCAGCCGCTCCGGCGGCCTCAACCACCGCCTGGCCGCGGCGGCCTCGGCGCTGCTCGGCGCCTTCGGGATCGTCTGGGCCGTCGTCGGCCCGGCCGGGGCGGTCGTGGCCGTCCTCGGCGCGCTCCTGCTCCTGGCCGGCGGCCTGCTCGCCTGGGGCGCGCGGATGGCGGCCGACCGGCTCGTCTTCGACGTCGACGCCATTTCGCGCGACATCGGCCCCCGCAACTTGTGGCGGCTGCGGTGGCAGCACATGGCGGCGGTCAGGTTCGGGCGGCTGCCGCGCGAGGACGAGTCGGAGAACGAGCTTCCCGACGGCCCCGACGCCCCCTCTTCGGGCCGGCCCCGCGACGCGCTGTGGCTCGTGCCGCTCAGCGCCGTCGCGGGGCACCCGGAGATCGCCCCCGCGCTCGCGCCCCGCCCGATCGACGGGGTGACGCAACAGACGTTCGAGGTCCCGTTGGGCCGCGACCCGAAGGTGTGGGACGCGGTGCACGCGGCGGTGCTACGTCACGCGCCCGCCCGGCTCGTCGTCGACTGACCGTCGGCCCGGACGGGCGGGTTACAGAAGGCCGCGCCCGCCGTCGACGTAGATGACCTGGCCGGTCACGTACCCGGACTCCTCGCCGGCGAAGAACGCCACGGTGTTGGCGATGTCGTCGGGCACGCCGCCGCGCCGCACCGGGATCATCGAGGCCACGTTCTCACGCATCGCCTCGATCGTCGTGCCGATCCGCTCCGCGGTGGCCTTGGTCATGGCCGTCTCGATGAACCCGGGGGCGATGGCGTTCGCCGTCACGCCGAACGGGCCGAGCTCGATCGCGAGTGTCTTGGTCAGGCCCTGCAGGCCGGCCTTGGCCGTCGAGTAGTTGGCCTGCCCGCGGTTGCCGAGCGCGGACGTGGACGACATGCACACGATGCGGCCGTACTTGGCCTCGACCATGTGCTTCTGGGCGATCTGGCTGCACAGGAACGCGCCGCGCAGGTGCACCTCCATGACCAGCGTCCAGTCGTCGTCGGTCATCTTGAACAGCAGGTTGTCGCGCAGCACACCGGCGTTGTTGACCAGCACGTGCAGGCCGCCGAACTCGCCGACCAGCGTGTCCACCGCAGCCTGCACCTGGTCGCGCTTGGACACGTCGGCGCCGAGGCCGATCGCGGTGCCGCCAGCCTTGGTGATCTCGTCGGCGACGGCCTGCGCGGCGTCCTGCTGCAGATCGAGCACGCCGACCTTGGCGCCGTCCGCGGCGAGGCGCTGCGCGACCGCCGCGCCGATTCCCTGCGCGGCACCGGTCACCAGCGCGACGCGGTCCTGAACTCCTGGCATGTGTGTGTCTCCTCGTGACTGACGGTTGACTCGTGATTCGACGATCGACCTAGCGGTTGACCAGGCGGCGCATGCCGGCCAGCCAACGATCAGGGTCGGACGCCTTCTGCGCCCAGAACGTACCCACCTGCGGGTGCGGCAGCAGCAGGAAGGTCTCCTCCCGCAGCCCCGCGACGACGACGTCGGCGACGTGTTCGGTGCTGACGATGTCGCCGGACGCGGCAACCGCTTGCGCACCCGGGTCGCCCGCGGCGAGCGGATCCATCAGCAGCGGCGTGGCGACGCCCATCGGGCACAGCACGCTGACCCCGATCCCGCGGTCGCCGTAGGTCACCGCGAGCCATTCGGCGAAGGCCACCGCGCCGTGCTTGCTGACGGCGTACGGCGCGTCGCCGGGCGAGGTCAGCAGACCCGCTGCCGAGGCGGTGTTGAGCAGGTAGCCCGACCCGCGTTCCAGCATGTGGGGGACGACGGCACGCGCCGCGTACACGTGTGCCATCAGGTTCACCTCGAACGCCGCGTGCCACAGGTCGTCGGGATCGTCGAGCCCGACGCCGGTGGCGATGCCGGCGTTGGAGCAGAACAGGTCGATGCCGCCGTGTTCGGCGATCACGCCGCCGACGAGAACACGCAGCGCCTCGGCGTCGGTCACGTCGCAGACCCGCACGCCGTCGAGCGCGACGCGGTCGACGGCGACCACTGTCGCGCCCTCCGCGTCGAAGCGCGCCGCAAGCGCCGCCCCGATCCCGCCGGCACCGCCGGTGACGACAGCCACCTTGCCCTGCAAATCCATCAGGAAACCTTTCCAAGTTGTCGGATGACACCGATCCGCGGAACGGTCGGCCCCCACCCATCTAGCGCGGCTGCAGTCCGGCGAGCACGAAGTCCGCGAGCTCGGTGCCGATCTGGGCAGCCTTCTTGCGCCCGGACGGGCGGTACCACAGCGGCAGCTCGTTGATCACTCCGAAGATGGTGAACGTGATCGTGTCCGCCGACGCGACCTGCGCGAACTCCCCCGACGCCTGGCCGGCGCGGATCAACCGGCGCACCTCGTCGTGGTAGCGGCGGCGGGCGGCCCGATAGGCCGACGTGTGTTCGTCGCCGAGCCGGTGCAGTTCGCGCCAGAACACCAGCGCACGCTGCGAGGACGCGGCCGTGGACTCCACGAGGTCCACGATGATCGCGCGCAATGTGTCCGCGGGCGGCAGGCCCCGGGCGAGAATCGCGTCCATCCTTTCGAGCTGGCGGGTGATCAGGTCGCCGTACACCTCGAAGAGCAGCGCGTCCTTGCTCGCGAAGTGGTGGTAGAAGCCGCCCTTGGTCAGCCTCGCGCGCTCGATCACCTGGGTCACGCTGGTGGCGTCGTAACCCTGCGCGGCGAACAGTTCGACTGCCGCCGACACGATGCGCTCGCGCGTGCCACGGTCTGCCCCGGTCGCTGCGCTCGCGGTCATGTGATCTTGCGGAGTTCCTCGCGGGCGAGCGAGCGCAGGTGCACCTCGTCGGGCCCGTCGGCCAGGCGCAGCGTGCGCAGCTGGGCCCACATCTCGGCCAGCGGCGTGTCACTCGAGACGCCGGCGGCACCGTGCGCCTGCACCGCCTTCTCGACCACGTACAGCGCGGCGCGCGGCGCGGCGACCTTGATCGCCGCGATCTCGGTGCGGGCCTTGGCCGCACCGACGGTGTCGATGAGCCAGGCGGCGTTGAGCACGAGCAGCCGGGCCTGGTCGATCGCCACCCGGGACTCGGCGATCCACTCGCGCACGACGCCCTGCTCGGCGATCGGCTTGCCGAACGCGGTACGGCTCACCACCCGCGCGCACATCAGCTCCAGCGCGCGCTCGGCCATTCCGAGACTGCGCATGCAGTGGTGGATGCGGCCGGGGCCCAGCCGGGCCTGCGCCATCATGAAGCCGCCACCCTGCGGGCCGAGCAGGTTCGTCGCCGGCACTCGCACGTGGTCGTAGTGGATGACGCCGTGCCCGCCGTGCGGACCGTCGTCGTAGCCGTAGACCGTCGTCGACCGCTCGATCGTGACGCCTGGGGTGTCCAGCGGGACCAGGATCATCGAATGGCGGGCGTGCCGCGGCGCATCCGGGTCGCTCACCCCCATGACGATCGCGACCTTGCACTCCGGGCGCAGCGCGCCGGTCGACCACCACTTGCGCCCGTCCACGACGTAGTCCTCGCCGTCGCGGGTGATGGTGGTGGCGATGTTGGTCGCGTCCGACGACGCCACCGCCGGCTCGGTCATCGAGAAGCACGAGCGGATCTCGCCGTCCAGCAGCGGGCGCAACCACTGCGACACCTGCTCGTCGCTCGCGAACATGGCGAGCAGTTCCATGTTGCCGGTGTCGGGCGCGGAGCAGTTCATCGCCTCGGGCGCGAGCGCGGCCGACCGACCGGACAGCTCGGCGATCGGCGCGTAGTCGAGCACGGAAAGCCCGGCGCCGTAACGCTCATCGGGCAAAAAGAGGTTCCACAGCCCCTGGCCGCGTGCGGTGTCCTTCAGCCCGGCGAGCACGTCCGGGGTGCGGAACGGCTCCCCCTTGGCCCGGTTGTCGGCGGCCTGGCGCTCGAACTCGTGCTCGGCGGGATAGACGTGCTCGTCGAGGAACTGGCGAACCTGCTCCTGCAGGGCCTGCGAGCGCTCGCTGTGCCGGAACTCCATGGTGGACTCCTATCGCTATCGGGCAGCCAGGGTGGTCAGCGCGGTGTCGAGCAGGCGCGGGACGGCCGGGCCGAAGTGCGCGAAGCCCTCGCCGACCGTCTTGCCCTGCAGGTAGCGGTTGTGGATGCCTTCGGCGATGACCGCGAGCTTGAAGTAGCCGAACGCGATGTACCAGTCGAGGTCGGACAGGTCGCGCGGCGAACGCTCCCCGTAGCGGACCACCATCTCGGTCGCGGTGGGGAATCCGTCGGACGGGCTCATCCGCGGCATCACGAAGTCCCCGTCGGCCGACAGCGTCTGGTAGACGACGAGCAGGCCGACATCGGTGAGCG
>NZ_DASYFV010000023.1:0-34659 GCF_036000465.1 Jatrophihabitans sp. | reverse complement strand
GCAGTACGAGTCCGAGGTGGTCTACCACCAGATCAACGAGGAGCTCGAGAAGCAGGGCGTCATCTTCATGGACACCGACACCGGCCTCAAGGAGCACCCGGAACTGTTCCAGGAGTACTTCGGCTCGGTCATCCCGTCGGGTGACAACAAGTTCTCCGCGCTCAACACCGCGGTCTGGTCGGGCGGGTCCTTCATCTACGTGCCGAAGGGTGTGCACGTCGAGATCCCGCTGCAGGCCTACTTCCGCATCAACACCGAGAACATGGGCCAGTTCGAGCGCACCCTGATCATCGTCGACGAGGACGCCTACGTGCACTACGTCGAGGGCTGCACCGCGCCGATCTACAGCTCGGACTCGCTGCACTCGGCCGTCGTCGAGATCATCGTCAAGAAGGGCGGCCGCTGCCGCTACACGACCATCCAGAACTGGTCGAACAACGTCTACAACCTGGTCACCAAGCGGGCCAAGGCCGAGGCCGGCGCCACCATGGAGTGGGTCGACGGCAACATCGGCTCGAAGGTCACCATGAAGTACCCGGCCGTGTGGCTGACCGGCGAGTACGCCAAGGGCGAGGTGCTCTCGATCGCGTTCGCCGGCGAGGGCCAGCACCAGGACGCCGGTGCGAAGATGCTGCACCTGGCGCCGCACACCAGCTCGAACATCATCTCCAAGTCGGTCGCGCGCGGCGGCGGTCGCACGTCGTACCGCGGCCTCGTCCAGGTCAACAAGGGCGCGCACCACAGCCGGTCGACGGTCAAGTGCGACGCCCTGCTGGTCGACGACATCAGCCGCTCCGACACCTACCCCTACGTCGACGTCCGCGAGGACGACGTGACCATGGGGCACGAGGCCACGGTGTCGAAGGTCAGCGAGGACCAGCTGTTCTACCTGATGAGCCGCGGGCTGTCCGAGGACGAGGCGATGGCGATGGTCGTGCGCGGCTTCGTCGAGCCGATCGCCCGGGAGCTGCCGATGGAGTACGCCCTCGAGCTCAACCGCCTGATCGAACTGCAGATGGAAGGGGCCGTGGGCTAACCCATGACCGCACTGCTCAAGTCGACCGGATCGCCGGCCGAACGCTTCACCTCGCGAAACCCCGACGAGTTCCCGGTCCCGAGCTCCGCGCAGGAGGACTGGCGGTTCACCCCGCTGGCCCGGCTGCGCGAGTTCTTCGAGCCGTTCGAGCCCGACGGCGTGATCGAGGGCGACGAGTCCGTCCCCGCCGGCGCGCACGTCGAGGTCGTCGACCCGCGCACGCTCGACGCCTTCGGTACCGCGCTCAAGCCGGCCGACCGCGTCAGCGCGCTGGCCATGGCCCACGCGTCGAAGGGGCTGCACGTCACCGTCGACGCCGGTGTCGAGCTCGACGCCCCGATCGTGCTCACCCGCACCGGCATCAGCGGGCGCAGCTACACCCATCACGTGGTGGAGGTCGGCGCCAACGCGAAGGCGACGATGGTCATCGACCACCGCGGCCTGATCAAGGTGGCGGCCAACATCGAGTTCGTCATCGGTGACGGCGCGTCGCTGAACGTCGTCGCGGTGAACGGCGCCGACGACGGCTCGGTGCAGCTGTCCTCCTATGCCGCGCTCGTCGGCCGCGACGCCACCTTCCGGCACACCAACATCACGCTCAGCGGCTCGGTCGTGCGCATCGTCCCGACCGTGCGCTACGCCGGGCCGGGCGGCAGCGCCGAGTTCCTCGGGGTCAGCTTCGCCGGCGACGGCCAGCACTTCGAGTCGCGGCTGTCCGTCGACCACGCCGTGCCCAACTGCACCTCGAACGTGCTGTACAAGAACGCGCTGCTCGGCGACTCGGCCCGCACCGTCTGGATCGGCGACGTCCGCATCCGGCCGACGGCGACCGGCACGAGCACGTACGAGATGAACCGCAACCTGCTGCTGTCCGACGGCGCCCGGGCCGATTCCGTCCCCAATCTCGAGATCGAGACGGGCGAGATCGCCGGCGCCGGGCACGCCAGCACGACGGGGCGTTTCGACGACCTGCAGCTGTTCTACCTGCAGTCGCGCGGCATCCCCGAGGACGAGGCCCGCCGCCTCGTCGTCCGCGGGTTCTTCGCCGACGTCGTCGAGCGCATCGGCGTCCCCGACCTGGAGCAGCGCATCATGACCGCCATCGAGGCCCGGCTGGGCTTCACCCCCGAACTGGAGATCTCCGAATGACCACGCTCGAAGTCCGCGACCTGCACGTGACCGTCGGCTCCGGCGACGACACGACCGAGATCCTCAAGGGCGTCGACCTCACCGTCCGGTCGGGCGAGACGCACGCGATCATGGGCCCGAACGGGTCGGGCAAGTCCACGCTGGCCTACTCGATCGCGGGGCACCCGAAGTACACCGTCACCGGCGGTTCGGTCACCCTCGACGGCGCCGACGTGCTGGCCATGACCGTCGACGAGCGCGCCCGCGCCGGCCTGTTCCTCGCCATGCAGTACCCGGTCGAGGTCCCCGGTGTCTCGGTGTCGAACTTCCTCCGCACGGCCGCCACGGCCACGCGGGGCGAGGCGCCGAAGCTGCGCACCTGGGTCAAGGAGGTCAACGCCGCCATGTCCGAGCTCGAGATGGACAAGGCGTTCGCCGACCGCAGCGTCAACGAGGGCTTCTCCGGCGGCGAGAAGAAGCGGCACGAGATCCTGCAGCTCGAGCTGCTCAAGCCGAAGATCGCGATCCTCGACGAGACCGACTCCGGCCTCGACGTCGACGCCCTGCGGGTCGTCAGCGTAGGCGTCAACCGCGCTCGCGCGACCGGCATCGGCACGCTGCTCATCACGCACTACACGCGCATCCTCAACTACATCGCGCCCGACTTCGTGCACGTCTTCTTCGACGGCCGCATCGCGGAGTCCGGCGGTCCGGAGCTCGCCTCGCAGCTCGAGGCCGAGGGCTACGCGCGCTTCGGCGTGAACGAGACGGCGTCGGCCTGACCGCGCGGACGATCGATCAGAAGGGACGAGCAGTGGCTCTCGATGTGGAGGCGGTCCGCAAGGACTTCCCGATCCTGTCGCGCGAGGTGCACGGCGTCCCGCTGGTGTACCTCGACAGCGCGAACACGTCGCAGAAGCCGCAGGCCGTCCTCGACACGCTCACCGAGTTCTACGAGCGGCATAACGCGAATGTCGCCCGGGCCGTGCACACGCTCGGCTCCGAGGCGACGAACGCGTTCGAGGACGCCCGCGACAAGGTGGCCGCATTCATCAACGCGCCGAGCCGTGACGAGGTCGTCTTCACCAAGAACTCGTCCGAGGCGCTGAACCTGGTCGCCTACTCGATCTCGAACGCCACCACGTTCCCGGGCGCCGAGCGGTTCCGCATCGGCCCGGGCGACGAGATCGTGGTCACCGAGATGGAGCACCACAGCAACATCGTCCCGTGGCAGCTGCTCGCGCAGCGCACCGGCGCCACCTTCCGCTGGCTGCCGATCGATGACAACGGCCGCCTGGTCGACTCGGCGATCGACGACATCATCACCGAGCGCACCAAGGTCGTGGCGTTCGTGCACCAGTCCAACGCGCTCGGGACGGTCAACCCGGTTGACCGCCTCGTCGCACGGGCCAAGGCCGTCGGGGCCCTGACCGTGCTCGACGCGTCGCAGTCGGCCCCGCACTTCGCGATCGACGTGCAGCAGCTCGGCGTCGACTTCATGGCCTTCACCGGACACAAGCTCTACGGCCCGACCGGTGTCGGGGTGCTCTGGGGCCGCTACGACCTGCTCGCCGAGATGCCGCCGTTCCTCGGCGGCGGCGAGATGATCGAGACGGTCGACATGACCGGCACGACCTACGCCGCGCCGCCGCACCGCTTCGAGGCCGGCACGCCGATGATCGCCGAGGCGATCGGTCTCGGTGCGGCGATCGACTACCTGACGACGATCGGTATGGACAACGTCGCGGCGCACGAGCACACGCTCGTCGAGTACGCGCTCGAGCAGCTCGCCGGCATCGACGGGCTCACCGTCATCGGCCCGAACGAGGCGGTCGACCGCGGCGCCACCATCGCGTTCACGCTGCAGGGCATCCACCCGCACGACGTCGCCCAGCTGCTCGACGAGGACGGCATCGCCGTGCGCGCCGGGCACCACTGCGCCCGGCCGGTCTGCGTGCGCTACGGCGTCCCCGCGACCACCCGCGCCTCGTTCGGCATCTACACGACCACCGACGAGATCGACGCCCTCGTGCGTGGGGTCAAGAAGGTGAAGGAGATGTTCGGATGAGCGACGCTTGCGGAGCGAGGTGGTACCGATGAGCGTGCCGTTGGACTCGATGTACCAGCAGATCATCCTCGACCACTACAAGAACCCGCAGCACCGCGGGCTGCCCGAGACGTTCGACGCCGAGGTGCACCACGTCAACCCGACCTGTGGTGACGAGGTCACGCTCCGGGTGAAGCTCGTCGACGGCGCGATCGCCGAGCTGGGCTGGGAGGGTGAGGGCTGCTCGATCAGCCAGGCCTCGACGTCGGTGATGAGCGACCTCGTGGCCGGCAAGCCGATCGGTGACGCGCTCGCCCTGCAGGAGAAGTTCCTCGGCCTCATGCAGTCGCGCGGCCATGCCGAGCTGACCGAGGCCGACGAGGACGAGCTCGAGGACGCCGTCGCGTTCGAGGGCGTGTCGAAGTACCCGGCCCGCGTGAAGTGCGCGCTGCTGGGCTGGATGGCGATGAAGAGCGCGGTGGCCGAGGCCGGTTGGTCCGGCGCCGACACCCAGCAGCAGGAGGAGTCAGCATGACCGAGGCGAAGACCGTTCCGTCCCGCGACGAGATCGACGAGGCGATGCGCGACGTCGTCGACCCCGAGCTCGGCATCAACGTCGTCGACCTCGGTCTGCTCTACGACGTCGCGGTCGACACTGCCGACTCGGGTACCGTGATCACCCTCGACATGACGCTCACCTCGGCGGCCTGCCCGCTGACCGACGTCATCGAGGACCAGACCCACTCGGCCCTGACCGGCGGCCCGACCCCGCTCGCGAGCGACATCAAGATCAACTGGGTCTGGATGCCGCCGTGGGGCCCGGACAAGATCACCGACGACGGACGCGAGCAGCTGCGCGCGCTGGGCTTCAACGTCTAAGGCGGGGCCGCAGCGGGCATGCCATCGACGTGGATGACACCCGCGAACCCGTGCCCGGCGCCCGCGCCGACGTCGACGCCGACCTGTTCGACTACCGCAGTCTGCTGACCGACGACGAGCGGGCGCTGCTCGACCGGTTGCGGACGTGGCTCCGTGCCGACCTGGCACCCGTCGCCGACCGCCAATGGGCCGCGGCCGAGTTCCCGCACGACCTGATCGCCGGCTTCGGCGCGCTCGAGGTCGTCGGCCTGCCCTACGACCTGCCCGGCACGCCGACCGAGGGGCGGCTGCTGTCCGGCTTCGTCAGCCTCGAGATCTCCCGGATCGACTCGTCGTTCGCATCGTTCTACGGCGTGCACAGCGGCCTGGCGATGGGTTCGATCTACTACTGCGGATCGGACGAGCAGCGCGCGCGGTGGCTGCCCGCCATGCGCCGGCTGGAGAAGGTCGGCGCGTTCGGTCTGACCGAACCGCACGGCGGCTCCGATGTTGCCGGAGGCCTCGAGACGACCGCCCGCCGCGACGGCGACGACTGGGTCCTCGACGGCGCGAAGCGCTGGATCGGCAACGGCACCTTTGCCGACCTCATCGTGATCTGGGCCCGCGACGTCGATGACGACAGCGTGAAGGGCTTCGTCGTGGAGAAGGAGATGCCCGGATTCAGCGCGACCAAGATGGAGGGCAAGCTCGCGCTGCGCGCGGTGCAGAACGCCGACATCGTCCTCGACGGCGTGCGGGTGCCCGAGGCCAACCGGCTCGCCGGCGCCAACTCGTTCAAGGACACCAACGGCGTGCTGCGGCACACCCGTGGGGGAGTGGCCTGGAGCTCGGTCGGCGCGATGATGGCGGTCTACGAGGTGGCCGTGCAGTACGCCGCCGACCGCGAGCAGTTCGGCCGCCCGATCGGCGGCTTCCAGCTCGTCCAGGACCTGCTCGCGCGCATGCTCGGCAACATCACCGCCTCGCTCGGTCTGGCCGTGCGGGTCGCCCAGCTGCAGGACGACGGCATCTTCCGCGACGAGCAGGGCGCGCTCGCGAAGTCGTTCGCCACCAGCCGTCTGCGCGAGACCGTGGCCTGGGCCCGGGAGCTGCTCGGCGGCAACGGCATCCTGCTCGAGTACGGCGTCGCCCGGTACTTCAACGACGCTGAGGCGCTGTACTCGTTCGAGGGAACGCGTGAGATAAACAGCCTCATCGTCGGGCGCTCGATCACCGGGCTCGGCGCCTTCACCTGACCCGGGAGCGCACATGACCCAGACCGCACCGACGACCGCGAGCACGGTGCGGGCCTTCCGCGTGGTGGCCCTCGCCGAGGCGGTCTCGTGGCTGCTGCTCATCGTCGCCACCGTCGTGAAGTACACCGCGGGCAACGCGATCGGCGTGCACGTGATGGGCCCGATCCACGGCGTGTTGTTCCTGGCCTACGTCGCCCTCGCCCTGTTCGAGGTGCGGACGAAGCTGGGCTGGGACACCCGCACCACGCTGATCGTGCTGGCCGACTCGGTCATCCCCGGCGGCGGGTTCGTCGTCGCCCGGCGTCGCGACCTGCAGGCCGCCCCGCCGGCCTGAGCCGGTGTCACGGGTCGATCAGGCGGCTGAACCGGATCGGCTCGTCGGGCCCGGCCCGGGCCGGGCCACCTCGAAGCCCATCGCCCGGTGGAACGCGACCGAGCGGGTGTTGACCGGCGGGGTCATCGCCCGGACGACGCGCCGCCCGTGAGCGCGGCACAGCTCGAAGAACTCCGCGTACAGCTCGGCGGCGACCCCGCGCCCGCGCACCCGCGGGTCGACCCCCACGAAGTGGATGTAGCCCTCGTCGGGATGGGCCGGGCAGAGGAAGCCGACCAGGAACGCCCGTAGCTCCCCGGCGGTCGAGTCGACGACCCGGCTCGTGTCGCCGAAGTGATCGAGCAACATCCGCGGCAGCTTCGCCGCCACCGGACGGCCGAACCACTCGTCGATGACCGCGAGGATGCGGTCATGGTCACCCGGCGTGGCCGGGCGGCTCCGCAGGTCGGCGACGTTCATGGGAGCCGGGCCGGGGCGAGCGGGGTCGGCGTGAACCGCCGGTCGATCGCCAGCAGCAGGCGGTTCTGGCCCCAGGCGGCGAGCAGGCCGACCACCAGGCAGCCCGACCAGAACAGCCTCGGAGACGCCGCGAAACCCGACGCCCCGAGCACCGGCGCGAGCAGCCCGGAGGCCCCCCAGGCGACGCCGAGGGCACCCGCGTACCGCCCCCGCATGTGCGCGGGCGCCAGCGAGGCGATCAGGGCCTGGAAGGACCCGGCGGTGGCGATCTCGCCGACCGTCCAGACGACGACGCTCAGCGCGTACTGCCACGGCCGGTGGCACAGCCCGGTGGCCGCGAGACCGACCCCGACCAGCGCCATGCCGTCGGGCAGCGAGTGGTGGCGGGGCCAGCGGTCGAGCAGGCGCAGCGTGAGGGGCTGCCCGATCACGATGAGCACCCCGTTGATGGCGATCGCGTAGCCGTAGAACGACGCCGACAGCCCGGCGTGCGTGATCGCGAGGGGCAGCGAGATGCCGACCTGGGCGTAGAGCACGGCGTAGCCGAGCACCAACCCGGTGGCGGCCAGCAGCAACCGGTCGGCTCGGAACAGCCGGATCGGGTCGAGCAGGCGGGCCGGCGCGTCATCGGTCTCCGGCCGCGTCTCGGGCACGAACCGCAGGGCCAGCAGGCCGAAGGCGAGGGTGGTGGCGGCGTCGAGGGTGAACAGGACGCCGTACCCGAGGTGCAGCAGCAGCCCGGCCGACACCGAGGCGACCGAGAAGCCCAGGTTCACCGCCCAGAACTGCAGCGCGAACGCGCGGGTGCGGTCGGCCTCGGGCACGAGATCGGTGACCGCCGCGCTCGACGCCGGGCGGTACATGTCGGCCGCGATGCCCAGCACCAGGACGAGGGCGGTGATGGTGACGAGGTCGCGCGCGAGCCCGAGCGCGAACAGGCTGGTCGCGGTCGCGGCGAGGCTCGCGGCCAGCGTCGGCCGCCGGCCGAACCGATCGGTGAGCACGCCGCCGATCGGCTGCGACAGCAGCGAGCCGAAGCCCCAGACGGTGAGGACCAGACCGGTCGTGCGGATCGACTCGCCCCGCACGGTCGTCAGGTAGAGCACGAAGAACGGCTCGATGAACGTGCCGGCCCGGTTGACCAGGGTGCCCAGCCAGAGCCACCAGAAGGGCCGCGGCAGCCCGCCGGCCTGCGCGTCGATCAGGCGGCGCAGGCCGCGCCGGGCGGGGGCGTCGACGGTGTCCATCACCGGCAGTCGAACACACGCCTACGACAACGGCGAACCAATTTGGCAGCGCGTGGCCCCCACGACTCAGCCCAGGTTCTTCGTCCCGAAGGTGTCGCACTGCCCGGGCGCACCGGTGCGGTAGCCGGTCGTGAACCACTTCTCCCGCTGGGCGGCCGAGCCGTGGGTGAACTTCGAGGTGTCGACGGTGCCGCCGCCCAGGTTCTTCTGGATGTAGTCGTCGCCGATGCGCTTCGCCGCGTCGAGGGCACGGGAGATGTCGTCGGCGGTGATGCTCTTCACCAGGGTCTGGCCGCTGGCGTCCCGCTCGGTGGCGTGCTTGGCCCACACCCCGGCGTAGCAGTCGGCCTGCAGCTCGAGCCGCACCGAGTCCGACGTCGGGCCCGAGCGGGTGCGTACCTTGGCCTCGGTGCCGAGCAGGTCCTGCACGTGGTGGCCGTACTCGTGCGCGAGCACGTAGGCGTCGACGAAGAGGCCCCCCTCGGCGCCGAACTGGGTCTTGAGGTCGTTGTAGAACGTCAGGTCGATGTACACGAGCTTGTCGGCCGGGCAGTAGAACGGCCCGGCCCCGCTGTCGGCCGCGCCACACCCGGTGGACACCTGCCCGCTGAACCAGACCGTCTTCACCGGCGTGTACTGCCGGCCGCCGAACTTCGGCAGCTCGGCGGCCCAGTAGTCCTGGATCGAGTTGATGTCGGCGACCACGGCGCACTCGAGGTGGGTGTTCGCGTCCTGGCCGGTCTTGCACTCCTGCTGGATCTGCGCGTTGTCGGCGACCGCCGGCTGCCCGTCCTGGCCGAGCTGGCCGAGCACGTTCGTCACCGACGGGTTCGACCCGCCGACGAAGGACATCAGCAGGTAGATGACGACCCCGACGATGCCGATGCCGCCACCGCCGAACGCCACCCCGCGGCCACCGAGCATGCCGCCCAGGCCACCGCCCCCGCCGCGGGTGTCCGACACCTCGCTGGTGTCGAGGCTCGCGTTGTCGTTGTACTCCACGGAAAGGACCCCTTCGTCGCACTCTGGCCGAGATCCTGCCCGACGACGCGCCGCACCACACCGAGCGTCCCCAACCGTCCGAAACGGGTGTCGGCGGCAGGTACCGTGGGGGTGTGTACCCGCTCCGGCAATGACGGCCGACGAGATCCCTGACCGGTTCCCGTCCGTCCTCCCATGCCTTTGGAGCACCTCCAGTGATCACCGCTGTCGATCTCGAGCTGCGCGCGGGCGCGCGCATCCTGCTCGAACCCGCCACCCTGCGCGTCCAGCCCGGCGACCGCATCGGCCTCGTCGGCCGCAACGGCGCGGGCAAGACCACCAGCCTGCGCGTCTTCGCCGGCGAGACCCTGCCGCACGGCGGCCGCATCGACCGCACCGGGCCGGTGGGCTACCTGCCGCAGGATCCGCGCGACGGCGACATCACCGTCCTGGCCCGCGACCGGGTGCTCTCCGCCCGCGGCCTGGACGTCCTGGTCACCGACATCGCCAAGGTGCAGGTGCAGCTCGCCGAGACCCCGCACGACGAGGCCTTGCTGCGCCGCTACGGCAATCTCGAGGAGCGGTTCACCGCCCTCGGCGGGTACGCCGCCGAGAGCGAGTCCGCCCGCATCTGCGCGAACCTCGGCCTGCCCGACCGGGTGCTGGCCCAACCGCTGTCGACGCTGTCGGGTGGTCAGCGCCGCCGGGTCGAGCTGGCCCGCATCCTGTTCGCCGACTCCGGCGCCGAGCCGACGACCCTGCTGCTCGACGAGCCGACCAACCACCTCGACGCCGACTCGATCGTCTGGCTGCGCGATTTCCTCAAGCAGCACACCGGCGGGCTCGTGCTGATCAGCCACGACGTCAGCCTGCTCGACGCCGTCGTCAACAAGGTCTGGTACCTCGACGCCAACCGCTCGACGGTCGACGTCTACAACGTCGGCTGGAAGACCTACCTCAAGCAGCGCGAGGCCGACGAGCGGCGCCGCCACCGCGAGCGGGCCAACGCCGAGCGCAAGATCGAGTCGCTCAAGTCGCAGGCCGACAAGATGCGGGCGAAGGCGACGAAGGCCCGGGCAGCGCACCAGATGGACCGCCGCGCCGCCGCGTTGGCCGCCGGCCTCGCCGAGGTGCGGGTGGGGGACAAGGTCGCCCGCCTGCGCTTCCCGGCGCCGGCCCCGTGCGGGAAGACCCCGCTCACCGCCGAGGGGCTGTCGAAGTCCTACGGCTCGCTCGAGGTGTTCACCGACGTCGACCTCGCGGTCGACCGCGGCGCCCGGGTGGTGATCCTCGGCCTCAACGGCGCCGGGAAGACCACGCTGCTCCGCCTGCTGTCCGGGATCGAGGACGCCGACACCGGCGAGGTCGTCCCCGGCCACGGGCTGCGGATGGGCTACTACGCCCAGGAGCACGAGACCCTCGACCACGACCGGACGATCCTCGAGAACATGCGCACCTCGGCGTCGTCGGTGGGTCGCTCGGACCTCAACGACACCGAGCTGCGCAAGATCCTCGGCGCCTTCCTGTTCACCGGCGACGACGTCGACAAGCCGGCCGGGGTGCTCTCCGGCGGCGAGAAGACCCGGCTCGCGCTGGCGATGCTGGTGACCAGTTCGGCCAACGTCCTGCTGCTCGACGAGCCGACCAACAACCTCGACCCGGTGAGCCGCGATCAGGTGCTCGACGCCCTGCGCACGTTCGCCGGCGCGATCGTGCTCGTGACGCACGACGAGGGCGCGGTCGAGGCCCTGGCGCCCGACAAGGTGATCCTCCTGCCCGACGGCATCGAGGACCAGTGGAGCGCCGATCTGGCCGACCTGATCACCCTCGCCTGATCGTCCCCCTGGCTGCGCTGATCAGTGATCAAGCCGACAAACGATCACGCAATGCGCAGTTCGATCAACTGGCGCGCATTGGCCGGGTGACGTTGTCCGAGAGCGTTCTCGGATTAGTGCGAACGGCCTAACTCTGCGGTCAATGGCGTGGAATCTCCGTGTCGATCTTGCTTGGCCTCCCGGCGCCTGCTATCAAAACGATCGGGAGTCGCGGCGACCATGAGCACTGGTCGCTGCCCAGGACGGCTTCCTCATTGATGAAGGGACATCACCATGGCAGTGCTGAAGAAGGGCGCTCGGATCACCGGCGCCGAGCGCACCAAGCTCGCGACCGATCTGAAGAAGGCCTACGACAAGGGCAAGAGCATCCGCGAACTCGCGGACACGCACGGCCGCTCGTACGGGTTCGTGCACCGGGTCCTCTCGGAGTCCGGTGTGACCCTGCGGGGCCGCGGTGGCGCCACTCGCACGAAGAGCGCCGCGGGCAAGGGCAAGGCCAAGGCGAAGTAGCCTCGGCGCGCGCCCGGTACGACCGCCGGCTCAGGGATCTGGGAACCCAGTAAGCTGACCGGCATCGATACCTCCACTCTCGACGTCGACCCGGAAGCTGGCTTCCGGGTCGACGTTCGTGTGTCCGAGGGTTCCGCGGGCAGCTCGATCGCCACGATCACGCTCGACCGGCCCGACCGGCTCAACTGCCAGTCGCCGACGATGTGGAACGAGCTCGTCCGCGTCCGCGGCGCGC
Source organism: Jatrophihabitans sp. (assembly GCF_036000465.1). GTDB lineage: Bacteria > Actinomycetota > Actinomycetes > Mycobacteriales > Jatrophihabitantaceae > Jatrophihabitans. Next base: position 22,733 of record NZ_DASYFV010000023.1, on the reverse strand, counting down.
TGCCCGGAACCGTCCGCATCGTCGTCATCCGGGCCGAGGGGCGCGCCTTTTCGGCCGGGCTCGACAAGAGCCTGTTCTCCGGCGAGTCGCCCGACGGCATCCGCGCCCTGCCGCGACTCCCGCACGACGAGGCCACCGGCCGCATCGCGGGCTGGCAGCGCGCCTTCGACTGGAGCTCGCGTCCCGACGTCGTGAGCATCGCGACCGTCCAGGGGCACGCCATCGGCGGCGGATTCCAGCTGGCCCTCGGCTGCGACATCCGCATCCTGGCCGACGACGCCCAGTTCTGCATGGCCGAACCCAAGCTCGGCATCGTGCCCGACCTCGGCGGCACCAAGCGGCTCGTCGACCTCGTCGGGGTCTCGCGGGCGAGCGAGATCTGCCTGACCGCCCGTCGCGTCGACGCCGCCGAGGCGCTCCGCATCGGCCTGGCGTCGCACGTGGTCGCCCGCGACGACCTCGACGCCGCCGTCGAGCGGACCGTGGCCGCGCTCGCGGCGGTCGACCGCGACGCCGCGGCGGAGACCAAGGCGTTGCTGCACGGCGCCGTCGGGCGGACCCAGGACGAGCAGCAGGCCGCCGAGCGCGACGCCCAGTACCGCCGCCTGCGCGCCCTGGCCGGGCTGGACGCCGAGGACTGAACGCCAGGAACGCACGCCGGCGCCACCGCGTTGCCGGTGCGGAGGTCTGCTGATGTCGTTGGATCATGCGAGCGCCATGCGGGCGATGAGCTCGATGCGCAAACGCGGCCCGTCGATCGAGAAGAAGCTGCCGAGGGGAACCTGGCGGCGCGTGCTGCGCTTCGCCGCGCCCTACCGGCGTGAGCTGCTCGTCTTCCTGGTCATGGTGGTCGCCGACGCCCTGATCGGGGTCGTCACCCCGGTGCTCGCCGGCCGGGTCGTCAACGACATCACCGGGCATGCGGCGGCCGGGGCGGTCGTCACGATCGCCCTGGTCATTTCCGGGCTCGCCGTCGTCGACGCCGGCCTGTCCTTCACCCAACGCTGGTTCTCGGCCCGCATCGGCGAGGGCCTCATCTACGACATGCGCACGGCGGTCTTCGACCACGTCCAGCGCATGCCGTTGGCGTTCTTCACCCGCACGCAGACCGGCGCGCTGGTCAGCCGCCTCAACAACGACGTGCTGGGCGCCCAGCAGGCGTTCACCTCGACGCTGTCGGGGCTGGTGTCGAACGTGGTCAGCCTCGTGCTCACCGCCGGTGTCATGTTCACGCTCTCGTGGCCGATCACGCTGATCTCGATCGTCATGCTCCCGGTGTTCGTCATCCCGGCCCGGCGGATCGGCGCCCGGCTGCAGGAGATCACCCGCGAGTCGTACAACCTGAACGCGTCGATGAACACCACCATGACCGAGCGGTTCAACGTGGCGGGCGCGCTGCTGGTGAAGCTGTTCGGCCGGCCCGAGCGCGAGGACGCCTCGTTCCGGGCCCGGGCCGCGCGGGTGCGCGACATCGGCGTCACGTCCGCGATGTACGGGCGGGCGTTCTTCGTGGCGCTGCAGCTCGTCGCGTCGCTGGCCCAGGCCCTGGTCTACGGCCTCGGCGGCTATCTGGCCATCAAGGGCGAGCTCTCGGCCGGCACGGTCGTCACCCTCGCGCTGCTGCTGAGCCGGCTCTACGGCCCGCTGACCGCGCTGTCGAACGCGCGGGTCGACGTCATGAGCGCGCTGGTCAGCTTCGACCGGGTCTTCGAGGTGCTCGACCTCGCCCCGATGATCGCCGATGCCGACGACGCGGTCGAGCTGCCGGCCGACGCCCGCACCATCGAGTTCGCCGACGTCCACTTCGCCTACCCGACGGCGGCCGAGGTGTCGCTCGCCTCGCTGGAGGACGTCGCGGTGCTCGACAGCACGCCGTCGGTGGAGGTGCTGCACGGCGTCTCGTTCCGGGCCGAGCCGGGGGAGATGGTGGCGCTCGTCGGTCCTTCGGGGGCGGGCAAGACCACCATCAGCCAGCTGCTGCCGCGCGTCTATGACGTGAAGCGCGGCCGGGTGCTCGTGGGCGGCCACGACGTGCGCACGGTCACCCAGCAGTCGCTGCACGACCGGATCGGCGTGGTGAGCCAGGAGGCGCACATGTTCCACGACACGATCCGGGAGAACCTGGTCTACGCCGCCCCGGTTGCGACCGAGGACCAGATCTGGGCCGCGCTCGAGGCGGCGCAGATCGCCGCGCTGGTGCGCTCGCTGCCCGACGGGTTCGACACCGTCGTCGGCGACCGCGGCTACCGCCTGTCGGGCGGGGAGAAGGCGCGCCTCGCGATCGCCCGGCTGCTGCTCAAGGCGCCCGAGATCGTCATCCTGGACGAGGCGACGGCCCACCTGGACAGCGAGAGCGAGGCCGCGGTGCAGGAGGCGCTGGCCCGGGCCCTGGTCGGGCGCACGTCGCTGGTCATCGCCCACCGGCTGTCGACGATCCTGAGCGCCGACACGATCGTCGTGCTCGACGGCGGCCACGTCGTGGAGACGGGCCGGCACGCCGACCTGCTGGCCCGCGACGGCCTGTACGCCGAGCTCTACCGCACCCAGTTCGAGCGGCAGGCCGCCGGCGTCGAGTGATCGGCCGGCCCACGATCGCGGCGGGCCGGGTCAGGCCGACATCGAGGCTGCGACGAGCGGGTCGGCCAGCAGGGCGGCGAACCCGATCTCGGCCGCGCCGAGGAGGGCCGAATCCGGCCCGAACGCGGGAAGGTCGAGTTGCAGGCTGCGGGCCGGCGCCTCGAGCACATGCGTCTCGAGCGCACGCTCGATCTCGGGCCGGGCGAGCTCGAGCACGTGGGAGAACGAACCACCGAGCAGCACCCGCTCCGGGTTGAGCATGTTGACCAGGCCGGCCACCGCTCGGCCGAGTGCCCCGGCCACGGTGCGGACGGCCAGCAGCGCCACGGCGTCGCCCGAGCGGGCCGCGGCGAAGACGTCGCTGACGGCGTCGTCGGTCGGGGGCAGCGGCCGATGGGCGAGCGTGAGCAGGGCACCCTCGCCGATGTAGGTCTCGGTGCAGCCGGCCTTGCCGCAGTGGCAGGGTGGGCCGCCGGCCTCGATGACCGTGTGCCCGATCTCGCCCGCGTGCCCGTCGTGGCCGCGCAGCGGCACGCCCCCGCTGATGATCCCGGCGCCCACACCGACGCGGCCCATGAGGTAGATGACGTCCTCGCTGCCCCGCCCGCTGCCGCGCCGGTGCTCGGCCAGCACCGCGAGGTCGGCGTCGTTGCCGACCTCGACCGGCGCGCCGCGGTGCATCGCCTCGGTGAGCAGGTCGCCGAAGGCGGCGTCGTGCCAGCCGAGGTTGGGCGCGACGCCGACGAGCCCGCTGTGCCGGTCGACGGTGCCGGGCACGCTCACGCCGACGCCGATGACGCCGGCGGCGCTCGGCACCGCCTCGGCCACGCGCCCCACCTCGGCCGCGATGAGGGCCGCCATCGACGCCGGCGACGGGGAGACCGGACCGGTCTGCACCGTGCGGCGGTGCAGCACGGTGCCACCGATGCCGATCGCCGCCACGGTGATGTGGGTGACGTCGATGTCGATCGCCACCACGAACGGTCCGCGCGCGCTCGGGCCGACGACGTGCGAGGGCCGCCCGACGCGGTCGCCGCCCGAGGGCACCGACTCCGACACGAGGCCGAGGTCGGTGAGCTCGGCGACGAGCGCGCCGATGGTCGAGCGGCTCATCCCGAGGCGGTGGGTCAGCTCGGCGCGGGTCAGTTCACCCGCGGCGTGGACCTCGGCGAGCACCAGCGACAGGTTGTGACGGCGCATCGCATCGGGCCGAGCTGCCCTCGACGTCATCGGAGATATCCCGTCTCACCGTTCGGATCGGGTCGGACTACCGCTTCGCCGAACGGCGCCGGGACAACGCATCGACCGCCGCGGCGAGCAGCAGCACGCCACCGGTGATGATGTTGTTGTACTGCGCCGGCAGGCTCGGGCGCAGGCCGATGCCGTTGGGGATGATCACGATGACCAGCGCGCCGATGATCGCGTCCCGGGCCTTGCCGCGACCGCCGAACAGCGACGTGCCGCCGATGACCGCCGCCGCGACCGAGAACAGCAGCACGTTGCCGGCCCCGAGGTCGAGCTGCACGCCACCGGTGTAGGAGGCCAGGAAGATGCCGCCGAGCGCGCCGAACGAGGAGCACAGCGTGAAGGCGGTGACCTTGATGCGGACGACGTTGATGCCGGCGCGACGGGCGGCCTCGGCGTTGCCGCCGGTGGCGAACAGGTGCCGGCCCCAGGTCGTCTTGGTGAGCATGATGCTCGAGATGATCATCAGGCTCACCGGAACGACGGCGGCCCAGGGGAGTCCGGCGATCTCGGGCTTGATGTTCGGGTTGCGGTTGTCGTTGGCGAAGATCACGATCAGGACACCGACGACGCCGATGGCCACCGCGCGCCCGACCACGAGTTGCAGCGTGTCGGCCGACAGGCCCTTGGCCCGGGAGCGGGTCGACTTGACCAGGGTGAAGGCGAAGTACCCGCCCACCAGGACGATGACGTAGACCCAACTCCAGAACGGCGACATGTTGTAGTTCGCGAGACCGTTCCAGAAGGTCCTGCTGCTGATCGAGATCGGCTGCGAGTTGAGCACGAAGATCAGCAGACCCTGGAACGCCAGGAACAGCGCGAGCGTGACGATGAAGCTGGGGATGCCGACGCGGGCGACGAGCAGGCCGATGAAGAGGCCGACCGCCGCGCCGAAGGAGACGCCGAAGATCAGGGCCGGGATCACGTGCTTGTCCTGGCCGGTCAGCGTGATGAGGAGCCCGACGAGAACCACCGCCGGGCCGACGAAGGTGCGGAGCAGCAGGCCGGCGATGATCGCGCCGACCATCACGATGATGATGACCGTGTAGAGGAGCCCCGGTACGCCGTGGCGCAGCCCGTTCGAACCGATGCCCTGCGCCGCGATGCCGGCACACACGCCACCGGTCGTGCCCGCGGACAGGTCGATCTCGCCGAGCAGCAGGACGAAGACCAGGCCGAGCGCGATGAGGGCGATGTAGGAGCCCTGGCCCGGCAGGTTGCCGATGTTGTTCTTGGTCAGGAAGCGGGCGCTCACCTGACTGAAGATGATGACGAGCGCCACCAGGCCGAGCACCGACGGCAGGGCGCCCGGGTCGCCGGCCCGCAGACGTCCGGTGTAGGCGCGGAACGCCCCGGCGATGTCGCGCCGCTCGATGTCGAGGGAGAAACTGCCGCGCGCGGGCGCGTCCTCGGACTTGGTCAGGCTGGTGGAATCGCCGGCCATCTCACATCACCTCGTTCGCGGTAGCGGTGGACAGCCCGATGTCGCCGCTGCGACCGGCCGTGATCAGTTCGACGATCTGGGCCGTGCTCGAGTCCTTGGCGAACACCTCGGCCGCGATCTTGCCGAGATAGAGGGCGGCGACGCGGTCGGCGACCTCCATGACGTCGTTCATGTTGTGCGAGATGAGCACGACCCCGAGGCCCTGGTCGGCCAGACGGCGGACGAGATCGAGCACCTGGCGCGTCTGCGCCACACCCAGGGCGGCGGTGGGCTCGTCGAGGAAGACGACCCGGCTCTCACCGAGCACGGCCTTGGCGATGGCCACGGTCTGGCGCTGGCCACCGGAGAGGCTGGCGACGACCTGGCGCACCGACGACACGGTGCGCACGTTCAGGCCGGTCAGCACCTCGCGGGCCTTGCTCTCCATCTCGCCGTCGGAGAGGAAGCCGAACTTGCGGATCTCGCGACCCAGGAACATGTTCTGGGTGATGTCGAGGTTGTCGGCCAGGGCGAGGTCCTGGTAGACGAACTTGATGCCGAGGGCCGACGCCGACCGCGGGTCGTGCACGTGGACGGGCTTGCCCTCCCACAGCATCTCGCCGGAGTCGATGCCGTAGATGCCGGCGACGCATTTGACGAGCGTCGACTTGCCGGCACCGTTGTCACCGACGAGGGCGGTGACCTCGCCCGGGTAGACGGAGAAGTCGATGTCGTGCAACACGTGCACGGGACCGAAACTCTTGTTGATCTGTTTGAGTTGCAGGATCGGGTCGGCCATCGTGCTTCTCCCTCGGGACGGGTCGTTTCGTGACGATGGCCGGACGGTATCCGTCCGGCCATCGCCCCGACTACTGCTGGATCCGGTGTCGGACTACTTGACGCCGTTCTTCGTGCAGAGGCTCTCGATGCCCTTGCAGATGTCCGAGGCCTTGAGCGACCCGGCGGTCACGACGTCTTCGACGTTCTTGATCGTGATGACGGCGGGCTTGAGCAGCAGGGCCTTGATCTTGTGGCTCGGCGTCTTCGGGTCGGCGAAGTCGGCCAGGTTGCCGGCCGTGGTCGGGTCCTGCTTGTTGATCAGCGCGATGGCCAGCTTCGAGGCCGCGTCGGCCTCCTGCTTGACGTCCTTGAAGACGGTCATGCACTGGTCGCCCTTGAGGATGTTCTGCAGACCGGAGATGCCGGCGTCCTGACCGGTGACCGGGACCTTGAGGCCCTTGTTCTTCAGAACGGTGATGACCTCGTTGGCGATGTCGTCGTTCGCGGCGAGAACGCCGTCGACCTTGCCGCCGTTGGCGGTGAGCGCCTGCTGGAAGGCCGGCGCGGCCAGGTTCTTGTCCCAGCCCTTGACCGTGGTCTTCGAGACGACCTTCAGCTTGCCCGCCGCCTGCAGCGGGTCGAAGACCTCGGCCGCGCCCTTGGCGAAGAGGACCGCGTTGTTGTCGACGTCCTTGCCGCCGTCCATCTCGATGATCTGCGGGTTGGTCTTCTTGGCCGCGGTCAGGCAGGACACGAGGGTCGACGCCTGCAGCTTGCCGACCTCCTCGTTGTCGAACGAGACGTAGTACGGCGCGGTGCCGCCCAGGTTCACGCGGTCGTAGTCGATGACCTGGATGCCGGCCGCGGCGGCCTTGGCCTCGATGGCGGCACCACTGGTGGCGTCGATCGAGTCGATCAGGATGACCTTGACGCCCTCACCGATCATCGAGTCGGCGATGGAGCCCTGCTTGGCGGTGCTGCCGCCGGAGTTCTGGATGTCGCTCTGGATGCCCGCGGCGTCGAACGCCTTCTTCAGCAGCGGGGCGTCGTAGAGCGTGTAGCGCGTCGAGGACGTGGTGTCGGGGAGGATGACCCCGACCTTGCCCTTCGCCGCCGGAGCGCTGCTGCTGCTGGAGCCGCCGGCCGGAGCCGAGGAGCTGCCCGCAGTGCTCGAGGTGGTGGTCTTGCTTCCGCTCGATGAACAGGCGCTCACCAGCAGCGAGGACGCCGCGGCGAGAGTGATCAGACCGAGTGCGCTCTTGCGCATGCGTGTTCCGCCCTTCCCAGGTCAAAAGGGGGACTCCGTCAGCCCCCGCTGAGCAACGTTGGTAAATGTTGCGTCCGCGAACATATATGCCTGTGCCCGGGTTCACCAGCAAACGAAACCAACTCGTGACCTTCGGCCCGACCAGCGGAAACACAGGTTCGCCGCCGTCACGCGAAACGCCGCGCCCCGCGATGCGGGACGCGGCGTTTCGGCCGAGCAGTACTGCAAGCGCTGTCAGCGCGGCGCCGTCAGAGAAGCGAGCGCAGGACGTACTGCATGATCCCGCCGTGGCGGTAGTAGTCGGCCTCGCCGGGGGTGTCGATGCGCAGCCGCGCCTCGAACTCGGTGTCGCCCGCCTTGACCGTCACGGAACGCGGCGTCGTGCCGTCGTTGAGCGCGGTGACCCCGGTGATCGAGAACGTCTCCTCACCGGTGAGCCCGAGCGACTCGGCGCTCTCACCATCGGGGTACTGCAGCGGCAACACGCCCATGCCGATGAGGTTCGAGCGGTGGATGCGCTCGTAGGACTCCGCGATCACCGCGCGCACGCCGAGCAGGGCGGTGCCCTTCGCCGCCCAGTCGCGCGACGAGCCCGAGCCGTACTCCTTGCCGGCCAGGATGACGAGCGGGGTGCCCGCCTTCGCGTAGTTCACCGAGGCGTCGTAGATCGTGGTGTCGGCGCCGCCGTCGGTGAAGTCGCGGGTGAAGCCGCCCTCGGTGCCGGGCGCGAGCTGGTTGCGCAGCCGGATGTTGGCGAACGTCCCGCGGATCATCACCTCGTGGTTGCCGCGCCGCGACCCGTAGGAGTTGAAGTCACGGCGGTCGACGCCGTGCTCGGCGAGGTACTTGCCGGCGGGGGAGTCGGCCTTGATCGCCCCGGCCGGGCTGATGTGGTCGGTGGTCACCGAGTCACCCAGCTTGGCCAGTACCCGCGCGCCCTCGATGTCGGTGACGTCGCTCGGCTCGACCGCCATGCCGTCGAAGTACGGGGGCTTGCGCACGTAGGTCGACTCGGCGTCCCACTCGAAGGTCGCACCCTCGGGCGTCGGCAGCCCCTGCCAGCGCTCGTCGCCGGCGAAGACGTCGGCGTAGTCCTTCGCGTACATCTCGCTGGCGATGGCCTGGTCGATGACGTCCTCGACCTCCTGCGGCGAGGGCCAGATGTCCTTGAGGAACACCGGGTTGCCGTCCTGGTCGGTGCCCAGCGGGTCGTTGAACAGGTCCACGTCCATCGTGCCGGCGAGGGCGTAGGCGACGACGAGCGGCGGGGACGCGAGATAGTTCATCTTCACGTCGGGATTGATGCGCCCCTCGAAGTTGCGGTTGCCCGACAGCACCGCGGTCGCGGCGAGGTCGCCCTCGTTCACCGCGGCCGACACCTCGTCGATGATCGGGCCGGAGTTGCCGATGCAGGTCGTGCAGCCGTAGCCGACCAGGTTGAAGCCGAGCTTCTCGAGGTAGGGCGTCAGGCCCGAGCGGTCGTAGTAGTCGGTGACGACCTTCGAGCCGGGCGCCAGCGAGGTCTTCACCCATGGCTTGCGGGTGAGGCCCTTCTCGACGGCCTTCTTGGCCAGCAGGGCCGCGCCGATCATCACCGAGGGGTTCGAGGTGTTGGTGCACGAGGTGATCGCCGCGATCACGACCGCGCCGTGGTCGAGCACCGCCTTCGTGCCGTCGATCGTCACCTCGACCGGGTTGGACGTGCGGCCCTCGGCGCCGTGCGCGCAGGAGGCGACCGGGGCGGCGTCCTCGCTCGGGGCGGCCGGGTCGGAGGCCGGGAACGATTCGTCGTTGGCCTCGTCGACGCTGTCCTGGACGGAATCGACGTAGCTACCGAGCGCCTCGCGGAACATCGGCTTGGCCGACTTCAGCGGGACGCGGTCCTGCGGGCGCTTCGGGCCGGCCAGGGAGGGCTCGATCGTCGACAGGTCGAGCTCGAGCGTCTCGGAGAAGTCGGGCTCGACCGAGGAGTCGTGCCAGAGGCCGTTCTCCTTCGCGTAGGCCTCGACCAGCGCGATCTGGTCGTCCTTGCGGCCGGTGAAGCGCAGGTAGCGCAACGTCTCGTCGTCGATCGGGAAGATCGCGCAGGTGGAGCCGTACTCGGGGCTCATGTTGCCGATCGTGGCGCGGTTCGCCAACGGCACCGCGCCGACGCCCGGCCCGTAGAACTCGACGAACTTGCCGACGACGCCGTGCTTGCGCAGCATCTCGGTGATCGTGAGGACGAGGTCGGTCGCGGTCGAGCCGTCGGGCAGCTCGCCGTTCAGCTTGAACCCGACGACGCGCGGGATCAGCATGCTGACCGGCTGGCCGAGCATGGCCGCCTCGGCCTCGATGCCGCCGACGCCCCAACCGAGCACGCCGAGGCCGTTGACCATCGTGGTGTGCGAGTCGGTGCCGACCAGCGTGTCGGGGTAGGCGAGGCCGTTGCGGTTGAAGATGACGCGGGCCAGGTACTCGATGTTGACCTGGTGCACGATGCCCGTGCCCGGCGGCACGACCTTGAACTCGTCGAACGCGGTCTGGCCCCAGCGAAGGAACTGGTAGCGCTCCCGGTTGCGCTCGTACTCGAGCTCGACGTTGCGCTGGAAGGCGTCCGGCGTGCCGAAGAGGTCGGCGATGACCGAGTGATCGATGACCAGTTCGGCCGGCGCGAGCGGGTTGATCTTCGTCGCGTCGCCGCCGAGCTCGACGACCGCCTCGCGCATCGTGGCGAGGTCGACGACGGCCGGGACGCCGGTGAAGTCCTGCATGACCACGCGGGCCGGGGTGAACTGGATCTCGGTGTCGGGTTCGGCGTCGGCTTGCCAGTCGGCGAGGGCCTGCACCTGCTCGGCCGAGACGTTCTTGCCGTCCTCGGTGCGCAGCAGGTTCTCGAGCAGGATCTTGAGGCTGAACGGCAGGCGCCGGGTGCCGTCGACCGCATCGAGGCGGAAGTAGTCGAGGGTGGTGTCTGCGACGGACAACTGGGCCCGGGCTCCGAAGCTGTTCTTGCTCTCTGCCGGCACGGCGTGCTCCTGTCGAGGGGATTTCGGGTGGAGGTCTGGCGGGGTTCGAATGGAGATCTCTTGACGTCAAGATACCACCACGGGCGCGGCGACGCGCGGGCTGAGCCGAGCAGAACAGCCGCCATCATGACCGTAAACTCACCCCTTGTGGAAGCCGAGGCCGAGGGGAATCAGGAACGGCCGGGGGCCGCGCTCCGGCTGCTCCGCACCCTCGGCTGGGCCCGCGTGCGCTGGCTGCTCGGGCTCTTCTGGGCGGCGGTCGTCGTCGTCTACGCGCTCCGCAGCGGCGTGCCGACCGACCGAGGGCCGCTCGCCGCGATCGTCATCAGCGGGCTGTCCATCAGCGCGATCGGCCACGGCTGGACCGCGATGCGGCAGGTGGTCACCGACTGGTTGCCGTTCACCGCCGTCCTCCTTCTCTACGACCGCACCCGCGGGATCGCCGACCGGCTCGGGATCCCGCTGCACGAGGCCGACATCCTGCGGGCCGAGAAGTGGGTGTTCGGCGGCACCGAGCCGACGGTGTGGCTGCAGCAGCAGCTGTACAGCGTCACCGAGGTGCACTGGTACGACGCGCTGTGCACGCTGGTCTACACCTCGCACTTCCTGGCCACGCCGATCCTCGCCGCCGTGCTCTGGCTGCGCGATCGACAGGTCTGGCTCGGCTTCATCCGGCGGGTGATCGTGCTGTCGGTGGCGGGGCTGGTCACCTACGTCGTCTTCCCGGAGGCGCCGCCGTGGCTGGCCGCGCGCGACGGGCTGTCGCCGGCGGTGGCGCGGCTGTCGTCCCGCGGTTGGGACTGGTTCCACGCCCAGGGCGTCCACGACCTGCTGGCCCACGCCCAGGCCGACGGCGCCAACCCGGTCGCCGCGATGCCGTCGCTGCACACCGCGTTCGCCGTGCTCGTCGCGATCTACGTCGCGGGGCGCATCCGCTCGCGGCGCCGGGCGCTGGTCCACCTGTATCCGGTCGCGATGGGGTTCACCCTCGTGTACTGCGGCGAGCACTACGTGCTCGACCTGGTGGCCGGGGTCGTCTACGCGCTGGGGGCGCACGCCGCGGTGGGGTGGTGGGAGCGGCGCGCCGAGTTCCGCCGGCTCGCTCAAGCTCGCTCGCGATCGGCCGATCAGCACGTCAGGGAGACCGCCGGCGTGCGCTGATCCGTCCGAAATTGTTACTGATGTTGCGAGTGTTTCTCGTGGTGTCTCTGGCGCCAATGGGACGGAAATGGCACTCTGAGGTCGCCAATCCGTACGGGGACGCCAGAAAGCGAGCTTCGGTCGTGCATGTGAGCCATCAGGGTGGCCGTCGCTGCGCTGCGCTACTTGCCGTCGCGTCCACCGTGGCCGGGCTGCTCCTCGCCCTGCCCGCCGCGCCCGCCGTGGCCAACCCGACGCCCCCGCCCAACCCGACGGACGGCCAGCTCGCCGCCGCCCGGAACCAGAAGGCCTTCCTGGCCGGACGCGTCGGCGCGCTCGGCGGCCAGATCGCTCAGGCCCAGGCCGCGCTCGTCCAGCTCGAGGGGCAGCGCGAGCTGGCCGAGCAGAAGGTGGCCCTCGCCTACTCCAAGCTGCGCGACGCGCAGGCCGCCGCCGCGACGGCCAGGGCCGACGTCACCCAGGCCGGCCGTTCGGCCGACGACGCGCACACCCGTTTCGTCAAGTTCGTGCAGGCCAGCTACATGGACGGCGGGGTCAACGGCGATGCCGGCACCCTGCTCAGCGCCAACAACCCGAACAACCTGCTCGACGAGGGGACGATCCAGGAGTACCAGGCCTCGGCGAAGGCCGACGCGATCGGGGCGCTCGAGCGGGCCACCGTCGCGAAGTCGAACGCCGACGCCCAGGCCCGGGCCGCGGTCCAGAACCTCGGCCGTCGCGCCGAGGCCGCGAAGCAGGCCAAGCAGCAGGCCGACGACGAAGTCGCGGCCGAGCAGGTGCAGAAGGCGGCGCTGCAGAGTTCGCTGGCGCAGAGCCAGCAGCAGTTCGACGCCGCCCAGGCCCAGCTCTACACCCTGAACAACCAGCGCTCCGTCTACCTCGCGTTCCGCGCCGAGCAGATCCGCCTCGCCCGCATCCGGGCGGCCCGGCTGGCGGCGCAGCGCGCCGCCCAACTCCGCGCCCAGCGCGCGGCCGCGGCCGCGGCTGCTGCCGCCGCGGCGGCCCGTCGCGCCCAGCACGGCAACGGCGGTGGCGGCGGTGGCGGCGGGGGCGGCGGCGGCGGGTCGTACAGCAGCGGTCCGTCGGCACCGTCGGGCGGCGGCTGGTCGGCGGCCAAGGGCATGCGAGCCGTGCGCCGCGCCTACAGCACGCTCGGCACGCCGTACGCCTGGGCCGGCGGCGGCCAGTACGGGCCGAGCTACGGCGTCTGCGATGCCAGCAATGGCGCGCCGAACGACTGCTACGTCGACGGCTACGACTGCTCCGGTCTGACGATGTACGCCTGGGGTCGCGGCTGGGACCACTACGCGGCCACGCAGTACTACCAGGCCGGCTCGTACCATCCGGGTTCCGGCAATCTCATGCCCGGTGACCTCATCTTCTGGAGCACCGACGGCACGGTCGCCGGCATCCACCACATCGCGATCTACAAGGGTGGCGGCGAGATCATCGAAGCGCCCTACAGCGGCGGCTACGTCCAGGTGGCGTCGCTCTACGAGTACGGGTCGTACTTCGGCGCAACCCGGCCGCTCACGTAGAGCGGTGGTCGGTACATCCAGGTAGCGTGGGCCGGGTGATCTCGATCGGCGCTGCCCCGGACGAAGGCTCGGGGGTCCTGCGGGACCGGTTCGGCCGTGTGGCCACCGACCTCCGGGTCTCGCTGACCGATCTCTGCTCGTTGCGCTGCACGTACTGCATGCCGGCCGAGGGGCTCGACTGGCTGACCAAGGCCCAGCGGCTGTCCGACGACGAGTTCCTCCGTCTCGCCGCGCTGTTCGTGAAGCTCGGTGTCACCAGCGTGCGGCTCACCGGTGGGGAACCACTCGTGCACCCGACGCTGCCCGAGGTCGTCGGCCGGCTCGCGGCGCTCGACCCGCGGCCGGAGATCTCGCTGACCACGAACGGGGTCACGCTGACCCGCAGCGCCGCCCGGCTGGCCGAGGCCGGACTCGACCGCATCAACGTCTCCGTCGACACCCTCAACCCGGCGCGGTTCGCCGAGCTGACCCGGCGTGACCGGTTGTCCGAGGTGCTCGACGGCGTCGCCGCGGCCGCCGGGGCCGGTCTCAACCCGGTGAAGATCAACTCGGTGCTGGTGCGGGGGAGCAACCTCGACGAGGCGCCCGACCTGCTGGCCTGGACGCTCCGCTCGGGTTTCCGGTTGCGCTTCATCGAACACATGCCGCTGGACGCCGACCACACCTGGTCGCGCGAGGACATGGTGACGGCGGAGGAGATCCTGGCCATCGTCGAGGCGGCCGGGTACGTCGTGCAGCCGGTCGGTCAGCGCGGCTCGGCGCCGGCCGAGGAGTTCGAGATCGTCGACGGCCCCGATCGCGCGTCGTGGGCGGCGGAAACGGGGCGGCTCGGCATCATCGCCTCGATCACCCGGCCGTTCTGCCGCGACTGCGACCGCCTGCGGCTGACCGCCGACGGTCAGCTGCGCACCTGCCTGTTCGCGCAGTCCGAGACCGATCTGCGCGGGCCCCTGCGCAACGGCGCCACCGACGACGACCTCGCGGCGATCATCATCGCGGCGGTGGCGGGCAAGCAGGCCGGCCACGGCATCGGCGAGGACGGCTTCGTGCAGCCCGAGCGCTCGATGTCGGCCATCGGCGGCTGACGCTCCGCACCGGGCGGGCACCCTAGCCCGACGTCCGACAATTCCGGGGCGGCCTGTCCACAGGGCCGGATCCCGTCCACAGGCGGCGAAGGAGCGGCCCGCGGGCCCGGCGCTTCGGACACTGTGGCGCGATGATCCTCACCTCACGTCACCGTCCCCGCCACCGCGCGCTGCGCGATCCCCTCTCGCGGATGGGCCTGCTGCTCGCCCTCGGCGCCCTCGTCACCGGCCTGCTGGTCGCGCCGGGCGCGCGAACGGCGTCCGCGTCGTCGGCGCACGCGATCCGCGCCGGCCTCGGTTACCGCCTCGCCGGGGGCGACTTCGTCGGCTACTACTCGAGCGGCGGCCGCCTGATCTACTGCGTGCGCCCGACCAAGGCGGCGCCCTACGCGGTCACCCTCGCGACGGTCGGACTCGTGCCCGGCACGAATCGCACGCAGACGGCCGAGCTGGCGTACGCCCTCTCCCGCTGGGGCGACGCGCGGACCGCCTTCCAGGCGGCGGTCGAGAGCCAGGTGCTCAACACCCTGGTCGGCAACGGCCCGGCGGTGGCCCGACGGGCGGTGCACCTGCCGCGGTCGGTGACGGCGCGGGTGGCCGAGCACGTGCGAGCGGCCCGTGCCCTCCACGGGCCGTACTCGGTCGAGGTCACGGCGCCCCGCGCGCTGCTGCCTGGCCAGTCGGCGGTCGGTTCGGTGCGGGTGCGCACCGGCGCCGGGCGCTACCTGGTCGGCGCGCTCGTCGCTCTGCGGCCGTCGGCCAACGCACAGGCACCGCGGGCGGTGCGCACGGACGGCCGGGGCGTGGCGCGATTCCGGTACGCGGTCACGGGCACGGGTGAGGTGAGGCTCCGGGCCACGGCCCCGGGCCTGCCCGGGCTCACCGTCCGCACGAGCCGGCCTCGGTCGTCCGAGCAGCTGATGGTGTCGTCGGGAACGACGGCTTCGGCGTCCGGCGCGACCGGCTTCCGGCAGACCGTGAACGGGTTCAGCCACCGCTACAGCTGCACGAGCACGTGCGACGGCCGGCCCCGGACCGAGCTCGCCGCCTGCGCGGCGGCCGGCCGCTACCCGAGCCGGATCGAGTTCCGCGTGGGGCGCCGGTTGACCCTGACCCTGACCTTCGGCGCGAGCGCGGTGCGAGTGTGCCGGTCCGTGGCGAGCACGCTGCGCGACGGCGAGCGGGTCACGGCGAGCTGGCGCTTCCTGACCCCGCACGGGCTCACCGGGCCGACGGCCGCGGCCGGCTCGTTCGTCGTCGACTGCCCGCCGGTGCCGGCCGTCGCCGTGTCGGTCGTGTTCGACTGCGCGACGGCGAGCGTGACGATCGCGCTCGCGCACCGGTCGTCGTCGACTTCCGGCTGGATCCCGCTGGTCAATCGCACCCGGCACCGGATGCAGCTGATCATCGGCGGGGCGGTGACCCGGCGGGTCACGGCCGCGCCAGGACACTCGGCCGTGTTCTCCGCAACCGCGCGGTGCGACACCCCGGTCCGTTACACCGCGCAGGCGGCGGTCGAGCGGGCCGACCATGGCTACAACGAGGGCCCGGTCGCCTCGATCACCACGCCGGCGCGGGCCGCCGCGTGATCAGGCCGGGTTGGCGGGCAGGCCGCCACGGCCGAGCATGAAGCCGCGGCGGGCCAGGAAGTCGGCGAGCGAGTCGGCGTGTTCGGCGCAGGCCAGCCAGTGCTTGACCCGGGCCTCGTCGTGCAGCCGCGGATTGCGCCAGTGCAGGTCGGTCGTGGCCGGGGCGCGGCAGCCCTTGGCCGAGCAGCGGGGGACGTCGTCCCGGGCCGCGTCGGACGGCGCTTCCGAGGGCGCGTCGGAGGGCGACAGACCGGGCTCGGACACCCAGGCACCGTACAGGCCGGTCCCGTACCGTTGAGCCTTCGACCGTCTGCCCGTCCTGCACCGCCTTCGAAGGAGCCCTCCGTGACGCAGTCCGATCACGTCCACACGCCTGCGGCCGATGCGGCCGCGCTCGAACGGGTGATGTTCGAGGTCAAGCGGGTGATCGTGGGTCAGGAGCGGCTGGTCGAGCGGCTCGTCGTCAGCCTGCTGGCGCAGGGGCACTGCCTGCTCGAAGGCGTTCCCGGGGTGGCCAAGACCCTCGCGGTCGAGACGCTCGCCCGCACGGTCGACGGATCGTTCTCGCGCATGCAGTTCACGCCCGACCTCGTCCCCTCCGACATCGTGGGCACCCGGATCTACCGGGCCGGTTCGGAGTCCTTCGACACCGAACTCGGCCCGATCATGGCCAACTTCGTGCTGGCCGACGAGATCAACCGCGCGCCGGCCAAGGTGCAGTCGGCCCTGCTCGAAGTGATGGCCGAGCGTCACGTGACGATCGGCGGCACCCGCTACGACGTGCCGGCGCCGTTCCTGGTGCTCGCCACCCAGAACCCGATCGAGTCCGAGGGCGTGTACCCGTTGCCCGAGGCCCAGCGCGACCGGTTCCTGATGAAGATCGTCGTCGACTACCCGTCGGCCGCCGAGGAGCGCGAGATCATCTACCGGATGGGATCGCAGCCGCCGCAGGCCAACCCGGTGATCTCGACCGACGACCTGCAGCGCCTGCAGGCGACCGCGAGCCGGGTGTTCGTGCACCACGCGATCGTCGACTACGTCGTGCGCCTCGTCCTCGGCACCCGCAACCCGCGCCAGCTCGGTCTCGACGACGTCGCGCAGTGGATCTCCTACGGCGCGAGCCCGCGGGCCAGCCTCGGCCTGGTCGCCGCCGGCCGCGCGATGGCGCTCACCCGCGGCCGCGACTACGTGCTGCCGCAGGACGTCCTGGACATCGCCGTCGACGTGCTGGCCCACCGCATGGTGCTCAGCTACGACGCGATCGCCGACGGCGTCCCCGCGGCGCACGCCATCCGTCGCGTGCTGCAGGCCGTGCCCCTGCCCCAGGTCGCGCCCCGCCAGCGGGCGGGCCAGCCGATCGACATGGTGCCGGGCGGCCAGCCGCTCGTGTACGGGCAGGCCGCGCCGCAGCAGTCGGGTCCGGCCGCTCAGTGGGGTGAGCGCTCGGCGTGAGCAGACCGACCGCTCCCGGTTCCGGCAACCCCGGTGGCGTGACCAACTCGGGCGGCGTACCGCAGCCGAGCGATCACGGCCCCAGCCTCGACCTGCACGGTGCCGACGCGCTGCTGCGCCGCCTGGAGCTAACCGTGCGGAACAAGCTCGACGGCCTGCTCCAGGGCAATTACCTCGGCCTGGTGCCGGGGCCGGGCAGCGAGGCGGGGGAGTCGCGGCCCTACAGCTTCGGCGACGACGTGCGCCGCATGGACTGGCCGGTGACCGCGCGCACCCAGACCGCGCACATCCGCCAGACCGTGGCCGACCGCGAGCTGGAGACCTGGCTGGTCGTCGATCTCTCGCCGAGCATGGACTTCGGGACCGCGCTCACCGAGAAGCGCGAGCTCGTGCTGGCCGCGATCACGGCCATCACCCACCTGACGGTGCGCGGGGGCAACCGGGTCGGGGCGGTCGTCGGCAACGGGGCCGACACCTACGTGATCCCGGCGCTGTCCGGCCGGATGCACGCCCGCTACCTGACCCGTCGTATCGCGCAGACCCCGCGGGCGGCCGAGGGCGGTCGCCACGACCTCGCCGGTCTGCTCGAGCAGCTGCGCCGCCCGTTGCGCCGGCGCGGGCTGGTGGCCGTGGTGTCCGACTTCATGGAGGGCGGTGTGGGGCCCGGCCCGCTGCCGTGGGAGCGGTCGCTCCGCGCGCTGTCGGGCCGGCACCAGCTCCTGGGCGTCGAGGTGCTGGACCCGCGCGAGCTCGAGCTGCCGGCGGCCGGGCTGGTCACGTTCGTCGACACCGAGTCCGGACGTCAGCTCGAGGTGCAGACCTCGGACCGCCGCCTGCGAGCCGACTACGCGGCCGCGGCCGCCGGGCAACGTGACCGCATCGCCGCCTCGCTGCGGCACAGCGGCGCGGCCCACCTGCAACTGCGCACCGACCGCGACTGGATCGCCGACGTCGTTCGCTTCGTCGTGGCCCGCCGCCGCTTCGTGGTCGGCGCGGTCGGGGCGGGGGTGCGCTGATGCATTTCCTCTCCCCGGCCTACCTGGTGCTGCTCGTGTTCGTGGTCGCACTGCTGGCCGCGTACCTGGTGCTGCAGCTGCGCCGCCAGACCTTCGTGGCCCGGTTCAGCAACGTCGAGCTGCTGGGTAGCGTGGCGCCGCGCCGCCCGGGCTGGCGCCGACACCTGACCTTCGCGCTCATGCTGATCGGCCTGCTGGTGCTCTCCGTCGGCGTGGCCAAGCCGTCGGCCGCGGTCCGGGTGCCGCGCGAGAAGGCGACGGTCATGCTCGCCATCGACGTCTCCCGCTCGATGGAGGCGACCGACGTGCTGCCGACCCGCCTCGCCGCGGCGCAGTCGGCCGGCAAGGAGTTCGTGAAGCTGCTGCCGGCCCGCATCAACCTGGGCCTGCTGAGCTTCGCCCGCAACGCCAACGTGCTCGTGCCGCCGACGGTCGAGCGCGATCCCGTCACCAAGGCCATCGACGGGCTGCAGCTGGCCAACTACACGGCCATCGGCGAGGCGATCTTCAGCGCCCTCGACGCCATCTCCACCTTCTCCCGGACGACCACGGCGCAGGGCAGCACGCCGCCGCCGGCCCGCATCGTGCTGCTCAGTGACGGCACGAACACCGTCGGGCGCACCGTCGGCGAGGCGATCGCGGCGGCCAAGAAGGCCGGCGTCAAGGTCTCGACGATCGCCTTCGGCACGCAGAACGGCACGGTGGTCAGCAACGGCCAGACCGTCGGGGTGCCGGCCGACGAGAACACCCTGCACGAGATCGCGGTGCAGACCGGCGGCACCTTCAACACCGCCCACACCGAGATCGAGCTGCGCTCGGTCTACGCCAACATCGGCTCGCAGATCGGCTACACGACCACGCAGCAGGACATCAGCTGGCGGTTCCTGTTCACCGGGCTGCTCTTCCTGTTCGCTGCCGGGGGTTCGGCGATGCTCTGGGCCGGACGGCTCGTCTGAGCGTCCGGCCCCGGGTCAGGCCTGCGGGTCCAGCACCAGCTTGCCGACCGATGACCGGTCGAGCAGCGCACGGTGCGCGTCGGACGCGTGGTCGAGGTCGTAGGTCGCCCCCACCACCGGACGCAGCTCGCCACCGGCGATGAGCTGCATCAGGTCGGTGACGGCCTCGGCCAGCCGGGCCGGCTGCTGCACGATGTGCACCAGCCAGAACCCGATGACCGCGGTGCTGCGGGCCATCAGCTTGCCGGCGTCGATCGGCGACGGCGGCGTGCGGCCGGCCATCCCGAACACGGCCAGCCGGCCCAGGGGCGCGAGCGCGGCGAGGCTCTGGTCGAACACCGAGCCGCCGGTCATCTCCAGCACGACATCGACGCCGCGACCGTCGTTCGCCTCGCGCAGCGCGCCCTTCAGGTCGTCGACCCGCGAGTCGATCGCGATGTCGGCGCCGAGCTCGAGCGTCAGCGCCCGCTTCTCCTCACTCGACGCGGTGGCGATGACCCGCCCCGCGCCCCAGCGCTTCGCGAGCTGGATCGCCAGCGTGCCGACACCGCCGGCACCGGCGTGCACGACGACGGTCTCGCCCGCCTGCAGGTGCGTGCTGGTGCGCAGCAGGTGCCACGCCGTCGCCCCCTGCACGAGCGTGGTGAGGGCCTGCCCGTCGTCGACCGCGTCCGGGATCTCGAAGAGCCGGCGCGGGTCGGCGGCGATCTTCTGCGCGTACCCGCCGGCGGCGAGCAGCCCGAGCCGGCGGCGGCCGTCGGCGTCGCGGACGACGACCTCGCCGCCCGGGATCATCGGCAGCGTCTGCTGGGCGAGGTAGGAGTTCTCGGTCTGGTGCGTGTCCGCGTAGTTGATGCCCGCCGCGAGGACGTCCATGACCTGCTCGCCCTCACCCGGCTGCGGGTCGGGCAGGTCGCGCACGACGAGCGTCTCGGGTCCGCCGAACTCGGTGATCTGGATTGCCCGCACCGTGCCTCCTGAGGTTGACGAAGGCGTCCGCGCGGCGCGGGGCCCGCCGCCGACCGTACGCGCGGGTAACCGCTGGTCCGGACCGGGGCCACATCGATCCGCTAGCGTCGAAGACATGACTCACGGCGACGCACGCACAGTGCTGGTGACCGGCGGCAACCGCGGCATCGGCCTGGCCATCGCCCGCGCGTTCGCCGCCAACGGTGATCGGGTGGCCGTCACGCATCGCCGCAGCGGCGCGCCCGACGACCTGTTCGGGGTGCAGTGCGACGTCACCTCGGCCGACGAGGTCGACGCCGCGTTCGGCGTGGTCGAGGCCGAGTACGGACCGGTGCAGGTGCTCGTGTCCAACGCCGGCATGACCGACGACGGCCTGCTCATGCGGATGAGCGAGGACTCGTTCCAGAGGGTCGTCGACGCCAACCTCACCGGCGCCTATCGCGTGGCGAAGCGCGCGACCCCCGGCATGCTCAAGGCCCGCCGGGGTCGGATGATCTTCATCTCGTCCGTCATCGCCATGTACGGCGCGCCGGGACAGGCCAACTACGCGGCCAGCAAGGCCGGCCTCATCGGACTGGCCCGCTCGATCGCCCGCGAGCTTGGCAGCCGCTCCGTCACCGCCAACGTCATCGCCCCCGGCTTCATCGACACCGACATGACCGCGGAGCTGTCCGAGGCCCGGCGCGCCGAGGTGCTCGCCGGTATCCCGCTCAAGCGCTACGGCGCCGCCGACGAGATCGCCGGCGCGGCGCTCTACCTCGCGTCCGACGCCGCGTCGTACGTCACCGGCGCGGTGCTGCCGGTCGACGGCGGCGTCGCGATGGGCCTCTGACCCCGAACCCGACCCGGCAGGGAGACAACCGCATGGGACTGCTCGACGGAAAGCGACTGCTCGTCACCGGCGTCATCACCGACGCCTCGATCGCGTTCTCGATCGCCCGGCTCGCGCAGGAGGAGGGCGCGACCGTCGTCCTCACCGGCTACGGCCGCATGTCGCTCGTCGAGCGCGTGGCCAAGAAGCTGCCGACCCCGCCACCGGTCGTCGAACTCGATGTCGCCGACCCGGCCCAGCTCGACTCGCTCGCCGACCGGCTCGGCGAGCATGTCGACGGCCTCGACGGCGTCGTCCACGCGATCGGGTTCGCCCCCGCGTCGTGCCTCGGCGGCGGCTTCCTCGACGCCCCGTGGGAGGACGTGTCGACCGCGGTCCAGGTGTCGACGTACTCGCTCAAGTCGCTGGCCGTCGCCACCCTGCCGCTCTTCGGCGAGTCCGGCGGCTCGATCCTCGGCATGACCTTCGACGCCACCGTCGCCTGGCCGGCCTACGACTGGATGGGGGTGGCCAAGGCCGGGCTCGAGTCGGCGTCGCGCTACCTGGCCCGCGAGCTCGGGCCCAAGAAGATCCGGGTCAACCTGGTGTCGGCCGGGCCGCTGCGCACAATGGCGGCCAAGAGCATCCCGGGATTCCACCGGTTCGAGGATGCGTGGAGCGCGCGGGCCCCGCTCGGCTGGGACAACACCGACATCGAGCCGGTCGCGCGCAGCTCGGTCGCGCTGCTGTCGGACTGGTTCCCGTCGACGACAGGTGAGATCGTGCACGTCGACGGCGGATTCCACGCGATGGGTGTCTGACGCCTGGTTACGATCAGGGTCCACGGCCATCCGGAGGACCGACTACATGCCCTATGCGGCCGATGCCCTGCTCCTGCTGTCGTTCGGCGGCCCCGAGGGCCCCGATGACGTCATGCCGTTCCTGCGCAACGTCACTCGCGGACGAGGCATCCCGGACGAGCGCCTCGCCGAGGTGGCCGAGCACTACCAGCACTTCCACGGCGTGTCACCGATCAACGAGCAGAACCGCGACCTGATCGCGGCCCTCGAGGTCGAGTTCCGCGAGCGCGGCATCGACCTGCCGATCTACTGGGGCAACCGCAACTGGAAGCCGTACGTGGCCGACGCCGTGCGCCAGATGCGCGATGACGGCGTGCAGCGCGCGTTGGTGTTCGCCACCAGCGCGACCGCGTCGTACTCGTCGTGCCGGCAGTACCGCGAGGACCTCGCCCAGGCCCAGCGCGTGTCGGGGGAGGGCGCCCCCGAGCTGGTCAAGCTCCGGCACTTCTTCGACCACCCCGGTTTCGTCGAGGCGGCGGCCACCGGCGTGCGGGCCGCGCTCGACGAACTGCCGGCCGAGCACCGCGACACCGCCCGCCTGATCTTCACCGCGCACTCGGTGCCGGTGTCGATGAACGAGCAGTCGGGCCCGCGCCGCAACGGGCTGTACGAGGCGCAGCAGCGCGAGACGGCCCGCCTCGTCGCCGAGTCGATCCGCGGCGCCGGCGCCGAGTTCGACCTCGTCTGGCAGTCCCGCTCCGGGCCGCCGCAGATCCCGTGGCTCGAGCCCGACATCAACGATCACCTGCGCGACCTCGCCGGTCAGGGCGTCCGTGCCGTCGTGGTGGCGCCGACCGGCTTCGTGTCGGACCACATCGAGGTGCGCTGGGATCTCGACACCGAGGCCCGCGACACCGCGGCCGAGCTCGGGTTGGCCTACGCCCGCGCCCAGACGGCCGGCACGCACCCGGCGTTCGTCAGCGCCGTGCGCGAACTCGTCCAGGAACGGACGGACGACGCCGAGCCGAAGTTCCTCGGCAAGCTGGGCCTGGGCGG
>NZ_DASYFV010000022.1:0-9445 GCF_036000465.1 Jatrophihabitans sp. | reverse complement strand
CCGCCCCGATCTCGTGTTCCACCTGGCCAGCCACGTCAGCGGTAGCCGCGACCTCGATCTCGTGGCGACGACGCTGCGCGACAACCTGCTGACCACCGTGAACGTGCTGACCAGCGCGAGCCGCTCCGGCCGGCCACGGGTGCTGCTCGCCGGTTCGAACGAGCAGGTCGACGACGGGGCGACGAACGGCGTGCCCGGCTCGCCCTACTCGGCGGCCAAGACGTCGAGCCTCGTCTACGCCCGGATGTTCCACGCTCTCTACGGGCTCCCGGTCGTGAATCTGCGCACGTTCATGGTCTACGGCCCCGAGCAGCGCGACGGGTCGAAGCTCATCCCGTACGTCACGACGTCGCTCCTGCGCCACGAGGCGCCGGCGCTGACCAGTGGCACGCGTCTGATCGACTGGATCTACATCGACGACGTCGTCGACGCCTACCTCGCCGCCGCGCTGAGCGAGCGGGCCGACGGTCACACCATCGCCATCGGCTCGGGGGAGCTCGCGAGCATCCGCACCGTCGTGCAACTGCTCGCCGACCTCACCGATGCGAAGGTCGAGCCGCGCTTCGGTGCCGTCCCCGACCGCGAGCTGGAGGACGCGCGGCGCGCCGACATCGCCGAGACGCACGACCTCATCGGTTGGCGACCGAAGGTGCCTCTCGTCGAAGGCCTGCGCCGGACGACCGAATGGTTCCGGGCCCGCGACGATCTGGATCAGCCGGTGCGCACCTTCGCCGGCGAGACGCCGGCCAGCTGCTCGTAGACCTCGACGTAGGTGCGGGCCTGCACCGACCAGCACAAGTCGTCCTCGATGCGGGCGCGTCCGATCTTGCCCATCAGCCGTCGCCGCGCGGGGTCGTCGATGAGGGCGGCGATGCCCTGCGCGAAGGCGAGGTCGTCGTCGCGGTCGATGTAGAGGGCGGCGTCCTCGGCCGAGCGCCGGGTCTCGACGAGGTCGAAGGAGACGACCGGCAGGCCGTAGGCCATGTACTCCAGGGTTTTGTTCATCGTGGCGTAGTCGTTGAAGTCGTTCTTCGGGTCCGGCGTGACACCGAGTGCGGCCGTCGACAGCCACCGGGTGATCTCCGGCACGGCGACCTTGCCGGTGAACGTGACGTGGTCGTCGAGGCCGCGGCGGGTGACTTGGCGGCGCAGGTCGTCGAGGCAGTCGCCGAACCCCAGCAACCCGAACTGGGTGTCGTGTCGTCCCAGCGTGTGGACGTAATGGTCAATCGCGTTGACCAGTCGGTCGACGCCGTCCTGCGCGCCCATGATGCCCAGGTAGCAGACGAGGTTCTCGCGGCCGTTGCGAAGCTCGGGCGCGGCCGCTCCGCGCGCCATCACATCCGGGTCGGGGGCGCTGCGCACGATGCTGACCCCTTCGGGCGGAACCCCGCCGCGGGTGTTGGCGAGCATGCGGCCGTGGTCGTTGGTGACGATCACGTGGTCGGCGGTGCGGTAGCTCGCCCGCTCGAGCCAGACCTGCACGCGGTGCAGCGGCCCACCCCGCCGGCCCAGCTTCACCTCGAGCAGTTCGGGGCAGAGGTCGTGCTGGTCGTAGACGAATCGCTTGCCGAACATCCGGTACCCGAGGCCGAGCAGCCAGTAGGTGTCGGGCGGGTTGCAGGCCTGCAGCACGTCGAAGCCCTCGTTGCGTGCGACCTTCACCGAGAGCGCGGCGGCCCGTAGCCAGCAGTAGGTGAATTCCCAGAGGAAGCCGAGCAGCCCGGCGGCCGGACGCGGCGGCGCGTAGGTGTGGATCGAGACACCGTCGAGCACGCGGTGCGCCGCCTCGCCGGCGCCGCGCGGGCAGATGACGGTGACGCCCCATCCGGCCTGGACGAGGGCCTGGCACTCCAGCCAGACGCGGCGATCGGTCGGCACCGACAGGTTCTGGATGATGATCAGGGCGCGCGGCACCCGAACCGGCGGGCGGTGTTGAACGAGAAGAAACCGCATGGCTGCTGTTCCCTTCCTGGCCATCGTGGGCGAACTGGGTCGCGCCGGCACGCGATCGGCTCAGTTCGTCGCTGTCAGTACGCTCCGGAGGAACGGATGACCGCCGAGACGGTCCGCGCGAGGATCCGCGCATCGAGGCCGAGGGACCAGTTCTCGACGTAACGCAGGTCGAGGTGCACGCTCTGGTCCCAGCCGAGGTCGCTCCGGCCGCTCACCTGGCTGAGCCCGGTGAGACCCGGCTTCACCAGCAGGCGACGGCGGTGGTCGTCGCCGTACCCGGCGACCTCGCTCGGCAGCGGGGGCCGCGGCCCGACCAGGGACATGTCGCCGCGGACGACATTGATCAGCTGCGGCAACTCGTCGAGGGAGTAGCGGCGCAGGTAGCGCCCGGCCCGGGTGACGCGCGGGTCGTTGCGGATCTTGAACAGCAGCGAGCTGCCGTGCTCGTTGTGGTCCTGCAGTTCGGCGAGGTGGTCCTCGGCGTCGACCCGCATCGAGCGGAACTTCACGATCCGGAACAGCCGGCCGTCGCGACCGACGCGGGTCTGGAGGAAAAGCACCGGGCCGGGGCTGTCGAGCTTCACGACCACGGCGACGGCGGCGAAGAGCGGCAGCAGGATCACCAACGCCGCCGCGGCGGTCAACCGGTCGAACAGGTGCTTGAGCATCGCGGCGAACCCGCGCAGCATCGTCGGCTCGACATGCAGCAGGGGCAGCCCGGCGACGGATTGCACGTGCAGGGCCCCGCCCACCTCGGCGAGGCCGGGGGAGACCACGAGCGAGATCGGGGTGTCCTCGAGCTGCCAGGCGATCCGGCGCAGCCGTTCGGAGCTGAGCTCGCCGGACAGCACGACCACGGTGCCCGCGCCGGAGGTTGCCAGCGCGCCGGCGAGGTTCTCGTCGGTGCCGACGATCGGGACGCCGACCTCGTCGAGGACCTCGGTGTCGACGTCGAGGAGTTCCAGGGTGCTGGGCAGCGCGGCAGCGACGATCGTCATCGCGGCGTGCCGGTCGCGGTCGAGCAGGCGCGACAGGACGGCGACGGAGGTCGGGTTGCCGATGGCGAGCACTGACGTGACCGCCCGGCCCCGGCGCCGTTGGCTGTGCAGCCAGGCGCGGGCGAGGCAGCGTCCGGCGAGGTCGAGCACGATGCCGATAGGCAGCGCCAGCAGCACGAAGCCGCGGGAGACATAGGTGCCGGTCGCCCAGGCGACCACGGCCGAGACCGCGGCGAAGTGGACGCCGGCGCGGGTGAGCCGGTTCAGCTCGGTCGAGCCGACTCCGACGAAGTGATCCTTGTAGCCGCTGTTGGCGGCGACGCACGCGACCCAGGCGAGGGGAGCGAGCACGGCGATGGCTGCATAGAAACGGTTGCTCGGCATCGACGCGTCGGACAGCAGCGCGAAGCGGAGGACGAAGGCGACGACGATCGCGGTCAGGGCCGCGAGGCCGTCGATACCGACGAGCAACAGTTGGTAACGGCGCATCCAGCGGATCCCGCTCGGTGGCCCGATCGGCTGGTCATGTGTTGGGCGTCGTGTCGGCAGCCGCAGGCCGGCGTGCGGTGGCAGAGCCACCGCTCCGACCTCGTCCCCGACAGCCCCCCGGCTGCCCGAAGTCATACAATCCCCCGATTGTTCACCGCCCACGTGATTCGGGCGATGTGTTCTGTTGTAAAGCCGTTGTACAGCTTGTATACCCCATATCCGCTGCCCCGGGCAGCCCTTCGGGGCGATACCGGAGATCGGACGGGGTCAGCCTATCCGCGGGAATTCCGACGGGCAGGGTGCCAAAGGTCCCGCATAAGTCCTGCGTGAAGTCGGCTGTCGATGCTTAATGCGCGTGGCGGGCGTGTGTGCCGGCCCCGCGCCCTAGGCTCGGACGGTGTCCGACACGTTGATCTTTCAACTTGGCACCAACAACTGGCAGCGCGGCGGCGAGTTCGCGCCCGGGTCCGGCATCCTGCACGAGTCCCACCATCACGCGTACAACGCACTGCCCGGCGTGCGCTGCTACTCGATGTATCCCTCGCGCCGCCAGCGCTTCGCCGACGAGGACGTGCACGTCTTCCCGCTCGAGCACGACATCCCGATCTGCGAGTCGGTATCGCCGGTCAGCAGCTACCGCTGGCACTCGATGAGCGAGGCGGAGGTCGCCGCCTACCGCCTTCGCCTCACCGACGCGGTCGCGGGGTGGATCGACGAGATCGAGGCCCGCACCGGCGAGGTGTTCAGCCTGGCGATCGCGCACCACGCCTTCATGAACACCGTCGTGCTGCGCGACGTCAACCGGCGGCGGGTGGCGGCCGGACGGCCGCG
Source organism: Jatrophihabitans sp. (assembly GCF_036000465.1). Classification (GTDB taxonomy): domain Bacteria; phylum Actinomycetota; class Actinomycetes; order Mycobacteriales; family Jatrophihabitantaceae; genus Jatrophihabitans. The sequence goes on along the minus strand of NZ_DASYFV010000022.1, from coordinate 5,171 downwards.
CATGACGCTGCTCTGCTTCGCCCACGGCACCGAGCTCAAGATGTTCGACAACGAGCGTCGCGGGGACCAGCCGGACGAGTTCCCGCTGCGCTTCCTGCCGTTCATGCAACGCGAGAAGATCTTCGACTTCGCCGACCCGGAGCACGGCGTCGACGTCGTCGCCGCCATCTCGGCCGAGCAGGTCGACGCACTGCTCGACGTGTTCCCGCAGTTCCCGCGCGAGCGGGTGGTGCTGTCGCCCAACGGGTACAACCAGGACGTCTTCACGCCGCTCCCTGAGGGCGCCGACCGGGCCGCGGTGCTGGCCGGCTTCAGCACGCAGCCGCTCGACGGCAGCGGCGATGAACCCGGGCCGATCGCGCCGGACGGCTTCGACGCCGTCGTCGCGTTCTGCGGCAAGTTCGCCGACTGGAAGCGGCTCGACGCGCTGCTGCGCGCGGCCGCAGCGTACGAGCAGGACGAACGCCGGATCGTCACCCTCGTCATCGGCTCCGGCCCGGCGAAGGCCCAGCAGCAACTGCACCGGCTGGCCGAGGAACTCGGGTTGCGGCAGACCTACTTCCTCGGCCCGCGCGGCCAGGACGAGCTCGCCCGCCTGTTCGCGTCTGCCGACGTCGGTTGCTTCCCGTCCTACCGCGAGCCGTTCGGGCTCGTGTTCGTCGAGTGCATGGCCTGCGGCACCCCGGTGATCGGCGCCGACTCCGGGGGTCCGCGCGACTTCGTCACGCCCGAGGTCGGCACCCTCGTCCCCGAGACCGACGACCGGGCGCTGCTCGCCGCCGAACTGGCCGAGGCGATCCGCACCGCTCTCGCGGCCGACTGGAAGTCGGCGCGCGGGCCGGTGGCCGCGCGGTACGCCCGCGAGCGGTTCAGCGTCACCGGCCAGGTGTCGCACCTGCTCGCCGAGGTGACCCGCCTGACCACCTGACCGGACCGGATGTCACATCTCGTGAGCCGCCGGTGTCTTCATGTCGACACCACGTCACGAGGAGGACAGATGAGTACGACGCGAATCCCACCGGCCGAGATCAGCGGCCTGTACGGCGCCCTGGTCAAGCGGTACAGCAAGAAGGTGCTCGGCCGGGTGCCGGAGCCGCTCGGCGTGTACTGGCACAACCGGTCGGTGCTCAAGGCGACCATGGGGATGGGCGCCAAGGCCGGCAAGTGGGACGCCTGCGACCTCGGCCTGAAGTCGTTCGCCCACATGGCGGTCGCCGCGCAGATCGGCTGCGGCTGGTGCCTCGACTTCGGCTACTTCCAGGCCTTCAACGAGCACCTCGATCTGGACAAGGCGCGCGAGGTGCCGCGTTGGCGCGAGTCGAACGCGTTCACCCCGCTGGAACGCTCCGTGCTGGGCTACGCCGAGGCCATGACCCTGACCCCGCCCAACGTCTCCGACGAGATGGTCGAGGGACTGTCGGGCGAGCTCGGGGAGGCCGCCCTGGTCGAGCTGACCGCGTTCATCGCGCTGGCCAACATGAACGCCCGCGGCAACGTCGCGCTCGGCATCGAGTCCGAGGGATACGCCGCCTCGTGCGATCTCCGCCCGCTCGCGGAACCCGGCCTACGCTCGGCCGTATGACCCACGACGAGGTCTTCGTCGCCCACCGCAGCCTGCTGTTCACAGTCGCCTACGAGCTGCTCGGCTCGGCCGCCGACGCGGAGGACACGGTGCAGGAGACCTGGCTGCGGTGGGACGGCATCGGCGGGGCCGGTCGCGCCGATGTCGGCGACCCGCGCGCCTATCTCGTGCGCATCGCCGGCCGGCTCGCGCTCAACCGGTTGCGCACGCTGTCCCGTCGCCGGGAGGACTACGTCGGCGAGTGGCTGCCCGAGCCGCTTCTGACAACCCCCGATGTCGCCGACGACGTCGAGCTGGCCGAGAGCGTGTCACTCGCGATGCTGACGGTGCTCGAAACGCTGACACCGACCGAGCGGGCGGTGTTCGTACTGCGCGAGGTGTTCGACCTGCCGTCCGACGAGATCGCCGCGGCGACCGGCAAGTCGTCGCCCGCCGTGCGCCAGATCGCGCATCGCGCGCGCTCGCACGTCACCGCCGGACGCCCGCGGGTCGAGGTCGATCGGGGTGAGCAGCGCCAGGTGGTGAGCCGCTTCCTCGCGGCCCTGCGGACCGGTGACCTGCAGGGGCTGATGGATGCGCTGGCCCCGGATGCGGTGCTCATCGCCGACGGCGGTGGCGTCGCGAACGCCGTGCGGCAGCCGGTCGCGGGCGCGAAGAAGATCGTCAACCTGCTCGGAGGATTCGTGCGGTTCGCGCCGACCGCCGTGGTCGAGGCGGTGCTCGTCAACGGCGCACCGGGCGCCCGGATCGTCATCGACGGGGCCGTCGACACCGTCATCGGCTTCGCCTTCGACGGCGGGCGGATCAGCCGCGTCTTCGCCGTGCGCAACCCGGACAAGCTGCGCCGTCTCGACGAGGAGACCGCGCTCAGCCGGTAGGTGGCGCCGCCGGCTACGGCGTGTCCGCGCAGCGCTGCCCCGTCGCGTTGACGGCGCACACGCGGTAGCGCGTCCACGAGCGGAACAGGAAGAACGTCTGGTCGCTCGCCGTGCGGGCGGAGGCGTCGACGTCGGTGATGGGGGTGAGCGTGCCGTCCGCCCCGAGGCCGTAGAGCGCGAATCCCGCGGTCAGCAGGGTGTCGGCATTCCAGGTGACCGTCGTGCCCGAGCTGCTCACGGTGGTCGGCGCGGCCGGCAGCGGAAGCGCGGCCGTCGCGGCGGCGACCGGACCGGAGCCGGCCTCGTTCACCGCCTGCACCTGGTAGCTCGCACCGGCGCTGGCATCGGTGTCGGTGAAGTGGGTCCACATGCCGCGCTGCACGACGGTCCCGTTGCGCGTGACGACGTAGGAGGTCACCCGGCTGTTCAGCGGCGCGCTCCAGGTCAGTTGCGCGCCGGTGAGCGTCGACATCGTCGCCGCGGCGCTGCGGACCGCGGCCGGGGGAACCGGCCGGGCCGGGCCGCCGCCGTAGAGGAACGCGCTCTCGGCCGTGTTCCAGTGCCGGGCCAGGTAGCTGCCGGTGCGGGGGGCGGTGTTGAAGTAGTCGTCCTTGTGGCAGTCGAGCCGGTCCTCCTCGCGCATGCTGCCGCAGCTGATCATCAGCCGCCGGCCACCCGGGTTCTGGTAGCACATGAGGTCGTGGTCGTCGGTGCAGTGACCGGTGCCGTCGTAGTGCGGGGCCGAGGCCTGCACCGCGCCCAGCATGTGGAAGATCTCGTGCGCCGTCGTCGGACCGCTCCAGCACGACGTGTCGACCCGCGCCCATGACGGGCCGGTGTTGCTGGCGTTCATGACGCCGGGCCGGTCGTCGACGCTCAGCGTGCCGAGCCCGCAGTAGTAGCCGGTGTCGACGAAGATCACGTACTTGCGGTTGGTGGCCGACAGGTGCGCGCCCTGGGCGGCGCTGACCGTCCGGCCGAAGTCGTGGGCGGCCTGGGCCGGGAGCGCGATCGGGGTGATGATCGGCCGGCAGCGGGTGTCGGTGAGGACGCGCAGGTAGCGCCAGCCCCCGCTCTCGCGGGCCGATCGGTAGACGATGTCGTTGGCCTGCTCGATCGCGGTGACGAGCCGGGCCCGGGCCCACGAGTAGCGGTTCGGGTGCCCGGCCAGATAGCCGTAGTAGAAGGCGATGCGGTCACCGGAGGTCCCGTCGCCGTGGCACGGGATCGCGCGCCGGGACAGCGACCCGTCGCCGGTCGCGGTGCCGGCGGCGACGAGGAGGTCCGCGGTGTCCGGTGCTTCGGCCGACGCGGCGGCGGTGCGGAGGTCGGAGTCGTCGCCATGGGTGCAGAGCTCGCGCCCGGCCGCGACGATGACGTGGGCGCTGCCGCAGTCGGCCCGGCTCGGCTCGGTGAAGTGCGATGCGGCCGATGCGGTCAGGCCGGTGATGCTGACGAGCGCGGCCAGCCCGAACCCGGCTGCGGTCGTGATGAGTCGTCGTGTCCCCCGTGGACCGCGCCTCACCACGTTCCCGGGTCGGCGAGGCCGGTACCGGGCCGTCGGCCCGCGGCGGCGACGAGTCGCGAACGGAGCCGGGCCACGAACTCGGGGTCCGGGGTGGCGTCGTCATCGGCGACGCCGAGCATGGGCGCCGGCCGCAGGCGGCGGCTCGTGGCGCAGTCGGTCGTCATCGCGGTTCTCCATGGTCCCCGCGGTCGTCGAAGCAGGCGTCATCGCCAGGTGGGGAGTGCTCGCCGGCCCAGCGTCCGGCGGGCGGGGGATCCGTCGGAAGCTGGGTCGAGACAGGCGAGGCGCAGACGATCTGGGTGAAATCGGTGTGAAATTGGCCTCGCTGGACACAAGGTAAGGGCAGGGGTGGCAATCGGTCAAGAGCTGACATGTCGGATATCGGCATGTCGTGAAAATGCAGATGGTCGCGGCGATCAACCCCGATATGCCCGTTGTGCTCAACGGGATCCGGTGCCGGGGCGCCGGGCGAACCACCGGCCGCGGGCGCGGTGCGAGACTCGGAGCATGACCGTGGAGGACGTCGACCGCTACCTCGCCGGGGTGGACGAACCGAAGCGCAGCACTCTCGAGCACCTGCGCCGGATCCTGCGGGCCCTGCTGCCCGACGCCGAGGAGTGCATCTCCTACGGCATGCCGGCCTTCACTGTGAACGGCAAGGCCGTGGCCGGCTTCGCCGCGTTCAAGAACCACCTGAGCTACCTGCCGCACAGCGGCTCGACCATCCCCGGCCTCGGCGCTGAGCTGGCCGGCTACGGCGGCACCAAGGGCTCGCTGCACTTCCCGGTGGACGAGCCGCTGCCCGAGGACATCGTGCGCGCACTCGTCGCGGCCCGGCTGCGCGAACTCGACCGCTGAGTCATCCGGTCGGGGTCACCCGGTCGGGGTCATCCGATCGCATGACGACCCGGCGCCCCGTCCGGCCCATTTTCAGGCTGTTCCGGCTGGGGGAGGATCCGGTGAGACGAGGGCCTTGGGCACCGGTCGTGGCAGCAGCCGCGAGGACCCGGCCCACGCGCCCCAACTGGTGGTCACGACCGCCTGACGCCTGACGGCGGCGGGTCGGCCCGTTCGGCGATCCAGTCGAGGGCCACGGCCGCGGTCCACGACTGGTTGTGGCTGCCGAGCGGCTCCGCGGTGAACGGCTCGTAGTACTCGCCGAACGCGAGGTCCCCGAGCTGGG
>NZ_DASYFV010000021.1:0-66129 GCF_036000465.1 Jatrophihabitans sp. | reverse complement strand
TGCGGCGGCGCGCGCCGTGAGCGGGTCGGTGGCGGGCGTGGCGGGGCGCGCGGTGGCCCGGCGCTGGGCGCGGACACTGGCGGGCGGGGCGAGCGGCGGGGGTGGCACGGAGGCGCTGATGCGGGGCATTGGGCGCACCGTCCGGCGCGCCCGTCGGGGCGCAATCGGGCACTGCAATCCGTACGGCATCCGTACGGACGGGGCCTCGTGGTCGTCGTTGCCGGCGCTGTTCCGACACTGGCTGTGGACGGCCGCAGAGGCCTGGAGCCCAGTGTTTCCGGGGATTGTGCTGTGGAGTTGTAGGGCGGAGGGCGAGGGATTCGAACCCTCGAGAGGTTTCCCCCTAGCGGTTTTCAAGACCGCCGCACTCGGCCACTATGCGAGCCCTCCTGGGCCTCACACGCTACCGAGTCGGCCAACTGCTCAGAGCGGGCGGCAGACGGAGACGATCGTCGCGTCGTCGGCGGTGAGGTCGCGGGAGTCGACGGCGGAGCCGATGGTCTCGGCGGTGATCACGTCGAGCGAGGCGAGAGTGGCGGCGAGGCGGGCCCGGCTTACGTCGTTGTCCTCGGTGCGGCGCTCGATGAGACCGTCGGAGAAGAGGACGAGGGCGGCGCCCCGGGCGAGGGTGAAACGGCTGACCCGGTACACCGCCTCGGTGAGCCCGACCGGCGTCGAGGTGGTGACCGGCGCGGCGTACGGGCCGGCGGCGGGATCGATGCAGAACGGGATGGGGTGGCCGGCGCTCACGGCCTCGACCTCGCCGGTGGTCAGGTCGATACAGGCGACGACGGCAGTCGCGAATACGCCGCCCAGCAGCCGGGTCGTGAAGCGGTTGAGCTTGGCCAGGGCCTCGTCCGGGCCGAGCCCGTCGAAGAGGTAGGCCCGCAGAGCGTTGCGCAGCTGGGCCATCCGGCCGGCGGCGGCCACCCCGTGCCCGGCGACGTCACCGAGAACGGTCGCCAACCGGCCGTCGGGCATGAGGAAGGCGTCGTACCAGTCGCCGCCGATGCGTCCGCCCTCGGCGGGCTCGTAGGAGGCGGTGAGCGTCCAGTCGGGCAGCTGGGGCAGTTCGGGCAGCAGGCTGCGCTGCAACGCCCCGGCGAGGCGCAACTCGCTGCGCGCGCGCTGGTACATCGCGGTGATCGCATGACTTCGGAGCTGGACAGCGAGATCGACCTCGTACCGTGCCCACGGGCGCGCGCGGCCGCGCACCGTCTCGCGCCACCGCTCGAACGACTTGCGCGGGCTCAGCCGCACGGTGTCGCCCTCGCGCACGGCGATCGCCTTGTTCTGCGGGTCGCCACCCCAGTCGACGAAGTGCAGCTCCTCGGCCCGGAACCAGGCGACGTACTGGTCGTCCGGCAACGTCACGACCAGGGCGCCGCTGGCGAGTGACGACGGCGGCGCGGAACCGGGCATGAACTCGGTCAGCGAATCGGTTGCGGTCACCGTCTCACCCGTCGAGTGCGCCCACTGCGCCACCCGCGAGACGTCGGCGGCGTCGGGCACCGAGCCCCGGGTCTGCCGATCGCCGCCGATCTGCACGACGACACCGTCGGCCCGGACGAGATCGAGCAGGTCCGGCGCGCAGAGCACCGACGAGCGGTTCACCCTCGTCCAGGGTGGCCGCGACGATCTTGGCCAGGGTCTCCTGGGTCTGCAGCCGGTCGCGCAGCTCGTCCTCGTCGGCCTGGTCCCCCATCCGCAAGGACAGCGTGGAACCGAGGAACTCGGCGGCGGCGCGGGTGCCGTACGGCGGCAGGTGCGGCCCGGCGTAGTGGTGGCAGGCGATGAGGCCCCACAGGCGCCCGGCGCGCATCAGCGAGATCGACATCGACGCCCGGACACCCATGTTCCTCAGGTACTCGATGTGGATGGGCGAGACGCTGCGCAGCGTCGAGTGCGTGAGGTCGACCGGCTCCCCGAGCGCGGGATGCAGCGTCGGCACGATCGGCGACGGCACGTAGTCGACGTCGGAGATGAGCCGGAGCCAGTTCTTCTCGTACAGCGCGCGAGCCTGGGCCGGGATGTCCGAGGCCGGGTAGTGCAGCCCGAGAAAGGAGTTCAGGTCGTCCCGGCGGGCCTCGGCCACGACCTCGCCGTTGTACTGCTCGTCGTAGCGATAGACCATCACCCGGTCGAACCCGGTCAGCTCGCGCACGGCTCGGGCCGTGACGTCGTAGAGCTCGCGCATGGAGCCCGCCCGATTGAGCTCCTCGACCGCACCGCGGACGGCCAGGTAGGTGTTCGGGAACGAGAACGGCCGCGGGCCGAAGGCGACCTCGAGCTCGAGCAGCAGCACGCCGCGCGCATCGCGGTGCAGGATCGCGTCGAAGCTCTGCTCCCCCTCCCGGACCTCGAGCCGGACGTCCAACGGGTTGCGCGCGCGCAGGTCGGAGAAGGACGCGGCGGCGCGCTGGATGATCGCGGCCGGGCCGGGCCCGACGGCCGTGGCCAGCGGTCGGCCCAGCACGTCCTCGACCGGCACCCCGAGCAGGTCGACGATGTTGGCGCTGACCTGCTGGATGTCGAAACCCGGCTCGCGCAGCACGATCAGCACGCCGCGCGGCTGGATGCTGCCCGGGATGTGGATCGGCTCGCGGGCGCAGTTGTCCAGATCGATCGGCGTACCGACCGGAAGCAGGCCCTCGTCCGAGGTCACGCAACCGCCTCGCGGCGCAGCGGCGCGACCCACTCGGCCAGGGCGTCGAAGCTGCGGGCGGCCGCCGAGGCCACCGCATGGGCCCGGATCTCGTCGCCGTCGACCCACGCCTCGAGCACCTCGTGGTAGCGCCGCCACATCGGGCCGGGTCCTTCGGCGTACGGCGTGAACGACCGCACGGCGAGCCCCAGGGGAACGATCCGGCGCGAGATCACAGCGCCGCCCAGGGTCGAGCCCTCGGCGACGTAGAGCCAGCCGAGCGCGTCGGCGTCGGTCGCCGGGACGGCCACGGGTGACGGCGCCGCGGCGCGGTCGAGGGGCGCACCGAGAGCTGCCACGTCGCCCCGCAGCACTTCGGCGCGGCGGCGACGCGGCCAGTCGAGCTCGCCCGCCAGCGCCGGCGCGTCGGCCGCCCACGCGTCGAGCGCCCGCTCGGCCGCGTCCCAGAGGGAGTGGAAGCGGACGAGGACGGCGCCCAGCCGGGCCGGGGTGAGCGCGGGGTCGAGAAGATCCAGATCGGCCTCGACCTGCTCGTGAGACGCTCGCGTGCGCTGCCTCAGCTGCGCTGCCATCGCGCTCAGCCTGATCCCTCCCCGATCCAGTCGCGCCGCCGGTCGCCCGACAGCCCAGCAAGCCTAACGGGGCGCCCGCCCGGAGCGGGTCGAGAAGAACGCGGAGTCCGCCCGGCCGACGCTGGGCGCCCGCCCGACAAAGGCCTACGATTCGCCCGACCCGGACGTGTCGACGCTCCCGGTCCGAGGAGGGTCGATGCGCACGACGCCCTGGGTTCGACGGCTGCGCCACGCCGGTGTGGCTGTGGTCGTAGCCGTGTCGTTGGCGGGCGCCGTGGGCGGTCACGTCGCCCCGGCGGCCGCTGCCACGCCGACGTGGTCGGCACCGGTCGCCGCGGATCCGTCGACGGGTGGACTGACCTCGGTGTCGTGCCCGACCACCACGTTCTGCCTGGCGGTCGGGCTGAGCGGTCGGGTGGCCTTCTACTCCTACGGTCATTGGCGCCAGCACGTGCAACTTACCCAGGCCGGTCCGGACAACGGATTCGTCTCGGTGTCCGGACCAGCAACACCTTCTGCGTCGCCGTGGACGGCCGCGGCTACGCAGCGGTCTTCACCGGCAGCCGCTGGCAGTTCACCCGCCTGCTCGACTCCGGTCTCGTCGGGGTCTCGTGCAGTACCCGCGGGAGCTGCGTCGCCATCGGGACGCGGTACGCGTTCCACCTGTCGGGGTCCACCTGGTCGAAGGCCACGGCCGTCACGACCACGAACGGCTCGCTGAGCGCCGTCTCGTGCGCCACCACGACCTTCTGCATGGCCGTCGGGTACGACAGCACGCGCGGCGGCGTGGCCTACCGCTTCACGGGTACACGCTGGACGGGTGCCTTCGTCACCTCCTCGACGCGGGACGGCGGCGGCCCGGGGACCGTCGACTGCCTGAGCCCGACCTACTGCCTCGGTGGCGGCCGGAGTGACGTGACCGCGACGTTCAACGGGCACGCGTGGGCGATCCGGGCCCTCGGCGATCACCTCGGTTTCGGCGACAGGGGCCTGTCCTGCGCCACCACGACCTTCTGCATGTCGGTCGGCTCCAACTACCCGCGGTCCCGCGCGGCTCGGTGGAGCGGCTCGTCCTGGGATCCGGCCCGGGCCATCGGCTACGGCACCTACCTGCACTCCGTCTCCTGCCCGACCCGCAGTTGGTGCATGGCCGTCGGCCTGACCGGTCAGGCGATCCAGTACGCCAACGGCGGCTGGGGCCGCCCGGTCTTCGTCGACGCCCGACGGGGCGAGCTCACCTCGGTGTCGTGCGTCGACGCCGCGTTCTGCATGGCGGTCGACGCGAACGGTGACGCGACCCGATGGGACGGCAGCCGGTGGGGCTACCCGTCGAAGATCGACGCCCAGGACTACCCGGAGAACGGGCCCAGCGGGGTCTCCTGCACTGCCCGCTCGTTCTGCCTGATGCTCGACAACCACGGCGGGGCCCGGCGCTGGAACGGCGCGAGCTGGCAGATCGCGCCGAGCTCGCCGTTGGGCGGACCGACTTCGGTGTCCTGCGTGTCCGCGACATTCTGCGTCGCCACGGACTTCGTCGGGGCGGCCAGCGTCTTCACCGGCGCGGGCTGGACCCACCCGACCGCAGCCGTGGTCTCGGGTGCCGGTGGGGCCACCACGGTGTCCTGCACGACGACACACTTCTGCATGGCGGCCGCGGTTCCCGGCATCGTCAACCGTTTCGACGGCAGCCGCTGGCTGATGCGCATCCGACTGGCTGCGGAGAACGTCGCACTCAACGCCATGGCGTGCGCGTCGCCGACGTTCTGCCTCGCGATCGACGGCAGCGGTCGGGCGTTCCGCTACACGGGATCGGCCTGGGTAGCGGCCGCCACCACCACCTCGGCGGAGACGTCCCTCACCTGCCCCACGTCGACGTTCTGCCTGGTCATCGACGCCGACACAGTCGACATCTTCGACGGGTCGACCTGGACCACCGAGAACCTGCCGGCCCTGCCACCGGAGATCGGTTTCACCGCCGCCGACTGCTCCGGGCCGACCTTCTGCGCGGCCGTCGGGAGCGGGTACGTCAGCGTTCGCCGCTGAGCAAGACCGTCACGGGCCCGCGGGCCGATCGTTGATCCTCCCGTGCGCGCGCTGCTGAGATTCCTCCTGACCATTGCCGTCATCGCCGGGGCCGGGTTCGCCGCCCTCACGGGTGGGACGCCCGCTGCCGGAGGAGCGACGCACTACGCCCCGCTCGACCGTCCGGGGCCGAGGCTCAGCGTGCCGTCCACGGCCCTCGCGGCCGCGCTGTCGTGCCACGGCACGCCGGCGTCCTCGACGCTGGAACCGGTGCTGCTCAACCCCGCCACCGGCGTCACGCCCGACCAGAACTACTCGTGGAACTACGAGCGCGCGTTCACCGCACAGCACCGCCCGTGGTGCGCGGTGACCATGCCGTTCCACACCCTCGGCGACATCCAGACCGCGGGCGAGTACCTCGTCTACGCGATCCGGACGATGCACGCCCGGGCGCACCGGCGCATCGCGGTCATGGGGCACAGCCAGGGCGGCATGTCGATGCGGTGGGCGCTGCGCTTCTGGCCGGACACGCGGGCCATGGTGGACGACGTCATCGGCATGGCCGGTTCGAACCACGGGTCGACGGCTGTCCCGGTCTGCAAGCGGGGATACACGAGCTGCACGCCGGCGGTCTGGCAGCAGCAGGACACCGCCCGCTTCATCCAGGCCCTCAACAGCGGCGCCGAGACGTTCGCCGGGATCAGCTACACCGAGATCTTCACCCACACCGACGAGGTCGTGCAGCCGAACGGCACCGACGCGTCGTCGTCGTCGGCGCTGCACACCGGCGCCGGCGCCATCACGAACGTGTCGACGCAGGACATCTGCCCGCTCGACGTCGACGAGCACCTGGCCATCGGCACGCTCGACCCGGTGGCCTACGCGCTGGTGATGGACGCCCTGGACCACGCCGGTCCGGCCCGGCCGAGCCGGATCTCGCGCGGCGTCTGCCTGCAGGTGTTCCAGCCGGGCGTGAACCCGCTGAACGCCCAGAACTACCTGCAGATCCTGGCCGGCTCGTTCGGGTTGCTCTCGGTGCCGCTGCCGAACGTCAACCTGGTGAACGCTCCCGAGGTGGCCGCCGAGCCCCGGCTGCGCTGCTACACGACGGCCGCGGGCTGCTGATCGGCGTATTCCCGGCGCCGCAGTGGCGCACCTCTCGCGGCGATCCGGAAAAAGCGGAGTCGAGTCCTCCGAATCAGGTGTACGGTAATCCTCGAAGCGGAGAGACCTCCTCCGTTACACCGTTTCCTGGAGAGCCAGATGTCAGTCGACCACCTGCAGAAAACCGATCTGCACACCCGTATCCCTGAGGCGTCCGCGGACAACCCGCACCACGCCCGCCGCTGGTGGATCCTCGCGGTCCTCGGCGTGGCCCAGCTCATGATCGTCCTGGACGCCACGGTCGTGAACATCGCGCTGCCCACCGCGCAGACCGATCTCGCCTTCTCCGACAGCGCCCGCCAGTGGATCGTCACCGCGTACGCGCTGGCCTTCGGCTCGCTGCTGCTGATCGGCGGCCGCATCGCCGACGTCATCGGGCGCAAGTGGGTCTTCGTCATCGGCCTGGCCGGCTTCGCGATCGCCTCGGCCGTCGGCGGCGCCGCGGTCGACGTCGGCATGCTGATCGGTGCCCGCGCCGTGCAGGGCGCCTTCGCCGCGCTGCTCGCCCCGGCGATCCTGTCGCTGCTGACCACCACCTTCACCGACCCGCGCGAGCGGGCCAAGGCTTTCGGTGTCTTCGGCGCCATCGCCGGCACCGGCGCGTCCGTCGGCCTGCTGCTCGGCGGCATCCTGACCGAGTACGCCAACTGGCGCTGGACGCTGTTCGTCAACCTCTTCCTCGTCGGCATCGCGCTCACCGGTGGCATCAAGCTGCTGAGCCACAGCAAGGCGGCGCACCGCGCGAAGCTCGACATCACCGGCACCGTCGTCGTCACCGCCGGCCTGTTCGCCCTCGTCTACGGCTTCTCCCACGCCGAGACCGACGGCTGGGCCAACGGCATCACCATCGGCATGCTGGTCGCCGCCGGTGTGCTGCTCACCGCGTTCGTGTTCGTCCAGCAGCGCGTGCACAACCCGCTGCTGCCGCTGCGCATCGTGCTCGACCGCAACCGCGGCGGCTCCTACCTCGCGATGTTCGCCTCGGCCGCCGGCATGTTCGCCGTCTTCCTGTTCCTGACCTACTACCTGCAGGCCTCGCAGGGCTACAGCGCGGTGCAGACCGGCGTCGCGTTCCTGCCGATGACGGGCGTGCTCGTGGTCGTCGCCGGCATCGCCAGCTCGGCCCTCATCCCGCGGGTCAGCGCCCGCCTGCTGATCCCGACCGGCATGGCCGCGGCCACCGTGGCGATGTACCTGCTCACCCAGATCGGGCTCGACACGTCCTACGCCTCGCACATCCTGCCCTCGATGCTGCTGCTCGGCGCGGGCCTCGGCCTGGTGTTCGCCCCCGGCTTCAGCCTGGCCACGCTCGGCGTCGAGGCCAGCGACTCGGGCGTCGCCTCGGCCGCGGTCAACACTGTGCAGCAGGTCGGCGGCTCGGTCGGCACCGCGTTGCTGAACACCATCGCGGCCACCGCCGGCGCCACCTACGCGACCACCCACGCCGCCGGCGCCACCAGCGCGGCGGCGGGCAAGCTGCTGCAGGCCAACGCCGCGGTCCACAGCTACACCGTCGCGTTCTGGTGGGCCACCGCGATCTTCGCGGTGGGCGCGGTGCTCAGCGCGATCGTGCTCCGCTCCGGCGTCCCGCAGTACGACGAGTCGGCCGAGACGGTCGTACTCTGACCACGACCGCGTCACGGACGGGAGGTTGGGCATGACCAGCACCAAGGTCGAGCAGCCGGCCTCCCGTCCGCTGCGCAAGGACGCCGCCCGCAACCGCGAGGCCCTCATCGCCGCGGCCCGCGAGGTCTTCGCCCGGCGCGGTTTCGACGCCAGCCTGGACGAGATCGCCAAGCAGGCCGGCGTCGGTGTCGGCACCGCGTATCGCCACTTCGCCAACAAGTACGAGCTGGCCGAGGCGATCATGGAACAGGCCATGGAGTCGGTGGTCGGTCAGGCCGAGGCGGCGGCCCGGGCCGAGGATCCGTGGCAGGGCCTCGTCGAATTCCTCGAGGCCGTCCTCGAACTGCAGACCAGCGACCGCGGGCTGCGCGAAGTGCTCATGGGCGTGCACGACCCGGCCAAGGCCGACGCCGCGCACGACCTGCTCGACGGCCCGGTGACCGCGCTGCTCGAGCGGGCCCAGGCGAGCGGCGACGTGCGGCCCGACGCCAACACCAGCGATCTCGGCTTCCTCATCATGATGCTGTGCCTCGTCGCCGACATCTCCGGCGACGAGACCCCCGGCCTGTGGCGCCGCTACCTGCCCACGCTGCTCGCCGGCCTGCGCCCCGGCGGGGTCGACGAGTCGGTGCCGCCGATGAGCACCGACCGGTTCCGCGCCGCGATGCTGGCCCACAAGGCGATGGCGGTGAAGGCCGCGCAGTCGCGCTGCTGAGTCAGTTCAGCAGCTCGTTGAGCAGGCCGACCGCCTCGTCCACCGAGCCGAGGGTGGCGCACCGCGCACCGCTCTCGGCCGCCAGCTCCTCGGCTGCCTCGCCGTCGTCGCGCGGGGCCACGATGATCAGTTCCGGGACGCCGCGGGCGGCCGGCACCGGGTCCTGCTCGTCGGTGGCCCGGCAGTCCGAGAGCAGCACCACCACCCGCCGCGTCGCCCGGGCGTCGGCGAGCGCCTCGGTGCCGGCCCGGAGCGCGCCCGCCAGCCCGGTGACGCCGTGCCCGCGCAGCTGCAGCACCCGGTTCACGACCTCGGCCGGCGGGGTCACGTCACGCAACCGGCGCACCGGGCGCACATCGCGGCCGAACGCCAGCACGGCGTGCTCGGCCGGCGCCCGCAGCGCGCACGCGGCCGTCACCATCGCCGCGGCGGCCAGCCGCGCGCCGGTCATCGAGCCCGAGTCGTCGACCAGGAGGCACAGCGCGAGCTGGGCCTGACCCCAGTCCCGCGCCGACAGCTCGTCCAAGTGGGCCGGCCGCTGCTCGGCCCGCGCGGTCATCACCGCGTCGAGCGAGGCGTCGAGATCGAGGTCACCGCCGCGCGAGGCCGGCACGAGTCGGGGCCGACCCGTCCCCCTCTGGGCCGGACGCCCCGTGCGCGAGCGTTCGAGGACGAGCCGCGCGGCCAGCCGGTGCGCGTGACGCCGCAGCTCCTCGTCGGTGGCCGTCATCATCTCGGCCAGCATCGCCAGCGAGTCGTCGGGATCCTCGTCCAGCAGCCGGGCGAGCGCGTCCTCGTCGAGCACGCCGACCTCGGGCGACACCTCGGCGAAGCCCTCGTGCTGGGCCAGCTGGTTCCGGCCGATGGTGCGGCCCTGGGGCCGACCTCCCTTGCGTGCCCGCTCGCCCGCCGGTGGCGGCGGGCTCAGGCTTCCCCCGGGGGCGGCGCTCCCGTCGAACCCGGGTCGTCGCCCGCGGGCGGGGTGGACGGCGGCGGGCCGAACACCTTCTCGTAGAGCTCGCGCACGACGTCCTCGGGGGTGCGGTTGCTCGACTCCAGCATGCGGACGCGGCCGGACAGCGCGACCAGCGCGGCGTCCAGCCCGGCGAACCAGTCGGTCGGGTCGACGCCGCGACTCGCACCGAGGCGCCCGGCGATGCCGACGAGGTCGATCGCGCCGCGCACCGACGAGCCGACCCGGACATCGGGGTGCTCGCGGGTGGCGCGGACGAGATCGACGACCGAGGCCCGCCAGGCGTCGTCGGCACCGTCGTCGCGCAGCGCCACGATGCCGGTCTCGGTCGTCGCCGACTGGTAGCCCATCGCGATGCGGCAGGTGCGGTCGTAGATCGCCGAGGAGATGCGGGCCGTGCCGACCGCGTCGTAGGGATTCATCGCCGCGACAAGCCGGAAACCCGAACCGGCCCGCACCACACCGAGGCGCGGCACGTTGAGCTCGGCCTCGGACATGACCGTGATCAGCACGTTGAGCGTCTCTTCCGGGACGCGGTTGATCTCCTCCACGTACAGCAGACCGCCGCTGCGCAGCGCCTCGACCAGCGGGCCGTCGACGAAGATGTCCGGCCGGTACCCCTTGGCCAGCACCTGCGCGGGGTCGAAGTGGCCGACCAGGCGCGCCGGGGTCAGCTCGGCGTTGCCCTCCACCAGGAAGAACGGGACGGCCCTGCTGCCCGCAACCGCGCGCAGCAGGGTCGACTTGCCCGTTCCCGGTGGACCCTCGAGCACCACGTGGGCGCCCGCGTCCAGAGCCGCCGTCAGCAGCTCGGCTTCTCTTTCTCGGCCCAGTACCAGCGTGGGGTTCAGCGGTTCTCCTCTCCCCCGCTCGCTCCGCGAGCGTCGCTCACGAATGCTCGTGCACCACCACACCGCGAACGTTCTTGCCGGCCAGCAGGTCGTCGTAACCCTCCTGCACCTGGTCCAGCGTGTACGTCCTGGTGATGATCTCGTCGAGCTTGAGGTCACCGCTCTGGTAGAGCCCCAGGATCTTCGGGATGTCGGTCGTCGGGTTGCAGTCGCCGAACAGGCTGCCCTTGATGGACTTGCGATACAGCGTGAGGATCGTGCCGGGCAGCTCGATGTTCTGCTCCATCAGCTTGTTCAGCCCGGTGAGCACCACCGTGCCGCCCTTGCCGACCGAGTGGAAGCCGCCGGCCACGATCTCCGAGGTCATCAGGCCCGGGGTCAGGATCGCGGCGTCGGCCATCTGGCCCCGCGTCATCTCGGCGATCGCGCCCATAGCCGCCTCGTCCATGCTCGCGAACGAGTGCGTGGCGCCGAGTTCCATCGCCTTCTCGCGCTTGTTCTCGAGGGGGTCGATGGCGATGACGTTCTTCGCGCCGGCGTAGCGCGCGCCCTGCACGGCGTTGATGCCGATACCGCCGACGCCGATGACGACGACGGTCTGACCCGGCCGCACGTTGGCCGTGTTGACCGCCGAACCCCAGCCGGTGGGCACACCGCAGCCCACGAGGACGGCCTTGTCGAGCGGCAGGTCGTCGTCGACCTTGACCGCGGAGTTCTGGTGGATGACGCCGTACTGGCTGAACGTCCCGAGCATGCACATGGCGCCGTAGTCACCGCGCGGACCGCTCCAGGCGAAGCGCTCACCCGGCAGGTACCCCTCGAGGATGGTCGCGCCCATGTCGCAGATGGACTGCTGGCCCGAGGCGCAGTAGCGACACGTGCCGCAGTTCGGGATGAAGGAGCAGACCACGTGGTCGCCCGGCTTGACCCGGGTGACGCCCGGACCGACCTCTTCGATGATGCCGGCGCCCTCGTGGCCCAGCACCATCGGCAGGCGCGCCTCGAGGTCGCCGTGGGCGACGTGCACGTCGGAGTGGCACAGACCGGCATGGGTGTAGCGGATGAGCACCTCGCCGTCCCTGGGACCGTCGAGGTCGAGCTCCTCGATCTCGATCGGCTTGCCGGCCTCGTAGACCACTGCGGCCTTCGTCTTCATTGGCGCTCCCATCGGCGTGCGACGTCACGGGGCGGGTCCGAACGGGCCAGCCTCTTCAATCCGGTCGTCGACCGGAACTAATGCGTAGCACTTCAGACCGTGCGCGCGAAAGGCCCGGTCCGCATGTCGGGACGAGGAATCAGTCGCGCAGGGCGCGGCGCAGGGCGGCCGCGTCGGCCTCGGTCCAGCCGTGGTCGCGCAGCCAGGCGGACGCGCCCCCGAACAATTCGTCCAGGGTGTCGAGGAGGTGGCGCATCGACGCCGCGCGCGGCTTGTGCTTGTCGACCGGTTCGTCGCCGATGTCGTGCGCGTACGTGCGAGTGGTGCGCATGCGGGCGAAGATCGCCTCGACCCGCTCGGCGCTGGCGGCGTAGTCGTCGACGATCGCGGCCCGGGTGGCGCCGACCTCGGCCAGGGCCAGCGCGACGACCGTGCCGGTGCGGTCCTTGCCCGCGGCGCAGTGCACGATCGTCGCGCCGTCGGTGTAGGCGATGGTGCGCAGGGCGGCGACGATCGAGTCGGCCCGCTCGTTCAGGTAACGCAGGTAGACCGCCGACGCGCCGTGCCGCCGCTCGGCGTCGGTCAGGGCGTTGTCGCGCTCCTGCCAGGGCAGCACGACCGGGGCGTCGTCGTCGGCGTCGGTGACCGCGGCGTCGGTGTTGTGGCCCTCCTCGGGGAACAGCGAGAGGTGCCGGATCGTGACCGCCGGCTCGCGCGTCATCGGGCCGGGCCCCTCGGACTCGACCTCGACGCCGGTGCGCAGGTCGACCACCGCGCGCACCCCGACGGTGTCGACGAGGTGCCGGACGTCGGCCGGGCTGAGCTGCTGCAGGCTGTCCGAGCGGATCAGCCGACCCGAGCGCACGACACCGCCGTCGTCGGTCGGCAGGCCGCCCACGTCACGGACGTTGTCGGCGCCGTCGAGGTCGATCCACTGCGGAATGGTGGGAGAGGACGTCACTCCCCCGACGATACAAATGGGCGATGCCGCCCGGTTCACCAGGCCGAGCGCCGGTAGTCCTTCAGGAAGCAGCCGTAGAGGTCGACCCCGGCCTCGCCCTGGACGATCGGGTCGTAGACGCGGGCCGCGCCGTCGACGAGATCGAGCGGGGCGTGGAAGCCCTCGTCGGCGAGCCGCACCTTGGTGAAGTGCGGCCGCTCGTCGGTGATCCAGCCGGTGTCGACGGCAGTCATCAGGATGCCGTCGGTGAGCATCTCGGTGGCGCTCGTGCGGGTGAGCATGTTGAGCGCGGCCTTCGCCATGTTGGTGTGCGGGTGGCCCGGGCCCTTGTAGCCGCGGCTGAACACCCCCTCCATCGCCGAGACGTTGACGACGTACTTGCGGCGGGCCGGGGCGGCCGCCATCGCGGCGCGGAGGCGACTGATGAGGATGAACGGCGCGGTCATGTTGCAGAGCTGGACCTCGAGCAGCTCGAGCGGGTCGACCTCGTCGACCACCTGCGTCCAACTGTTGATCGTGTCCTGGTCGGGAACGAGCCCGCCGGCGTCGATCGCCGCACCGATCCGGTCCGGTGCGGCCGAGCCGGCGACGAGCGCGAGCCGGGAGATCTCCGCGCCGCGGAGCGTGTCGGGCAGGTGCGGCAGCGGGTGCTGCGAGAGCGAGCCGGCCAGGGCGGCCGGGTGCGCGTCGGACACGTGGTCGAAGGTGAGCAGTTCGGGCAGCGGCCCGTCGGGCAGCGGTTCGGACTCGGCCGCCGCGAGCGGCGCGTAGGCCCCGGGCGAGCGGCGCACGGTCTGGGCCGCGTTGTTGATGAGGATGTCGAGCGGGCCGGCGGCGGCGACCGAGTCGGCGAGCGCGACGACCTGGGCCGGGTCGCGCAGGTCGATGCCGACGATGCGCAGCCGGTGCAGCCAGTCGGCGCTGTCGGGCATGGCACCGAAGCGACGCACGGCGTCGTTGGGGAAGCGGGTCGTGATCGTGGTGTGCGCGCCGTCCCGGAGCAATCGCAGCGCGATGTACATACCGATCTTGGCCCGGCCGCCGGTGAGCAGCGCGCGGCGTCCGGTGAGGTCGGTGCGGGCGTTGCGGTGGGCGTGGTTCTCGGCGGCACAGGCCGGGCAGAGCTGGTGGTAGAAGGCGTCGACCTGGGTGTAGTCCTGCTTGCAGATGTAGCAGGGACGCGGCCGGATGTAGGTGCCGGCGCTCGCCCCCTGGGCCGACGACACGAGCGGGATGCCCTCGGTCTCGTCGTCGATGCGCTGTGGCGAGCCGGTGGCGGTGGCGGCGACGACCGCGCGGTCGGCGGCGTTGATGGCCTCACGCCGCTCGTCGCGCCGGGACTTCTTGACCGCCTTGAAGATGCGCCCGGTGGCCCGGCGCACCGCGATCGCGTCCGGGTGCTCGGACGGCAGCCCCTCGGCGATGCGCAGTACCTCGAGGCAGCGGGCGAGGTCGTCGGGATCGATGCCCATCGGCTGGCTCGCCGGCGATACGGCATCCACGGTCACCGCGTCACGATAGGCGATCGGGTCGGTCGGACCCCTGTGCTTCGCTGTAAAGGTGATCTCCCGAACCTCCCGGCGCCCCATCGGTGCGGTGGCCGTGACCGTCCTGCTCGCCTCGACGCTCGCCGCGTGCACCGGCAGCTCCGGCCCGCCGGCGGAGCGGACCGCGGCCCAGAAGTTCCTCGACGCCGTCGGCGCGGGCGACGCGACGACGGCCGGCGCCCTCACGTCGTCGCCGGCCACGGCGACCCCGGCGCTCAAGGCCGATCTGGCCGGGCTGGGCGCGAAGGGCACGCTGCACGTCTCGGGGGTGCACACCTCGGGTTCGCGCTCGACCGTCGACTTCACCGCGGCCTGGACGCTCCCCGGCGCCACCGCGCCGTGGCGCTACACCGGTCAGCTGGGCCTCAGCCGTCCCGCCAAGGCGTGGCAGGTGGTGTGGAACCCGGCCGAGATCCACCCCGGGCTGGTCGAGGGCACCCACCTGCAGGTCGCCCACGTGGCTCCACCGCGGGCCGCGCTGAACACTCGCGACGGCCGCCCCGTCTTCGCCGACACCCCGGTGGTCGCGATCGGCATCGAGCCCAAGCTGGTGAAGGACCTGCCGGCGCTCGCCCGCACGCTCGCCGCCGTCCCGCAGCTGCAGTCGACCGCGGCCGAGATCACGACGGCGGTGAAGGCCGCGGCCCACCCCACCGACTTCGTCCCGGTGATCACGTTGCGTCGCAGCGTGTACCTGCCGATCCGGGCGACGATCCACGACCTCGACGGCACCGTCTTCCGCGACGAGACGCAGCTGCTGCCACCCTCGGCGCACTGGGGTCAGCCGCTGCTGGGCGCGGTCGGCCCGGCCACCGCCGAACTGGTGCAGAAGTCGCAGGGGCGTCTCGCCGCCGGCGACGACACCGGGCTCGGCGGCCTGCAGCAGGCGCTCGAATCCCGGCTGGCCGGCCGCGCGGCGATCGTCGTCGACGCGGTGAACGACGTCGGGACGACCCTGAAGACGCTCGCCACCGTGCAGCCGGCGGAGCCCGGGACGCCGGTCACCCTCACCCTCGATCGCGCCACCCAGCAGACGGCCGAGAACGCGCTCGCGTCGATCAAGCAGCCCGCGACGATCGTCGCCGTGCAGCGCTCGACCGGACGCATCCTCGCCGACGCGAACAGCGCCGCCACCACCTACGACCTCGGGCTGTCCGCGGCGCTGCCGGCGGGCTCGACGTTCAAGATCGCCACGTGGGCGGCGGCGTTCACCGCCGACCCGACGCTGACCCCGGCGAGCACGGTCGCCTGCCCGGCCACCACCACCGTCGACGGACGCCGCTTCGAGAACGAGAACCGGTTCAGCTACCCGCCGATCCCGATCAGTGCGGCGTTCGGCTACTCGTGCAACACCAGCGCGATCAACGAGGTGATGACGCTGCCGGCGGGCGCGCTGCGGGCATCGGCCACCGCGCTCGGTCTCGGCGCGTCGTGGGCCCTGCCGGTCACGTCCTTCCCGGGCTCGCTGCCGGTACCGGCGAGCCAGACCGAGCGGGCGGCCGACGCGATCGGTCAGGGTCGCGTCCTCGTCTCACCGCTGTTGATGGCGCTCATGGCCGGCGCGGCGTCGTCGGGGCTCGTGGTCACGCCCTCGCTCGAGGCCGGCGTCGCCCCGAAGGTGTCGTCCCGGCTGCCGACGTCGCTGGTCGCGAAGATGACCGCGCTGATGAAGGCGACCGTCGAACTGCCGGGCGGCACCGGTCACGGCCTGGCCGACCTCGGCGGCGTCGAGGGCAAGACCGGCACCGCCGAGTACGGCACGGCCACGCCGCCGCGCAGCCACGCCTGGTTCGCCGGCGTCCGCGGCGACCTCGCCTTCGCCGTGTTCGTCTACGACGGGGCGTCGGCGAAGATCAGCCCGGTGAAGCTCAGCCACGCGTTCCTCGCCGCCCTGCCTTGACCGGTCAGCGGACCCGGGAGCCGGCGAGACGTCGGCGTCGGCGCACGGTGTGGACGACCAGGTATCCGGTCAGCCCGACGCCGGTGATGGCGTGCCAGCGGGTGCGGGTCGGCGACGCGAGCCAGTCCCACAGACCCGACGCGAGCATGGCTGCGGTCAGCACCACGAGCACCGAGTCGGACACCGCGAGTCGGCCGGACGGGCCACCCAGCGTCCGCATCGCCAGCAGGCGCCGGGCGAGCCGGCCCGAGACGCGGCGGCGCTGGGCGAGATGGACGACGACGAGGCCGACGAAGAGCAGGCCGGCGAAGATGTGCAGGCTGAGCGTCGGCTCGAACACGAGCGAGACGGTGGCCGAGGCGATGAGTCCGAGGTGCACCGCGAGCCGCGCGGTCGCTGATCGGGTCCGGGGTACCGAGGCCATGTCCTCAAGCGTCGCCGCGAACCGGAGCGCGACACATCAGGGGACGCCCGGAGGCAACCCCGTTCTTCGGTCGGGTGCTCGCTACGGGAAATGGGCGCTGATCGTCGACCCCTTGGCCGCCTTCGCGCCGGCCTTGGGCGTGGTCCGGTCGATGAGGGTGGTGGCCGGCGGGTCGGTGGTACCGGTCGGATCGGTCTCGAACTTGAACGACGACTTCCCCAGGGCTGTCACCGCGGCGTCGTGGGTCAGCCCCACCAGGTTGGGGACGGTCTCGAGGGCCCCGGTTGCCGTCAGCAGGTCCTCGCTGGCCCGCGCGGCCGAGTTGGACGAGAAGTAGAACGCGATCGCCGCGCCGACGCTCGCCGTGAGGCCGCCCATCAGCGTGCTGCGCAACGTCGCGTCGTCGATGCCGAAGGACAAGGCGCAGAAGATCAGCAGGCCGAGCACCAGGGCGATGGCGAGCCAGGCCCGGATGTAGCTCGACCCCATCGAAGCGGCATGCGCGCCCTGCTTCGTGCGGGCCCAGATCACGACCCCGCCGGCGGCGAGCAGCGCCGCCGCGACGATGAACACCGCCAGCACCGTCTGGTCCCCCGTGAGGGTGGTGGGACCGGTCGGCGAGCGGGGGCTGCTACCCGGCGCCGACGACCCGGGGGACGACGACCCGGCCGATGACGACGCGGCGGCTACCCGCACCACGTCGACGATGGTGGCCATCGCGCTTGACGTCATGGCTGTTCTCCCCCGAGTCGACGGCGGCCGTCGCCGACCTCATGATCGACCTCGCCCCGGTCGAGGACGGAGGGGCGAAGGTCCCGACTCCTCGACGGCTCAACTCCAGGCGAGGCCGGGGTCGGAGGCGTCGTCGGCCAGCACGGTGCCCTCGATCAGGCCGTACGGACGGTCGGCGGCGTAGTAGACCTCGTTGTCGTTGGTCTCGCCGAACGGCGCGAGGTCGACGAGGAAGTGGTGCTTGTTCGGCAGCGCGAGGCGCACCTCGCAGATGTCCGGGACGGCCTCGATGATCGCGGCGCCCATCGCGTAGAGCGTCTGCTGCAGGGAGTAGCTGTAGGTGCCGGCGAACGCGTCGAGCAGGGCGCGGCGGGCGAGGCCGAACGCGCCCGACCAGTCGACCTCGGCGCTGCGGTAACGCCACCGCGCGCTGACCCGGGTGGCCAGGATGCGGTCGTGCGTCTCGGCCAGCGTCGTGTACTCGTCCCGCGGGAAGCCGTGGAACTCGGAGTCGGTCGTGTTCAGCACGACGAGGTCCTCGACGCCGGAGACGACGCTCGGGCCGGCGTCGGCGTCGAGCACCACGACCGTCGTCCGGGTCAGGTCGCCGCTGCGGTGGAAGGAGTGGTCGTGGGTGCCGATGCGGGTCCAGCCGTACTCGTCGACGGCGACCCGGGCACGGGTGATCGGGCCGGCGACGAAGTGCCGCGCCAGGGCCAGCGCGAACGCCTCGGGCTCGACGTCGCCGAGCCGCTTGGCCAGAACGTTGACGACGTTCTTCTGGGTGTCCGTCGCGAGCACGTTGGCGTTGTCGCCGTCGCGGTGCGCCGCCGCCAGATCACCCGACAGGCTGGTCGACACGCAGCGATCGCGGATGACATCGCCGCCGTCGGGCGCGGTGCCACGCGCGATCGAGACGACCCGCACCTCGGCCTTGCCGTAGCGATTGGGCCCGAGGCGCGTCACTGCACACCGCTGATGTACTCGGGGCGCAGCGGCACCCGGGGCAGTTCGCGCCCGCACGCTGCCCGCACTGCCGACACCACCGCCGGCGTGGACGAGATCGTCGGCGGTTCCCCCACCCCGCGCAGCCCGTACGGAGCGGTCGGATCGGCCAGTTCGAGCACGTGCACCTGCATCGGTGGCGTGTCGAGGATCGTCGGGATCAGGTAGTCGGTGAACGACGGGTTGGCGATCTTGCCCTCGCGCACCTGGATCTCCTCCATCAGCGCGAGCCCGAGCCCCTGCGTCGTGCCGCCCTGGATCTGCCCGACCACGAGCTGCGGGTTGAGCGCCTTGCCGACGTCCTGCGCCGTCGTCACCTCGACGAGGCGGACGAGCCCGAGTTCGACGTCGACGTCGGCGATCACCCGGTGCGCGGCGAAGGCGAACTGCAGGTGCGCGTCGCCCTGCCCGACGTCGCCCGGGCCGCCGTGGTCGCGGGTCAACGGCACGGTGGGGCGATGGTGGAACTCGCGGGTCGCTTCGACGACCTCGTCGCCCAGCACGTCGACCAGGTCGGCGAGCGTGACGCCGCCGGGGCCGAGCAGCCGGCCGCCGGCCAGGCTCGCCCCCTCGACCGCGATGCCCTTCGCCGCGGCCAGCGCGAGCACGCCGTCGCGCACGGCCAGGCAGGCCTCGCGCACGGCGCCGCCGGTGCAGTAGCTCTGCCGCGACGCCGAGGTCGATCCGGCGCTGCCGACCGACGTGTCGGCCGGGTAGTTCACCACCTGCCCGACGCCGAGCTCGGTGCGCGCGATCTGGGCCACCACCGTGTTCAGGCCCTGGCCGACCTCGGCGGCGGCGGTGTGCACGGTGGCGGTGGCCTCGTCGCCCAGGACCTCGAGCCGCACCCGTGCGGTCGAGTAGTCGTCGAAGCCCTCGCTGTACCCGACGTTCTTGAAGCCGACGGCGTAGCCGATGCCGCGCTGCACGCCCTCGCCGTGCGTGGTGTTCGAGACGCCGCCGGGCATCGTGCGCACGTCGAAGTCGGTGGCGTCGGGCGGCATTGGCGCCTCGCGCACCCGGCGCAGCAGCTCGGCCACCGGCGCGGCGCTGTCGACGACCTGGCCGGTCGGCAGGCGCGACCCCTCGCGCATCGCGTTGCGGATGCGCAGGTCGACCGGGTCGATGCTCAACCGGTCAGCCAGCTTGTCCATCTGGGACTCGTGGCCGAAGCAGACCTGCACGGCACCGAAGCCACGCATGGCCCCGCACGGCGGGTTGTTCGTGTAGAGCACGTAGCCGTCGACGAGCACGTTGTCGCACTCGTACGGGCCGACGGCGAAGCTGGCCGCGTTGCTCACGACGGCCGGCGAACTCGACGCGTAGGCGCCGCCGTCGAGGATCACCGACGCCTTGACGTAGGCGAGCTTCCCGTCGCGGTTCGCGCCGTGCTCGAAGTGCATCCTCGCCGGGTGCCGGTGCACGTGACCGTAGAACGACTCCTCGCGGGAGTAGACCATCTTCACCGGACGGTTCGCACGCAGCGCCAGCAGGCAGGCGTGGATCTGCATCGAGACGTCCTCGCGCGCCCCGAACGCGCCACCGACGCCGGCCAGCGTGAGGCGCACCTTCGCCTCGGGCAGGCCGAGGGAGCGGGCGACCTGGCGGCGGTCGACGTGCAGCCACTGGGTGGCGATGAACAGGTCGACGCCGCCGTCCTCGGCCGGCACGGCGAGCCCGGACTCAGGTCCGAGGAACGCCTGGTCCTGCATGCCGACCTCGTAGTCGCCGGTGACGACGACGTCGGCGCTGAGCTCCGGGTCGCCGCGGCGGATGCGGACATGACGCAGGATGTTGCCGCCGCCCGGGTAGTGGCTCTGCGTGGGGACGTCGTGCACCAGCGGCGACCCCTCGACCATCGCCGCCCGGCTGTCGACGATCGGCTCGAGCACCTCGTAGTCGACCACGATCCTGGCCGCGGCTCGTCGTGCCGTTTCCGGATGATCCGCTGCCACCACGGCAACGGGCTCTCCGGTGTAACGCACCTGATCGATGGCGAGCACCGGCTGGTCCTCGATCTCGAGGCCGTAGTGCTTCGCGCCCGGCACGTCCTCGTGGGTGAGGACCGCCGTGACGCCGGCGGTGGCCAACGCGGCACCGATGTCGATGCTGCGGATACGGGCGCGCGGGTGCGGGCTGCGCAGCGTGACGCCCCAGAGCATGTCCTCCATCCAGAGATCGGAGGAGTACGCGAAATCGCCCGTGACCTTGGCCGTGCCGTCCGGTCGAAGCGGGGAATCGCCGACGCCACCCTGCGCGCTCGTCGTCGTGGTCGCGGTCTCCGACCGCGTACCGGTCACGACGCCACCCCCGACCGGCGCGAGGCGGCGAGGCGGACGGCGTCGAGGATCTTCTCGTAGCCGGTGCAGCGACACAGGTTGCCGGCCAGCGCCTCGCGGATCTCGGGATCGGTCGGTGCCGGCACGCGGTGCAGCAGGTCGTGCGTGGCGACGATCAGGCCCGGCGTGCAGAAGCCGCACTGCACCGCACCGGTGTCGACGAACGCCTGCTGGATCGGGTGCAGCTCGCCACCGGCGGCATGCGGGTCGGCCAGCCCCTCGACAGTGCGGACGTCGCGGCCCTGGGCCTGGGGCGCCGCGACGAGACAGGCACACACCAGCGTGCCGTCGAGGTAGACCGAGCACGAGCCGCACTCGCCCTGCTCGCAGGCGTTCTTGGTGCCGGGCAGGCCCAGTCGCTCGCGCAGCACGTAGAGCAGGCTCTCGCCCGGCCACACGTCATCGGCGACCTGCTGCTCGCCGTTGACGTCGAGGATCACCCGCATCGGAACTCCTCCCACGTCCAGCGCAAGGTCCGTCGGGCCAGCACCCCGACCGCATGGCGCCGGTAGGCGGCGCTGCCGCGCACGTCGTCGATCGGCCGCGCGGCCGCACCGGCCAGCTCGCCGAAGCGGTCCACGAGCGCGTCGTCCAGCTCGGCGTCCCAGTCGAGCTCGTCGGCCAGGAACGACTCGGCCTCCGGGGTCGGCAGCACCGTGGGGCCGGCCGAGCCGATGCAACCGGCCACCCGCCGCCGGCCGGGATCCAGGGCCAGCGCGAACGAGCAGACCGAGATCACCATCGCGTTGCGCGGGCCGACCTTCGCGAACTGCTGCGGCCCGGCGGCGGTGGGGACGGTGACGGCGCGGATCAGCTCG
Source organism: Jatrophihabitans sp. (assembly GCF_036000465.1). GTDB lineage: Bacteria > Actinomycetota > Actinomycetes > Mycobacteriales > Jatrophihabitantaceae > Jatrophihabitans. The sequence goes on along the minus strand of NZ_DASYFV010000021.1, from coordinate 44,659 downwards.
TCCGGTGCGAGAACGCTGCGCTTCGGGCCGGTGAAGAACGCGCGCACCGGCACCTCGCGCGCGCCGCGCACCGACGCGACCTCGACGACCGCGTCGCCGACGACCAGCGGCGGCAGCGCATCCCCGGCCGGTGAGGCCGTGGCCAGGTTGCCGCCGAGGGTGCCCCGGTTGCGGATCTGCGGCGACCCGACGGTGCGCGATGCGATGGCCAGCGCCGGGACGAGCACGCCGATCTCGTCGATGATGCGGGTGAACGGGACGGCCGCGCCGATGCGGACAGCGCCGTCGACGGCGACCCACTCGCGCAGCTCGGCGACGCCGTTGAGATCGAGCAGCGCCTCGGGCCGGCGCCGGTCGAAGTTGAGGTCGACCATCAGGTCGGTGCCGCCGCTGATCGCGACCGCATGGGGACGCTCGGCCTTGTGCGCCAGGGCCTCGCCCCAGGTCGACGCGGTCAGGAAGTCCATCAGCGCCCCGCGATCGTCGCGCTCGCGGCGGCGGCACGAGCAGCGAGCGCCGCGGCGTCCGCCGTCCGCAACTCACCGTCGGCCACCACCTGCCGGCCGCCCACGAACAGAGCCTCCAGCGTCGGCGCGCCGAACACCAGCGTGCAGACCGGATCCTCGATGCCGGCACCGGGCAGGTCGGCCACCCGCCACAGCGCGAGGTCGGCCTGCTTGCCGACCTCGATCGACCCGATCTCGCCCTCGCGACCGAGGCAGCGGGCGCCGCCCATCGTGGCCATCCGCAGCGACTCCCGCGCGGACAGCGCGAGCGGCCCACCGGCGTAACGCGCGACGAGCAGCGCCTGGTGCAGCTCGTCGACCATGCGGGCCGACTCGTTCGACGCCGAGCCGTCGACGCCGAGCCCGACGGGCACCCCGGCGTCGAGCATCGCCCGCACCGGCGCGATGCCGGCACCGAGCCGGCCGTTGGACGTCGGGCAGTGCGCCACTGCGGTGCCGGTCGCTGCGAAGCGTCCGACCGCGTCGGGCGAGAGGTGCACGCAGTGCGCCATCCAAACGTCCGGACCGAGCCAGCCGAGATCCTCGGCGTACTCGGTCGGCGTGCGGCCGTAGGTGGCCCGGCAGAACTCCTCCTCGTCGTCGGTCTCGGCGAGGTGCGTATGCAGCCGCACCCCCTTCTCGCGCCCCAGCGCGGCGCTGTCGCGCATGAGGTCGGCGGTGACCGAGAAGGGCGAACAGGGCGCGACGGCGACCCGCAGCATCGAGTCCGGCCCGGGGTCGTGCCACCGGTCGATCGCCTCGGCCGTCGCGGTCAGGATCGCGTCGTGCGACTCGACCACCGAGTCGGGCGGCAGCCCGCCCTGCGACTGGCCGAGGTTCATCGAGCCGCGGGTCGGGTGGAAGCGGACACCGACCTGCGCCGCCGCGACGATCTCGGCCTCGAGCAGGTCGCCCGCGCCGTGCGGGAAGACGTAGTGGTGATCCATCGACGTCGTGCAACCGGTGAGCGCGAGCCAGGCCAGGTTGGCCGCCGCGGCGTCGTGGACGAGTTCGGGCGTCAGCCGGGCCCAGATGGGATACAGCGTGGTCAGCCAGCCGAACAGTGTCGAGTCGGTGGCGTAACCGCGGGTGATCCACTGGTAGAGGTGGTGGTGGCTGTTCACGAAGCCGGGCGTGACGAGCAGGCCGGAGGCATCGATGCGGGTGGCGCCCTCGATCGCCGGCGCCGGGCCGTCCCCGACCGCCGCGATCACACCGCCGTCGATGACCACGTGGCCGCGCAGGTGCTCGGTGCCCGTGGCGTCGACCGTCGCCACGGCGCCGCCGTCGAGCACCGTCGTCATGCCGTCTCCTCCTACACCGTTGTAGTGGATCAACGCAACGTCCCCGGACCTGCTACGACCCCCGATAGGTCGAGTACGCGTACGGGCTGAGCAGCAGCGGCACGTGGTGGTGCGCCGCCGCGTCGGTGATCCGGAACGTCACCGCGACCTCGGGGTAGAAAGTCTCGGCCCCGAGGTAGCCCTCCACGTCGAAGCGCAGACGGTACACGCCCGGATCGGCGCCGGAGGCAAGATCGGCAACGCGTCCGTCCGTGTCGGTCGACCGCGCGGCGATCTCGTTCCAGCCGGTCTCGTCCCGGCGCTCGAGGACGACCCGCACGCCGGCGGCGGGACGTCCGGCGACGGCGTCCAGCACATGCGTCGACACGCTCACGCCGGCAACCCTCTCACCGCAGGATCTTCGCGAGGCGCAGGCGCACGATCGCGGTGAGTTCGGCGCGGACGACCGCACGCTCGGACGCCTCGTCATGACCGATGCGCTCGCGCAGCGCCGCCAGCATCTCCTCGGCCGACCGGCCGGTCGCGCAGATCAGGAAGACGTGGCCGAACCGCTGCTCGTACTCGACGTTGCCGGCGCGCAGGGCCGCCGCCGTCGACTGCTCGGCCGTCCCGGACCCGGACTGCTCCTGCTGCGACCAGGCCGACTCGAGGTCGTCACCGCTCGCCCGCTCGCCGATGCGCGGGTGTGCCGCCAGCGCCTCCTCCACGTCGGGCCAGCCGAGCCGGTCGATCACCTCGGCCGAGTGGGCCGTCAGCGCATCGAGGTTCTCGTAGGGACGGTCGGCCGCCATCGCCCCGATCCAGGCCACGCTCGCGCAGGCCGGGCGGAGCAGCAGTTCGGCCGCCGCGGTGGAGACCCGGTCGAAGGCCGTGGTGTCGATGAGCGCCTCGGTCATCAGTTGAACCTAACGCGCCGACCGTTGTGCCACGATCGATCGATGGAGCGCGCCACGATCTTCCGGTCGTCCCGGGTCGTGACGCCCGCGGGTGAGCGCGTCGCGAACGTGGTCGTGCGCGACGGCCTGATCGCCGACGTCGTCGACTCCGCCGATCCGGGCGACGCGATCGTGGTCGAGCTGCCCGCCGACCGCGCGCTGCTGCCCGGCCTGGTCGACAGCCACGTGCACGTGAACGAGCCCGGCCGCACCGAGTGGGAGGGCTTCGCGACGGCCACCGCCGCCGCCGCGGCCGGCGGCGTCACGACGGTCGTCGACATGCCGTTGAACTGCATCCCGCCGACGACGGACGTCGCGGCGCTGGCGGTGAAGCGGGCGGCGACGCAGGGCCAGCTCGCGGTCGACGTCGCGTTCTGGGGCGGCGCGGTCCCGGGCAATGCCGGCGAGTTGCGCGCGCTGCACGACGCGGGCGTGGTCGGCTTCAAGTGCTTCCTGCTGCCGTCCGGCGTCGACGAGTTCCCGCCGCTCGACCGCGCCGGTCTGGGCGAGGCGATGCGCACCATCGCCGCGTTCGACGGTCTGCTCATCGCCCACGCCGAGGACGACTCGCTGATCGCCGACGCACACGGGCCGCGGTACGCCGACTTCCTCGCCTCGCGGCCCGACGCGGCCGAGGTGCAGGCCATCACGGCGCTGCTCGACGAGACGCGCCGCACCGGCTGCCGCACCCATGTCGTGCACGTCTCGAGTGCGGCCACCCTGCCGCTGCTCCGCGACGCGAAGGCGGCCGGTCTGCCGGTCACGGCCGAGACCTGCCCGCACTACCTGACGCTGCGGGCCGAGGACGTCCCCGACGGCGCGACCCAGTTCAAGTGCTGCCCGCCGATCCGCGACGATGCCAACCGTGACGCGCTGTGGGCCGGCCTGCTCGACGGCACGATCGACTGCGTGGTGTCCGACCACTCGCCCTGCACCGTCGAGGCCAAGCGGTTCGACACCGGCGACTTCGGCGACGCGTGGGGCGGTATCGCGTCGGTACAGCTCGGGCTGCCGGCGGTCTGGACCGAGGCCGCCGCCCGCGGCGTCGAGCTCGCCCGGGTCGTGCACTGGATGGCGGCGGCCCCGGCGACGCTCACCCGGCTCACCGACCGCGGCGCCGTCGCGGCCGGCCGGCGGGCCGACCTGTGCGTGTTCGCGCCCGACGACACCTTCGTCGTCGACCCGGCGCGGCTCAGGCACCGCAACCCGATCAGCCCCTACGCCGGACGCACCCTGCGCGGCGTCGTCGAGCAGACCTGGTTGGCCGGCCGCCGCCTCACCGGCGAGCGCGACGGGGCACCGGTGAGGAGAACCGCGTGATCGACGTCAGCCGCCTCACCGACCTCGCCTCGCGGGCGCTGGGCGGCAGCGTCCTGTTCGCCAACGACGACTCGTTCGCCGACGTGCACGCGCTGATCGCGCCCGGGCCGGCCGTCCACGACCCCGCAGCCTTCGCGCCGCGCGGCAAGGTCTACGACGGGTGGGAGACCCGGCGGCGCCGCGAGCCGGGTGACGACGTCGCCCTGATCCGCCTCGGCGTGCCGGGCGTCGTCCGCGCGGTCGACGTCGACACCTCGTTCTTCGTCGGCAATCACCCGCCGGCGGCGTCGGTCGCGATCGCCACCGTGCTCGGCTACCCGGACGCCGACGAACTGCTCGGCGCCCGATGGGCGACGGTCATCGACCACGGCCCGCTGACCGGTGGCGGATCGAACCTGGTCGAGGTCGGGTCCGCGCAGCTGGCCACGCACGTGCGCCTGAGCATCCATCCCGACGGCGGCGTCGCCCGGCTGCGCGTCTTCGGTGACGTCGTGCCCGACCCGCGTCGGTTGGGCGGCCGGGTCGACCTCGCCGCCCTCGAACTCGGCGGGGCGGTCGACGGCTGCAGCAACATGTTCTACGCATCGCCGGCCAACGCCCTCGCCCCCGGCCGGGCGCAGGTGATGTCCGACGGGTGGGAGACCGCGCGCCGCCGGGACGACGGCAACGACTGGCTGACGGTCCGGCTCGCCGCCCCCGGCGCGCTCGAGCACATCGTCATCGACACCACCCGGTTCGTGCACAACGCCCCGGGCTGGGCCCGGGTGACCGACGCCGAGACCGGCGCGGAACTGCTGCCCCGCACCCGGCTCGTCCCCGACACCGAGCACCGCTTCCGGGCCGTCCCCGCCGCGGCCGCCACGCGGGTGCGGCTCGACATCTACCCCGACGGCGGCATCTCCCGGCTGCGCCTGCTCGGCACCGTCGACCCCGCCCAGCGCGCCGCGGTGACGGCGAGGTGGACGCGCACCCTGCCGGCCGACGTGGCCGCGGCCGTCGACCCGACCGAGTTCTTCGGTTGAGGAGGGACGGGATGCTCGATCCGTCGTTCGCCGACCGGCTCGACGCGCTGCTGGCCGACGACGACGCCGAGCGCGGGCGCCGCTACCCCGGGCCGGCCGCGGGGCGCCAGCCCGTGCATACCGTCTACGTACCGGCCGACCGCTTCGCCGAGCACACCGTGGTCGAGTGGCGGGCCGGCGCGCTGGCCGCGCTCGACCAGCACGGCCCGCTGCCTGCGGTCGATGCCGCCGCCGAGGCGACCCTGCGCGACAAGATGGCCGCCGAGCCGATCGAGGACCTGCGCATCGACTTCGAGGACGGCTACGGCGTCCGCGACGACGACGCCGAGGACGAGGCCGCCCGCGCCGCCGGCATCGCGCTCGGCCGCATGCGCGACGTTCCGCGGTTCGTGGGGCTGCGGATGAAATCGCTCGAGGGCGCGACCCGGCGCCGGGGCCTGCGCACGCTCGAGCTGTTCCTCGAGTCGCTGCTCGGCTACGGATCGCTGCCCCGCGGCTTCCGGGTCACGCTGCCGAAGGTCACCTCGGTGCGCCAGGTCGAGGCGATGGTCGAGCTCTGCGCCGCGCTCGAGTCGGCGTACACGCTGCCGACGCTGCGCTTCGAGCTCCAGATCGAGACGCCGCAGGCGATCCTCGGCGCTGACGGCACCGCCCTCGTCGCCCCGATGCTGCACGCCGCGCTCGGCCGCTGCGTCGGGCTGCACTACGGCACCTACGACTACAGCGCCTCGCTCGGCATCGCCGCGGCCCAGCAGTCGATGGAGCACCCGGTGGCCGATCACGCGAAGGCGGTCATGCTCGTGGCCGCCGCCGGCACCGGCGTGCCCGTCTGCGACGGCTCGACCAACGTGCTGCCGGTCGGCGGACGCGAGCAGGTGCAGGCGGCGTGGGCGCTGCACGCCCGGCTCGTCCGGCGCTCGTTGGAGCGCGGCTACTACCAGGGCTGGGATCTGCACCCGGCCCAGCTGCCGACCCGCTTCGCCGCCACCTTCGCCTTCTACCGCGACGGCGCCGACCCCGCCGTCGCGCGTCTGCGGGCCTATCGCGACCGGGCCGGGAGCGGCGTGCTCGACGAGCCGGCCACGGCCCGTGCCCTGGCCGGGTTCCTGCTGCGCGGCATCGACTGCGGGGCCCTCGACGCGGTCGACGTCGCCGCCCGCGCCGGTCTCGACGTCGAGACCCTGCGCGCCCTGCTCTGAAACGGGGAACGCCCCCTCCGCACGGGGCGGAGGGGGCGTTCGTCGAGCTGGCTCTAGAAGGACGCCTCGGGGACGTCCATCAGCGCGTTGTCGATCGACTCGGCGATCGTGCGGCGCGCGGCGAGTTCGGGCAGCACGGTCGTCGCGAAGAAGCGGGCGACGGCCGGCTTGCCCTCGTAGAACGCGCGGTCGGCGGCCGAGACGCCGTTGCCGTCGAGCTTGGTGAGCGCCACCGAGGCCTGCTTGAGCAGCAGGTAGCCGACCATGAGGTCGCCGGCCGACATCAGCAGGCGGGTGGCGTTCTGGCCGACCTTGTAGACGTTGGCGACGTCCTCCTGCGCGCTCATCAGGTGCTGGAACATCGCGCCGACGATGCCACCGAAGTCCTCGAGCGCCTTCTTCAGCGCCGCGGCCTCCTCCTTGAGCCGGCCCTCGTCGGCGATCGACTCGAGGAAGCTGGTGATCTCGGTGGAGAGGAACCCGAGTGCGGCGCCCTTGTTGCGGACGATCTTGCGGAAGAAGAAGTCCTGCGCCTGGATGGCCGTGGTGCCCTCGTACAGGGTGTCGATCTTGGCGTCGCGGATGTACTGCTCGAGCGGGTAGTCCTGCAGGTAGCCCGAACCGCCGAAGACCTGCAGCGCCTGGGCGAGCTGGTCGTAGGAGCGCTCCGAACCGACGCCCTTGACGATCGGCAGCAGCAGGTCGTTGACCGCCTCGTCCAGGGCGGTGTCGGCGCCGCTGTGCTCGCCGACGATGATGCGGTCCTGCGCCGACGCGGTGTAGTAGACGAGCGCCCGCAGCCCTTCGGCGTACGCCTTGTTCAGCATCAGGCTGCGGCGGACGTCCGGGTGGTTGATGATCGCCACGCGGGGCGCGGTCTTGTCCGAGGCCTTGGTGAGGTCGGCCGACTGGACGCGGGTCTTGGCGAAGTCGAGAGCGTTGAGGTAGCCCGTCGACAGCGTGGCGATGGCCTTGGTGCCGACCATCATGCGGGCGTGCTCGATGACCTGGAACATCTGCGCGATGCCGTCGTGCACGTCGCCGACGAGCCAGCCCTGGGCCGGGACGTCCGGGTTCTCGCCGAAGCGGAGCTCGCAGGTGGTCGAGGCCTTGAGGCCCATCTTGTGCTCGACGTTGGTGACGTAGGCACCGTTGCGCTCGCCCAGCTCACCGGTCTCGGGGTCGAAGTGCCACTCCGGCACGACGAACAGCGAGAGGCCCTTGGTGCCCGGGCCGGCACCCTCGGGGCGGGCCAGCACCAGGTGGATCACGTTGCCGACCATGTCGTTGACGGCCGAGGTGATGAACCGCTTGACCCCCTCGATGTGCCACGACCCGTCGGGCTGCTCGACGGCCTTGGTGCGGCCGGCGCCGACGTCGGAGCCGGCATCGGGCTCGGTCAGCACCATCGTGGCGCCCCAGCCGTTGTCGATCATGCGCTGGGCCATCTTCTTCTGCGTCTCGTTGCCGTTGGCGTAGAGGATGCCGGCGAACGGGGCGCCCGCCATGTACATGTGCAGCGCCGGGTTCGAGCCCAGCACCTGCTCGGCGATCGCCCACACGACGGTGCGCGGGACGAGCTGGCCACCGAGCTCGGGGATCGTCTCGACGCGCCACCACTCGCTGTCGAACAGGGCCTTGAAGGACTTCTTGAACGACTCCGGGATCTTCACCGTGTTCGTGTCCGGGTCGAAGACCGGGGGGTTGCGGTCGGCGTCGGCGAACGAGGCGGCGAGCGGCCCCTCGGCCAGCTTCGCGACCTCGGCGATCATGCCCTTCGCGGTGTCGACGTCGACGTCGGCGAACGGCGCGGTCTCGAGGGTCTGGTCGGTGCCGAAGACCTCGAAGAGGTTGAACTCGATGTCGCGGACGTTGCTCTTGAAGTGACCCATCGGAGGGCTCCTGCTCTGCTGACGGACGGCGGGCAACAACTGTTACTCGCTAGTAACAACGAGGGTATTACCGGCGAGTAACTGTCGCAAGGCCTGCTTGCAACCGTTAGCAGGCCCACAGCTGCGTTAGACGCGCTCCCCCCGGCCCCGTTGAGTGGCGAGTCCTCGGTTGAGTGGCGACGAGAGACGCGCCACTCAGCCCCCGAACTCGCCACTCAACGGGATGTGCGGGGGCGGCGCGCTACCCCGGGACGGGCGCGCTCAGAAGATGACGCGCAGCCGGATGGTCTCGGGCATGGCCCGGATCTGATCGACGATCGCCTGGGTCGTGCCGCTCGCGCTGTCGGTGACGACGTAGCCCAGCTCGCCGCTGGTGCCCAGCATCTGGGCCTCGACGTTCACGCCGCTCTCCGCGAGCAGGCCGTTGACCCGGGCGAGCACGCCGGGGACGTTGCGGTGCAGGTGGATCAGCCGCAGCGTGCCCTGGGCCCGCGGCAGGGCGAGGCCGGGCACGTTGACGCTCATCGAGGTCGAGCCGCTGAGCACGAAGTCGCGGAACTTGCCGGCGACGAAGCGGCCGATGTCCTGCTGGGCCTCCTCGGTCGAGCCGCCGATGTGCGGGGTGAGGATGACGTTGGCCAGCCCGCGCAGCTCGGACCTGAACTCGTCGCCGCGACCCTTGGGCTCGACCGGGAAGACGTCGACGGCCGCGCCCGCGATGTGGCCGCGCTCGATGTGCGAGCGCAGCGCCACGTAGTCGACGACGAACCCGCGGGAGAGGTTGAGGAACAGCGAGCCCGGCCGCATCGCGGCGAAGTCGTCCTCGCCGAAGAAGTTCGCGTTGGCCGGCCGCCCGTCGACGTGCAGGGTGACGACGTCGGCCTCGGCCAGCAGGTCCTTCAGGGTCAGGCAGCGCTGGGCGTTGCCCAGCGCGAGCTTGTCGGCGGTGTCGAAGAACAGCACCTTCATGCCCAGGCTCTCGGCCAGGACGGACAGCTGCGTGCCGATGTTGCCGTAGCCGACGATGCCGAGCGTGCGGCCGCGCACCTCGTGGGCGCCCTCGGCCGACTTGTCCCAGACGCCGTCGTGCATGAGCGCGTTCTTCTCGGTCAGGCGCCGCGTCATCGAGATGATCTCGGCGATGGCCAGCTCGACGACCGAGCGGGTGTTGGAGAACGGGGCGTTGAAGACGGTGACCCCGTGCGCGGACGCGGCGGCGAGGTCGATCTGGTTGGTGCCGATGCAGAAGGCGCCGATCGCGACGAGGTCGGTGGCGGCCTCGAGCACGCGGGCGGTGATGTGCGTCTTCGACCGGATGCCGATGAGGGTCACGCCGGCGATGCGCTCGATGAGTTCGTTCTCGTCCAGGGCCCGGTCGATGCTCTCGACCTCGAAGCCCGACGACACCAGGATCTCCACGGCGTCGGGGTGGATCTGTTCGAGCAGCAGGACGCGGACCTTGCCGGCGGTCATGAAGAACCCTCTGGACGGAAGTATGGGTGCGCTCGCGAGTCTAGGGCCGGACGCGAACCGCCCCCGCCCCGATGACTCGGGACGGGGGCGAGGTCACAGCCCGGGCGCGCCGTTGCGCCGGGGTGTCACAGACACATCACCGGTAGGCGCGCCGCCCCTGGCGACCGCCGACGCGGCGCCAGATCAGCAGCGCGATGATCGCGCCGACGATCGAGCCGAACAGGCCGGACGGCTGCAGGAAGCCGGCCGCGGCGTCCTTGTGGAACAGGACGTAGCCGAGGAACCCGCCGATGAACGAGCCGATGACGCCCAGCAGGATCGTGCCGCCGATGCCGAGGCGATCCCGGCCGGGCACGAGCAGGCGGGCGAGCGCGCCGGCGATGAGGCCGACGAGGATCAGCATGAGAACGAAACCCATGGGGCACAACCTCCTGAAGTGTTGCCCGGGAGATACCCCGGCCCGATCGTGGCCTAACTGTGCGGTGTCACAGATACATCGACGAGGTCAGACCGACGCCGGGCGGCTGATGCCGATGCCGCCCGGGGTGGTCGCGCCGTAACGCTCGATCTCGCGGCGCAGGTCGAGCGGGCGGATCGCCGAGCGACCGGCGAGCGCAGCGGCGTCGAGCCGGTCGGCCGGGACGATCCAGGCGATCTCGAACTCGAGGCCGTCCGGGTCGTGGCCGTAGAGCGACTTGGTGGTGCTGTGGTCCGACGAGCCGACCAGCGCGCCCGCTTCGGCGAGCCGCACCATCAGGGTCTCGAGGTCGGCGAGCGTGTCGACCTCCCAGGCCAGGTGGTACAGCCCGACGGTCGAGCGGCCGGCCGGGGACGGCCCGGCCTGGGCGCCGATCTCGAACAGGCCGAGGTCGTGGTCGTTCGCGGAGTCGGGGGCGCGCAGGAAGGCCGCCTTGCCGCCGAGCTCCATCAGCACCTCGAACCCGAGCACGTCGCGGTAGAAGGCGACGCTCACCGCGACATCGCGGACGTAGAGGACGGCGTGGTTCAGGCGGTGGATGGCCATGGGTCAGCTCCTGGTGGATCGGGCCGGACGAGCCTACGTCCGCTTCGTTGAAGGTTCAACCAAAGCCGCATCCGTACGATTCCCGCCGTGGCGACGACACGATGGCTGACCGCCGAGCAGCAGCGCGCGTGGCGGGCCTACCTCGAATCGACCAAGGTGCTCTTCGATGCCCTCGATCGCCAGCTGCAGCGCGAGGCCGACATGCCGCACGCGTACTTCGAGGTGCTGGTGCGACTGTCCGAGGCCGAGCAGCGCTCGCTGCGGATGAGCGAGCTGGCCGACCTGACCCTCTCCTCGCGCAGCCGGCTGTCGCACGCGGTCGCCCGGCTCGAGGAGCGCGGCTGGGTCGTCCGGACGAAACACGAGACCGACGGGCGTGGGCAGATCGCCACCCTGACCGACGCCGGCTTCGCCGTGCTCGAGTCCGCCGCGCCGGGTCACGTCGACACGGTGCGGCGCTACGTGATCGACGGGCTGTCGGACGAACAGCTCGAGCAGCTCGCCGCCATCGGCGAGACGATCATCGCCCGGGTCGAGCGGGGTCCGGCCGACCCGGAGTGCCTCGACCCGGGCGCGTGACCGTCAGCGGGTGACCTTGAGCAGCGCGCGCCAGGTCGACGGGTACATCGGGCCCATCGCCGGCAGGTGGTGCGCCGCCTGGAAGCGCTTGACCGCGTTGACGGTGCTCATGTCGTAGACGCCGGTCGCCGGGATGTGCAGCGCGGCCTGCACCGCCATGACCGCCGGGCCGCGGAACGACCAGTACAGCTCGGCGCCGGAGTACTTGACCAGGGCCTTCTTGGTCGCGCTCGCGCTCGATGCCGCCGACACCTTGCTGTAGTCGGCGCACGGCGACCAGCGCGCGCCGGTGTAGCGCGGGGCCCAGTTCAGATCCGCCGGGCGGCACGGACCGAAGTCCGTGTTCGCGGCGACCCGCCGCGTCCAGAACGAGGTGCGTCCCATCGCGCCGTTCCAGCCGAGCGAGATGTGCATGTGGGTGCGGTGGCAGGCGTTGTCGTTCGCCCGGGAGAGCAGCTTCGAGCAGCCGTTGTAGTCCGCCCAGCGGCCGTCCCAGGCACCCCACATCTTGTTGTCGAAGATGATGTACATGATCCCGAGGCGACGGGCCATGGCGAACCGGTTGCCGGCCTTGTCGGTGCTGAGCAGCCAGGTGAGGGTCGCGCGGGCGGCGGCGTTCTGGCGGGTGTCGCGCACGCTGACCATCCAGTCGATGGCCCGGCCGTCGTAGTGCTCGCTGCGGGTGCCGTCGGTGCCGCACGCGTACGTCGAGTTCCAGCTGGAACCGACCGCGCCGTAGGTGGCGGCCAGCAGGCGGGCCAGCTCGAGCGTGCCGGGCCGGACGTGCGGGTCGCAGGTCGTCTGCTCGACGTAGTCGGCCATCGGCTCGATCGAGGTCGGCAGCCCGGCCGGGATGCGGGGGGCGGTGGCCAGCGCGGCCGGGGCGACCACGCCCAGGCCGACAGCGGCCAGGGTGGCGATGACGAGACTGACGAGGCTGCGCGTGAGCAGTCGGGGCATTACTGAGGTCCTTCGCGATGTTCGGTTCCCCGCCGACGTATCCCGCTTGATCATCATGCCTATCGGCCCGGCTGGCGCAAACCTGAACCCCGGATGTCCGTAGGGTCGACCGCATGGCGGACGTCGCGATCGTGGGAGCCGGGCTGACCGGGCTGGCCGCCGCGGTGCGGCTGCATCTGGCCGGGCTCGAGGTCGAGGTGTTCGAGGCGTCGGACGCCGTCGGCGGGCGGGTGCGCACCGACCGGCGGGACGGGCTGCAGCTCGACCACGGCTTCCAGCTGCTCAACCCGGCCTACCCCGAGGCGAGGCGCGTGCTCGACCTCGACGCCCTCGATCTCCGGTCGTTCGGCGCCGGTGTCACCGTGCACCGCGGCGGCGCGCGCCACACCCTCGGCGACCCGCTGCGGCTGCCGTCGGCGGCGCTGCCGTCGGTGCGGGCGCCGTTCGGTTCGCTGCGCGAGAAGGTGGCCGCGGCCCGCTGGGGCGCGGCGGTCGGCTTCGGTCCGGTCGCGCGCATCCGCCGCTGCCCCGACGAGTCGCTGGAGCAGACGCTGCACCGGCACGGCCTGACCGGCGAGATCGGTGAGATCGTGCGGCTCTTCCTGGCCGGCGTCGTGGCCGAGGACGAGTTGCTCACGTCGCGCCGGTTCGGCGAGTTCCTGCTGCGGAGCTTCGTCCGGGGCACCCCGGCCGTCCCGGCGCGCGGCATGCAGGCCATGCCCGAACAGCTCGCCGCGCGGCTGCCCGACGGCACCGTGCGGCTGAACACCGCGGTGCGCCGCCTCGACGGCCGGTCGGTCGTCACCGACGACGGGACGGTCGCCGCGCGGGCCGTGGTCGTGGCCGCCGATCCGGTGACCGCCGGGACGCTGCTGGGGCGGCCGGCGCCGGCGATGAAGGCACTCACCACCTACTACCACCTCGCCGCCCAACCGCCCGCGACGAACCGGCTCCTGCACATCGACCTCGACCGCGGCGGTCCGATCGTCAACACCGCCGTCGTCTCGAACGTCGCGCCCGGTTACGCCGACCGCGGGGCGCTCGTCGCCACGACGGTCCTCGGGGCGCACGGCGCCGAACTCGAATCCGCGGTGCGGGCCCAGGCCGGCCGGATCTACGGCGTCGAGCCCGCCGGGTGGGAGCTCGCCGGCACCTACGCGATCGGCCGGGCGCTGCCCGCGGTGCCGCCGGGGCAGCCGCTGCAACGTCGGGTCGACCTCGGCGACGGCCGGTTCGTCGCCGGCGACCACCGCGACACCGCGTCGATCCAGGGGGCGCTCGTCTCCGGGCGCCGCGCGGCCGATGCCGTTATTGCCCGGCTGGGTCGGAGCAGTCCGGCGGTTTGATCGGCCGCACCTTCCGGGTATGACGACAGCGACCGTCGCGGGGTGCGACGGCGCTGGTGGCTGTTCCGGAGGAGCTGTGGCGGAGCCCGTGCTCGAGCCCACCGCCGCGACGAGCCCCGGGGCCGTCGCCGCGGCCGGCCTCGAGGTCGCCACCCTCTCGGCCGACACGCTGCGCGCCGGCATCCGGGTCACCGGGGCGCTCCTCCCCCACACGAGCGCGCTGCTCGTCAGCATCCTGCGCACCCACGTTTGCAGCGGGCGCCGCTACCTGCGGGTCGACCTGTCCGACGCCGAGGTCGGCGATCCCGCGGTCATCGAGCAGCTCGTCGACGCGCACCGGTCGATCGCCGAGCTCGGCGGGATGCTGGTCTTCGAGAACGCCGGTCCCCGCGTCGTCGACGCGATCCGCGGGGCCGACCTCTTCGTCCAGCCGTCGGACTGAGAGCTCTCAGGCCGGTTCGGTCACCAACTCGCGTCCGGTCACGACCTGCTCGGCCGGCGCCGGGGTCTCGAGCACCACGAGCGCGATGACGATCGACAGCCCGACCAGAGCGGCCGCGACCCAGAACGCCAGGTGATAGCCACCGGTCAGCGCGGCCGGCACCGACGCGCCGCTGGCGGACAGGTCGAGGCTGCGTGACGCCGAGAGCGTGGCCAGCACGGCCAGCCCGAGCGCGGCGCCGACCTGGGCCGTCGTGTTCACGAGACCGGATGCCAGCCCGGCGTTCTCCGCGGTCACGCCCGACATCGCCAGCGTCATGAGCGCCGGGAAGGCGAGCCCGGCGCCGATCCCCAGCAGCACCATGACCGGCAGCACGTGCACCAGGTACGTCCCGTCGACCGGTGCCTGGGTGAACCAGACGAGGCCGGCGGTGATGAGGGCGAGCCCGGTCACCATGACCGAGCGGGCGCCGTAGCGGGAGACCAGCGGTTCGGTGAAGCGCACCGAGAGCGCCCCCATCAGCACCGTCGTGGGCAGGAAGGCGAAGCCGATGTCCATCGCGCCGTAGCCGAGCACCTTCTTCAGGTAGAGCGAGCGCATGAAGAAGATGCCGAACATGCCGGCCACGCTGGCGATCTGGATCAGGTTGGCGCCAGTGACGTTGCGCGAGCGCAAGATGCCGAGCGGGACGAGCGGCTGCGCCGCGGTGAGCTCGCGGGCGAGGAAGAGGGCGAGGAGGACCAGGCACGCGGCGGCGAGGCCGAGCGTGGCCGGATCGGTCCAGCCGTCGCTCGCGGCCGGCCCGACGATGGCATAGACGCCGATCATCAGGGACGCGGTGATGGTGAGCGCGCCGGCGAGGTCGGCCCCGCGCCCGAGTCCGATGCCGTCCTCGTGGTCGACGAGGCGCCGCGCGAGCGCGGCCGTGACCGCCCCGAACGGGATGTTGATGAAGAAGATCCAGTGCCAGTTGATCGTCTGGGTCAGCACGCCCCCGGCCAGCAGGCCGACCGCGCCGCCGGCCGAGGCGACGAAGGCGAAGGCGCCGATGGCCCGCGCCAGCTCGCGCGGTTCGGGGAACATCGTGACGATCATGCCGAGGATGACGGCCGAGGTCATCGCCCCGCCGACGCCCTGCACGAAGCGGGCCGCCACGAGCACCGCCTGGCTCTGGGCCAGCCCGCAGCCGAGCGAGGCGACGGTGAAGACGGCGAGGCCGGTGAGGAAGACCCGGCGTCGGCCGAGCAGGTCACCGAGGCGTCCGGCCAGGAGCAGCAGGCCGCCGAACGCGATCATGTAGGCGTTGACGACCCAGGCCAGCCCGGCGTCGGAGAAGCCGAGGTCGGCCTGGATCGACGACAGCGCAACGTTGGTGACGGTCAGGTCGAGAACGATCATCAGCATGCCGGTGCACAGCACGATCAGGGCGGCCCAGCGGCGTCGGTCGGCGGTCATCGCGTTCTCCTGCGTTCAGCGGGTCGGGTCATCGGTACGTCGAACCTGGCGGCCGGATTTCGACAGCCCGGGCTACGCGGTCAGGACCGTGCCGAGCTTGTCGAGGATCTCGGCGGTGCCCTGTTCGCGCTGGGCGTTGGTGTCGAGACCGTCGAGGAACGCGCCCTGCTCGGTCATGACCAACCGGGCGCCGCCGGGCACGCCGGTGATCTCGATCGTCGCGACCGAGACCGAGATCCGGCGACCGTCCAGGTGCATGTCGTAGGACCAGACGGCCCGCTCGTTCGGGACGATGTCCTGGTAGACCGCGTCGTAGGCGTAGGTCGGCCCGTTCGGGATCGCGCCGCGCAGGCGCTCGCGCCCGCCGACGGTGAAGTCGAGGGTGTGCTCGGCGCCGGGATCGGTCTCGTCCGGACCGAACCACTGCGCCTTCGCGGTCTGGCTGGCCCACGCCGCGAACACCCGCTCGGGCGACGCCGGGAAGGTGCGCTCGATGGTGAAGGACGCGTGGACGACGGAACGTTCGGTCATGACGGGGTCTCCTCGGTGGGGTTGTCGGGATGGGCGGCGAGGTAGTCGCCGAGTCGGTCGAGGCTGCGCTCCCAGCCGCTCTGCCGGGCCGCGATCCAGTCCTGGACGGTCGCGAGCCGGGTCAGCTCCAGCCGGCAGGTGCGCACCCGGCCCACCTTCTGCGTGCTGACGAGGCCGCTGCGCTCGAGCACGGTCAGGTGCTGGACCACCGCGGGCAGCGACATCGCCAACGGCGCTGCCAGCTCGCTGACCGAGGCCGGGCCGTGCCCGAGCCGCTCGACGATGCCGCGGCGGGTGGGGTCGGCGAGCGCATGGAAGAGCACATCCACCCCGCCCAGTTGGTTAAGCATGGACTTAAGTATTGGGTCAGGACGCGATCTGTCAAGGCGACCCGGCAAAACGCTGGATATATGGACGAATCGTGTTTCACCGGGCCCACTCCTGGGTAGGCGGGGAAATGCAGCGCGGCCCGCCAGCCGGCCGACGCGCCCCAGCGGAAGGTGACCGACCGTGCGGATCCGTCCACTCGTCAGCCTGTTCACGACACTCGCGCTCGCCGGGACCGGCGTCGCCGCGGCCACCGGCGCCGCCGCCCCGAGACAGGTCAAGCAACCCACCGCCACCGGTGCGGGCGGCGCGGTCGCCTCGGCCGACTTCGACGCGTCGAAGGCGGGCATCGCCGTGCTCCGCGGCGGGGGCAACGCGGTCGACGCCGCGGTCGCCACCGCCGCCGCCCTCGGCGTCACCGAACCGTTCGTCGCCGGCCCCGGCGGCGGCGGTTTCATGGTCGTCTACCTGGCCCGCGAGCACCGTGTCGTCACCATCGACGGGCGGGAGAAGTGCCCGGCCACCTGCACCTCGCGGCAGTTCATCGACCCGGCGACGGGCAAGCCGCTGCCCTTCGAGGAGGCACGGCGCTCGGGTCTCTCGGTCGGCGTCCCGGGCCAGGTGAAGACGTGGTCGAACGCGGTGCGGGCCTACGGGCGCAAGTCGTTCGGCAGCGACCTGCAGCCGGCGATCCGGGTCGCCCGGCGCGGGTTCGTCATCGACCCGAACTTCAACGAGCAGGAGCGGATCGCGCTGGCCGATCTGCAGTCGTTCACCGGCAGCCGCAAGCTGTTCCTCACCGCGGCCGGCCAGCCGCTGCCCGTCGGCAGCACGCTGAAGAACCCCGACCTCGCGCGGACCTACCAGCAGCTCGCCGCCCACGGTCCGGACTACCTCTACCGGGGCCCGCTCGGCGCCGCCGTGTCCGAGGTGGTGCAGCACCCGCCGGTGTACCCCGGTGTCGCGACCTTCCCGATCCGTCCCGGCAGCATGACCCGGGCCGATCTCGCCGCCTACACCGCTCCGGAGCGGGCGCCGACAAAGGTGAGCTACCGCGGGCGCGACATCTACAGCATGCCGCCGCCGTCCTCGGGCGGGATCACCATCGGCGAGGCGCTCAACATCCTGTCCGGCTACGACCTGTCGAGGGAGCCCCGGGCCCAGGCGCTGTTCCACTACCTCGAGTCGTCGCGGCTGTCCTTCGCCGACCGCAACGCCTACATCGGCGACTCCGACTACGTCGACGTTCCGCAGCACGGCCTGCTCGATCCCGCCTACGCCGCCACCCGTCGCTGCCTGATCGGCTCGACCGCGCTGACCTCGCCGGTCCTGCCCGGCCGCCCGTACCCGCCGTACACCGGCTGCACGTCGGCCGCGAAGGCGGGCACGCCCGACAACGAGGGGATGGAGACGAACCACCTCACCGTCGCCGACAAGTGGGGCAACGTCGTCAGCTACACCAACACCATCGAGCAGCTCGCCGGCAGCGGCATCACCGTGCCGCACGCGGGCTTCCTGCTGAACAACGAGATGACCGACTTCGACTTCGCCCCGGCGACGCCGAGCACCTACGACCCGAACCTGCCCGCCGCCGGCAAGCGGCCGCGCTCGTCGATGTCACCGACGATCGTGTTGCGCAACGGCCGGTTCGACTTCGCGGTCGGCTCGCCCGGCGGCGCGACGATCATCACGACCGTCCTGCAGATCCTGCTGAACCACATCGACTTCGGCATGTCGCTGCCGGCGGCGATCGCGGCCCCGCGCGCCTCGCAACGCAACTCGGCCCGGACCGATGCCGAGCCGGCGTTCTCGGCCAGCCCGGTCGCGGCGCGGCTGACCGCGCAGTACGGCGAGACGTTCAACACGCTCACCGGTCCGGTGCTGCCGTCGCAGTCCTGGATCGGCAACGCCACCGGCATCCAGTCGCTCGGCCACGGGCGGTATCAGGCCGCGGCCGAGCCCGTGCGCTCGTTCGGGGGCAGCGCGCTGGTCGTCGATCCGACCGGCTGAATGCCGACGGGTGAGCGCCGGGCACGTCGGGCGCTAACCCGGGCCACGCCCAGGGCGACCCAGCCGACGGCGACCACCAGGACGAGACTGACGGCGCGGTAGAGCAGCACGGCGGCGGTGGCCGGGACGACCCCGATGCCGCCCTGCGTGAGGGCGAAGATCATGGCGGCGTCGACGACACCGAGGCCGCCGGGCAGCAACGAGAGCCCTGCGGCGCTCATGCCGGCGATGTAGGCGACGAGCACGACGACGAGGGTGACGCCGCGCGCGTCGACGGCCCGGCAGGACGCGACGAGACAGACCAGATCGGCCAGCCAGTTGAGCCCGGCGAAAGCGAGTCCGGCGAGCCAGTCCCGGTTCCGGGGCCGGATGGCCGTGACGTCGACGATCAGGCGGCGGAGCTGGGCGAGGCCGGCGTCGGCCGGCCGGCGCAGCACCCGGTTCGCCCGCACCAGCCCGGCCGAGACGACCTGCAGCCCGAGGCCGGGACGCAGGAAGCGGCGGCCGACCAGCGCGGCGAGCACCGCGGCCACGACGACGGCGATGACCAGCACCGAGCCGGTGCCACCGTCGCCGGCCACCACCGCGGCGACGATCGCGAGCAGGGCGAACGACACCGAGCTCAGCACGCCCGACGCGAGGATCGTGAAGCCGGCCGCGGGCACCGTCGCTCCCCACGACCGCAGCCGGCGGAACACGAGCCCCACAGCGAGGGCCGCACCGCCGGGCAGGCTGGCGTTGACCGCGTTCGCGGCGTACGTCAGCCCGACCATCCGGCGGGCCGACACCCGGGTGCCGCCCGCGGCGAGCATGCGGCGTCGGGCGCGGGCGAACGCGCCCATCGAGACGACCTCGGCGGCGACCGCGAGCAGGACCCAGCGCAGGTCGGGGTCGTCGAGGGTCGACAGCGCCCGGCCGAGGTAGGGCACGACCAGGTCCAGCTCGACGAGCAGGCCGGCGGCCAGCAGCCCGATCGCCGCCGCCTTCCAGCTGAACCGCCGACCGGACCCGGCCACGACCGCCTCGACCGGGTCGGCGACCTCGATGACGCTCATGCGAACGTCGGGCGCCTGGAGCCGTCGCCCTGCGTGGCGAGCCAGGAACAGGCGAGCTCGTACCCGTCCCGGATCAGGCGGCGGGTCTCGCGGAAGTCGAGTGGGTTGGTGGCCGGGCTGGTCGCCGCCGGCAGCAGGTGCACCTCACCGGCGGCGGCGAGGGCGTCGCGCCGCGCCGTCGAGTCGAGGATCTGGCCGAGGGCGTGATAGGCCATCGCGAGCGGTCCGCGCAGCTGGGCGCCCCGGTCGTCGGCGACGGCGGCCGGCAGCACGTAGGAGGTCGTGGCGCCGAGGGCCTCGGCCTGCAGGATCGGGATGTCGGCCGCGACCCCACCGTCGACGAGGCGCAGGCCGGCGCGGCGCACCGGCGGGTAGATGCCGGGGAAGGCGGCCGAGGCGAGCAGGGCCGACGCGGTGTCGCCGTCGGACATCACCACCGGCTCACCGGTCACCAGCTCGGTGGCGACGACATGCGCCGGGATCGCGGTTGCGGCGAGGTCGGCCGGCACCATGTCGGCCCCCAGCAGCTGGGCGAGCGGGGCCGGGTCGAACAGGCCGTCGACCCGGCCGACCAGGGCGCGGGCCAGCGTGCGGCTGGAGATGCCGGCGACGTGCCGGCGACGCAGGCTGTGCCAGAGCTCCTCGAGCCGGTCGAGTCCGGCCGGCGTCGGGTCGCTCGCGAACGCGACCGCGTTCAACGCGCCGGCCGAGGTGCCGATCACGAGATCCGGTTCGATGCCGACCTCGGTGAGGGCCCGGAGCATGCCGACCTGCGGCGCGCTCAAGCTCCCGCCGCCCTGGAACACGAACGCCACCCGGCCGGCGCGGGGCGAACCGTCGTCGATCACCGAGCCGTCGTCCCTCGATCGTGTCATCGCGCACCTGCCCGCCGCTCGGCCTGATAACCGGTCAAGCCGGAGGATGCCTCCGGTATTCCCGCGATGCAAGCGAAATTCCGAAGCGGACGACCCGGGCACGGCGGCAGCATTGCGACACGATCACGACGGAGGTATGTCGGGTTCGACGGCTATGCCAGGGCGCGGGTCACGGGTGAGTCGATCAATTCCGGACGGCTTGTTGCCCGCTCTCACAGCCGGTTCTACCGTCCCCCCTGCCGCCGAGGACCCGGCACCGGGTCGGGCCCGGCGCACGACGCGGGGGTCATGAGATGACACATCGCAGTGTCCGAGTCCGAACAGCCCTACTGACCGCAGCGACCGTCACGGCCGCGCTCCTGGCCGGCGCTCCGCCGGCCGCCGCGAGCGGCGCACCGCACATCACGATGGTCGTCGGCGGCCTGGCCGCTCCACGCGGTATCACCTTCGACGGCCGGGGGGCGATGTACGTCGCCGAATCCGGTGTCATCGGGGTCGGCCCGGTCGGAACGACGACCAGCGGCAAGGTGGACAAGTTCCGCCTGGGACACTCGTCGCCGATCTGGTCGACGGGCTTCGACTCGCTCTACGTCACCGAGAACCCCACGGCGCCCCCGGACGTTCTCGGGCCCGAGGGACTCAGCTCGCTGGGCGGCCGGTGCAACTCCGACGAGCGCGGCAGCTGCCCGATCACCCTCATCATGAGCGAGTCGACGCCCGGTGTCCTCGCCGCGACCGGCGGCCACGTGACGGCCCCGCAGGCCGGCAAGCTCTACCAGCTCGACCGCCGCACCGGAGCCGCGACCCAGAAGGCCGACGTCGGCTCGCAGATGTACCAGTTCACGTCCGACCACACGAGCCTGTTCCCCAGCGACTTCCCCGACTCGAACCCCTTCGGCGTGCTGGTCACGCGCTTCGGGCACTCCGATCGCACTCGCACCTTCGTGGCCGACGCGGGGGCGAACACGATCAGCGAGATCATGCGCAACGGCACGGCTCGCCTCGTCGCCTACATCCCCAACGAGACGTCCGCCCCGTTCCGCGACGCCACCCCGACCTGCATCGCCCAGGGGCCGGACGGCTACCTCTACGTCGGCACCCTGCACCTCGTCGCCAACCTGATCGCCCCCGGCACCGGAGGGCTGTCCGACGTGTGGCGGGTGAACCCGAACGCCAACTTCCCGACCGCGCCGACGCTGTGGGCCAGCGGACTGACGACCGTCACGGGCTGCACCTTCGACCGCCGGGGCAACTTCTGGGCGACCGAGATGTTCGCCGGAGGGTTCAGCGCGACACCGCCCGGCGACGTCGTTCGCATCCCGTTCCGGCACCCCACCGTGCAGGACCGCTTCGGCGCGGGCCAGCTCGCCCTGCCGGGTGACATCGCGCAGGGGCCGGACGGCGCCATGTACGTCACCGTCGGGTCGTCCGCCCCCGGCGTGAACGGCGCGGTGATGCGCCTGTCGACCGGACGCCACCACCACGACGACTGACCGACGACCGACCCCGCCGGGCTCAGGGACTTCCGGGCCCGGCGGGGTTACCGTGCACGAATGCGTCGAGCACTCGCGGTGCTGGCGTTGGCCGCGGGCCTGCTGACCGGCTGTACCGGCGGGGCCCTGCACCCGGCCCCGCCGGTCACGACCAGCCCGGCGCCGCGGCCCGTCCGGCCGCCGGCCGGGGTCGGCGAGCGGCTGGCCTGGCAGATCCCGCCCCAGCACGACGGCGGCATCGAGGGCTTCGCCGCGCCGATCAGCGTGCTGCCGGGGCAGCGGGTCCGGCTGTTCGTCTCCACCCCGGCCCGCTCGTTCCGGGTCCGGGCGTTCCGGATGGGCTGGTACGGCGGCGAATTCGGCCGCCTCACCTGGACGTCGCCCTCACTCCCCGGACACCGCCAGCCCGCCGCCATCGTCGAGCCGGCCGCGACGGGCACCGTCGTCGCCCCCTGGGCGCCGTCGCTGTCGATCGACACCGCGACCTGGGCGCCGGGCGACTACCTGCTGCGGCTGGACAGCGCCGGGGGCGGCGAGCAGTACGTGCCACTCACCGTGCGGTTCGGATCGGCCGCGGGGCGGGTCGTGCTGATCAGCCCGGTGACGACGTGGCAGGCCTACAACCGCTGGGGCGGACGCAGCCTGTACACCGGCGAGGACGGCACCTGGCTGAACCGCTCGAGGGCGGTCAGCTTCGACCGCCCGTACACGAAGCCGGGCGCGGGTGATTTCATCGCCGGCGAGCTGCCGGTGCTGGCCGAGGGCGAGCGGCTCGGGCTGCGGCTGGACTACGTGACCGCCCTCGACCTCGCGACCGTCCCGCACCTGCTGGCCGGCGCCCACGCCGTGGTGTCGATGGGCCACGACGAGTACTGGTCGCCGGCCATGCGCGCGGCGCTGACGGCCGCACGCGACGCCGGCACGAACCTCGCCTTCCTCGGCGCGAACGCGATCTACCGCCGCATCCGCATGGCGGCGACGACGCTCGGGCCCGACCGGCTGGAGACCAACTACAAGTACGCGCTCGAGGATCCGCTGCTGAGTCGCGCGACCACCGCGAACTGGCCCGAGGCGCCCTACGCCGATCCGGAGTCGCGGCTCATCGGTGCGCAGTACGGCTGTGTGCTCGCCGGTGCCCCGACCGCGCCGGCGGTCGTCGTGGACCCGTCGAACTGGCTGTTCGCCGGCCTGCGTCTCGGCGCCGGTGAGCACCTGCCGGACCTGCTCTGGCACGAGACCGACGCCGTGGAGCTCTCCTACCCGACGCCGCGTCCGATCGAGGTGCTGCTCCATTCGCCGGTGCGGTGCCAGCACCACCGACCGCTCAACCACGCCGAGGCCACCTACTTCGTGGCGCCCGGCGGCGCCGGCGTGTTCGACGCCGGCACCATGGCGTGGGCCTGCGCGGTGCGCGACAGCTGCCAGGAACCCGTCCCGGCCCGCACGAGCACGGTCGTGCGGACCGTCACCGACACCCTGCTGCGCGCCTTCGCGCTTGGCCCGGCCGGGCGCGCGCATCCGGCCGTCGACAACCTGGCTGCGCTCGGCCTCGACCGGTGATCGGCCGCCGCGGTCAGGTGCGGGTGTCCGCGTCGCGCAGCAGCTGTTGCAGGATCTCGAACTCGTTGAACATCAGCCATTCCTCGACGATGCGCCCGCCGACGATGCGATGCTGGCTGATGCCCCAGATGCGCACCTGGCGCCCGGTCGGCGGTCCGTAGCTGCCGAAGCCGCGATGGGTACCGACCGCGCTCCACCGGGTCGAGCTCAGGTAGCCGTCCTGCTCGTTGCCCATGTAGTAGACGTCGTCGACTCCGAAGGCGAGATCGGGGAAGGTGGCGATGAGGGAGAGCACGAAGGACTTGTAGGCGCCGCGGCCGTAGTACTCGCGGTCGCCCGGGCCGTGGAACCGCAGCGTCGCGGCGTAGACGTCGTCGACCACGTTGAGGCTGCGCCAGTTCCAGATGTGGTGGTACGCGTAGCGCAGGAACGCCTCGACGTCCTCGTGCGCCGCGACCGGCCCCGGCGTCTCACTCGGCGTGCCTTGGCCCAGCAACCGCTCGACCTCGCCGAAGCGCGGATCGGCGCCCGACGCGTCGGCGAGCGCGCGGTTGCCGAACTCGCGGGCCAGCGCCCGCACGTCGAGACCGAGCTGGCGCAGCAGGCTCACGTGGTTGTAGATCACGTGCTCGGCGAAGATCTCGTTCTCCAGCGCCACGCAGTTCGCGATGGCCCACACGACCACCAGGCGTCCGGTCGGCGGCCCCCAGCGCGAGAACCCCGTGTTGTGCCCGACGATCACCGTGCGGTGCGAGGTGTGGAAGCCGGCGCGGTCGTCCCCGGCCCAGATCACTTCGTCGGCGTAGAGCCGCACGTCGGGGAAGGCGTTGATGGTGTGCACGGTGTCGGCCACGATCTTGTCGCGCCCGTACTGCAGCCCGGAGTCGTCGACGACCTTCGAGTTGTGCCGGTAGGTCTTGTAGATCTGGCCGATGTCCTTCTCCTCCCAGATCCGGTGCGTGACCCGGAGGATGTAGTCGACGATGTCGACGTAGGTGTCGTCGAAGCCGGCCATGCTCTGCCGCCGGGCGCCCTGATCGACCCGCAGCCAGCGCCGGGTCGAGCCCTTCTCGCCGATCGAGATGCCGAAGTCGCCCGGCATCGCCCGGTGCGGGCGGTACGGGTCGATCGTCGCGACCGGCTCGGTCTTCGTCCTCGCTGCGTCGGCCATGTCCGTCCCCGTCAGTCGTTGAGCATGCTGGCCGGCGCTACGTAGCCGTTCGGGTCGAGGGCCCGATCGGCGGCCCGGGCCGCGCTGACGACGGCGGGTTCCCACTCGAGGTACACGCGACTCTCGCCGCTGGTCAGCAGGACGGCGAGGGCGGTCTCGTCGCCGACCGCCTCGAACTGCCGCCACGCGCCGGGCGGCACGGACAGGGTGTCGTAGGGGCCGAGCTCGACCGAGACCGGATCGGCCTCGTTGAGCGTGACCCGCAGCCGGCCCTCCTTGACGATCACCACCTGCGACTCCGACGTCCGGTGCCGGTTCATGCCGGTGCCTGGGGCGCACCGCAGCCAGGCCAGGGTGAGGCTGTGCGGGTCGGCGAGGCGCGGGGACTGGAAGCGGTCCTCGGTCAGCCCGTACCCGACGACGGTGGCGAGGTGGGCGCCGCCACCGGGCAGCGTCGAGTCGAGGAACGGACGTTCCGACCAGACTAGGTCGCCCGGCTGCGCCAGCCGGCCGCGCATCTCCTCCACGCTCACCGGGCGCAGGGTCGCGAGT
Source organism: Jatrophihabitans sp. (assembly GCF_036000465.1). Lineage (GTDB taxonomy): Bacteria > Actinomycetota > Actinomycetes > Mycobacteriales > Jatrophihabitantaceae > Jatrophihabitans. The sequence continues at coordinate 19,628 of NZ_DASYFV010000021.1, read as the reverse complement.
TGCTCGCCGGTCAGCGGGCGGCGCAGCTCGACCCCGCTCGGCGTCTCGCCCGGCTCGGTCTCGATGAGCTTGTTGTCGATGCCGAGGTGGTTGCCGTACCTGGCCGACTCCTCGATCACCGACGGCGCCCAGATCAGGCCACCGCTGACGTCACGGCCGAGGGCGGTGAAGAGCCACGCATCGTCGGTCAGGCTGGTGAACCCGCGGAAGATCCAGGTCGGGATCGAGATGACGTCACCGGCGGCCACCACGGCCTCGCCGTCCTTGCCGTCGACGCCCCAGCGGAACTGCCACCGACCGGCGAAGCAGACGAACACCTCGGCGGTGAAGTGCAGGTGCAGGTTGTTGACGACCCCGGCCGGCATGACGGCGCCGCCGAGGTTGAACCCGTGCGGCGCGGTGACGGGCACGACCTGCTCGGCGTTCTCCGAGACTCCCGGGCCGATGAGCGGGTAGTTGATCTTGTCCTGCGAGCCGGGGATCTTCGTGTCGAGGAACGCGGCGCGGTCGGGCTTGAGATCCTGGCGCAGGATCGTCCGGGACGAGAGTTCATCGCGGGTGACGACGACGTCGGTGGTCATCGGACTCCTTCAGCACGATCGTGGCACGAGCAGTGAGTATACGTATGCATGATCTTCATGCCCTCCCGGGTTGTCAACGCTTTCGGCCCTACTCGGCCAGCCAGCGGCGCAGGGCGGCGGCGACCTCGGCCGGTCGCTCCAGCGGCGCCATGTGCCCGGCGTCGTCGAGGGTGACGAGGCGCGCGCGCGGGCAGTGCGCCAGCAGCTCGTCCTGCCGGGCCGGCGGGCAGACCTCGTCGAGGGCGCCGCTCACGATCAGCACCGGCACGTCGATCGCGGCGACGTCGTCGAGGTAGGAGGTACGGGCCTGCTGCGCGCGCAGCTGCCGGCGCAGGCCGTCGGGGCCGACGGCGCGAGCCATGCGCTCCCCCGCTGCCACGAGGGCGGGGTCGGCGCGCCGGGTCGGTGGCAGCGTGGCCCGGGCCAGATCGGCGGCGACGCCGTCGAATCCGTCGCTGTCGAGGTGTTCGAGCAGGGTCGACCACGCGGCCTGCTGGTCGTCCGACGGCCCGCGCCCGCTGGCGTTCACGAGCGCCAATCGCGTGACGCGTTCGGGCGCGCGGCGCACGATCTCCAGCGCGACGATCGCGCCGAGCGAGTGCCCGGCGAGCGCAAAGCGCTCCGGTGCCACGGCGAGCACCGAGTCGGCCATGCCGGGAATCGAGGCGTCGAGGTCGATGCGGTCGAAGCGGGGCTCGGCGACGCGGCCGAGCTCGGTGGCGACGCCCTCCCACACGGTTGCGTCACCGAGCATGCCGGGCAGCAGCACGAGCGGCTCGGGCGCCGCCTCGGCCGGCTCCGGACCCGATGCGGCGAGCCGGGTGAACAGCTGCCCCAGCAGCAGCTGCACGTTGAACATGACCGCCGTGTCGCCGGCGGCGAAGGCGCGCTCGGCGGCTTCCGGTGCGCCGACGATGGAGACGGGGACGATGCCCGCGGCCCGGGCGCGGTCACGCACGGCCTGCCCCGCGGCGGCGATGCGCGGGTCGTCGGGACGCCCGACGGCCCCGAGCTCGCAGGCGAGGTCGGCCGGCCCGAGCATCAGCCCGTCCACGCCGTCGAGCCCAGCGATGTCACCGGCGGCCGCAAGCCCGTCGGGGTCCTCGATCATCGTGATCAGGAGGGATTCGCGCGAGGCGTCGAGGTGCTCGGTCGCGGTGCGCAGGCCGTAGTTCCCGGCCCGGGTGTAGGCCGCGAAGCCCCGCCGGCCGAGAGGCGGGTAGTGCACGGCGTCGAGGTACGCGCGCGCCTGGTCGACGCTCGACACGTGCGGCGCGAGGATGCCGTGGACACCGAGGTCGAGCACCCGCAGCACCTCGTCCGGGCGCCCCACCCGCACGATCACGGCGATGCCGTTCGCCTGGGCCGCGACGACGTGATGGGTCAGGGCCAGCTGGTCGCCCGGCCCGTGCTCGGTGTCGATCACGAGGTAGTCGAGGCCGACCAGTCCGGCGAGCTCGACCAGGTTCTCGTTGGGCATCCGCACCAGGGCGCCGAGCAGCCGGTCACCGCGGCGGAAGCGGGTGGCGAACGGCGTCATCGCGCGACCATGCCGGCCGAGAGATCGATGTCGGCGCAGTGCAGTCCGGTCATGTGCAGCATGGCTACGACGGCCGCGCCCACCTCGTCCTCCTCGACCAACCGGTTGAGGGCGGCCCGGCCGGCGAACGCCTGCTCGGCGGCCTCCTCGGTGATGCCGAGCCGTTCGGCCTCGAGGCGGAAGTTGCGGGCCATCCGCGGTCCCCGCACCGGACCGGGCGAGAGCGTGTTCACCCGCACCCCGGCCGGCCCGACCTCGGCGCCGAGCGTGGTCGACAGGCCGAGGACCGCCATCTTGGACGCGGTGTACGGCGTGCGCAGGGCGAGCGGGCGCTTGCCCGACACCGACGCGAGGTTGATGACGTCGCCGCTGCCCCGCTCGATCATCGGCGGGAGGAAGGCCCGGCACATCAGGTACATGCCGCGGACGTTGACGGCGAAGACGGCGTCCCACTCGTCGGGCTCGATCTCGACAAGCGGCTTGACCGGTCCGGGCACGCCGGCGTTGTTCACCAGGATCGAGATCGTCTCGTCGACGAGACTCCGCGCGACCGCGGCGACCGAGTCCGGGTCGGCGACGTCGACCGCCGCGACGCGCGCCGGACCGTCGAGCTGCGCCCGGGTCTGTTCGAGCGCGTCGACCCCTCGCCCGGCGAGCACCACGCGGGCCCCGGCGGTGGACAGCGCCACCGCGATCGCCCGGCCGAGCCCGTTGCCGGCACCGGTGACCAGCGCCGTGCGGCCCTCGATCATCGATGCGCTCCCCGCCCTCGTCGTCGGCCGCCCGTCACGAACCGGCGCCGACGGTATCGAACTCGTGCTCCGTCCAGCTCAGCGTCGCGCCGCGGTACTTCGCCGCGCGCACGTCACCCGAACGGGCGTGGCCCTCGAACAGCTCGACGCGCGCGGCCCGGCCGCACAGCTCGCCGAGCATCGCGCTCGACCCGAGATCGGTGACCTCCTGATAGGTGACCGTCTTGAGGTACTTGCCGACCCAGAGGCCGCCGGTGAAGCGAGCCGAGCCGCGGGTCGGCAGCACGTGGTTCGTGCCGATCACCTTGTCGCCGTAGCTCACGCAGGTGCCCTCGCCGAGGAACAGCGCGCCGTAGTCGTGCATCTTGTCCAGCGCCTGGCGCGGCTCGGCCGTCAGCACCTCGACGTGCTCGGAGGCGTAGCTGTCGGCGACCGCGAACGCCTCGTCGAGGGTGTCGACGACGACGACCTCGCCGTGGTTGCGCCAGGCCGGCTCGGCGAAGTCCTTCGTCGGCATGTCGACGAGGATCTCGTCGATGTGCGCCATCGCCGCGCGGGCGACGCTCTCGCTGGTTGTGACGAGAACCGCGGGCGAGTCGGGCCCGTGCTCGGCCTGGCTCAGCAGGTCGACCGCGACGACGAAGGGATCGGCGTCGTCGTCGGCGATGACCAGGATCTCGGTCGGGCCGGCGAACAGGTCGATGCCGACCTCGCCGAACAGTGTGCGCTTGGCCTCGGCGACGTAGGCGTTGCCAGGACCGGCAAGCAGGTTGACCTTCTCGATCGTCTCCGTGCCGACGGTGAGGGCGGCGATCGCCTGGACGCCGCCGAGCAGGTAGATCTCGTCCGCGCCGGCCATCGCCATCGCGGCCACTGTCGCGGCCGGGATCTCGCCCCGGATCGGCGGCGTGCAGGCCACGACCCGCGGCACCCCGGCCACCTTGGCCGTCACGATCGTCATGTGGGCCGAGGCGGTCAGCGGGTAGCGACCACCGGGCACGTAGGCGCCGACGGCCTGGATCGGGATGTTCTTCTGGCCGAGCCGCACGCCGGGGAGCGTCTCGACCTCGAAGTCGACGACCGACTCGCGCTGCTTGGTCGCGAAGTTGCGCACCTGGGCCTGCACGAACTCGATGTCGCGGATGACCTGCTCGGGCACGGTCGCGACGATCTCGTCGATCTGCTGCGGCGAGAGGCGGAACGACTCGGGGCTCCAGTTGTCGAACTTCTCCGAGTACGCCCGGACGGCCGAGTCGCCGTTCTCGCGGATGTCGGCGATGACGTCGCGCACGGTGGCGGCGACCTCGTCGCGGCTGGCGATGGCATCGCTCACGGTGGCGACGGGCGTCTTCAGGTAGGTCGGCACGGTGGCCCTTCCGGTCGGTGGCGGCTGCCCGGGAATGTATACGTATGCGCACAGCGGAGTCAAGCCTCGGACCGGGCGTTTGTGAGCTACGAGATCGACGCGTGGGTGCGGCGCAGCACGAGTTCGGTCGGGTACGCCTTGGCGGCGACGACCCGCCGACCCTGCAGCTGCCCGACGATCGCCTCGGCCGCGGCGCGGGCCATGCTCGCGAGGTCGACCCGCACCGTCGTCACCCGGAAGCAGGGCCACGACGCGATGGCGAGGTCGTCGAAGCCGACGATCGACACGTCACCCGGCACGTCGATGCCCAGGTTCAACGCCTGGTTGAGCGCCCCGACGGCCACCATGTCGTTGCCGCAGAAGATCGCGGTCGGCGGCGTGGGCGAGCTCATGATCTCGGACAGGCCGCGCACGCCGTCCTCGTAGGCGAAGCTGCCCCTGCTGACGTGGTCGTCGGCGAGGGCCAGCCCGGCCGCGCCGAGCGCGGAGCGGAACCCGTTCTCGCGATCGCGCGCGGTGCTGGTGCGGGCCTGCCCGAAGATCGCCCCGATGCGGCGGTGCCCCAGGCCGACCAGCAGCTCGGCGCACGACGCCGCGCCGCCCTCGTTGTCGGCCGTCAGGCTGTTGGCGCCGGGCAGGCCGCTGCGCCGGTTGAGCTCGACGAACGGCAGTCGGCGGTCGATGAGCAGCTGCGAGAGCGAGGAGTCGACGAGCGTCGTGGTGAGCACTGCGCCGTCGACGGAACGGTCGAGCAACCGCGCATAGGTCACCTGGTCGTCGCCGCGCTCGGCCAGCAGCACCATGCGGTAGCCGTGCTCGGCGAAGGTGTCGTGCAGCGGCCCGACGAGCGTCGGGTAGAGCGGGTTCTCGAAGTCGGCCACCATGGCGATCTGCCGGGTCGAGCGGGTCGACAGGCTGCGGCCCGGTTCGCTCGGCACGTAACCGAGTTCGGCCGCCACCTGCTCGATGCGGGCCCGCGTCGCCTCGGCGATGCGGCCGTCGCCGCGCAGGGCCCGCGAGACCGTCGGCTGCGAGACGCCGGCGAGACGTGCGACATCGCGGCTCGTCACGCTCACGTCCGCCGCCTTCCCCGGGACCCGAAGCCGCCCGGCGGCACACGGAGTGTCGGCCGGACGACTCGGACACGGTATCCGATCGTCGGTGTCGTACAGGGCTAGCGATAGATCTCCGGTCGACGGTCGTCGAACAGGTGATTGCGGGTCGAGATGCGCTTGTCGCGGGCGACACCGAGGTCGATGCGGGCGGTCACCGAACCGGGGCCGGTGAGGGGTTCGGTCACCGTCCACCCGTTGGCGTCGACGATCGCGGTGCCCTCGGTGTAGCGGCGCCCGCCCTCGAGGTGGGTGCGGTCGGCACAGGCCACGGCTATGCGGTTCACCCGCGCCGCGGCCATCGCGATGATCCGCTCCGGCGGATGCTCGCCCTCGGGCCGGTCGACCAGCGGCCAGTTGGTGGGCACGGTGAGCAGCTCGGCGCCGCGCAGGGCGAGCGAGCGGGTGAGTTCGGGGAACTCCAGGTCGTAGCAGACGATCACGCCGATCCGCCCGGCCCGGGTGTCGACGACCGGCGGCGACTCGTCCCCGGGTGTGAAGTACAGCGCCTCCTCGTCCCAGAGATGCGTCTTGCGGTAGCGCACCCGCCGGCCCGAACCGTCGACGAGCATCGCGCTGTTGCGCAGCACGCCGTTCTCGTCGCGCTCGGCGAAGCCGCCGACGACCACCGCGCCCCCGGCGGCGCGGGCCCAGTCGTCGAACACCGGATCGTCGGCGGTGATCGCCGAGGCCCGGGCCTGCTCGACACTCTCGAAGTCGTAGCCACTCGTCGTCAGCTCGGGCAGGACGATGACGTCGGCGCCGGCCGCGGCGGCGACGGCGGCGGTGCTCCGCGCGCGGTTGCCCGCGCCATCGCCCGCGACCGGCGCGAGCTGGACGCAGGTCACCGTGATCACGGGCGGGTCACCGCGTCAGCTGATCATCGTCGGCGGCTCGTCGGCCAGCAGCTGGCACAGCACGTCGAACTCGTTGAAGCACGACCACTCCTCGGTGATCCGGAAGTCGCTCAGGTAGAGCTGGCTGATGCCCCAGAGGTGCACCCGCCGGCCGGTCGGGGCGCCGTACATCGCGTAGCCGCGGTGGGTACCGATCGCGGTCCAGCGCACCGAGACGCGGTAGCCGTCGACGTCGTTGCCCATCCAGTAGACCTCGTCGACGTGCATGCCGAGGTCGGGGAAGGTCGCGAGCAGGCTCAGCGCCTGGCCCCGCACGAAGCTGCGGCCGTAGCCCGAACGGTTCGAGGTGCCGTTCCAGCGCACCGTCGCGGTGTACGCGCGGTCGACCGCGCTGAGGTCGCGCCGGTTGTAGGCGTCGTGCCAGAGCTTGCGCACGAAGTGCTCGACGTCGAAGTGCGACGACGTCGACTCGGGGTAGTACTCGGGGTGGCGCCCGCCGTCGAGGCGCTGGATCTCGGGCACCTGCCGGTCGGCCGCGGTGGCCAGCAGCTCGTTGCCGTACTCGCGAGCGGCCCAGCGCACGTCGATGCCGAGCTGCATGAAGCGGGAGCAGTTGTTGTAGAGCACCCACTCCTCGTAGATCTCGTTCTCGCTGACGACGCAGTTCGCGATGCCCCAGAGGTTGACCTTGCGGCCGGTCGCCGGGCCGTAGCGCCAGGCGCCGAGGTGGTGGGCGGTGCCGACGTAGCGGTGCGAGGTGACGAAGCCTTCCTCGTCGTTGCCGGCCCAGATGACCTCGTCGGCGATGTGCGTGGCGTCGGGGAACGCGTTGATCGAGTTGATCGTGCCTGTGACGACCCGCTCGACGCCGATGTTCGGGCCGTGGTCGTCGTACACCATGCAGCCCGGGGCGTAGGTGTCGTAGATGTAGCCGACGTCCTGGAACTCCCAGATGCGGTCGGTGATCCGCACGATGTAGTCGACGATGTCGGTGAAGGTGTCCTCGAACCCCCGCATCGACTGGACGCGCTCGCCGCGCGCCCGTTCGGCCCGCAGGGTGTCGGATCCGGCGTTGGGCCGGACCGCGATCGAGAAGTCCGTGGGCATCGTGCGCCGCGACGGCCCGTCGCCCACCAACGATGCCTGCATCGGGGGGTGGTGGGGACGGGGGGTGGCGACCCCGTTGCGCTGGACTGCCGGGACGGGGGTGGCGCCATCGGAGGCGGCGGTGCGCGCCGCCTCCGATGCCGCGGTCTTCTCGGTCACGATCCTGGCCGTTTCTGGCCCTGCGGGCCGACTGGTGCGGTGGGGGTGCGGGCTACTACTGGATCTTGCAGTTCACGTCGTAGATGTAGGACTTCGCCTTGTCACTGTTCACCGTTGCCGGCGTGACGAACAGGGCATCCGCCGCCTGGTTGCGCGGAACCGACTGGCCCTGCATCGCCGCGAGCGCGCTGTCGACGCCCTGCACGCCCTCGCCGCGCGGGTTCTGCACGACGACGCCGAGCAGCTGGCCCTGCTTGAGCGCGGTGACGATCGGGTCCGAGGTGTCGTAGCCGGTCACCTTGATCTTGTTCTGCTTGCCGGCCTCGCGGACGCCGGTCAGGGCGCCCTGCGTGTTGTTGGTCTCGGCCCCGAACACGCCGACCAGGTCAGGGTGCGCCGCCGCGGCCTGCTGCACGAAGCTCGCCGCCTTGGCCGGGTCGTTGTTGGAGTACTGCACCGGCAGGACCGTGATGTCGGGCGACACCGACTTGACTCCGGCGGCGAAGCCGTCCGTGCGCTGCTTGGACGGGACGAAGCCGGTCGAGTTGTCGATCGGCAGCACGGTGCCCTTCTTGCCGACCGCCTGCGCCATCGCGATGCCGGCGAGCTTGCCACCCGCGAGGCTGTCGGACTGGATGTTGGAGATGCCGACGCTGGTGTCGGCGAGGTCGCCGTCGATCGTGATGATCTTGATGCCCTTGTCCTTGGCCGCCTTGAGGGGCGCCTCCATGGCCTTCGGGTCGGTGACCGAGATCAGGATCGCGCCCGGCTTGGTCAGCGTGACCTGCTGGACGACCGCGGTCTGCTTCTGCACGTCGAACGTCGGCGAGCCCAGGTACTCGAAGTCGACGCCCTTGGCCTTGGCCTCGGTGCCGGCGCCGCAGCTGACCGTGTTGTAGAACGGGTTGCCGGTCAGGCCCGGGATGTAGACGATCTTGCCGGCCTTGGTCGTGCTCCCACCGGACGAGGTGGACGAGCCACCCGCCGCAGGGGTGCTGGCGCCGCCGGCGGTGCTGCTCGTGGTCGTCGTGCCGCCGCTGCTGCTGCACGCCGCCACCAGGGCGGTCGCGGCCACGGCCGCGCCGAGCACGGTCCAGTTCTTTACTGCTCTCATGACATTCCTCTCGGGGTGGTGCCTGGGCGGACGTGGTTGTTGCGGGTCAAGCTCGATCGCGCGACTTGCGCTTGAGTTGGTCGATGTAGACGGCGAGCACGAGGATGAAGCCGGTCGCCACCTGCTGCCAGAAGGACTGCAGGCCCTTGATGTTGAAGCCGTCCTGCAGCACGGCCGGGATGAACAACCCGATGACCGTGCCGAGGATCGTGCCGGCGCCGCCGTAGAGGCTGGTGCCACCGAGGATCACGCCGGTGATCACGTTCAGGGCGTCGTCGCCGTGACCGCCGATGGTGGTGGTCGAGAAGCGGATCAGCGACATCATCCCGGCGAGCCCGGCGAGCGTGCCGCTGAGCATGTACAGCTTGAGCAGGTGGTTGTTGACGTTGATGCCGGCGCGGCGGGCGGCCTCGTCGTTCGAGCCGACGACATAGGTGTGCCGGCCGAACTTGGTGAAGCGCAGGGTGGCCCCGCCGACGAGCACGACGAGCAGGCCGATGTAGAAGATCGGCGGGAAGCCGAACCAGCTCTGCGTCTGGATCGAGATCAGCGAGTTCGGCACCGTCGACACGTCGTTGCCGTTGGTGATCAGGTTCGCGATGCCGAGTGCCGCCCCGAGGGAGCCGAGCGTGGTGATCAGCGCCGGCACCTTGAGGCGGGTCACGCAGAAGCCGTTGAACAGTCCCCACGCCGCACCGCTGACGAGGGCGGCGGCGAGGCCGACGACGAACGTGCCGTAGCCCTGGCCGCCGAAGCTGGTCATCGCCTTGGAGGCCATCACGCCGCTGAAGACGAGCACCGAGCCGATCGACAGGTCGAACCCGGCGGCCACCATCACGAAGGTCATGCCGACGGCCATCGTCATCAGCACGGCCGAGTTGGAGATGACCAGCTGGACGTTGTCCCAGTGCGGGAACGTGTCGGGGGCGAGGAAGGAGAACACGGCGAAGATGACGACGAGGGCGGTGAACATGTACGCCGGCGAGGAGTTGAGCCCGCGGCGGATCATGCGGGCCCGCGGCGACATGCCGCTCAGCGCGACCGCGTCGAGCGGCAGGCCGATGTCGCCGCCGTCGGCCCGCTCGCTCACGACGCCGTCGTCGGGTCCGCCGCTGGGCGTGGTGATCATCCACTCCGACGGCGCCTCGGCCGCGGTCGTCCCGACACCGTCGTTCTTCTCGAACATGCTCATCAGGAGTCACCCAACTTCGCCTGGGTGCTGGCACTGAGTTCGAGCGACCCCGTCATCGCCCCGACGAGCTGGTCGACCGTGGCCTCGGCGGCGGTGAACTCCGCGACCCGCTGGCCCAGGCGCAGCACCTGGATCGAGTCCGACACCTCGAGCACCTCCGGCATGTTGTGACTGATCAGCACGACCGCGATCCCCCGGTCGGCCACGCGGCGGATCAGGTCGAGGACCCGGCGCGTCTGGCGCACGCCGAGCGCGGCCGTCGGCTCGTCCATGAAGATCAGGCCCTTGGCCCACATCACCGAGCGGCAGATGGCCACGCTCTGCTTCTGGCCTCCGGACAGCGCCGCGACCGCGGCATCCATGTCCTTGACGTCGGTGCCCATGGCGGTGAAGGTCTTGAACGCCTCGGTCCGCATCTTCTTCTTGTCGAGGACGCCGAGCTTGCCGAGCAGGCCGGGCTTGACCAGCTCCCGACCGACGTAGGCGTTCTCGGCCGGGCCGAGGTCGGGCGCCAGGGCGAGATCCTGGTACACCGTCTCGATGCCGAGCTCGCGGGCATGGCTCGGTGAGCTCAGGCTGATCGGCTTGCCGGCGAGCAGGATCTCGCCGCCCTGCGGCGGCATCACGCCGGAGAGGATCTTGACCAGGGTGCTCTTGCCGGCCCCGTTGTCGCCGATCAGGGCCGTGACCTTGCCGGCCTCGACGGTGAAGTCGGTGCCGCGGAGCACCTCGACGTGCCCGTACCGCTTGACGATTCCGCGTGCTTCCAGCTGGTACACCACGTAAGGCCTCCGTCGATCGTCAACTGCTCGATGCGTACTGGGTGGTCGAGCAACGCGTGCTCGCGTCCGTGCCTGGCTCGTTCTCGATCACGACGTTGTGGTGGCTCGGGCGAGAACGTATACGTATGCATAACCGGTGTCAACAGGTGCAATCGCCTTGGAACATATGCGTTCCCAGCCGAGATCCCGCGCCTCCCGGCGGGGGTGCAGCGTCAGTCCAGTCGGGTCAGCCGCAGCGTCGCGGTGGCCCGGTGGGCCGCCATTCCCTCGGATTCGGAGATGACGTCGACCGCATCGGCGAGGTCGTGCGTCGCCTCCTTGCTGACCCGCTGGTAGGTCAGCGGCTTGAGGAAGCGCGAGACGGACAGCCCGGCACTGTGCCGGGCCCCGCCGGCCGTGGGCAGCACGTGGTTGGTGCCGGCCATGCCCTTGTCGGAGTAGGCCACCGTGCTCCACGGACCGAGGAAGATCGAGCCGTAGTTGCGCAGGTGGTCGTGGTACCAGGCGTCGTCGGCGGTCTGGATCTCGAGATGCTCCGGGGCGAGGTCGTCCATCAGCCGCACCGCGTCCTCGCGGCTGGACACCACGGTGATCGAGCCGTAGTCGCGCCAGGCCGGGCCGCACACCCAGTCGGTCGACAGCGTCGGGATCTGGCGCTCGACCTCGGCGGCGACCGCGCGGCCGAACGCCTCGTCAGTGGTGATGAGCGCGGCCGGCGAATCGAGACCGTGCTCGGCCTGGCCGAGCAGATCGGCCGCGACGAGCTCGACGTCGGCGGTCTCGTCGGCGATGACCGCGACCTCGGACGGGCCGGCCAGCAGGTCGATCGCGCTGCGGCCGAACAGGGCCCGCTTGGCCTCGGCGACGTAGGCGTTGCCGGCGCCGACGATCATGTCGGCCGGCCGCTCGCCCAGCAGCCCGTAGGCCATCGCGGCCAGGGCCTGGACCCCGCCGAGCACGAAGACGCGGTCGACGCCCGAGACGTGGGCGGCGTACAGCACGGCCGCGTTCGCGTGACCGTCCGGCTGCGGCGGGGTGCAGGCGATGACCGAGTCGACGCCGGCCACCTTGGCCACGTTGACGGTCATGAACGCACTGGCCGTGAGCGGGAAGCGCCCGGCCGGCAGGTACGCCCCGACCCGCTGGATGGGGATGTAGCGCTGGCCGGTCACCAGCCCGGGCACGAGCTCGATCTCGAAGTCGGACAGGTGCGCGCGCTGCGCCTCGGCGAAGGCCTTGGTGCGCTCGGCACCGAGTTCGATCGAGCGGCGCAGCTCGGGGGTGAGCCGGTCGCCCGACGCCGCGATCGTCTTCGCGTCGAGCTCGATGTCGCGGCCGGTGAAATTGTCGAGCTGCTCGGCGTACTTGAGCACGGCGTCCAGGCCGTTGGCCGAGATCGCGCTCAGCATCTCCGACACGGTCGCGATGACGGCCGGGTCACGCTGGGCCGGCGGTCCGTCGTGACCGGGCAGCTTGACGAAGGTGCACGGTCCGTCGAGCTCGGTCAGTGCGGCGGGGGTGAAGTACATGCGGCGACAGTATTGACGGGACTTTCCAGTAACAACACCCAGTGATCCCGTGATTGCCATAGGGTTTCCTTGTGACGCTCAACCAGCTGCGCGCCTTTCTCGCGGCCGCGCGTACGGGCTCGTTCACCGCGGCCGCGGCCGAGATTCAGCTGTCGCAGGCCGCGGTCTCCGAGCTCGTGCGCCGGCTCGAGCAGGAGCACGACGTCACGCTGTTCCAGCGCGGGCGGCGCACCCTCGTGCTCACCGACGCCGGTCAGGAACTCGTCCCGCACGCCGAGCAGTCGGTCGCCGCGGCCGACGACGCGAGCCGCGCACTGCGCTCGGTGCAATCGCTGCGCGGTGGCGTCGCGACCTTCGGGGTGCTGCGCAACGCCGACTACTACCTGCTGTCCGGTCTGGTCGCGCGCTTCCACGCCGCCCATCCGCACGTGCGCACCCGGATGGTCGGGCTCAACTCGGTGCAGGTGGCCGGCGAGGTCGCGGCCGGCACGCTGGAGGCGGGGCTGGTCGTGCTGCCGGTGGCCACCGAGGGGCTCATCGTCACCCCCCTCGTCCGGGACGAGGTGATCTTCGTCAGTTCCGACCCGGCCCGGGTGGCCGCGCCGATGACGGTCGAGCGCCTGGCCGAGATGCGGCTGATCCTCTACGACGCGCACTCCGGCTGGCACGACCCGACGCGGCGTCAGATCGCCGAACGGGCCGCGCTGGCCGGGCTCAAGCTGCAGCCCTGGATCGAGGTCGAGCACGTGGAGACCGCCCTCAACCTGGTGGCGGCCGGGGCGGGCGACACGTTCACCTCGCGCGCGGTGGCGGCGAGCCCGGGCTGCCCTCCCGGGCTCGGCAGCGTGGCCTTCGACCCGCCGATCTACGACACGATCGCCCTGGTGCGGCGCGAGAACCGGCCGCTGTCGCCGGCCACCCGCGAGATCGCCCTGCTCGCCCAGCAGATGCTGCACGAGAGCGACCGCGTCGAGGATCTGCCCGGGATGGCTGACGACTGGCTGTCGGGCCGGCGCGTCGGGAAAAAGTGACGACATCCGTATGCACCGAGGGTTTCGGAAGGCCGTACCGTGTCGGCGTGAGCCGAAGGCTGATTCGTCGGGTGCGCGCGTGCCAACGGTGCTAGCGCTCGACCAGGGGACGTCCGGGACCAAGGCCGTCGTCGTCGACCCCGTCGACGGCGTGGTGGGGCTCGCCGAGGCCGCGATCCGGCCGGTCTACCTGCCCGGCGGCGGGGTGGAGCAGGACCCCGAGGAGCTGCTGGAGTCCGTCCTCGACACCGGTCGCCGGGCGATCGCAGCCGCCGGTCGCCCGGTCGACGTGGTGGCCCTGGCCAACCAGGGCGAGACGGTGCTGGCGTGGGATCCCGCGACCGGCGCGGCGCTGTCGCCGGCCGTCGTCTGGCAGGACCGGCGCAGCGAGTCGCTCGTCGCGTCGCTGGCCGGTGCCGGCGAGTGGGTGCACGAGCGCACCGGGCTCGTGCTCGATCCGTACTTCTCCGCCCCGAAGATGGCGTGGGTACGCCGCCATCTCACCGGCGCGGGCGTCGTGACGACGAGCGACAGCTGGCTGGTGCACCGGCTGACCGGCGCGTTCGTGACCGACGCCTCGACCGCCAGCCGCTCGCTGCTGGTCGATCTCGACTCCGTGCGCTGGGACGCCGAGCTCCTGGCGCTGTTCGGTCTCGGCGACGAGACGCTGCCGGCGATCGTCGACTGCGACACCGTGGTGGGCACGACGAGCACGTTCGGCGCCGAGGTGCCGGTGGCCGGGCTGATCGTCGACCAGCAGGCCGCGCTGCTGGCCCAGGGCTGCACCACGGCCGGCAGCGCCAAGTGCACGTTCGGCACCGGCGCCTTCCTGCTCGCCAACACCGGCGGTCGGGCGGTGCGCTCGCCGTCCGGGCTGAGCAGCTCGGTCGCGTGGCGTCTGGCCGGCGAGACCTCGTACTGCCTGGACGGTCAGGTCTTCACCGCCGCGTCGGCGGTGCGCTGGCTCGTCGACGTCGGGTTGATCGCCGACGTGCGCGACATCGACGGCATCGAGGTCGGGGCGGCCGACGACGTACTGTGCGTGCCCGCCCTCGCCGGACTCGGCGCGCCGTGGTGGCGGGCCGACGCGGCGGCGAGCTTCGTCGGGCTGACGCTGTCGACCTCGCGCGAGCAGCTCGTGCTCGCGGTCGTGCTCGGCATCGCGGCCCAGGTGGCCGAGCTCGCCGGTCTCGTCGGCTCGGACGTAGGTGCGCCGATCGAACGGTTGCGGGTCGACGGCGGCCTGGCCCGGTGCCGCACGCTCATGCAGGCCACCGCCGACCTGCTGCAGGTGCCCGTCGACGTCTACCCCTACGTGCACGCGACCGCGCTCGGCGCGGCCGCGGCGGGGCAGCGGGCCCTCGACCCGACGGCGACCGCCGCCCTGGCCTGGACGCCGGCGCAGGGCTACGAACCGCAGTGGTCGCCGGCGCGGGCCACCGCCTACCGGCAGCGCTGGAACGCGGCGCTGGCGGCCAACCTCGCCCCGGAGGGCCGATGACCGGGGTCCGGTACGACGTCGCGGTGATCGGTGGCGGCGTGGTCGGGGTGGCCATCGCCCGCGAGCTGCTCGCCCACGAGCTGCGCGTCGCGATCGTCGAGGCGTCCGACGACGTCGGCGACGGCACGAGCAAGGCGAACACGGCGATCCTGCACACCGGCTTCGACGCCTCCCCCGGCACGCTCGAGTCGCGGCTGGTGCGGCGCGGCAGCGAACTGCTCGCCGAGTACGCCGGGGTCACCGGTATCCCGGTCGAGCGCACCGGCGCGCTGATGGTGGCCTGGACCCCCGACGAGCTCGCCGCCCTGCCCGGCCTGCGGGCCAAGGCCGGGCGCAACGGCTACCCGTCCTGCCAGCTGATCGACGCCGCCGCGGTCTACCGGCAGGTGCCCGCCCTCGGGCCGGGTGCGCTCGGCGGGATGACCGTGCCGGACGAGGCGATCATCTGTCCCTGGACGACCACCCTCGCGCTGGCCACCGAGGCCCGGATGCGCGGCGCCGACCTGCTGCTCGGGCACCGCGTCGAGCGGGTCGAGGCCGGCGGCGCCTCCACGGTGCTGCACACCGACGCCGGCCGGGTCGAGGCGACATGGGTCGTCAACGCCGCCGGGCTCGGCAGCGACGAGATCGACCGCTCGTTCGGCTTCGACCGCTTCACCGTGACCCCGCGCCGCGGCGAGCTGCTGGTCTTCGACAAGCTGGCCCGCCCCCTGGCGCCGACGATCGTCCTGCCCGTGCCGTCGAAGATGGGCAAGGGCGTGCTGGTGAGCCCGACGATCTACGGCAACGTCATGCTCGGCCCGACCGCCGAGGACCTCACCGACAAGACCGCCACCGCGACGTCCGAGGCCGGCCTCGCGTTCCTGCGGGGCCGGGCCGAGCAGCTCATGCCCCGCCTGCTGGAGGAGGAGGTCACCGCCACCTACGCCGGGCTGCGGGCCGCGGTCGACCACGGCGACTACCTGATCGAGTGCTCGGCCGAGCTGCGCTACCTGCTCGTCGGGGGCATCCGCTCGACCGGGCTGTCGTCGTCGATGGGCGTGGCCGAGTACGTGCGCGACCGGCTGCGCGAGGGCGGCGCGGAGTTGACGCCGAAGGCCTCGCTGCCGGCGCCGCCGCGCGTGCCGAACATCGGTGAGGCGTTCCGCCGGCCGTACCAGGACAGCGCGCTGATCGCCGGCGATCCCGAGTACGGCCGCATCGTCTGCTTCTGCGAGCGGGTGAGCGCGGGCGAGATCCGCGACGCCTTCGCCTCGCCCATCCCGCCGACGACGCTCGACGGGCTGCGCCGCCGGACCCGCGCACTCAACGGCCGGTGCCAGGGGTTCTACTGCGGCGCCGAGGTGAGCGCCCGGCTGGACGCGGCGGTGACGCCCTCATGAGCGAGGTACTGACGCCGGCCGTGCTGGTCGTCGGCGGCGGGCCGGCCGGGCTGACGGCGGCCGCATCCCTCGCCCGCGCCGGCACCGGTCCGGTGCTCGTGCTCGACCGCGAACGCGAGGCGGGCGGCATCCCGCGGCACAGCGATCACCCCGGCTACGGCCTGCGCGACCTGCGCCGGTTCGTCTCCGGCCCCGAGTACGCGCACCGCCTCGTCGACCGTGCCCTCGCGGCCGGGGCCGTCGTGCGCACCGAGGCGATGGTGACGTCCTGGACCCCGACGGGCTCGGCATCGGTCACCACACCGCAGGGCCGGCTCGAGATCGCCGCCGGTGCGGTGGTGCTCGCGACCGGGGCGCGGGAACGTCCACGGGCGGCGCGGCTCGTGCCGGGCGACCGGCCCCGCGGCGTCTACACGACCGGGCAGCTGCAGAACCTCGTGCATCTCCACCACGGCGTGCCCGGTACCCGCGCCGTCGTCGTCGGCGCCGAACTCGTCAGCTGGTCGGCGGTCCTCACGCTGCGCGAGGCGGGGTGCCGCACCGTCCTCATGACCACGACACACCGCCGGCCCGAGTCCTACGCCGCGTTCACCGTCGCCGGCCGGACCCTGCTGCGCACGCCGGTCGCGCCGACCACGCGCGTCGTCCGGCTCGTCGGGCTCGGCCGGCTCGAGGCGGTCGAGGTCGAGAACACCCGCACCGGCGCGCGCCGGACGGTCGACTGCGACACCGTCGTCTTCACCGGCGACTGGATCCCCGACAGCGAGCTCGCCCGCCAGGCCGACCTGCTCATCGACCCCGGCACCCGCGGCCCGCTCGTCGACGCCGCGCTGCGCACGAGCCGGCCGGGCTTCTTCGCCGCCGGCAACGTGATCCACCCGGTCGACACCGCCGACGTCGCCGCCCTCGACGGCCGCCACCTCGTCGCCCCGGTGCAGGACTGGCTCGGGACGCGCCGCTGGCGCGCCGACGGCGTGCGGCTCCGGCCCGAGGCACCGTTGCAGTGGGTCTCGCCGGGCGTCGTCGACCCGGCCGCGGGAACGCCGGCGCGCGGGCGCCTGCTCCTCTCGACCGGCGCGCTCGTCCGCCGCCCGACGGTGGTGCTGCGTCAGGGTGGCACCGTCATCGCCCGCCGGCGCCTGCCCTGGCCCGCCTCCCCCGGCCGCGTCTTCCGCGTCCCCTCCGCGATCCTCGGCGCCGTCGAGCCCGCAGCGGGGGACGTGACCATCGCGCTCGGCTGAACGCGGCAACGGCCGGCCGCCTCGTGGGCAGCCGGCCGTCGCCGGGGGTCGTGAACCTCAGCCGGTCGGGCCCGCCGGGGGCGTCGACGGCGTGAAGCCTTCGGTCTTGTTGGCCTGCATGGCGAACTCGTTGGTGAAGGTGTTGCCGATCGTCACCTTCGACACGTCGGTGCCGATCAGCTTCTCCATCGCGTAGACGGTCTTCGGGCCGCCGGCCGGCATGACGCCGTCGGGCAGGAACTGAGCCTTGTCGGTGCTGAGCCCGGCGATGTACTGCGCCTTGGTGATCGTCGCGTTCTGCACGTAGTCGCTCGGCAGCTTGTTCGCGATGTCGGCGGCCGAGTGCGTGCTGATCCAGTGCATCGTAGCGACGAGCGCGTCGACGACCTTCTGCACCGTGCCCTTGTGGCTGTTCACCCAGCTGGCCTGGGCGAGCACGCTCGCCGCCGGCCACGCTCCGCCGAGAGCGGCCTGCGCGCCCTGGGTGGTGGCGAGGTCGACGGCCGACGTCGCCAGGTTCTTGCTCTCGAGCGCGCCCACCGTGGGCTGCGTCGTCATGACGCACTGCGCGCTCTTGCGCTGGATCGCGGCGATCGCCGTCGTGCCCGCGCCGACCGCGAGCGTGTGGTACTCGCTGCGCTTCACGCCCTTCTGGGCGGCGAGGAACTGGGTCAGCTCGTCGGTGCCCGACCCGAGGTCGGTGACGCCCATCGTCTTGCCCTTGAAGTCGGCGGCCGTCGTGACGTTGCTGCTGGGCGAGCACATGATCCGCTCGCCGGGGGCGCCGGAGAGCTGGACCACGTCGATGACGTTCTTGCCCTTCGACTGGAAGTCGATGGTGTGGATGTACCAGGCGCCGGCCATGTCGACCTGGCCCGAGGCCATGGCGTCCTCGGCCCCGACCCCGCCGTTGGTCTCGGTGGAGAGCTCCATCTTGACGCCGTACTTCGTGTAGAAGCCGAGCTTCTGGGCGAGCTCGTAGGGCAGGTAGATCTGCTTGTCGATGCCGCCGACCATGAGCCGGACCGTCGGCAGCGACGAGCTGCCGGCGCCGCTGCTCGAGCAGGCCGCGGTCGAGCCGAGGGCCAGGGCGCCGATCGCCACGGCCGTGATGGCACGTTTGAACATGGGTGTTCCCTTCGATTGGTTAGGGTTGAGCGGGTGCGGTGCCCGGTCGGCTCAGATGCCGGCGGCTGCGGTGTGCGTCGGCGGGCGCCAGGACAGCACCCGTCGCTCGAAGCGGGAGATCAGGAACTCGGCGACGAGCGTGACGACGGCCATGATCGCCATGCAGGCGAAGACGGTGTCGGGGTCGAAGCGGTTCTGGGCCTGGCTGATGATCAGCCCCATGCCGCGCTGCGAGCCGAGCACCTCGCCGACCAGGGCGCCGATGATCGCGAACCCGAACGCGGTGTGCAGGCTGGCGATGATCCAGGTCAGCGCCGACGGGATCGTGACGTGCCGGGCCATCTGCACCGGCGAGGCGCCGAGCACCTTGAGGTTGGCGACCAGGTTCGGGTTGACCTCGCGGACGCCCTGGAAGGCGTTGAAGAAGACGATGAAGAAGACGAGGACGGCCGCGAGAAGCACCTTGGGCAGCGTCCCGAGCCCGAAGGCGACGAGGAAGATCGAGCCCAGGATGATGCGCGGGACGGCGTTCACGATCTTGATGTAGGGCCCGAGCACGTCGGCGAGGAAGCGGCTCTGGCCGAGCACGAGCCCGAAGAACACGCCGACCAGCGCACCGAGACCGAAGCCGTAGACGGCCTCGCGCAGGGTCACGCCGAGGTCGTCCCAGATGGAGCCGAACTCGGTGCCCTTGGTGAACAGGTGCACCAGCGAGTGCCAGATGCCCGACGGCTGGCCGTAGAAGAAAGGGTCGAGCCAGTTCTCGGTGGTGAACCACTGCCAGCCGCCGAAGATGACGACGGCCACGGCCACCTGCGTCAGGCGCAGCAGCACCGTCCGGCGTCGTCTCGCGTGCACGGCGGCGGCCTTGATGCCGGCCTCCCCGCCCGCGCGTGACGCCAGCTCGAGCTGGAGTGCGGTGTCGGTCATGCCGCACCTGCCGTCAGGGCGTACGCCCGCTCGACCTCGTCCTTGAGCGACGCCCAGATCTGGCCCTGCAGCTCGAGGAAGCGCCGCTCGTGGCGGATCTCCTGCACCTCGCCGCGCGGGCGCGGCAGGTCGATGTCGAAGCTCTCCTTGATCGACCCGGGGCTGCTGGTCATGACGAGCACGCGGTCGGCGAGGGCCACCGCCTCGTCCAGGTCGTGGGTGATGAACAGGACCGACGGGCGCGACTGCTCCCACAGCCCGAGCAGTTCGGTCTGCATGATCGCCTTGGTCTGCACGTCGAGGGCCCCGAACGGCTCGTCCATG
>NZ_DASYFV010000020.1:0-47453 GCF_036000465.1 Jatrophihabitans sp. | reverse complement strand
CGGGCGTACTCCCCGGCCACACCCCGCGCCCCGACCTGCGCGATCACCGCCACATCGATGGCATCCAACCGGCGCCGCTGCACCTCCAACGCCGACAACAACCCCGCCACCTCGACCGAGGACAACGCGGTCAGGTCGGCTGCCAGCAGCCCGTCAACACCCGCGCGCAGCAGCGCCGAAGCCTCCGAAACCGCCGTGTCGATCATGATTCCGATAATAGAACCGAGCTACGTCACTTCACTACAACCCGCTGAATCTGTGGACACCTATTCGAACATCAACCGGCAAGCTCGACGCCGGCCTCGCGCCAGCCACCCGTGCCGGCCAGCCGCTCGAACCCCTCGTGCGCCTCGTCCTCACCCGGATGGGCCCAGACCGTCAGCCGGTCCGACACCCGCTGGGCGACCCACCACGACTGCTCGTTCACGCTGACGAGTGCGAGCTCGTCGCTGTCGGCCTCGCGGATGCGGTAGGCCTGGCGGGCGATGCGCAGGCCCTCGGTGGGGTGGCCCAGCATCGCCGCGCGGATGCGGGCGGCGGTTCCCTGACCCAGCTGAATGACGGTGGCCATCGGCGTCCTCCTTCGGCTCGGATTCCGACGCTAATGGCGCCAGATTGCCCCTGTGAGGCCATCTCGTAACCGCCGATGACGCGCGCCATAGACTCGCGGCATGCCGCAGGAGCCGCCCGACAACAGCAAGCTGCTCGTGATCTCCTTCGACGATCCGCTCAGGGCGCAGGAGTTCCTGCTCGCGGTCGCTCGGCTCCAGCGCGACGACGAGTTGCACCTGCACGACGCCGTCATCATCCGCCGCGACGCCGACGGCGCGTCGCACGTCACCGAGACCACCGACCTCAGCCCGCAGCAGGCCGGCTTCGGGGCCGGGGTGTGGGGCCTGCTGCTCGGAACGCTGTTCGGTGGCCCCATCGGCGGGCTCGTCGTCGGCGCGGCCACGGCCGGCGGCGGCGCGCTCTACGCCAAGCTGCGCGACACGGGCGTCCGCGACGAGACGATCCACGAGCTGCGCAGCGCGGTGCCGCCCGGCCGCACGGCCGTCGCACTCCTGGTCAGCCACGTGTCGGTCGCCGACCTGCAGCGCGAGCTCACCCGCTTCCCGCGGGCCGAGCTCGTCGAGACCGACATGATGCCGGCCGCGGTCAACGCCGTTCGGGAGGCCCTCAACGAGGCCAATCGGCAGCCGTTCAGCGGTTGACCGGGCCGCGCGGCGCCGGTGGCGGGGTCGAGACGACCACGGTGATCGTGCCGGCGAGCGCGCCACCGAGCATGACGCCGTACGACACCCAGTGCACCGCTCCGGACCCGCCGGGCAGGATGACGTCGCCCTCCGGCCGGGTGACCACGCCGAACACGACGATGACGACGAGCCAGGCCACGAGCGGCAGCGCCGCGGCGATCGTCGACGGCACGAGCACGCGAGCCATCCGGGGGAACGCCACGTTCGTCACCAGCGCGGCGACCACCGCGATCGGCACGACGACGCTGCCGGCGTAGAGCGGCACGAGCAGCGCCTCGAGCACCGCCGCGAGCACGGCGCACAGGCACAGCAGCACGACGCCGGCCCATTCCAGCGCCCCGGGCGGTCGCTCGTCGTCGGGCGGGGTCACGGCACGATCCCGGCGAAGAGGTCGCGCTCCCGGCCGTCCGGACCCACCTCGCCGAGCGTCCCGAGCACGAGCCGGAAGTGCTCGACCCCGTCGATGACGCGTCCGATCAGGTTGGTGAGCGCGAAGAAGCCGTCCTGGACGGCGAGTTGCGTGCGGTGCGCCTCGAGCGCGGCGGTCTTCGCCGGGAGGGCCGCCGACGCGTCGATCGTCGTCGTGACGACATCGTCGGCCACGCCGAAGGACAGCTCCTCGGCGCCGGCGGCCCGGAACGGCAGCTCCGGGCGACCCCGCACCGCCTCGAACCCGGCCGCGAGCGACGAGCGCGGGGTGGCCGTCCAGTAGCTCTTCGGCACCGACCACGGCTCGTCCCCGGGGTGTGCCGGATCGGCCGCAGCAGCCACCGCGGCGGTGGTCACCCGGTGCGCCATGATGTGATCGGGGTGGCCGTAATCGCCGTTGTCGTCGTAGGTGACGACCACGTGCGGACGCACCTCGCGCACGACCGCGACCAGCTCGGCGACCGCGTCCGCGAACACCGCCTCGTCACCCGCCGCGCGCCAGAACGCCCGGGGATGCTCGTTCGGCGGTGTGCCGATCATGCCGCTGTCCCGGAAGCGGCCGGCGCCGCCGAGGAACCGGTGATCGCGCACGCCGAGCGCCGCCATCGCCGCCGACAGCTCCCCGATGCGGTACCCGCCGAGCTGATCGGCCTGGGCCGATTCGAGCCGGGCGAGTTCGGGCGGAAGGATCTCGCCCTCCTCGCCCAGCGTGCACGTCACCAGCGTGACGGCCGCGCCGGACGCCGCGTAGTGCGCCATCGTGGCGCCGGTGGTGATGGACTCGTCGTCAGGGTGCGCGTGGACCAGCAGCAGCCGGCGCCCGTTCGTCACGTCCGCGACGCTACCGAACGGGCCCCGCGCCGTGTCGTCAGGACTTGGTCAGCGACGGACCCGAACCCTCGGCGGGGCCGGCGGCGCCGCCCGCCTGGGGCTCGGCCACCGGCGCGACCGGAGCCGCGACCGTGACCGCACTGTCGACGCGCACCTCGGCGAAGTGGCAGGCGGCGAAGTGGCCGGGCTGCTTCTCCTCGAGGAGCGGGATCGTGGTGCGGCACTCCTCGCGCTGGTTGTCGCTGAGCTGCTCGCGGTACTTGGGGCAGCGCGTGTGGAACACGCATCCCGGCGGCGGGTCGTTCGGGCTGGGGAGATCGCCGCTGAGCATGATGCGCTCGCGGGCCTCGGCGCGATCCGGGTCGGGCACCGGCACGGCCGACATGAGCGCCTGCGTGTACGGGTGCATCGGCGTCGCGTAGAGGACGTCGCGGTCGGTCAGTTCCATCATCTTGCCGAGATACATGACGGCGACGCGGTCGGAGATGTGCCGGACCACGGAAAGATCGTGCGCGATGAAGACGTACGCGATCTTGTACTCCTCCTGGAGGTCCTCCAGGAGGTTGACGACCTGCGCCTGGATCGACACGTCGAGCGCCGACACCGGCTCGTCGCACACGATCAACTGCGGCTGCAGCGCGATGGCCCGGGCGATGCCGATGCGCTGGCGCTGGCCGCCGGAGAACTCGTGCGGGTAGCGGTTGTAGTGCTCGGGGTTCAGCCCGACCCGCTCCATGATCGACTGCACCTCGGAGCGCACGCCCTTCGGCGGCTTGACGCCCTGGATGCGGAACGGCGCGCCGATTATCGAACCGACCGGGTGCCGCGGGTTCAGCGAGCCGATCGGGTCCTGGAAGACCATCTGCATCTCGCGCCGCATGCGCCGCAGCTGGCTGGTGCCGAACTTCGTGACGTCCTCGCCGTTGAAGCGGATCGCGCCACCGGTGGGCTCGATCAGGCGCAACATCGTGCGCCCGGCCGTCGACTTGCCGCAGCCCGACTCGCCCACGAGCCCGAGCGTCTGGCCGGCCTCGAGGGCGAAGGAGATGCCGTCGACCGCCTTGACCGGCGGGGCAGCCCGCTTGATCAGCGTCTGCGAGTACTGCTTGAAATGCTTCTGGAGGTTCTCGACCTCGAGCAGCGGCGCCGACGACGTCTTCGGCGTCGACGGCGTTACCGGTGCGTGGTCGCTCATGCGGGCTCCTCGACAGTCTGGTTGCGCAGCGCTTCGAGCTGGTTCTGATCGACGAGGAAGCAGCGGGCCTCGTGAGCGGCTGACACGGGGTAGAGCTCGGGCAGTTCGTTCTTGCAGCGACCGTCGTGGCCGACCTTCTCGACGAAGGCACACCGGGGGTGGAACGAGCACCCGCTCGGCAGGTTGATCAGCGACGGCGGCGTGCCGGGGATCGGGTCGAGGCGCTGGGCGCGCACCCGGTCGAGGCGCGGCATCGAGTTCAGCAGGCCCCACGTGTAGGGGTGCGAGGCCTGGAAGAACACCTCGGACGACGTGCCGGTCTCGACGCCCTTGCCGCCGTACATGACCATCATGTCGTCGGCGATGTCGGCGACGACGCCGAGGTCGTGCGTGATCATCACGATCGCGGCCTGGAAGTCGCGCTGCAGGTCCTTCATCAGCTCCAGGATCTGGGCCTGGACGGTGACGTCGAGCGCGGTGGTCGGCTCGTCGGCGATGAGCAGCTTCGGGTTGTTGATCAGCGCCATCGCGATCATGGCGCGCTGCCGCATACCGCCGGAGAACTCGTGCGGGTACTGGTCGACCCGACGCTTGGCGTTCGGGATGCCGACGCGGTCGAGCATCTCGATCGTGCGGGCCCGCGCCTGCTTCCGGCTCGCCTTGTTGTGGACGAGGTATGCCTCGCCGATCTGGTTGCCGATCGAGTAATAGGGATGCAGCGCCGACAGCGGATCCTGGAAGATCATCGCCATGTCGGCGCCGCGCTTCTTGCGCACGACCGAATCCGACGCACCGAGCAGTTCGACGCCGTCGAGCCACACCTCGCCGGTCATCCTGGCGCGCGTGCCGCGGTGCAGACCCATGACGGCCTGCATCGTCACCGACTTGCCGGAGCCGGACTCGCCGACGATCGCGAGGGTCTTGCCCTGCTCGACGGTGAAGGTGACGCCGTCGACGGCCTTGACCAGGCCGTCCTCGGTCGGGAAGTGAACCTTGAGATCGCGTACGTCCAGGAACCCGTGGTCTGCGGGCTCGTCGACAACCTCGATGTTGCTGGGCATGTCAGTCCTATTCTTCTCGGCTCAGTACCGAACCCGCGGATCGACCACTGCGTACAACAGGTCGACGATCAGGTTGGCGACGATGACGAATGTCGCCGAGAGCAGGACGATGACGACGGTGCTCGGCAGATCGAACGTAACAGCCGACTGGACGGCGGCCTGGCCGAGACCCGGGTAGTTGAAGACGGTCTCGGTGATCGGCGCACCGGCGAGCAGGGCGCCGAGGTCGAGACCGGCGATCGTGAGGATCGGGGTCAGCGCGGCGCGCAACGTGTGTTTGAAGATGATGCTGCGGTTGCCGAGCCCCTTGGCCCGGGCGGTGCGCAGGTAGTCCTCACCCATCGTCTCGAGCATGTAGGTGCGGGTGAGCCGGATGTAGGCCGCCGCGTAGACGAGGGCGAGCGTGAGACACGGCAGGAACATGTTGTAGAGGTAGTCGCCGATGCCCGCCGAGGGCGAGACGTAGCCCGGTGTCTGCAGCCACCCCCACTTGAACACGACCGTCTGCAACAGCAGGAGCGAGATGAAGAACGTGGGGAACGAGTAGAAGATCAGCGCCAGTGACACCAGCAACCGGTCGACGAACTTGCCTCGTCGCAGGGCCGCGAGGATGCCCAGCAGGACGCCACCGAAGATCCACATGACGAACGCACCGAGGGTGAGTCCGAGGGTGATCGGCAGCCGCGGCTTCAGGTAGGCCCACACCGTGGAGTTCTGCAGCGGCGAGTAACCCAGGCAGGGCGCGTCGCACTTGGTGATGAGTTCGGGGTGCTCCTTCTGGAGCTTCGGGTTGTCCGGGAACTTGCGGTCCGCGAACAGGCCCTTCATGAAGTGCCCGTACTGCACCTGCAAGGGCTCGTTGAGCCCGAGGTACGCGCGGTTCTGGGCGATGCCCTGCGGGGTGCAGTTCTTGCCGCAGGTCAGGCGCGCCGGGTCGGTCGGCGATGCGTAGAACAGCAGGAACACAGCGATGCTCATGACTACGAGCATCATGATGGCGCCGATCAGGCGACGAATCGTGTAGAAGAACATGTCGGCTCGAGCGTAGAACGCTCATCCCTTCTCGGTTGCCTGCTGCGTGCGAATCGTGGGCGGGGACGAGACGAACTCGCCCCCGCCCACGATCTCATTCGTGGGTGACGCCGGCCTGGATCAGCTGCTTGCGCCGACCTGACCGAGGTCCGGGTAACCGTTCGTCGACGCCGACTCGACGTAGTTCGTCACCTTGGACCCGTGCAGGCGCGGGAACTTGGTGTTGTCGAGCGGGACGTAGGCGACGTCCTTGGCGAGCATCTCGTCGATGTCGCCCCACATGGCGTTGCGCTGGGCAGCGTCGGTGGTGTTGTACGCCTTGTCGATCGCGGCGTTGACGGCGTCCGACTTGTACAGGCCGTAGTCCTGACCGTTGGTGGTCGAGGACAGGTTGACCCGGCTGTCGAACAGCGGCGGGATGACCGTCGAGGCGTTCGGCCAGTCAGCACCCCAACCGCCCCACGTGACGTCGTACTTGGCGGCGTTGGCCGGGTTCTGCACGATGTCGTAGTAGGTGTCGGTCAGGCCCTCGAGGGTGACCTTGAAGCCCGCCTTCTCCCAACCGGCAGCAAGCGCGGAGGCCTGCTTGTCGGAGGTCGGGGTACCACCCGAGTAGGTGAAGTGGATCGGGTACGGGAGCTTCACGCCGGCCTGCTTGAGCAGGGCGGCCGCCTTCGTCGGGTCACCGGAGTCCGGGGCGTCGTAGGCCTTGAACTGCTTGTAACCACCCGCGGCGCCGAGGGCCGGGAGAACCAGGCCGTTGGCGACAGAGGCGACCGACGGGCCACCCTCAGCCGCGATGTAACCGGCGCGGTCGGTCGACAGGTAGAGCGCCTGGCGAACGAGCGGGTTGGTCATCTTGGTGAAGTTCGGGACCACGTAGTCGATGAACGGCGAGTTGACGTCGGTGTAGCGGTCCTTCTGCGCGGCGACGCGGGCCAGGTAGGCCGGCGGGGCAGCGCGGTCGGTGACGGCGAACTGGTCGTTGCCGGAGTTGGCGAGGAGACGGTCGAAGATCGTCTCGGTGGCCAGACCCTCGACGAAGACGAACTGGTTCGGCAGGGCGTTGCGGATGCCGGGGCTGTCGGTCTTCGGGTCGTAGTTGGGGTTGCGGACGAACGTCGCGCCCTTGTCCTTCACCCAGGTGCCCTGCAGCATGTACGGGCCGTCGGAGAAGATCGAGTAGTTCGACTTCGCACCCTGGTCCTGCGACTGCTTGTACGGCGCGAAGGCCGGCAGCGTGGTGGCGAAGTTGAAGTCACCGACCGGCTTCTTCAGGTTGAAGGTGATGGTGTTGCCCGTGCAGCTGACGGCCTTGTCGTAGAGCGCCTGGCCGACCTTGTTGAACGGGCCGTGGTACGCCGAGGTCCAGTTCTTGGTGTCCTTGGTCTCGGCCGGGATGTTCAGGAACTGGATCGAGTAGTTCGGTCCACCGGTGAGGATGTCGGTGGCGAACGAGCGCGAGATGCCGTACGCGACATCGGCGCACGTGATCGGCGAACCGTCCTGCCACTTGATGCCGCTCTTCAGCGTGAACTTCCAGGTCTTGTTGCCGTTGGAAGCCGTGCCGAGGTCGGTGGCGAGGTCGGGGTACAGCTTGTTGCTGTCGGCGCCGGCACCGGTGCCGTACTGGACGAGCGTGCGGTAGAACAGCCGCGACGAGTCGGCGATGTCACGACCGACGTAGATGCGCGTCGGGTCCCAGTGCTCCGTCGGGCGCTTGGTCAGGTAGTAGACCGTCCCGCCGGTCTTGGTGTTCTTCGCCGGGGTGGATGCACTGCTGCTGTTGCCCGCGGTTCCAGACGTCTTGCTCTTGGAGCCGCCGCTCGAGGAGCAGGCCGCGACCGTGGCCAGAGCAACTGCCGCGCTCACGTACGCGACGGCCAACTGCCTCCGATTTCTAGCCATTCAACTTTTCCTCTTCCAGTACGCCATCCCGAACGGGATGGTCCTGAGTCTGCGGGACGGGTGTTCCGCAGAGGTCTAGCGACTCGACTTCGGGTCGAGTGCGTCCCGAAGGCCATCACCGAGCATGTTGAAGGCCAGCACGATCAGCACCAGCACGATGCCCGGGACGAAGAAGAACGTCGGGTCCGGATCGAAGTAGGACACCGAGTCGTTCAGGATGTTGCCGAGGCTCGGCGTCGGGGCCTGCAGCCCGACCCCGAGGAACGACAGCGCGGCCTCGGCCGAGATGAACAGCGGCAGGGTCAGCGAGACGTACACCAGCAGCGGCGCCCAGAGGTTCGGCAGCAGCTCGCGGAACCAGATACGCCGGCGGGTGGCACCGAGGCTGCGCGCCGCCTCGACGAACTCGCGGTTGCGCAGCGTCAGCACCTGGCCGCGCACGATGCGGGCGAGGTAGGGCCAGCCGAAGAAACCGAGGACGACGATCAGGTAGACCGCGCTCGTGGCGGTGCCGGCCGGCACGCCCATCGAGGTGATGCGGTCCTTCAGCACCGGCGAGAGCGCCAGCAGCATGAGCAGCTGCGGGAAGGCGAGGATCAGGTCCATCCAGCGGCTGATCCAGAAGTCGGTCGCGCCGCCGGCGTAGCCGGAGATGATGCCGAAGACCATGCCGAACACGACGCTGATGATCGTGGCGGCGGTCGAGATCATGAGCGAGAACGTGACCCCGAGGAACACGCGGGACAGGACGTCACGGCCGATGCCGGGCTCGACACCCAGCATGTGGTGCCAGCCGATCCCGCCGAACGGGCCGTTGGGCAGGGTGCCGAGCCCCCCGACCAGGTCGTAGTGCGGCGTGTACGGGTCGAGGATGCCCATGTTCTCGAGGATGGGCGAGGCGATCGCCATCAGGATCGAGATGACGATGACCGCGAACGCCACCATGGACACCTTGTCGTGCCGCAGGCGGGCCATGGCCAGCTGTGTCGGCGACCGTCCGGCGATCGCGCCCTTCTTCGGCTCGTCGACCTCGTTGACAGAGGCGACGTCGGCTTCGAGGTCGCTGAGCGGCACGGACATACGAGCCTGTCTCCTTTGTTCAGTGGGATCTCCACCGGCAGTCAAGCAGGTTGGCCCAGGACCGGTTATGCCGGTTCTGGATGCGTGCGCCGGTTTCGAACCTGCGCCTCGACACCATAGACAGCCTGATCCGCCCGTCCGGGTGGCGCGTCCCTTTGTTGTCGAACCGTGACTCAGCGGCGATCAGGCAGAAACCTGTAATCGCGGCGCGTGTCCGAGACGACCGATGCGTCCACATCGGCGAGCAGGACGGACGGCTCGTCGCTGTCCGTGGTTGAGGTTCGGCCGAGCGGATCGATCACGACGGTGTCGCCCGCATAGTCCAACCCGCCACCGGACCCGACCCGGTTCACGCCGATCACGTACGCCTGGTTCTCGACCGCCCGCGCCCGCAGCAGGATCGACCAGTGCTCGCGCCGCGCGGCCGGCCAGTTGGCCGGTACGACGTAGACGTCGGTGTCGAGCGCGCACGCCCAGAACTCGTCGGCGAAACGCAGGTCGTAGCAGACGAAGACGGTGACCCGCAGGCCCTCGACGTCGAGGGTCAGGAACCGGTCGCCGGCGGCGTAGACCTCGTGCTCGCCGGCGTAGCTGAACGGGTGGATCTTCGCGTAGCGGCGCACCGATCCGTCCGGCCCGGCGACGATCGCGTTGTTGCGGAACAGGCCGTCCTCTCCACGTTGCGCGATCGACGCGATCAGCCACGCTCCGTGTTCGGCGGCCTGGTCGAGGAGGAGCCGCTCCGAGGGGCCGCCCTCGTCCTCGGCGATGCGGTCGGGACGCATCGAGAAGCCCGTCGCGAACATCTCGCTGAGCACGATCAGCCGGGCTCCGGCCGCGGCGGCCTCCCGGATCATGGGCGTCACAAGCGCACGGGTGGCCCCGGCGTCCTCCCAGACGATGTCGTGCTGGATCGCCGCGACCCTCACGACCCGCTCCCGTAGCCGGCGCCGGCGAGGCGCGCGAGGGCCTGCTCGAGCAGCGCGGGACGCTTGCAGAATGCGAACCGTACGTAACCGTCGCCGGCCGAGCTGTCGTAGAACACGCTGCTCGGTATGGCCACCACGCGGGCCCGGCGCGGCAGCTCGCGGCAGAAGCCGACCGCGTCGGACCCGACGTCGACCGTCGCGAAGTAGGTGGCCTGCGGGCGCACGACGTCGAACCCGAGCCGGGTCAACCCGTCGCACAGCAGGTCCCGCTGGTGCTGCAGCGCGGCGGCCGGCGCGACCTTCTCCGCGGTCGCGAGCGCGGCCGCCACCGCCGGCTGGAACGGGGCGCCGTTGACGTAGGTCAGGAACTGCTTGACGGTGCGCACGGCGGCGAGCAGCGGCGCGGGCGCGCCGGCCCAGCCGATCTTCCAGCCCGTCACGCTGAACGTCTTGCCCGCACTGCTGATGGTGACGGTCCGTTCGCGCATGCCGGGCAGGGTGGCGATCGGAACGTGCGCCCGGCCGTCGAAGATCAGGTGCTCGTAGACCTCGTCGGACACGACGATCAGGTCGTTGCGGATCGCGATCTCGGCGATCAGCGCGAGTTCGGCGGGTCCGAACACCGTGCCGGTGGGGTTGTGCGGCGAGTTGAGCACCAGCACCTTGGTGCGCGTCGTGACGGCGCGTTCGAGCGCGGCCGGGTCGAAGCCCCACGAGTCGCCCGTGCGCTCGAGCGTGACCGTGCGCCGGGTCGCGCCGCCCAACGCGACGCACGCGGCGTAGGAGTCGTAGTAGGGCTCGAAGAGCACGACCTCGTCGCCCGGGCCGGCGAACGCGATCACGGACGCCGCGATGGCCTCGGTGGCGCCCGCGGTGACCAGCACCTCGGAGTCGGGGTCGTAACCCAGCCCGTACAGCCGCTGCTGGTGCTCGGCCACGGCCTGACGCAGCGCCGGGACGCCGATGCCGGGCGGGTACTGGTTGTGCCCGCCGCGGATCGCGTCGACCGCGCCCTCGAGCAGCTCGGCCGGCCCGTCCGTGTCGGGGAAGCCCTGGCCCAGGTTGATGCTGTCGGTGGCGACGGCGAGCGCCGACATCTCGGCGAACACCGTCGTCCCGAATCCACGCATGCGCTCGACCAGCCGCTCGGGGTGCGTCACGCACCCGAGCCTAACCGGGCGGGATCACCGGTTCTTGTTGCGCGAGCGCAGCTTCTCCCGGTCCTGGGCGGCCAGCGCCACCTTGCGCAGCCGCACCGTCGCCGGCGTGACCTCGACGCACTCGTCGTCGCGGCAGAACTCCAGCGCCTGCTCCAGGGACAGCACCCGGTGCGGGATCAGCGGCACCAGCACGTCGCCGGAGGACTGGCGCATGTTGGTGAGCTTCTTCTCCTTGGTCGGGTTGACGTCCATGTCGTCCGAGCGGGAGTTCTCGCCGACGATCATGCCCTCGTAGACGTCGGTGCCGGGGCCGACGAACATGACGCCGCGCTCCTGCAGGTTGGCCAGCGCGAACCCGGTCGTGGCGCCCTTGCGGTCGGCGACGAGGGAGCCGCTCGGACGGGTGCGGATGTCGCCCGCCCACGGCTCGTAGCCCTCGTGGATGTGGTGCAGCAGGCCGGTGCCGCGGGTCTCGGTCAGGAACTCGGTGCGGAAACCGATCAGGCCGCGCGCGGGGACGAGGTACTCCATCCGGATCCAGCCCGTGCCGTGGTCGACCATCTGCTCCAGGCGGCCCTTGCGCAGCGCGAGCAGCTGGATGACGACGCCCTGGTACTCGGACGGGATGTCGATGGTCATGCGCTCCATCGGCTCGAACAGCTTGCCGTCGACCATGCGGGTGACGACCTGCGGCTTGCCGACGGTGATCTCGAAACCCTCGCGACGCATGATCTCGACGAGGATGGCGAGCTGCAGCTCGCCGCGACCCTGCACCTCCCAGGTGTCGGGACGCTCGGTCGGCAGCACCCGGATGGACACGTTGCCGATGAGTTCGGCGTCGAGCCGGTTGATGACCTGTCGGGCGGTCAGCTTCTTGCCGGACTGGCCGGCGAGCGGTGACGTGTTGATGCCGATGGTCATCGAGATGGACGGCTCGTCGATGGTGATCACCGGGAGCGGACGCGGGTCGTCCGGGTCGGCGAGGGTCTCACCGATGGTGATGTCCGGGATGCCGGCGATCGCGATGATGTCGCCGGGGCCGGCCGACTCGGCCGGGAACCGGTCGAGCGCCTTCGTGAGCAGCAGCTCGGTGATCTTGACCCGCTCGATCGTGCCGTCGGCGCGGCACCAGGCGGCCTGCTGACCCTTGCGGATCGTGCCGTTGTGCACGCGGCACAGGGCCAGGCGGCCGAGGTAGGGCGAGGCGTCGAGGTTGGTGACGTGGGCCTGCAACGGCGCGCCGTCGACGAAGGTCGGCGCCGGGATCGACTCGAGGATGGTCTCGAACAGCGGCTGCAGATCCTGCTCCTCGGGCATGCCGCCGTCCTCGGGCCGCTTCAGCGACGCGCGGCCGGCCTTGGCCGAGGCGTACACGATCGGGAACTCGATCTGGTGCTCGTCGGCGTCGAGGTCGAGGAAGAGCTCGTAGGTCTCGTCGACGACCTCGGCGATGCGGGAGTCCGGCCGGTCGACCTTGTTGATGACCAGCACGACCGGCATGCCGGCCTGCAGCGCCTTGCGCAGCACGAAGCGGGTTTGCGGCAGCGGGCCCTCCGACGCGTCGACGAGCAGGATCACGCCGTCGACCATGGACAGGCCGCGCTCGACCTCGCCACCGAAGTCGGCGTGGCCGGGGGTGTCGATGATGTTGATGGTGAGGCGCTCACCGCTCGGCATCACGTGATCGACGGCCGTGTTCTTGGCCAGGATCGTGATGCCCTTCTCGCGCTCCAGGTCGTTGGAGTCCATGACGCGCTCGTTCACGTCACCGGTGTCGGCCTGGTGGGCGGTGAAGGCGCCGGACTGCCAGAGCATCGCGTCGACGAGCGTGGTCTTGCCGTGGTCCACGTGGGCGACGATCGCCACGTTGCGCAGATCGTTGCGCTGTCCCATGGGGTGGTCCTTTCGAGTACGGCCGGAGTCGGGCTTAGCTGGGGCGGCGGGTGCGGCGCGGGCGGCCGTCTCCCCGCTGGGCACTGAACGCGGCGGCGCCACCGGTGCTGCCGCTGCGGGTCGCTCCGCCGGAGCGACCGGGTCCGCCGCGGCGGCCGCCGGAACGGGGCGGGTGCGGGGCGCTGCCGTCGGCGCGCGGACGCACCGGCTTCGCGGGGCGCGCCTCGACGAGGGCCACCCCGCTCGGGGTGCGGGCGCCGGTCACCCGGGCGACATCGGCATCGCCGACGGTGGCGGTGCGCTCCTCGGGCCGCACACCGGCGGCACCGAGCATCTTGCGGACGTCACGCTCGTCGGCCGGCGTGCTGAGCACCACGACGACGCCGCTCTCCCCCGCCCGCGCGGTGCGTCCGGAGCGGTGCAGGTAGTCCTTCGGGTCGGCCGGCGGGTCGACGTGCAGGACCAGCGACACGTCGTCGACGTGGATGCCGCGGGCGGCGACGTCGGTGGCGATGAGCACCGGCACCGAGCCGTCCCGGAACGCCTCGAGGGCGCGGTTGCGCTGTGACTGGCTGCGGCCGCCGTGCAGGACGCCGGCCCGCACGCCGATGCGGCCCAGGTTCTTGGCGACGCGGTCGGCGCCGTGCTTCGTCCGCACGAACCCGATCGTGCGGCCCTCGCGGGCGACGATCTCGGCCAGGACGTCGAACTTCGACTCGTGCGAGACCCGGAAGACGTGGTGGGTCATGGTGTCGACCGAGGCCTCGGCCGTGCTGAGCGCGTGCACCGACGGGTCGGTCAGGTACTCCTCGATCAGGGTCGCGACGTCACCGTCGAGCGTGGCCGAGAAGAGCAGTCGCTGACCGTCGCTCGGGGTCTGGTTCAGCAGGCGGCGCACGACCGGCAGGAAGCCCAGGTCGGCCATGTGGTCGGCCTCGTCCAGCACGGTCGTCTCGACCGAGTCGAGGTAGCAGGCGCGCCGGTCGATGAGGTCCTCCAGCCGGCCCGGCGTGGCGACGAGGATGTCGACGCCCCGCTCGAGCGACTGGATCTGCTTGTTGATGGCGAGACCGCCGGCGACCAGGCGCACCGAGACGCCGCAGGCCGAGGCGAGCGGCGCGAGCGCGTCGGTGACCTGCATCGCCAGCTCGCGGGTCGGCACGAGCACCAGCCCGCGCGGGCGGCGCGGCGCCGACGGCGGGCCGGAGAGGCGGCCGATCAGCGGCAGGCCGAAGGCGAGGGTCTTGCCCGAACCGGTGGCGGCCCGGCCGAGCAGGTCGCGCCCGGCGAGGACGTCCGGGATCGTCGCTGCCTGGATCGGGAACGGCGAGGGGATGCCGTGGCGGGCCAGCGCCTTGACGATGGTGGCCGGCAGGCCGAGCTCGGCGAAGCCGGGCAGGTTCTCGGTCGGGACGATGCTGACCGGCAGGCGGTCCCACAGAGTGCGGGAGGCGGCCGGACGGCGCGGGGCCGAGCCGGCGGAGGAGGAACGGGTGGACGGGCGGCGGCGCGCGCCCGAACGGGGCGCGGCAGAGCCGCGCGAGGTTGAGCTGGGCAAAATTATCCTTCGGGACAGTGGCACGTCCCGGCAATCCGCGTTCGATGACGCGGTTCTGGCACGAGCCCGACGCTGTGAGCGCGTCGATGATGAAGCTGCAGACGCGGGCAATCGGTGCCCGCCAACTGTCCTCTACTGTACCGGCGCGACGGCGCGGCGCTGACCACGTCGCCGAACCACCCCCAGCGGCCGCATTTCGGGCCGGACGGCACCGGCCGAACGGCACTCCACAGCGGCCCGGTGCGTAGGCCATGATGACCCGATGCCCCCCCGACCAGAGCTGCCCCTCGCCTATCGCATCGTCATGGGTGTCGGCGCGCCGATCATGCATCGGTGGTCCCGGATGAAGGTGACCGGGATGGAGTGCCTGCCCGCCACCGGACCGGTGATCATCGTGGCCGATCACGACAGCTACTGGGACCCCATCGCCATCGGCGTCGCGGCCCGCCGGGTGCGCCCGATCCGGGCCCTCGCGAAGTCGACGCTGTGGAAGACGAAGATCGTGGCGGCGTTCATGGACCGGATGGGCCACATCCCGGTGATCCGCGGGACGAGCAACACCGACGCCATGGCGGTGGCGGTCGAGGAGCTCGCCAAGGGCGCCTGCATCGGCATGTTCCCCGAGGGCACCCGCTCGCTCGGCCGCGAACTGCGCGCCCGCAGCGGCGTCGGCTGGCTGGCCAAGGCCGTGCCCGACGCGACCGTGGTGTGCGTGCGCACGAACGGCACGACCGATGTCGTCCGCGTGCCGAAGCGGCCGTCGGTGACGCTGGAGTTCTACCTACCGCGGGGCGGTCAGCTCCAGCCGGACGAGTCGCCGCTCGCGTTCTCCCGCCGGCTGCTCGCCGAGCTGCGCGAGGAGGCCCCGCCCGAGATCGCCGGCCGGGCGAAGAAGGCGGCCAAGTACCGGTCCGAGATCGACGCCGAGCAGAAGTCGACCACCTGACCGGCGTCAGACCTTCGCCGCTCCGCGCACGTTCACCGCGGGAATGACCTTCTCGCCGTACGAGGCCAGCGTCGCGTCCTTCGCGTCGTGCTGGAGGTAGAGCGCGAACTGGTCGACGCCGAGCTCGCGCAACTCCTGCAGGCGCGCCACCTGCGCGGCCGGTGGCCCGATCAGGCAGAACCGGTCGATGACCTCGTCCGGGACGAAGTCGGTGTGCTCGTTGCCGGCCTTGCCGTGCGAGTTGTAGTCGTAGCCCTGCCGCCCGGCGATGTAGTCACTCAGCGCCTTCGGGATCGCCGAACCATCGGTGCCGTAGCGGCCGACGATGTCGGCGACGTGATTGCCGACCATCCCGCCGAACCAGCGGCACTGGTCGCGCCCGTGGGCCAGCCCCGCCTCGGTGCCGTCGGTGACGTAGGCCGGCGCCGCGACGCAGATCGTCACCGACGCCGGGTCACGACCGGCTGCCTCGGCCGCGGTGCGCACCGCCTTGACCGACCACTCGGTGATCGCCGGGTCGGCGAGTTGCAGGATGAAGCCGTCGCCGATCTCGCCGGTGAGCGCGAGCGCCTTCGGGCCGTAGGCAGCGATCCAGATCGGCAGCTGCGAGCCGTGGCTCCACGGGAAGCGCAGCAGGTTGCCGCGGTAGTCGGCCTGCCCGCCGTTGGCCAGTGGCCGGATCACCTCGATGCTGGCCCGCAGGTCGGCGAGGGTCACCGGCTTGCCGTTGATGACACGCACCGCCGAGTCGCCGCGGCCGATGCCGCAGATCGTCCGGTTGCCGAACATGTCGTTCAGCGTCGCAAACAGCGACGCGGTGACCGTCCAGTCGCGGGTGGCCGGGTTGGTGACCATCGGCCCGACGATCACGCGTCGCGTCTGGGCCAGGATCTGGCTGTAGATGACGAACGGCTCCTGCCACAGCAGGTGCGAGTCGAACGTCCAGACGTGACTGAAGCCGTAGATCTCGGCCTGGCGGGCGAGCTCGACGACCCGGGCGGCGGGTGGGTCGGTCTGCAGGACGAGCCCGAAGTCCATCGTCAGACGAGGTTCTGCGAGAGCGAGCGCTTCACGAACTGCCCGTGCGACTTCGAGCCGACGTAGCCGGTCTCGTCCTTGATGACGGTGCCGCGCGAGAGGACGACGTCGACGTGGCCGTCGATCTCCCACCCCTCCCAGGCCGAGTAGTCCATGTTCATGTGGTGGCTGCGGCCCTCGCCGATACCGATCGAGGTGTGGCCGTTCGGGTCGTAGATCACGATGTCGGCGTCGGCGCCGGGAGCGATGACGCCCTTGCGGCCGTAGAGGCCGAACATGCGCGCCGGCGTCGTGCAGCAGACGTCGACCCACTTCTCCAGTGAGATCCGCTGGTCGACGACGCCCTG
Source organism: Jatrophihabitans sp. (assembly GCF_036000465.1). GTDB lineage: Bacteria > Actinomycetota > Actinomycetes > Mycobacteriales > Jatrophihabitantaceae > Jatrophihabitans. Next base: position 30,790 of record NZ_DASYFV010000020.1, on the reverse strand, counting down.
GTACAGCAGGTCCATGCGGTGCTCGACCGAGCCGATGCCGTTGGGGATCTTGGAGAAGTCGCCGATGCCCATCTCCTTCTGGTCCTTCATGCAGAAGGGGCAGTGGTCGGTCGAGACGCTCGTGACGTCGCCGGTGCGGATGTAGCGCCAGAGCTCGTCCTGGTGCCCCTCCGCGCGCGAGCGCAGCGGGGTCGAGCAGACCCACTTCGCACCCTCGAAGCCCGGGGCGCCGAGGTTGTCCTCGAGCGAGAGGTAGAGGTACTGCGGGCAGGTCTCGCCGAAGACGTTCTGGCCGGCGTTGCGGGCCTCGGCGATGCGGGCGAGGGCCTGCTTGGCCGACACGTGGACGACGTAGAGCGGCGCGCCGGTGAGGTCGGCGAGCATCACCGCACGGTGCGTCGCCTCCTGCTCGGTCTGCCACGGCCGCGAGGTGCCGTGGAAGTACGGCGCGGTGTCGCCGCGCTCGAGCGCCTGCTTGACCAGCACGTCGATGGCCGAACCGTTCTCGGCGTGCATCATGATCAGCCCACCGTTGCCGGCCGCCGTCTGCATCGCCTGCACGATCTGCCCGTCGCTCGACAGGAAGACCCCGGGGTAGGCCATGAACAGCTTGAAGCTTGTGATGCCCTCGCCGATCAGCTCGTCCATCGCCTTGAGCGACTCGGCGTTCACCTCGCCGATGATCTGGTGGAACGCGAAGTCGATCGCACAGTTGCCGCCGGCCTTCTCGTGCCACAGCGCGACCTGGTCCTGAACCCGCTGGCCGTGCGCCTGCACCACGAAGTCGACGATCGTGGTCGTGCCGCCCCACGCCGCCGCGCGGGTGCCGGTCTCGAACGTGTCGCTGGCCTGGGTGCCGCCGAACGGCATCTCCATGTGCGTGTGCCCGTCGACGCCGCCGGGGATCACGTACCTGCCGGTCGCGTCGATCGTGGTGTCCGGCTGCAGGTCGGGCAGCGCGCCGGGCGCCAGCACCGCCGCGATCGTGTCGCCGTCGATCAGGACGTCTTGCAACGACGAACCGGTCGAGCTGACGACGGTGCCGCCCTTGATCAGCGTGCTCACGGTGCGGTGACCTTCGCGTAGGACTCCGGTCGGCGATCGCGGTAGAACTGCCAGTCGTTGCGCACGGTGGTGATCAGGTCGAGGTCGAGGTCGCGGGTGAGCGTCTCCTCCTGGTCCTCGGACGCGATATCACCGACGAAGTTGCCCCGCGGGTCGACGAAGTAGCTCGAGCCGTAGAAGTGCGGCGCGTCCGGGCCGAACTCGCCGACCTCCTGACCGATGCGGTTGTTGGCCGCGATGTAGTACTGGTTCGCCGCGGCCGCCGCCGGCTGCTCGAGCTGCCACAGCCGGTTCGACAGCCCGGGCTTCGTCGCCGACGGGTTGAACACGATCTGCGCGTTGTTCAGACCGAGCTCGCGCCAGCCCTCGGGGAAGTGCCGGTCGTAGCAGATGTAGACACCGACTCGGCCGACCGCGGTGTCGAAGACCGGGTACCCCTGGTTGCCCGGGCGGAAGTAGAACTTCTCCCAGAACTGCGGCAGGTTCGGGATGTGGTGCTTGCGGTAGGTGCCGAGCAGGGTGCCGTCGGCATCGATCACCGCAGCGGTGTTGTAGTACTCGCCGGCGTTCGCGACCTCGTAGATCGGCAGCACGACGACGAGGTTCAGCTCCTTCGCCAGCGCCTGGAACCGCTCGGTGGTCGGGCCGGGGATCGGCTCGACGTAGTCGTAGTACTTCTGCTCCTGCACCGCGCCGAAGTACGGACCGTAGAAGAGTTCCTGGAACCCGATGATCTGCACGCCGTCGGCCGCCGCGTCGCGGGCCAGCGCCTCGTGCTTGGCGATCATCGACTCCTTGTCGCCGGTCCACTCGACCTGCGTGATGGCGGCACGTACGACGGTCATCGCAACTCCTTCGCTCGGCGGCGGCGCCCCCTCGGGGGAAACATCAACCGTAGTGCGGATTCGCGTGTGCGGAAGGGGGTTGCGGCAAGCTGGTTCCGCGCTCCTCGCGTGCGCCAGACTGGGCCGGCGACCGTGACGGCGGAGGGAGGTGAGCGCGGTGGCTTCGGGTGCGGCCCTGACCGATCTGCTGCGCGGCATCGACCTGACCGGCGTGCTGGCCAACGCCGTCCTGGGCGGCGCGGTGGCCCGGGCCGAGCGCTTCGACCCGGTCGGCTTCGGCGTGCTCGCCATCCTGTCCGGCCTCGGCGGCGGGCTGATCCGCGACACCCTGCTGCAGCGCGGCACACCGGTGGCGCTGACCGACTACGCCTACATCCTCACCGCGCTGGCCGGCGCGACGATCGCGTTCTTCCTGCCCATCGGCGGACGGCTGTGGGACCGCGTCTTCCCCTACGTCGACGCCCTGGCGCTCGGCACCTGGGCCGCGGCCGGCGCGCAGAAGACGCTCGGCGTCGGCCTCGGCTGGCTGCCGGCCGTGCTGCTCGGCACGATCACCGCCGTCGGTGGCGGCGCGGTGCGCGACGTCGTGCTCGGCCGCATCCCCGGCATCTTCGGCGGCACCACGCTCTACGCGACGTCGGCCGTGCTCGCGAGCGCCGTGCTGGTCGCCTTCTACGACTCCGGCCACGAGCCGCTCGGCCTCGTCGTCTCGACGGTCGTCGGCGCCGCGCTGACCGTGATCGCGCGGCGACGCAACTGGCAGCTGCCCGAGGCCTACACGGTGCGCCCGCCGCAACGGCCGCTGACGCGGCGGCGCCCCCGGTCACGGCCCCCGCGGGAATGAGCCCCCTCAGTCCAGGCAGAACTCGTTGCCCTCGGGGTCGCGCAGCGAGATGAAACCGGCCTCCGTGCCGTCGGGGTCGGGCTCGACCCGGTAGGCGTGGACGGCGCCGAGCGCGACGAGCCGGTCGGCCTCGGCCTCGAGGGCGGCCATCCGCTCGGCGCCCTCGAGCCCCGGTGCGACCCGGATGTCGAGGTGCAGCCGGTTCTTGGCCGTCTTCCCCTCGGGTACCCGCTGGAAGAACAGGCGCGGGTGCGGGCCGTCGAGCGGGACCAGCGCCGAGCGCGAGTTCCACTGCTCGCGCGGCACGCCGAACGATTCGAGCGCGGCGTCCCACGAGTCGAAGCCCGGCGGCGGAGGTTGCACCTGGTAACCGAGCGCCTCGGCCCAGAACGCGGCCAGCGCGGCCGGGTCGGCACAGTCGAAGGTGATCTGCACGGCTCTCGTCGGAGCGAAGCGGAGGTCGGTCATCGGCCAACCCTGGCACCCGGCACCGACAACCGGAATCCGTTCGACACCTCGGCGCCCACCTGATCGGCTGGAGCCATGCTGCACGAGGACGAACTCGCGATCGACGACGCGCTGGTCCGCGCACTCGTCGACGACACGCTGCCCGACCTCGCCGGGCGGCCGCTCGCGCGGCTGGCGGTGTCCGGCTCCAGCAACGCGCTGTTCCGGCTCGGCGACGACCTGCTGGTGCGCCTGCCGCGCCAACCCGGCGGGTCGGAGACGATCGCGAAGGAGTCGCGCTGGCTGCCCTTCCTGGCGCCGGCCCTGCCCGTCGCCGTGCCCGAGATCGTCGCCGTCGGGCCGCCCGGCCACGGCTACCCGGAGCACTGGTCGGTGGTGCGCTGGATCGACGGCAACCTGCCCCCGGTGCCGCCCGCGCCCGGCAGCACCGACGCGCTGGCCCGCGACCTGGCCGCCTTCGTCGCCGTCCTGCGCGACCGGCCGGTGCCGCCGGGGGCGCTCGCCGACCCGTCCCTGCGCTGGTACCGCGGCGAGCCGTTGCCCGCGCTCGACGGGGCAACCCGGCAGGCGATCGCCGACTGCGCCGCGCGGCCCGGCCTCGCCCTCGACCTGGACGCCTGCCGGCGGATCTGGGACGACGCGATGTCCGAGCCGGCCGCGGTACCCGAACCGCGCTGGCTGCACGCCGACCTGCTCGCCGAGAACATCCTGGTGCGCGACGGCCGGCTCCGGGCCGTCCTCGACTTCGGCGCGCTCACCGTCGGCGACCCGACCGTCGACCTCGTCGTCGCCTGGGAACTGCTCGACGAGTCGGGCCGCGACATCTTCCGGGCCCACCTCGCCGTCGACGACGCGCAGTGGCGCCGCGGCCGCGCCTGGGCCCTGGCCATCGCGCTCATGACGTTCGGCTACTACTGGCACACGATGCCGGCGCGGTGCGCGGACCGACTGGTCATGGCCCGCGCCGTGCTGGCCGACGCCCGCGTCGGCTGATCGCGACGGGGCGGTGCGCACGTCGCTGTACGACCGGACGTTTGCCTCTTGCTGCGCCTCCGACCCGCGCCGGATCGTGGCGTCATGCCGGCCGTCACGCACCGCGAGCTGGTGGTGTCGGGCGTGAGCAAGGCCTACGGCCGGACCCCGATCCTCGACAACGTCGACCTGACCGTCGACGCCGGCGAGATCGTCGCCCTGACCGGCGAGAACGGCGCCGGCAAGAGCACCCTGCTGCGCATCTGCGCCGGGTTGCTGCGCGCGGATCGTGGCCGGGTGCTCGTCGGCAACCGGATCGGGTACTGCCCGCAGGAGCCGGCCCTGTTCGAACTCCTCACCTGCGACGAGCACCTGATGATGTTCGGCCGCGGCGTCGGGCTGTCGCGGAGCGAGGCGCTCGACCGCGGTCACGCGCTGCTCGCGGAGTTCGACTTCCCGATCGACCGGCAGGTGGTGACGGCCGACATGTCGGGCGGGACGCGGCAGAAGCTGAACCTGGCCCTGGCGATGCTGAACGATCCGGGGCTGCTGCTGCTCGACGAGCCGTACCAGGGCTTCGACCGCGGCACCTACGCCAACTTCTGGGACCACTGCCAACGCTGGCGGGAGCAGGGCCGCGCGATCGTCGTCGTCACCCACATGCTCGCCGAACTGACCCGGGTCGATCGCGTGGTCGAGCTGCCGGCGCATCCCTCGCACCGCGGGCGGCACTGATGACCGGCGTCGGCCGGATCGTGATCATGGCCGAGATGCACGGCCGCGACCTCGTGCGCCGCCACATCGCCCTCGGCCTGCTGGTGGCGCTGCCGCTGAGCTTCTACCTGGCGTCGGCGGGCAAGGGGCGCCAGTCGCTGCCGGCCGGCGGGGTCGGCATGGCCTTCGCCGTCGGCGGGGCGGCGCTGTTCTCGGCCCTGTCATCGCTCGCCGTCGACCAACGACTCGTGCTCGCCGGGTACCGGCCGATCGAGCTGCTGCTCGGCCGCCTGATGTTCCTCGGCCCGCTCGGGATCGTCATCGCCGGCCTGTTCACCGCCCTGATGACGGCGCTGTCCGACCCGGCCAGTCCCGCGGCCCTGCTGCTCGGCCTCGTCGTCGTGGCGGTGCAGGCCGTCCCGTTCGGCCTCGCCGTCGCCGCCCTGGTGCCGCGCGAGCTCGAGGGCACCCTGCTGCTCATCGGCGTCGTCGGGGTGCAGCTCGCCGTCGGACCGGAGGCGGTCGTGGCGAAGCTGCTGCCGTTCTACGGACCGCGCCGGATCATCGACATCGGGGTCAGCGGGCACGGCTCCGTCTGGGGTCCCCTCGGGCAGACCGCGCTGTACGCGATCGGCCTGTTCGTGATCGCCCGGGTGTTCGTGGGGGCGCGGCTGTCCGTCCGGCGCCACGGTCCGACGGACGGCGATTGAACCGCCGCGAATTGGGTAGAGGGAGGGGACCGACCGAATGGGGTGGACGCCACGAGCAGCGACCCGACCGACACCGCGAACTCCTCCGACCGGAGCGGGGCCGATGCCGTCGGCGCCGCGGCCCCGATGGACACGATGCTCGCCGAGGCGGGCACGACGCTCGGCCGCTGGCTGCCCGGTCGCGCCGGGCTGCGCTTCGCCGCGGCCCTCGCCCGGACGCCGGCCCCGGCCGCCCGCCTCGCCGGTGACACCGTGGCCGAGCTGGCCCGCATCGCGGTCGGCCGCTCCGAGATCACCTGGGACCGGCGGGACAAACGCTTCGCCGACGAGGCGTGGACGGGCAACCCGGTGCTGCACCGGATCGCCCAGGCCTACCTCGCCGCCGGGGGTGCGGCCGAGCGCCTGGTCGAGGAACTGCCGCTCGACTGGCGCACCGAGCAGCGCATCAGGTTCCTGACCGAGAACGTGGTCGAGGCCCTGGCGCCGACCAACACCGCCCTGCTCAACCCGGCGGCGTGGAAGGCGGCGATCGACAGCGGCGGCACCACTCTGACCCGCGGGGCGGCGGCCATGGTGCGCGACCTCGCCAAGGCGCCGCGGGTGCCGCGGATGGTCGAGCCCGACGCCTTCGCCGTCGGCCGCGACCTCGCGATGACCCCGGGTTCGGTGGTCTTCCGCAACCCGCTGATCGAGCTGATCGAGTACGCGCCGCAGACCGAGCAGGTGCGCGAGGTCCCCCTGCTCATCGTCCCGCCGACGATCAACAAGTTCTACGTCGTCGACCTCTCCCCCGGACGCAGTCTCGTCGAGCACCTGGTGCAGGCCGGCCAGCACGTGTTCATGGTGTCGTGGCGCAACCCGAGATCCGAGGGCGCCGAGTGGGGCGCCGACGCGTACGCCGAGGCGATCGTCGAGGCGCTCGACGCGGTCGAGAAGATCAGCGGCTCGCCCAAGACGGCGCTGCTCGCGCTCTGCTCGGGCGGCATGCTCACCTCGATGCTCGTGGCCCACCTCGCGGCGACGGGCCAGCAGCACCGCATCGCCGCGCTGTCGCTGCTGGTCACCGTCCTCGACCAGCACCACGCCGGCACGCCGGGCGCGCTGTCGGACCGGCGCGCGTCGGAGGCGTCGACCGCCCGCTCCGAACGCAAGGGCTACCTGGACGGCGCCGCGCTGGCCGAGGTGTTCGCGTGGCTGCGCCCGCGCGACCTCGTCTGGAACTACTGGGTCAACAACTACCTGTTGGGCAAGCCGCCGCCGGCCTTCGACATCCTGTCGTGGAACGCCGACACCACCCGCATGCCGGCCAAGCTGCACCACGACTTCATCGCGCTCGCGCAGGACAACCTGCTGACCAAGCCGGGGGCGGCCACGCTGTGCGGGTCGCCCGTCGACCTGTCGCAGATCGACGTCGACTCCTACGTCGTCGCCGGGGTCGCCGACCACCTCTGCCCCTGGCAGAACTGCTACCAGACCACCCGGCTGCTCGGCGGCACGACGCGATTCGTGCTGTCGACGAGCGGGCACATCGCCGCGATCGTCAACCCGCCCGGCAACGAGAAGGCCTCCTTCCACGCCGGCGAGTTCGCGCCCGACGATGCCGAGAAGTGGCTCGAGAACGCCGAGAAGCAGAAGGGCAGTTGGTGGACCGACTACACCGACTGGCTCGCCGCGCGCACCGGCGCTCGGCGCGACGCGCCCGCCGAACCCGGCTTGAATGGGTTCGAGCCGCTCGCCGACGCGCCCGGCACCTACGTCCTCGAACGCTGACCGCCCGACCATCGACGCCGCCCCGGCGGCTCAGGAGGAATTGATGCCCAACCTCGCGCAGAATCTCGTCCGCACGGCCGAGAAGCACGGCGCCCGGTGCGCGCTGCGTCTGGACGACGCGGAGCTGACCTACGCCGAACTGCTCGACTCGGCCCAGCGGATGGCGACGCTGCTGCGTTCGAAGGGCGTCGAGGTCGGCGATCGCGTCGGCCTGCAGATGGCCAACGTGCCTGCCTACCCGGTCGCGTTCTACGGGGCACTGATCGCCGGGGCCACCGTCGTGCCGATGAACCCGCTGCTCAAGGGGCGCGAAGTCGAGTTCTACGTGTCCGACTCGGGCGCGAAGGTGATCGTCGCCGGCGAGCAGATGGCCGATGCCGCGAAGGAGGCGGCTCAGTCCACCGGCATCGAATGCATCATCAGCGGCGCGCTCGGCCCGGACGGGTTGCCCGACGAGAGGACCGAGCTGGTCGATCGCGACGACTCCGACACCGCCGTCGTCCTCTACACCTCGGGCACCACCGGCAAGCCGAAGGGCGCCGAGCTCACCCACGCGAACATGATCACGAACGCGGCGACGACGGCCGAGACCCTCCTCGACATCGGCCCCGACGACGTGATCATGGGCTGCCTCCCGCTGTTCCACGTGTTCGGGCTGACCTGCGGGCTCAACGCGTCGGTGCTGATCGGCTCCTGCCTGACCCTCATTCCCCGCTTCGACGGTGGCAAGGCGCTCGAGGTCATCGGCCGGGACAAGGTGACGGTCTTCGAGGGCGTCCCGACGATGTACGCCGGCATGCTGCACCACGACTCGAAGGACACCGCCGACCTGTCGTCGCTGCGGGCCTGCATCTCCGGAGGTTCGGCGATGCCGGTCGAGATCATGAAGGCCTTCGAGGAGGAGTTCGGCTGCATCATCCTCGAGGGCTACGGGCTCTCCGAGACCGCTCCCGTCGCCTGTTTCAACCACCCCGACGCCGAGCGCAAGCCGGGCACCATCGGCACGCCGGTGCGGGGCATGGAACTGCGTCTGGTGAACGACGACGGCAATGACGTCGAGGACGGCGAGGTCGGGGAGATCGCGATCCGCGGCGAGGGCGTCATGAAGGGCTACTGGCAGCGCGAGGACGCGACGAAGGAGGCCATCCCCGACGGCTGGTTCCGCTCGGGCGATCTCGCCACCCGCGACGAGGACGGCTACTACACGATCGTCGACCGCAAGAAGGAGATGATCATCCGTGGCGGCTACAACGTCTACCCGCGCGAGATCGAGGAGGCGCTGTACGAGCACCCGGCCGTCGCCGAGGCCGCCGTCATCGGCATGAAGCACCCCGAGCTCGGCGAGGAGGTCGGCGCCGCCGTCGCGCTGAAGTCGGGCAAGAGCGTCGACCCCGACGAGCTGAGGGAGCACGTCAAGGAACGCGTCGCGGCCTACAAGTACCCGCGCAAGGTCTGGATCGTCGACGAGCTGCCGAAGGGCCCGACCGGCAAGATCCTGCGCCGTGAGGTCGAGGCGCCGTCCGAGTGAGCGACGCGGCGCTCCTGGACCACGAGCGGGTCGTCTACGTCGGACGCCGCTCGGTCCGGGTGCGCGTGCGTCCGGGTACCGGCGACGGTCCGCCGCTGGTGCTGGCCAACGGTATCGGCGTGCCGCTCGAGGTGCTCGACCCGTTCGTCGCGGCGCTCGATCCGTCGATCGAGGTCGTGCGGTTCGACGTGCCCGGGGTGGGTGGCTCGCCGACGCCGGCCGTGCCGCACCCCTACCAGCTCGTCGCCCAACTGCTGGGCCGGGTGCTCGACGAGCTCGGCCACGATCGCGTCGACGTGCTCGGCATCTCGTGGGGCGGTGGGCTGGTCCAGCAGTTCGCGTTCCAGAACCCGCGCCGCTGCCGCCGGCTCGTGCTCGTCGCGACCGCGACCGGATCGCTGATGGTGCCGGGACGTCCGGCCGTGCTGCGACACATGCTGACGCCGCGTCGTCACCGCGACCCCGTCTACGCGCGACGGGTGGCCGGCGACATCTACGGCGGCGCGCTGCGCCTCGACGCCACCGGGTCGCCGCTGCAGGCGCGGGCGCAGGGCGGCAGCAGCCGCGGCTACCTGTACCAGCTGCTCGGCACCGCGGGCTGGACGAGCCTGCCCTGGCTGCCGTTCATCCGGCAGCGCACGCTGATACTGGCCGGCGACGACGACCCGATCGTGCCGGTCGTGAACGCCCGCATCATGGGCTGCCTGCTGCCGAACGCCCGCGTCGAGATCTACCCCGACGGCCATCTCGGCCTGCTCACCCGCGCTCCCGAGCTCGCCGCGTCGGTGGCCACGTTCCTCGCCGAGGCGTGACGGCCCGCCCCACCCGAGTAGTTCCGCGTCAGCGGCGGGCGCGGCTCAGCAGCAACGAGTAGGCCGGGAGGTACGCGTCAGTCGGCCTCGGCCAGCACCCGGTGCTGGGTCGACGGCAGCAGGTCGGCGCTCCACTTGTCCTCGATGTGGCCGAAGCGCCAGACCGCGAGGGCGATGACCCAGGAGAGCACGAACAACCCGACGATGCCGTAGCCGGCGTAGTCGAGCGGGATGGCTCCGATGGCGGCGATCGGGCCCGAGGTGATGTTCGCCCGGTCGGCCAACACACCGACGAGCTCGATGGTGCCGATGATGAGCGCGACCGCGACCGACACCGCGGTGATGGTGATGTTGTAGAAGACCTTGCGCACCGGCTTCATGAACGCCCAGCCGTAGGCCGCGTTCATGAACACGCCGTCGACGGTGTCGAGCAGGCACATGCCGGCGGCGAAGAGCACCGGCAGCACGAGGATCGCGTAGAACGGCAGGTTGAACGCCGCGGCGCCGCCGGCCAGCACCAGCAGCCCCACCTCGGTGGCGGTGTCGAAGCCGAGGCCGAACAGCACGCCGATCGGGTAGATGTGCCAGGCCTTGCGGACCGACTTGGTGAGGCCGCCGAGGAAGCGGTTCATGAAGCCGCGCTTGTTGAGGTGCTCCTCGAGCTCGGCCTCGTCGAACTCGCCCTGGCGCATGCGGCGGAACACCTTGATGATGCCGACCAGCACGGCGAGGTTCAGGATGCCGAGGATCCAGAGGAAGACGCCGGACACCGAGGCGCCGATGATGCCGGTGGCCGAGTGCAGCGTCGAGCCGCTGTTCTCGAGCGGGTCGGCCAGGGCCTTGATGCCGAGGGCCAGCAGGAAGGTCAGCAGGAAGACGATCGTCGAGTGGCCGAGGGAGAACCAGAAGCCGACCGACAGCGGTTTGCGGGTGTTCCCCGTTCGTTGGTTGTCGGCGAGCAGCTTGCGGGTGGTGTTGTCGACGGCGGCGATGTGGTCGGCGTCGAACGCGTGCCGCATGCCGAAGGTGTACGCGAGCACGCCGACGCCGACGTTGAAGACGGGGTGCTCGCCGCCCAGCTTCAGGTTGGCCGGCACGACCAGCAGGAACAGCGTGCCGAGGCCGATCACGTGGAGCAGGACGATGAAGGCGCCCATCCCGACCAGGGAGCGGCGGTCGTGCGGCGAGAGGGTGGCCCGGAAACGCGCGATGTGGCCGGGCGGATTGCTCACCCGAACGACGCTAGGGGGCGCGCCCGCTTATTGCAACTGACTGGCAATAACCGGGCCGATCGAGCAGGACGGGCCTGCCCGATCGGCCGGTTGGCGGCACGTCAGACGTTGACGCCGAAGTCCTGCGCGATGCTCACGAGGCCGGACGAGTAGCCCTGCCCGACCGCGCGGAACTTCCACTCCGCCCCGTTGCGGTAGAGCTCGCCGAACAGCATCGCGGTCTCGGTCGAGGCGTCCTCGGTGAGGTCGTAGCGGGCAATCTCGGTGCCGCCGGACTGGTCGACGATCCGGATGAACGCGTTGCGCACCTGGCCGAAGCCCTGCCCGCGCGACTGGCCCTCGTAGATGCTCACCGGGAAGACGATCTTCTGCACCTCGGCCGGCATCTTCGTCAGGTTCACCTTGATCGACTCGTCGTCGCCGTCGCCCTCGCCGGTCAGGTTGTCCCCGGTGTGCTGGACGGCGCCGTCGGGCGACGCGGTGTTGTTGAAGAAGATGAAGTGCTGGTCCGAGAGCACCTTGCCCGTGCTGTCGAGCATGATCGCCGAGGCGTCGAGGTCGAAGTCGGTGCCGGTGGTGGTGCGGGCGTCCCAGCCGAGGCCGACGAGCACGTCGGTCATGCCGGGGGCCTCCTTGGTGAGCGAGACGTTGCCGCCCTTGGCGAGGCTGACACTCATGATGCTTCCTTTCGTCGGTGGTGCGTCACTGGTTGGTTGCGCCGGCGACGGCCGGCTGTGGGGTGGCGCCCTCCTCGGCCGGCGGCAACGGGCGCCGCAGGCTGAGGACGATCGAGGCGGTCAGCACGGTGACGATGACGCCGAGGCTGACGAGCGACGGGATCTCCGGGACGGAGGTGCTGATCACCTTGTGCGAGGCCTGCAGGATCAGCTTCACGCCGATGAAGCCGAGGATGATCGCGAGGCCCTTGGACAGCAGGTGGAACCTCTCGAGCAGGCCCGAGAGCAGGAAGTACAGCGCCCGCAGGCCGAGGATCGCGAAGGCGTTGCTCGTATAGACGATGAACGCGTCGTCGCTGACCGCGAGCACGGCCGGCACGCTGTCGACGGCGAACACCAGGTCGGCGGCCTCGATGGCCACGACCACCGCGAGCAGAGGCGTGGCGATGCGCTTGCCCGCCTCCTTGACGACCAACTTCGTGCCGGCGTACTCGTCACGGACGGGCACGATCCTGCGCATGACCCGCAGCGCGAGGCTGGTGCTCGGGTCATAGCTCTCGTCCTCGTCCTTGGTCAGCTTGTAGGCGCTGTAGAGCAGGACAGCGGCGAAGGCGAACAGGATCGCGGTGAACCGACTGACGATCGCGACACCGGCGGCGAGGAAGATGCCGCGGAAGACGAGCGCGCCGATGACGCCGAAGAACAGCACGCGGTGCTGGTACTCGCGCGGCACCTTGAAGTAGCCGAAGATCAGCGCGAAGACGAACAGGTTGTCGACCGACAGGCTCTTCTCGAGCAGCCAGGCGGTGGTGAAGTCGACACCTGCGGTACCGCCGAGCGTCAGCGCGACGACCCCGGCGAAGATCAGCGAGACGCCGACCCAGACCGCGCTCCAGCGCGCGGCCTCCTTGAAGCCGATCACGTGCGCGCCGCGATGGGCGAGCAGATCGACGGCCAGCATCACGACGACCACGGCCGCGAAGGCGATCCAGGCCCAGAGCGGGACGTTCACGGCGGCTCCTCCGGCAGACCGGCCCCGCGGTCTGCGGCGCACTACTTAGTAGTCTGCTTGCCGGAAGAGGCAGTTCCGCGGCGTCAAGGACCCAAGAACTGCGCGACAGATTGCCGGATAGCGGCAACCCGCCTGGCTCAGCCGAGAACCACCTGTGAGCGGGCCGGGCGCCGGTTCAGTCCGCCCCGGCCCAGCCGAGCAGTTGGGCGCCGAACACCGCGACCTGCAGGGTGAAGCGGTCGTCGGCCGAGTCCGGGTCGAGGCCGGTAAGCGTGGCGATGCGCACGAGCCGGTAGGTCAGCGCGCGGGCCGAGAGGTGCAGTGCGCGCGCCGCGGCCGCGCCGTTGCCGCCGGCGCGGAAGTACACGATCAGGGTGTCGAGCAGTGGCTGCGCTCCCCCGCGCGCCTCGCGCAACGGCGCGAGGGTCGTCTCGACGAGGTCGCCGAGCGCGTTCCGGTCGCGCAGCAGCATCCGGTGTACGAGCAGGTCGGCGGCATCCACGACCGGCGCATCGAGCCCGAGCCGGGCGGCCAGGTCGAGGGCGTCCCCGGCCTCGCGGTAGGAGGCGACCACACCGTCGGCGCCGGGGCGCGGCCGCCCGACGCCGAGCTGCCACGAGCCGACCGACTCCCGCCCGCGGCCGGCCTTGCGCAACGCGCGGCTGAGCCGCTCAGTGACCTCGGCGACCGCCGCGCGATCGGGGGCGGCGAAGACCACGACGAGCCGGCCGTCCTTGCTCGCCAGCAGCGCATCGGCATCGCCCTTCGACCCCAGGATCGAGCGTTCGAGCGCGGCGACGAGCGGCCCGCTCCCGTCGAAGCCGCGCTCGGCCCGGATCGTCACCACCGCGTGCGGCCCGGTGAGGTCGAGGCCGAACCCGGCGGCGCGATGCACCACCCCGACGACGTCGCTGGCCCCGCCGAGCAGGTCCTCGACGAACTCGCGCCGGGCCGCCTCCTGGCTGCGGATCAGCGAGCGGCGGGCGAGCTGGTAGCCCTCGGTCAGCGCGGCGACGACGTCGTCGACGGCGTGCAGCATGACCTCGCCGGCGACCACCACCCCATCGGGATCGGCCGCCGCGCCCCGCACCGACGGCAGGTGCCGCCACAGCCGCCAGGTGGCCGACAGGTAGAGGTCGAGCAGCGCCCGCAGCGCCACCCCCTGCCCGGCGGCGCGATCGCCGAGGGCGCGGTAGGCCCGCAGCCGGGCCGCGCTCACCGGGCGCCCGTCCTCGACCGCCGCGACGACGACCTCGAGGAAGTCGCCCAGCAGCGCGACCGGCACCGCGCCGGCGTCGCTCGACCCGCCCGCGGCGACCTCGGCCAGCGTCTCGGCGTCGACGCGGCTCACCGGGCGCGCACCAGGCTGGCCAGGATGTCGTCGAGGGTGATGATGCCGAGCGTCGCGCCGCCGTCGCCCACCACCCGGGCGAGGTGCGCGCGATGCGTGCGCATGACGTCGATCGCGGTCGCGAGCGAGGCGGTGCTCGCGACGTCGGGCAGCGCCCGCAGACGGCCGATCGGCACCGGTCGCCGGCGGTCGGCCGCCGCGATGCCGAGAGTGTCCTTGACGTGGACGTAGTGGGTCAGGCGGTGCGCCGAGTGCAGCGGGAACCGGGTGACGCCGGTGCGGGCGGCGAGCTCCTCCACGTCTTCCGGGGTCGCGGCCGCACCGAGCGTGTGGACGCGCGCCATCGGCAGGGTGAGCGCGGCGACGGTGGCCGCGTCGAAGGCGAGGGCGCCGTCGAGCAGGTCGCGGTCGGCCCGGTCGAGCAGGCCGCCGCGGTGCGACTCGTCGACCATCGCCGCGACCTCGTCGCGGGTGAAGGCGCTGACCACCTCGTCGCGCGGGCGCACCCCGACCGCGCGCAGCACCGCGTTGGCCAGCAGGTTGAGCAGCGCGATCAGCGGCCGGGCCACCCGCACGAGGGCGGCCAGCATCGGGGCCAGGCGCAGGGCCGCGTTCTCGGGCCCGGCCAGCGCCATGTTCTTGGGCACCATCTCGCCGATCACCACGTGCAGCACGGTGATCAGCAGCAGAGCGACGACGAACGCCGCCGGGTGCAGCACGCTCGTCGGTAGCCCGACGAGGTCGAACAGCGGCTCGAGCTCGTGGGCGATCACCGGTTCGCTGACCGCGCCGAGAGCCACCGAGCACAGCGTGATGCCGAGCTGCGCGCCGGCCATCATCAGCGACACGTTCTCCATCGCCCGCAGCGTCGTCTGCGCCGCCCGCGAGCCCGCTTCGGCCCGCGGCTCGATACCGGCCCGCCGGGCCGACACCAGCGCGAACTCGGCCCCGACGAAGAATCCGTTGGCCAGCAGCAGCGCCACCGTGACGGCGATGCCCACCCCGGCGCTCATGCCCCTGCCTCGGTCCGCGCCGTCACGAGCAGCCGGTCGACGCGGCGGCCGTCCATGCGCAGCACGGTGAGCTCAACGTCGGCGACGGCAACCCTGTCACCCGTGACCGGCAGGCGTCCGAGCTCGCGCATGACCAGCCCGCCGACCGTCTCGTAGACGCCGTGCTCGGGCAGCGTCAGGCCGGTGGCGGCCCGCACCTCGTCCGGGCGCAGCAGCCCGGACACGTCGAACCCGTCGCCCACGCGCCGCGCCGGGGCCATCGGCGCGTCGTGTTCGTCCTCGACCTCGCCGACGAGTTCCTCGAGCAGGTCCTCGCCGGTCACCACCCCGGCGGTGCCGCCGTACTCGTCGACGACGAGGGCGAGCTGCGAGCGACCGGCCTGCAGCGCCTGCAGCACGGCGTCGAGCGGTAGCGACTCGGGCACCTCGACCGGTGCCCGCATGACGTCGCGCACCAGCACGCTCTCGCGGCGCTCGACCGGCACGGCGACGGCCTGGTCGAGCTCGACGACCCCGGTGACGTCGTCCAGGCCGTGCGGGCCGAGCACGGGCAGGCGCGAGTGCCCGCTCGCCCGCACGACGTCGAGCATCGCGGCGACGGTATCGCGGGCCGCGACGGCGACCATCTGCGGTCGGGCGGTGAGCACGTCACGAGCGTGCTTGTCGCCGAACGCCAGGGATCGGACGAGCAGCGTCGCGGTGCCGACCGCCAGCGTGCCCTCGCTGGCCGAGTGGCGGACGAGGGAGAGCAGCTCGTCGGGGGTGCGGGCCGACGCGAGCTCCTCGCGGGCCTCGAGCCCGAACAGGTGCAGCACGCCGTCGGCTACCCGGTTGAGGGCGCGGATCGGCGTGCGCATGACGCGGGTGAACGCCCGCACCGGTCCCTGCACGGCGCGCGCGACCGCCAGCGGCAGGGCTAGGGCGAGGTTCTTCGGCACGAGTTCACCGAACACCATGGTCAGGACCGTCGACGTGACCAGCGCGACGGCGACGGCGACGGCGACGGCCGTGCTGCCGTGCACGCCGACCGCGGCGAGCGGCGCGTGCAGCAGCTGCGCGATCGCCGGTTCGGACAGGAACCCGATGGCCAGGTTGGTGAGCGTGATGGCGACCTGGACGCCGGACAGCTGGGTCGACAGTGACCGCATCGCCGCCAGCACGCCCCCGGCCCGCTTGTCGCCGGTCGCGGCCACCCGCTCGACCGTCGCCCGGTCGGTGGTCATAAGCGCGAACTCGCCGGCGACGAAGACCCCGCACACGGCGATGAGGACGAGGCTGAGCGCGAGCAGCAGCCACTCGGTCATCCCGGTCCGTCCTTCCGCCACGCCGTCGTCCGGACCAGCCTGCCCGGTGCGCCCTGTCCCCGGGCAACGACCCGCGGCGGGTCGGTGGTTCCCGGGTCGGTTCAGGGTCGGATTCGGGGTGCTTCCCGATGCGCCGCGTCCCGTGGCCTCGCAGACTTCGCTCGTCACAGAGACGAATGGGGATCACCGATGATCGAGGTACGGCAGCTCAGCAAGCGGTACGGCCAGCACCTGGTCGTCGACGGCCTGGACTTCGACGTGCGCCCCGGGCGGGTGACCGGCTTCCTCGGGCCCAACGGCGCCGGGAAGTCCACGACGATGCGGATGATGCTCGGTCTGGACCGGCCGAGCGCCGGCTCGGTCTCGATCAACGGACGCCCGTACGCCCGGTGGCGGCGGCCGCTGCACGAGGTCGGTGCAGTGCTCGAGGTGCGGGCCATGCACGGCGGCCGCAGCGCTTACAACCACCTGCTGTGCCTGGCCCAGAGCAACGGGCTGCCGTCGCGGCGCGTCCACGAGGTGCTCGAGCTGGTCGGCCTGGAGTCGGTCGCCCGGCGCCGGACGAAGGGGTTCTCGCTCGGGATGAGCCAGCGCCTCGGGATCGCGGCCGCCATGCTGGGCGACCCGCCGGTGCTGCTGCTCGACGAGCCGGTCAACGGCCTCGACCCCGAGGGCATCGTCTGGGTGCGGCAGTTCCTGCGCGCCCGCGCCGCGGAGGGTCGCACTGTGCTCTTGTCGAGCCACCTGATGAGCGAGATGGCGCTGACGGCCGACCACCTGATCGTCATCGCGCAGGGTCGGCTCGTCGTGGAGGCGAGTACGGCGGAGGTGATCCGGCGCAGCGGCCTCGACCACGTGCTGGTGCGGTCGCCGCAGGCCGGCCGGCTGCACCGGCTGCTCGCCGAAGCCGGCGGAACGGTGCGCGACGGCGACGACCCCGCCGAGCTGCACGTCAGCGGGTTGACCAGCGCCGCCATCGGCGACATCGCGGCGGCGCACCGGGTCACGGTGCACGAACTCGGACCGCGCCAGGCCTCCCTCGAGGCCGCGTTCCTCGAACTCACCCGCGACCGGCTCGACTTCCGGGCCCACCCGGCCGGAGAGGTGGCCTGACATGACCGCACCGACACTGCCCACGCTCGGATTCGCGAACGTCCTCCGCTCGGAGTGGACGAAGCTCCGCTCGGTCCGCTCGACGTACTGGACCGCCCTCGCCGCCGTCGCCGGCACGCTCGGCCTCGGTATCGCGATCTGCTCGCGCTTCGTGTGGCTGCTGCACCGCGGGAAGGACGGTGGCGGGTTCGAACCGACCGAGCTGAGCCTGAGCGGCATCCTGCTGGCCCAGGTGGCCTTCGGCGCGCTCGGCGTGCTGTCCATCAGCTCCGAGTACGGCACCGGCATGATCCGGGCGACGCTCGGCGCGGTGCCGCAACGCCGGCCCCTGCTCGCCGCCAAGGCCGTCGTGGTCGGTGGTGCGGCGCTCGTTGTCGGCGAGGTCCTGTCGTTCGCGTCCTACGG
This sequence comes from Jatrophihabitans sp., assembly GCF_036000465.1. Classification (GTDB taxonomy): domain Bacteria; phylum Actinomycetota; class Actinomycetes; order Mycobacteriales; family Jatrophihabitantaceae; genus Jatrophihabitans. The sequence goes on along the minus strand of NZ_DASYFV010000020.1, from coordinate 12,955 downwards.
CGTCGGGCAGGCGATCCTCTCCGACGCCGACGCCGGCAGCTCGCTCGGCGACCCCGGGGTCCTCCGGGCGGTGTCCGGCGGCGGGCTGTTCCTGACCGCGGTCGCCCTGCTCGGCTTCGGCCTCGGCGCGCTGATCCGGCACACCGCCGGCGCGCTGTCGGCGCTGTTCGGGCTGCTGTTCGCCACGAGCGCCGTCGTCAACCTGCTGCCCGAGTCGTGGTCGCACACCGTGCGCCCGTACCTGCCGGTCAACGCCGGGATGCAGGTGTTCACGATGCGCCGGCAGGGCGACGCACTGGGCCCGTACGCCGGGCTGGGCGCGCTCTGCCTGTACGCCGTCGCGACCCTCGGCCTGGCGGCCGCGCTCATCGAGCGCCGCGACGCCTGACCGGTCAGCGACGTAACGCGGCGGCCAGCCCGGCGCAGTCGACCGGGGTGAGCGTCAGGTTCGGGTGCCGGATCACCCCGAGCGGGTCCATGCCGGTGATCGGCTCGGCGAACTCGAGGCACACGCCGGCCTGCGAGTTGGTCGCGAAGGTCAGGCCGCGGTCGGTGATCCCGAGCCGGGCCGGGCCGGCCGTCTTGACGAACAGGTACGGCCCGGTGAGCGACACCGAGGTGATGTTGGCCAGCAGGGTGTCGATGTGCCACGGACCGAACCGGGCCCGCAACCGCTGATCGTCGACGACGATCGCGGTGCGCGCCTCGGTGATGCCGAACAGGCGGGCGGCCCGGGCGTAGCGCGGCTCGAACCGGAACGGGAAGCTGGCGCCTGCAGTGCTCACGCCCGAAGGCTATCCAGCCCCGGCTGCGACGTCAGGCGACCACCGGCGTACGTCCGGTAGGTCGGGTAGTTCTTCGTTGAGTGGGCGAGGTGGGTGATGTTCGTGGTGGCCGCCCCGGCGGTGCGGTGGACTCAGCGCGAGAAGTCCAGGCACCACGTGCCGCTCAGTCGGCGGCGGCCCGGACGAAGCGCTGGCCCAGCGCCCGGACGGCGCCGGCGAGCTCGGGTGAGTCGAGCACCTCGAAGTCGGCGTCGAGGAAGCCGAGCCAGACGGCCAGTTCGGCGGCTGACCGCCCGCCCATCGTGATCACGCAGGTGTGCGCGTCGAGCGGCTCGATGCTGCCCTCGTGCCACGCGCCCATCTTCGTCGCGACGTCGTCGGCCGAGGCGTGGACGCGCAACCGGGCCCGGAAGCGCATCTGCACCGAGCGGGTCTTCGTCGCCACCCAGCCCGCGACGTCGTCGGCGGGCAGGGCCCGCCTGGTGAAGCGGTGCCCGACCGAACGCACGTCGTCCATCCGGTCGACGCGAAACGTGCGCCAGTCGTCCCGCTCGACGTCGAAGGCGACGAGGTACCAGCGGCGGCCGAGGTTGACCAGGCGGTACGGCTCGACCCGGCGCTCGGACGACGAGCCGGCGTGGTCGGAGTAGGCGAAGCGCAGCACCTCGCGATCGCGCGCGGCGGCGGCCATCGTGCCGAGCACGGCACCGTCGACCCGCGGACCGCGCGTGCCGGCGAGGCGCACGGTGTAGGACTGCAGCGCGTCGACCCGACCGGCGAGCCGTTTCGGCAGCACCTGCTGCAGCTTGGTGAGCGCGCGGAGCGACGTCTCCTCGATGCCGCCCACGCCACCGCCGGCCGACGTGCGCAGGCTGACCGCCACGGCGACGGCCTCCTCGTCGTCGAGCAGCAGCGGTGGCATGGCCGTGCCGGCCGAGAGGCGGTAGCCGCCGATCGCGCCGCGGGTGGCCTCGACCGGGTACCCCAGGCCGCGCAGGCGCTCGACGTCGTTGCGCACCGTGCGGGTGCTCACCTCGAGGCGGCGGGCCAGCTCGGGGCCGGGCCACTCGCGCGGGGTCTGCAGCAGCGACAGCAGCCGGAGCAGCCGTCCGGACGTCTCGGTCATGGTTCGAGACTAGGCCCGAATGCGGAACGGAACGTTCCTATTGCCCGCCTAGCGTCGGCCGCGACATCCGAAGCGAACCAGGGAGCCCGCCGTGACCGCCACCGTCGATCGAACCGCCCCACCCGACCTCGCCGCGTCGGAGGCGAGCGCCGTCGTGCGCCGCCGCTGGACCGGCTTCGCCGTCGTGATCACCGCCATGATCCTGAACATCCTCGACTCCACGATCCTCAACGTCGCGGCGCCGTCCATCCAGCGTGATCTCGGCGCCTCGGCCTCGGCGATCGAGTGGATCGCGGCGTCGTACACGCTGGCCATCGCCGTCGGACTGCTCACCGGCGGGCGGCTCGGTGACCGCTACGGCCGGCGCACGATGTTGCTGCTCGGGCTCACCGGGTTCCTGGTCGCCTCGGTCGCGTGCGCCTCCGCGTGGTCGCCGGGATCCCTCATCGCCGCCCGTGTCGTGCAGGGGCTGTCGGCGGCGCTGCTGACCCCGCAGACCTTCGGGCTCATCCGCGACCTCTTCCCGCCCGACCAGATCGGCAAGGCGTTCGCCGCCTTCGGCCCGATCATCGGGCTGTCGACAGTGGCTGGTCCGATCGTCGCCGGCTCCCTCATCCAGCTCGACCCGTTCGGCGCCGACTGGCGCTCGCTGTTCCTGATCAACGTGCCGTTCGGCCTCTTCGCCCTCGCGGTCGGGCACCGCGTGCTGCCCGCCGGGGTGTCGAAGCCCAGCATCCGGCTCGACCTCGTCGGCACCGGGCTGATCGGCGCGGCCAGCTTCCTGCTCGTGTTCCCGCTCGTCGACGGCCGCAGCCTGGGCTGGCCGGTCTGGCTGTTCGCGGCCATGGCCGCCGCCGTCCCGCTGCTCGCGGTGTTCGTCGCCCAGCAGCGGCGCCGCACCCGCCGGGGAACCACCCCGCTCGTCGAGTTCAGCGTGCTGGCCAAGCGGTCGTACGTGTCGGGCGTGGCGTTCACGCTGTCGTTCTTCGGTGCGATCACCGGCTTCTCCCTGACGCTCGGACTGTTCCTGCAGGTCGGGCTCGGCTTCACCGCGATGCACGCCGCGCTCTACCTGGTCGCGATGTCGGTGGGTGCGGTCGTCGGCTCCGGCGTCGGGGCGTGGGCGGCGACGGCCGTCGGGCGCCCGATCCTGCACGTCGGCCTGTCGATCATGGCCGTGGGCGTAGAGGTCCTGCTCGTCTCGCTCGCGCACTCCGGCGCGATGCCGGGGGCCGGTGCGCTGCTGCCCGGGTTGGCGGTCGTCGGCACCGGGATGGGCATGATCTTCGTGCCGCTGTTCAGCATCATCACCGGCGAGATCGAGGACCACGAGGTCGGTTCCGCGTCGGCCGTGCTCGAATCGCTGCAGCAGCTCGGCTCGTCGCTCGGCGTCGCTGTGCTGGCCACGCTGTTCTTCAGCCGCCTCGCGCTCGAACACGGCGGTCCGCGAGCGGCCCTGGCGGCCGGGCGTCACCTCGGCGCGGTCGAGGCCACGCTGTGGGCCACGCTGGTGATGCTCGGGATCTCCTTCGCCCTCGGCTGGTTGCTGCCCCGCCGGGCCCGGACCGGGGCGTGATCACCAGCCGTCGACGTGCAGCACCTCGTCCAGCGGCTGGCGCGAGGCGGGCTTGAACGTCTCACCGGTGAAGTACGCCGTCGGCAGCAGCGCACCCTGGTGGACGTGCGGCGGGAGGTCGAGGAGCTCGGCGACCTCGGCCTCCCGGGCCAGGTGCAACGTCGTCCACGCCGTCCCGAGCCCGCGGGCGCGGGCGGCGAGGGCATAGCTCCACGCGGCCGGCAGCAGCGACCCCCACAGGCCGGCCTGGTTACCGGTCGGCAGCTCGGGCGTCGACTCGATGCACGGGATGACGAGCACGGGCACGTCGCCCATGTGCTCGCCGAGCCAGGCCGCGCTGTCGCCCACCCGCACCTGCACCGAGGCGCGCTGCGGGTCGTCGGGGAACAGGCTCGCGGCCGACGCCTTCGACGCGAGGTAGCGGCGGGTCACCTCACCGTAGATCTCGCCGATGCGGCGGCGGCGCTCCACATCGGTGATCACCAGCCAGTGCCAGCCCTGCCGGTTCGAGCCCGACGGCGCCTGCAGGGCGACCTCGATCGACTCGCGGACGAGCTCCATCGGCACCGGACGGGTGAGGTCCAGGCGCTTGCGCACGGTGCGGGTGGTGGTCAGCAGCTCGTCGGGCGAGAGGGGGAGGGTCGGCATGCCTCGACTATGCCAGCGCGGCCGGCGCCCCGATCGTGGTGCTGCGGCCGTCGGCGTGCACGACCAGCGCCCGCAGGCCCCGATCGGTCGCGAACCGCTCGGCCCGCTCGCCCATGGCGAAGAGCGCGGTCGCCAGGGCGTCGACCTCGGCCAGCCGGGTACCGACGACGGTCACGCTCGCGAGCGCGGCGGGCGAGCGTCCGGTGTGCGGGTCGAGCACATGGGCGCCGCGCTCGGCCGAGCCCGACGTCGCGACGGCCAGCGTGCGCCCGGCGACGGTCGCGACGAGCTCGCCCGGACGCAGCGAGTGCGCGATGCCGACCTGCCAGTCGCGGCCCGGCGCCGCGGTTCCGCGGCACTGCACGTCGCCGCCACCGTTCACGCAGTGGTTGGCCGACCCCGCGGCGGCGAGCCGGTCGGACACCCGCTCGATCGCCCAGCCCTTGACGTAGCCCGAGGGGTCGAGGCGGCCGCCGGCGTGGGCGTCGAAGTAGCCGTCGGTGGCGGCCGTCAGGGCGGCGCACGCGTCGAGCACCTCGCTCACTTCGGGCGGGCAGTCGGCGAGCTCGAGCTCGCCCCGACCGAGCCGGCTGATGACGCTGTCGGTGCGATACGTCGAGAACATCGCGTCCATGCGGTGCAGCCAGGCGATTGCGTCGTCGAGGGCGGCCCGTTCGACGCCCGGGGCACGGAGATCGAAGGAGAACACCGTGCCCATGCACGGCTCCACGATGCGTAGCGGAATGCCAGTTGCCGACGTCACGGAGCTACTTGATGCCGGCCTGGTCCAACGCGCTCTGCAGGGACTGCAGATAGCCGTCGGTCGTGTAGGTCGCGCCCGAGACGGTGTCGATCTGGGCGCTCTGCGCCGCGACGGTCTCCTGCAGCAGGATCGGTGCGGCCTGGGAGTTGATCTCCTGCGAGCGGCCGTCGAACGCGGTCAGCTGGACGAAGGACACGTTCGCGATGCGCGACCCCTTCGTCGTCACCGCGACCTGCACGACGCCGTACGGCGTCTCGATGGCCGAACCGACGTAGCGCTTCTTCGCACCCGTCGCCGCGGCCGACGACGACCTGGGGTCGGGCGGGGTGCTGCCGCCCCCGCCCGAGGTCGTGGCCGGCGCGCCGGCGGGCGAGGTTGGCGCGGCGGCACTCGGCAGCGCGCCCGCGAACGCCCGCGGATGGCCCTGCGTCTTGAAGCTGAGCAGCGCGACGACGCCGAACACGGTGCCGGTGATGGTGACGAGGACGCGTTTCATGATCGGCCCTAGAACGTGAAGGATTCGTGGTGGATGTTCCAGGCCGGGACGCCGGCCTCGCGCAGTCCCTTGCGCAGCCGGGCGGCGAGGTCGTCCGGCCCGCAGATGAACACGTCGTGGTGGCTGAGCCCCGGGACCAGGCGTTGCAGCCGACCGACCGCGAGCGGATCCGGCCGGCCGCGCCGGCGCGAGCCGACGGCGTAATGCACCCGCGCGCCGCGGGCGGCGGCGATCTGGTCGATCTCGTTGCGCAGCACCAGGTCGTCGGGCGAGCTGGCGCGATAGACCAGAGTGATGTCGCCGGGGTCCCCCGGCATCGACTCGAGCAGTGCCCGCATCGGCGTGATGCCGACCCCGGCGCCGATCAGCAGCACGTTGCGACGCCGCCGCCGGGCCGCGGTGAACGACCCGTACGGCCCCTCGGCGAGGACGGCGGTGCCCGGCTGCAGCTGCCGCAGCGCCGCGCTGTGCCGGCCGGCGATCTTCACCGTGAATCGCAGCAGCCCGGGTCGCGGCGCGGCCGACAGCGAGTACGGGTTGGCCGCCCACCAGAGATCGCGGGTCAGGAAGCGCCAGCGGAAGAACTGCCCCGGCTGCGCGTGCAACTCGTCGACGTAGCGGCCCGACACGTAGACCGACACGACATCGCGACTCTCGGGGCGCACCTCTACGACATGCAGCCGGTGCCGGAACGCGCCGTTGATCGGCACGACGAGCCGGTACCAGACGAGCGCCGCCCCGACCGCCACGTACATCGCCGACCACAGCACGCGGGCCGGCCGGTTGGTGATGAAGTCGGCGCCGGTCGAGAACTGGTGCGCGAACATCAGCGCGACGGCGAGGTAGGTGTAGAGGTGGATGAAGTGCCACGTCTCGTAGCTCAGCCGCCGCCGGGCCGCCCGGGCCGAGACGACGCCGACCGCGACGAGGAGCAGCAGCGCAACGGTGGCCATCAGCACGTCGGGGTAGGTGAGCAGCAGCGACGAGGTCTCGTGCACCAGGCCGGTGTTCGCGGTGACGGCGTAGCCCCAGATGATCAGCAGCGTGTGGGCCACGGCCAGGCTGACCGTGTACCGGCCGCCCATCGCGTGCCAGCGGGCGAGCCGGTCGGTGCCGATGGTGTGTTCGAGCGCGGGCACGCGCGCCATCAGCGCGAGCAGCACGACGATCACGTAGCCGGCGAGCAGCCCGGTGATGCGACCGGCGTTGGTCAACCAGCTGCCGAATCCGTCGATGAACACGGTGTCCGACCACCACAGCCCGATCACCGCGAGGCCGCCGACACCGATCACCGCGAGCGCGAGGCCCGACGCCGTCCGGTCGGCCGAGATCGTCATCCGCGGCGCGCCGGACGTCTCGCTCGGGGCGAGGCGGGCGGACGAGGGCGCGACCATGCCTGCACCTTCTCGCCCGCCGCTCTCTAATCGCTATGGATCGCCCGGTTCGCGGCCCGGGATGAGGCAATTCAGACGGTTCTCAGAGGTGGCGCAGAGGGAACCGTCAGCGGGCAGTCGTCATGCTGGGCGGGTGACCCAGCAAGCACCACCCCTGCACCGGCCCGACGGCACCCCGCTGCGCGCGCTCGTCGTCGACGACGAGCGCGACCTCGCCGACGTGCTGACGACGATGCTCAGCTACGAGGGCTGGTCGGCCCGCAGCGCGCACGACGGCGCCTCGGCCCGGCGCATCGCCGAGGAGTTCCGACCCGATGCGGTGATCCTCGACATCGGTTTGCCCGACACCAACGGCCTCGAGGTGCTGCGCTCGCTGCGCGCGACGAACCCCGGCGTCTGCGTTCTCTTCCTGACCGCCCGCGACGCCGTCGAGGACCGCATCGCCGGCATCACCGCCGGCGGCGACGACTACGTCACCAAACCGTTCAGTATGGAAGAGGTGCTCGCCCGGCTGCGCGGGCTCGTGCGCCGCGCGGGCGTCGGCTCGGCCGACGCCGGTTCGGCCATCGTCGTCGGCGACCTGACCCTCGACGAGGACGCCCGCGAGGTGTTCCGCGGCGGCGACCCCATCGACCTCACCGCCACCGAGTTCGAGCTGCTGCGCTACCTGATGCTCAACCCGCGCCGGGTGCTGTCGAAGGCGCAGATCCTCGACCGGGTGTGGAGCTACGACTTCGGCGGGCGCGCCCACGTCGTCGAGCTCTACATCAGCTACCTGCGCAAGAAGATCGATCGCGGCCGCGAGCCGATGATCCACACCGTGCGCGGAGTGGGTTACGTGCTCAAGCCGGTGGCGTGAGCGACGCAAGCGGTGCGAACAATGAGGATCGTTCGAGCCGCCAGGCGAGAGATGCGGCGACGACGGGCCCGAACGCAATGAGCGGCCCCGAGGAGGCCGCATGAGCGAGCGCAGATTTCAGACCCCGCGGCTCCGCACCCAGCTGGTCGCGCTGCTGCTGGCGCTGCTCGTCGTGGCGTTCGTGCTGGTCGCGCTCGTCACCAGCATCGCCTTGCGCGGCTTCCTGATCGAGCGGCTCGACCAGCAGCTCGCCGCCGCGGGCGACCGTTTCTCGCTCAGCCTCGAGCACCCCGACGGCGACGCCGACAACAACCGGTTCAGCGACGTCGCCGGCCAGGCGACCGGCACGCTCGGCGCCCGGGTGCTGAACGGCACGGTGACCGCGGCAGCGGTCGTCGGCCGCGACCCCGACGACCGCAGCACGGCACCGGGGTCGAGGGCGCGGGCCCAGCTGGCCACGCTGACGGCCAGCAGCCATCCGCGGACGATCAGACTCGAGCACCTCGGTGAGTACCGCATCATCGTCAACCGCGGCCAGGACCAGGACCTGCTCATCACCGGGCTGCCCGAGCATCCGGTCGACGAGACGATCGGCCGGCTGGTCGGCATCGAGGCGGTCGTGTTCGCTGGCGCGCTCGCCCTCGCCGGCATCAGCGGCGCGTTCTTCGTGCGGCTCGCGCTGCGCCCGCTGAACCGGGTCGCCGAGACGGCGTCGCGGGTATCGGACCTGCCGCTGTCGAGCGGCACGGTGTCGCTGCCCGAACGGGCCCCCGAGGGCGACCCGCACACCGAGGTCGGCACGCTGTCGACGGCGTTCAACCACATGCTCGAACACGTCGAGTCGTCGCTGCACCAGCGGCAGGCGAGCGAGGAGCGGCTGCGCCGCTTCATCGCCGACGCCAGCCACGAGCTGCGCACGCCCGTCGCCGTCGTGCGCAGCCACGCCGAGCTGGCGCGCCGCACCGGCGGGCCGTTGACGCCCGAGGTCGAGCGCTCGCTGACCCGCATCGGCGCGGAGTCCGAACGGATGGGCCACCTCGTCGACGACCTGCTGCTGCTCGCGCGGCTCGACACCGGCCGCCCGCTCGCGCACGACGAGGTCGACCTCACCCGGCTCGTGCTCGACGCCACGAGTGACGCGCGGGTCGCCGGGCCGCAGCACCGCTGGCAGCTCGACCTCCCCCGCGAGCCGATCGCCGTCGACGGCGACGAGCACGCGCTGCACCAGGTACTGGCCAACCTGCTGGCCAACGCGCGCACGCACACGCCCGACGGCACGACGGTGCTCGTCTCGCTGCAGCGCACCGACACGGGCCAGGCCCGCATCGAGGTGGCCGACGACGGCCCGGGCGTGCCCGCCCCCGTGCTGCCCGGCATCTTCGAACGCTTCGTGCGGGCCGATCAGGCGCGCTCGGCCAGCACCGGCAGCAGCGGTCTGGGGCTCGCCATCGTCGACGCGATCGTGCGGGCGCACGGCGGCACCATCACGGTCACCAGCCGGCCGGGCGACACGCGGTTCACCGTCACCCTGGGCGCGAGCCGATCTTCGGAGGAAGATCTCGACGACGACACCGACACCACGGACGCCGATTCCGCCGAGGACGAGGAGTTCCCCCGATGACTGCAGCCGCCGTCGAACATCCGGTCGTGACCCGGCTGCGCCGGCGCCGCGCGGAGGACCTCCAGCTCAAGACCGCCGACGCGATCACCAAGTTCGCCGGGTCGATGACCTTCGTCTACCTGCACATCGTCGTCTTCGCCGGCTGGATGCTGTTCGTCGAGAAGAGCCCGTGGCCGACGCTCACCCTCGTCGTCTCGCTGGAGGCGATCTTCCTCTCGACGTTCGTGATGATCGGGCAGAACCGGGCCGCGACGTTCCAGCAGGAGAAGGCGAACCACGACTTCGTCGAGCAGGAGACCGAGCTCAAGACCAACACCCAGCTGACCCGCGAGATCCACGCCCTGACGACCGAGCTGCACCGCCGGGTGATCGAGAACGCCGGCTGATCGGCGACCGTGCCGTCCGGGCTGATCACCCTGGGACGTTCGCTCCTACCCCTTACCGGATCTTGCGCTGAAACTCGACCTCGCCGGTGTTTCTCGGCACGGGGGGAAGGGTCATCGCCATGTTCCGTCGTCAACTTCTTGTTGCGCTCTTCAGCGGGTTCGTCCTGGTGGTTCCGGCCGTCGGCAGCGCGGTCGCGTCACCGCTCGGCGGGGGTGAGCCGGCCCCGCCGGCCGCGGCCGCGGGCACCGATCCGGTGATCGCCGCCGCGGGCGACATCGCCTGCGGCGCCGGGGACGCGAACTACAACGGCGGCAACGGGACCGCGACGGCCTGCCGGCAGAAGTACACGTCGAACCTGCTCGTCGACGGCGGGTACAGCGACGTCCTGACCCTGGGCGACAACATGCAGAGCGACCCGTCACCGACCGGTTTCGCCACGGTCTTCAACTCGACGTGGGGCCGGGTCAAGGGGCTGATCCACCCGGAGGCCGGTAACCACGACTACGGCTACTCCGGCGCGAAGGGGTATTACGGGTACTTCGGTGCCGCGGCCGGTGACCCGACGAAGGGCTACTACAGCTATGACATCGGCGCCTGGCACGTCGTTGCGCTCAACTCGAACTGCACCAAGATCGTCGGCGGGTGCGCTTCGGGCGGGGCGCAGGACGTCTGGTTGCGCGCCGACCTCGCAAGCCATGCCGGCCGCTGCCTGCTCGCCGTCGATCACCACGCGCGCTACTCGAGCGGCCACGACGGCGACAACACGGTCATGACCGCCCTCTACCAGGACCTGCTGGACGCGCACGCCGACGTCCTGCTGAGCGGGCACAGCCACGACTACGAACGGTTCCTGCCGCAGGACAACGCCTCCCGTCTCGATACGGCCAACGGCATCACGCAGTTCGTCGTCGGGACCGGTGGCGCCTTCTTCACCGGGCTGGGCACGCGGCACGCGAACAGCGCGGCGAGCCAGAACTCGACGTTCGGCGTGCTGGCGTTGAGCCTGCACTCGAGCAGCTACGACTGGCGGTTCGTCCCCGAGGCGGGCAAGACCTGGACCGACACCGGTACCCGCAGCTGTCACGCGTCCGCGCCGCCGCCGGCCGACGACTTCGCGGTGAGCGCGAATCCGTCGACGGTCTCGGTGCAGCCGGGGCAGACCACGACCTCGACGATCAGCACCACCCTCACCGGCGGCTCCGCCCAGGACATCACCCTCAGCGCGAGCGGCCTACCCGCCGGCACCACCGTCTCGTTCAACCCGACCACCATCACCACCGGCAGCACCTCCACGATGACGATCACCACCTCCGCCACCACCCCGACCGGCACCCAGACCCTCACGGTCACCGGCACCGGCCCGTCCATCACGCACACCACTGCGGTCACCCTGAGCGTCACGCCGCCGCCGCCGGCCGACAACTTCGCGGTGAACGCGAATCCGTCGACGGTCTCGGTGCAGCCGGGGCAGACCACGACCTCGACGATCAGCACCACCCTCACCGGCGGCTCCGCCCAGGACATCACCCTCACCGCGAGCGGCCAACCCGCCGGCACCACCGTCACGTTCAACCCGACCACCATCACCACCGGCAGCACCGCCACGATGACGATCACCACCATCGCCGCCACCCCGACCGGCACCGTGACCCTGACCGTCACCGGCACCGGCCCGTCCATCACGCACACCGCCGCGCTGACACTGGTGGTGACATCCGGGACACCGACCCGTCCGCTGCTCGTGCAGTCGGCGGGCGCCACCGAGACGGCCGCGGCCACGGCCCTCACCGCCCGGCTGCCCGCGGCCAGCGCGGCCGGCCACCTGCTGGTGGCACTGGCCGGCGTCTACACGGGCACCAGTAACCGCATCACCTCCGTCACCGACTCGGCCGGCAACGTCTGGACCCGGGCCGGCACGTGGGCCGTGTCCGGCCACAACTCCGACGGAGAGATCTGGTTCGCCGCGAACGCGAGGTCGGCCAGCACAATCGTCACGCACACGGCCTCGGCCGCGGTGGTCGCCCTCGACGTCATGGACTTCTCCGGCGTCGCGACCGCCGGCCCACTGGACGCCGTCTCCGGCGCGGCGAACACCGGCACCGCGCCGGCATCCGGTCCGGTGACCCCGGCGACCTCCGGCGAACTCATGGTCGGCCTGATCGCGGGACACGCCAGCGCACAGGCGATGACGATGACCACGGTCGGCGTCACCGCGTCGGGGCAGCAGACGAGCGTCGCCGGCTCGACGACGAGCGTGCTCGGCGGCTACCTCGTCCCCGGCATCGCCGGGCCGGTCTCGATCACGGGACGGTTCGCCGGCGCCATGTACTGGACCGCGGGCGTCGCCGCGTTCCGCGCCGCGACCGGCTGACCACGGTGCTCGGTTCGAGGCTCGGCGGTTCCGGCTTGGCCGTCGATGCCCGGGAGGGCCGAGTGCTCGTCGGTGCGCAGGGGGTGACCGGATGGTGGTGCCGGTGCGGGGCCGGCGCGTGCGGGACCGGTTGCTTGTCAGGTCGGCTGCGGCCCGTCGTTACTTCAGGATGTTGACCGCCCGCGCGATCACGAGGGCCGTGGTGGACAGCGCGATGGCGCTCTGGAGGGCCATGAGCAGTTTGGCCCAGCGGGTCAGTGGCAGCGTGTCCGTGGGTGAGAACGCCGTGGCGTTGGTGAAGCTGACGTAGAGGTAGTCGGCGAACAGGGGTTCCCAGTCCTTGCGGGCCAGGTGGTGCTGGGTCATCTGCGGGAAGAGGAAGTCGGGGTACGGGCTGTGGGCGGCGGCGCGCGCGAAGGGGCCGCCACGGTCGAGCTCCCAGTACCAGATACCGAAAGCGATGAGGTTGGTCAGGTAGATCGCTGCCGCCGAGGCCAGTAGGGGAGCGGCCTGGCTGCCGGCCGTGCCGCCGATCAACCTGGTGTCGAGCAGGACCGCGCTCGCGCCGTTGTCCAGCGATATGACGGCGACGAGGAGCAGGCTCAGATACCGCCCCGCCGGGGTGTGCCGGGTGAGCCGCACCGGATTGATGATCGTCAGCGTCACCAGGAGCGCGGCTTCGGCCGCGGGCAACAGCCACTGCGGATGCACCAGCGTGAACTTCTGCGGGAGGAGCAGTTGCAGCACGGCCGCGACGATGATGGCCGCGGCGACCGGGAGCCGGTTCTCCCCGCTCGTCGGCACCAGCCAGGCCGGGAGGACCTCTTCCTCCCAGCGTCGCACGAACGGCACGCCGGGCTCACCGCGGTTTCGGCCGTCACCGCGCGGAGGTTCGTGCATGCGGCGAGTCTGACACGCCGGGCGGCGTC
>NZ_DASYFV010000019.1:0-22695 GCF_036000465.1 Jatrophihabitans sp. | reverse complement strand
GCTCGCGGGCATGTGGGAGTTCGCGAAGGGCAACACCTTCGGCGCGGTGGCCTTCGCCTCGTACGGCGGCTTCTGGCTGTCGTTCTGGTACCTGCTCAACCACCTTCCCGACAAGGCCGCGCCGAAGGACGTCCTGCACGGGGTCGCCCTATACCTGCTCATCTGGGCGATCTTCACCGCGTACATGACGGTCGCGGCCAGTCGCACCACCGGCGCGGTCTTCGCCGTGTTCGTGCTGCTGACCCTGACCTATATCGCGCTGACGATCGGCTGGTTCAGCGAGAGCGTCACCGAGTTCGCTGCGAACAACAACGGCTGGATCCGGCTGGGCGGCTGGCTGGGCCTGCTGACCGCCGTGGCGGCCTGGTACGCCTCCTTCGCGGCCGTCGTGAACTCGACCTTCAAGAGGGTCGTGCTGCCGACGTTCCCGCTCGCGCGGTGAGTCGGGCACTTCCCTCATAGCTGACAACGGAACTAGGTTCGACAAACGGAAGGGCCTGATACATGAGCGAGGAACCCACTCTCGGCCGGTGCCGGGACGTGCGTCGCTCCCCAGAGAAGGTAGGGCGGCAATGACCCAGGCACCGGAGAACCAGAACATCGCTTCGCTGCTGCTCGAGCAGCGCCGCTACCCGCCCTCGGCCGAGCTCGCGGCGAACGCCAACGCCAAGGACGACTTCTACGACATGGACCCGGACGCCTTCTGGGAGAAGGAGGGCCGCACCCGGCTGTCCTGGTCCACGCCGTTCGAGACGCTCAAGGAATGGGACCCGCCGTTCGCCAAGTGGTATCTCGGCGGCAAGTTGAACGCCTGTCACAACTGCGTCGACCGGCACGTCGAGAACGGTCTGGGGGACAAGGTCGCCTACTTCTGGGAGGGCGAGGCGGCCGAGGACAAGATCACGATCACCTATGCGGATCTGCAGCGACGGGTGGTGAAGGCTGCCAACGGGTTCAAGGAACTGGGCATGACGAAGGGCAGCCACGTCGGGATCTACATGGGCATGGTGCCGGAACTGCCGGTCACCATGCTCGCTCTGGCCCGGATCGGTGCGGCGTTCACCGTCGTGTTCGGCGGCTTCAGCCCGGACTCGCTGTCGGGCCGGCTGAACGACATGCAGTGCGAGTTCGTGGTCACCCAGGACGGTTCATGGCGGCGTGGCAAGGTGTTCGACCTCAAGGTGAACGCCGATGCCGCGATGGAAGCCGCGCCGTCGGTCACGGCCTGCGTCGTGGTCAAGCGCGGCGGTAACGACGTCACGATGAGGGCCGGCCGTGACCACTGGTGGACCGACGTGGTCGACGGTCAGAGCGACGACCCGGCCTCGTGCCCGTGCGAGCCGATGGACAGCGAGGACCTGCTGTTCCTGATGTACTCCAGCGGCACGACCGGCAAGCCGAAGGGCGTGGTGCACACCACGGCCGGTTACCTCGTGGGCACGTCGACGACCCACCACTACATCTTCGACATCAAGCCGGAGACGGTCTACTGGTGCGCCGCCGACATCGGCTGGATCACCGGGCACAGCTACATCGTCTTCGGCCCGCTGGTCAACGCGACCACGTCGGTGATGTACGAGGGGACGCCGGACTACCCCGACAAGGACCGTTGGTGGGACATCATCGAGCGCTACAAGGTGACCGTCCTGTACTGCGCGCCGACGGCCATCCGCACGCACATGAAGTGGGGCCCGGAGTACGCGCAGCGTCATGACCTGTCGTCGCTGCGGGTGCTCGGTTCGGTGGGCGAGCCGATCAACCCGGAGGCCTGGGTCTGGTACCGCGACAACATCGGCGGCGGCAGGACCCCGGTCGTGGACACCTGGTGGCAGACCGAGAACGGGATGATCCTCATCACGCCGCTGCCCGGCGTCACCACCCTCAAGCCGGGCTCGGCCACCAAGCCGTTCCCCGGTATCGAGGCGGCGGTCTACGACAACGACGGAAACGAGATCCCTCCCGGTCAGGGCGCGGGATTCCTCGTGGTGAAGAAGCCGTGGCCGGCCATGTTGCGCGGGCTGTACAACGACAACGACCGGTACCGCGACGTCTACTGGAGCCGGTTCCCGGGCGTGTACATGGCGGGCGACGGAGCCAGGGTCGACGAGGACGGCGACTTCTGGCTGATGGGCCGCATCGACGACGTCATGAACGTCTCCGGGCACCGGCTGTCGACGATCGAGATCGAGAGTGCCCTGGTGGATCACCCGGAGGTGGCCGAGGCCGCGGTCACCGCGCGCAGCGACGCCATCACCGGCCAGGCCGTCGTCGCGTACGTGATCCTCAAGGGCGGCAAGGACGGCTCACCGGAGAAGTCCGCCGAACTGCGCGAACACGTCGCGAAGGTCATCGGGCCGATCGCGAAGCCGGCGAACATCGTGTTCACCCCGGAGTTGCCCAAGACCCGCTCCGGAAAGATCATGCGCCGGCTCCTGAAGGACGTCGCGGAGAACCGGATGCTCGGCGACACCACCACGTTGGCCGATCCGAGCGTGGTGGACGAGATCCAGACGCGAGCCAAGTCGGAGGCGGACAAGGAGGGCTGAGCCAGGACGGCCGAACGGGCGCATCACCGCATCGCACGCGGGGATGCGCCCGTTCACCGCGTCAGCCGCTCTGCCAGCGACATCGCGTCGAACGGCGCGCGCACCTTCATGTCGTTGTCGAAGTAGACGTACACGTCACGGCCCGCGTCCGTCCAGGCGCGGACGCGGCCCGCCCAGACGTCCAGCGCGGCCTCGCTGTAGCCGCTGGCGTACAGCTCGACGTCACCGTGCAGGCGGACGTAGACGAAGTCCGCGGTGACGTCCAGGAGGAACGGCCACCGGCCCGCGGTGTCGGCCACGACCAGACCGATGTGGTGCTCACGCAGCAGCGCCGGGAACTCCGGCGTGACGAAACTGGCGTGCCGCACCTCGAGGGCGTGGCGCAGCGGCCGGTCCTCGACGGTGTCCGTCAGCGCGCGCCCGTCCACGCGCGCGTCGTGATGACGCGCCAGCCAGGCGGCCTCCGCGGTCGACCGGGGGAGCCGGGCGAAGAAGTCCGCGAGGCGCTCGGCATCGAAGCCGAGAGTGGGCGGCAGCTGCCACAGCAGCGGGCCCAGCTTGCCGCGCAGGGCGAGAACGCCGGACGCGACGAAGTTGGCCAACGCGGTCTCGGCACCGCGCAGCTTCTTCATGTGCGTGATGAACCGGCCGCCCTTGACGGCGAAGACGAAGTCGTCCGGTGTCTGGTCGTGCCAGGACCGGTAGCTCGACGGGTGCTGCAGCGAGTAGAAGGAGCCGTTGATCTCGATGGTCGCCAGCCGTCCGGCGGCATAGCCGAGTTCGGAGCGCTGCGGCAGTCCCTTCGGGTAGAACACGCCGCGCCACGGCGGGTAGGTCCACCCAGAGATCCCGACCCGTGCCACACCGCGCATCGGAATCGCCCTACGGGATCAGCTTCTCGCCGGGCCCCTCGCCGGGCGCGTCCGGGAACGAGGACGCCTCGCGGAACGCGTTCTGCAGTGTCTTCAACCCGTCGCGCAGCGGCTGCCGGTGAATGCCCAGGTGTTCCTGCGAGGCGGCGATCAGTCCCGCGAGGGCCGTGATCAGGCGCCGCGCCTCGTCCAGGTCGAGCAACGGCTCGCCCTCGGGCGCCAGCCCCAGCTTCTCGGCGGACGCGCTCATCAGCATGACCGCCGCCCGCGTGATGACCTCCACCGCCGGGATCGCGGCCAGGTCGCGGGAGGGCACCTCGTCCAGGTTCCGGAATCCGTGCTCTGGCAGCGGGATGGGATTTCCCGGATGGGCGCTCGACGCGCTGCCGGGCCGGGTTTTTGGAGGCGTGTCGGTCACGCTGATACCCTGTCATTGCGACCAGCCTCCGCCGACGGCGGGGGTGTGCAAGCGGAAGCCCACCAGCCTCCCACCCGAGCCGTCGAATCCGGCGCGCCGGGTCCGGTCCGTGATGTCCGGCCGCCGCGGCCGGGCGTCCGTCGCACTGACGACGGCGCGGACTGGTCGGATGCTCTCGGCCCCGCGCGCACCCGGCGCAGCGGGGCCGTCGTCGTCTCCGGACGAGACGCGTCCGCGGGCCCGCATGAGTGACGTACCGACCAAGGAGGTCCCATCAGTTCCGAACCGAGGATCAACGACCGGATCCGCGTACCCGAGGTGCGCCTCGTCGGTCCCGAGGGCGAGCAGGTCGGCATCGTGCCGATCGGCAAGGCACTCGAACTCGCCGCCGAGTCCGACCTGGATCTCGTCGAGGTCGCCCCGATGGCGCGGCCGCCCGTCTGCAAGCTCATGGACTACGGCAAGTTCAAGTACGAGAGCGCGCAGAAGGCCCGGGAGGCCCGGCGCAACCAGGCGCTCACCGTCATCAAAGAGATGAAGCTGCGTCCGAAGATCGACTCGCACGACTACGAGACCAAGAAGGGTCACGTCGAGCGGTTCCTGAAGCAGGGCGACAAGGTCAAGGTCACGATCATGTTCCGCGGACGTGAGCAGTCCCGGCCCGAACTCGGTTTCCGGCTTCTCCAGCGTCTCGCCGAGGACATCGTGGAGCTCGGCTTCGTCGAATCCTCGCCGAAGCAGGACGGCCGCAACATGGTCATGGTCGTCGCTCCGCACCGCTCCACCAAGCCCACGCGCGTCGGGCGCCCGGCCGAGGCCGACGCCGAGGCCGACACCGACACCGACGTCGCCGCCGAATAGCCCGTCGGCCCCCAGCCGGCGACATACGACCTCGAAGGGTCACACGACATGCCCAAGAACAAGACCCACAGCGGGATCAAGAAGCGCGTCAAGATCACCGGGACCGGCAAGCTGCGCTCGCAGCACGCCGGCATGCGTCACAACCTCGAGCACAAGGCCTCGACGCTGACCCGGCGCCTGTCCGGCACCAAGGCGCTCTCGGACCACGACGTTCCGCGGGTGAAGAAGCTCCTCGGCCGCTGAAGCCTCGTCGGCGCCGAGCCGACATCCTTCGACGCCGATACCCCCGACAACCCCGCGCGACCTGCACGAGCAGCGCGCCTGAAACCCCAAGGAACACACCGTGGCACGCGTCAAGCGGGCAGTGAATGCCCATAAGAAGCGCCGGAGCACCCTCGAAGCAGCCAGCGGCTACCGCGGCCAGCGTTCGCGTCTCTACCGCAAGGCCAAGGAGCAGCTGCTCCACTCGGCCACCTACCAGTACCGCGACCGCAAGCAGCGCAAGGGCGACTTCCGCCAGCTGTGGATCACCCGCATCAACGCGGCGTGCCGCGCGAGCGACATGACCTACAACCGCTTCATCCAGGGTCTGCGGCTGGCCGAGGTCGAGGTCGACCGCAAGGTCCTCGCCGACCTCGCCGTCAACGACCCGGCCGCGTTCGCCGCGCTCGTCGAGGTCGCCCGTGCGGCCGTCGTCGCCGAGGGCACCGGCGGCGCCGCCGCCCAGTCGCCGGCCGCCTGACCGGTACGAAACCCGACTGCCGACGCCGTTGCTCAGCAGTTCGAACGCCCGGCTCGTCGCCGCGCGCCGTCTCACGAGACGCCGCGCGCGGCGCGAGACCGGGCGTTTCCTCGTCGAGGGGGCCCAGGCCGTGCGCGAGGCACTGCGGGCCGACGTCGTCGAGGAGCTCTTCGCCACCGACGAGGCCCTGCTGCGCCACGGCGACCTCCTCGACGGCGCTGACGTTTCCGAGATCTCGGCCAAGGACGCCGCGTCGCTGTCGGAGACGGTCACACCCCAGGGGCTGGTCGCGGTCTGTTCCCGCGTCGACGTCGAACTCGATCGCGCCCTGGGTCGCCGGCCCCGGCTGGTCGCCGTGCTGGTCGAGCCGAACGACCCGGGCAACCTCGGCACCATCATCCGCACCGCCGATGCCGCGGGCGCCGAACTCGTCGTCGTCGTCGGCGGCGTCGACGCGTACAACGGCAAGGCTGTGCGCTCGAGTGCGGGCAGCCTGTTCCACCTCGACCTCGTGCTCGCCGACCACCTCGACGACGTGCTGGCCGCCCTCGCCGCCGCCGGCATCATGTCGCTGGCCACGACGGGCGCCGGCGCCCGCGAACTCGACGACCTCGTCGACGACGGCACCCTGCGCGCGGCCACCGCGTGGCTGTTCGGCACCGAGGCCCACGGCCTGCCGCCGCTGGTGATCAGCGGGGCCACCCACAGCGTCCGGGTACCGATCTACGGACGCGCCGAGAGCCTCAATCTGGCCGCGGCCGCCGCGGTCTGCCTCTACGCGAGCGCCCGGGCCCACCGGTGAGCGCCCTGGCCCGCCGGATCCCGGTGGCTCCGCGCCGATAAGCTGGGCCCATGTCCGCGCCCGCCCCGCTCCCGTCGCGTCTCGGGATGTTTGCCGAGCGGCTGGCGGCCGCCCTCCTCGCGCGCACCTGATCCACTCCACCGGCGCGCGCGTCCCTCGCAGGCCCGGGCGGTCGTCCGCCCCGACGAAAGATCATCGACGCATGCCTACGGAATCCTTCGACCCGGTCGAGGTGGCCGCGCTCGCCCCCGAGGCGGTCGACGCCGACGTCGCGGCGGCCCTGGCCGCCTTCTCGGCCGCCACCACCCTCGACGAACTCAAGTCGGCCCGCCTCGCCCACGTCGGCGACCGCTCACCGATCGCGCTCGCCAACCGGGAGATCGGGGCGCTGCCACCGGCCGCCCGCTCGGCGGCCGGCCAGCGCGTCGGCGCCGCCAAGGCCGCCATCGGCCGTGCGCTCGCCGCGCGTCAGGTCGAGCTCGAGGCCGCCCGCGACGCCCGCGTGCTCGTCGAGGAATCGGTCGACGTCACGCTGCCCACCGGCCGCGGGCTCGTCGGCGCGCGTCACCCGCTGACCACCATCCAGGAGCGGCTCTGCGACGTCTTCCTCGACATGGGGTGGGAGATCGCCGAGGGACCCGAGGCCGAGGGCTCCTGGTTCAACTTCGACGCGCTGAACACCCCGGCCGAGCACCCCTCGCGCGAGCTGACCGACACGTTCTACGTGACCTCGCCCGACTCCGGCGTTGTGCTCCGCACGCAGACCTCGCCGGTGCAGATCCGCACCATGCTCGAGCGCACCCCGCCGATCTACATCGTCTGCCCGGGCAAGGTGTTCCGCACCGACGAGCTCGACGCCACGCACACCCCGGTGTTCCACCAGATCGAGGGGCTCGCGATCGACGAGGGTCTGACCATGGCCCACCTCAAGGGCACGCTCGACCACATGGCCGCGTCGATGTTCGGTCCGGGCATCGCCACCCGCCTGCGCCCGCACTACTTCCCGTTCACCGAGCCCAGCGCCGAGATGGACCTCATCTGCTTCGTGTGCCGCGGTGAGTCGGTCGGCAACCCCGACCGCCCGTGTCGCACGTGCAGCAGCGAGGGCTGGATCGAGTGGGGCGGCTGCGGCATGGTCAACCCGCGCGTGCTCACCGCGTGCGGCATCGACCCCGAGCGCTACCGCGGCTTCGCCTTCGGCATGGGCATCGAGCGCACGCTCATGTTCCGCAGTGGGGTCGAGGACATGCACGACATAGTCGAAGGTGACGTCCGGTTCACCACGGCATTCGGAGTGGAGGCCTGATGCGCGCGCCCGTCAGCTGGCTGGCCGAGCACGTCGACCTGCCCGAGGACATCACGCCCCGCGAGCTCGCCGAGGCCCTCATCCGCGTCGGCATGGAGGTCGAGGGGGTCGAGTCCGGCGCCGACGGCCTGAGCGGCCCGATCGTCGTGGGCCGGGTGCTGTCCTGCGAGGACGAACCGCAGAAGAACGGCAAGATCATCCGCTGGTGCCAGGTCGACGTCGGGGAGGGCGAGCCGCGCGGCATCGTCTGCGGCGCGCACAACTTCGCCGTCGACGACCTCGTCGTGGTGGCGCTGCCGGGCGCGGTGCTGCCCGGGGGCTTCGAGATCGCCGCCCGCAAGACCTACGGGCACGTCTCGGACGGGATGATCTGCTCGGTCCGCGAGCTCGGCATCGGCGACGACCACGACGGCATCCTCGTGCTCGACGCGGGTTCCGCCGCCCCCGGGGACGACCCGCTCGACGCGCTCGGTCTGCGCGACGCGGTCCTCGACGTCGCCGTCACCACCGACCGCGGTTACTGCATGTCGATCCGCGGGCTGGCCCGCGAGGCCGCGGCCGCGCTGGATGTCGCGTTCCACGACGTCCCGGCCGTGCTGCCCGAGATCGACGGCGGTGCCTACGAGATCGGCATCCAGGACGACTCGGCCTGCGACCGCTTCTCGGCCCGCGCGGTGACCGGCCTCGACCCGACCGCGCCCACGCCCGACTGGATGGCCCGCCGCCTGCGCCAGTGCGGCATCCGCTCCATCTCGCTGGCCGTCGACGTCACCAACTACGTGATGCTCGAGACCGGGCAGCCGCTGCACGCGTTCGACCGGGCCAAGCTCACCGGTCCGATCGGCGTGCGCCGCGCGGCGCCGGGGGAGAAGCTGACCACTCTCGACGACGTAGTCCGCACACTCGACCCCGACGACATGGTCGTGACCGACGACACCGGCGCCATCGCCCTCGCCGGCGTCATGGGCGGCGCGTCGACCGAGATCGACGACGCGAGCACCGACGTCGTGTTCGAGGCGGCGCACTGGAACCCGCCGTCGGTGGCCCGCACGGTGCGCCGGCACCGGCTGCCGAGCGAGGCGGCCCGCCGCTTCGAGCGCGGCGTCGACCCGGAGATAGCCGGGGTGGCGCTGGCCCGCTGCGTCGAGATGCTCGTCGCGCACGGCGGCGCGACCCCCGTCGAGGGCTTCACCGTTGTCGGCACCCCGGCGCCGTCGCCGCTGATCGCGCTCTCGGCGCAGCGCCCGCAAGCGCTCGCCGGCATGCCGATCCCGCGCGACCAGGTCGTGGCCCACCTGCAGGCGGTCGGCTGCACCGTCGACGGCGGGGACGTGCTGCAGGTGCAACCGCCCTCGTGGCGACCCGACCTGCTCGGGCCGGCCGACCTGATCGAGGAGGTCGTCCGCCTCGCCGGCTACGACCGGCTGCCGTCGGTGCTGCCCGCAGCGCCCGCCGGTCGGGGGCTCACCCCGCGCCAGCAGCAGCACCGGGCGGTGTCCCGCGCGCTGGCCTCGTCCGGGCTGAGCGAGGTGCTCGCCTACCCCTTCGTTGCGCCGTCGGTGCACGACGCGTTCGGCCTCGCGGCCGGCGACGAGCGGCGGGCCGCGCTGCGGCTGGTCAACCCGCTGTCCGAGGACGAGCCGGAGCTGCGCACGTCCCTCCTGCCGGGGCTGCTCGCCATCGCCGGCCGCAACCTCGGCCGCGGCAACCGGGACCTCGCGATCTTCGAGACGGGCCTGGTGTTCCTGGCCCGCGCAGCGGGCGCGCCGCCCCACCTGCCCGGCATCGCGGCCCGCCCGAGTGACGCCGAGATCGCCGCGCTCGACGCCGCCCTGCCCGACCAGCCGCGCCACGTCGCGGCCGTGCTGTGCGGGCACGCCGAGCTCAAGGGCTGGTGGGGCGAGGGACGCACCGCCACCTGGGCCGACGCGATCGAGGCGGCGCAGACGGTCGCGCGCGCCGCCCGCACGCAGTTCACGGTGCGAGCGGCGGAGCACGCGCCGTGGCACCCGGGGCGCTGCGCCGAACTGCGTCTCGGCGACATCGTCGTCGGGCATGCCGGTGAGCTGCACCCGCGCGTCGTCGCGGCCCTCGGCCTGCCCGAGCGCACTTGCGCCATGGAGCTCGATCTCGACGCGATCCCGACGCCCGGGCCGGCCGCCGGCCCGTTCATCTCCACCTACCCTCCGGTGCTGCTCGACGTCGCCCTCATGGTCGACGACGGGGTCGAGGCGGCGGCGCTGACGGCGACGATCCGCACGGCCGCCGGCCCGCTGCTCGAGGACGTCCGGCTCTTCGACCTCTACAGCGACGCCGAGCGTCTCGGCGCCGGACTGCGCTCGCTCGCCTTCGCCCTGCGGTTCCGGGCCCCCGACCGCACGCTCACGGTCGACGAGGCCACCGCGCAGCGCGACGCGGCGATCGCCGCCGCGGTCGAGCGGCACTCGGCGCGACTGCGTTCCTAGGCCGAGGCCGGCGCGACGCCGGAACTCGTCCGGCGCCGCCGCCCCGTCTCTGTATGAAGTTGCGGGGTCGTGCATAATCCTGCACATGGGTGTTCGAGTCGCCGTCGCCGGCGCCAGCGGTTACGCCGGGGGTGAGCTGCTGCGGCTGCTCGCGGCGCATCCCGAGTTCGACGTCGTGGCGGTCACCGCGCACGGCAACGCCGGCCAGCCGGTCGGCGACGTGCACGCCAACCTGCGCTCGGTCGCCCAGCTCGTCTTCGCCCCCACGAGCGCCGCGTCGCTCGACGAGGCCGACCTCGTCTTCCTCGCCCTGCCGCACGGGGCGTCGTCGGCCCTCGCCGCCGAGTTGCCGTCGAGCACCCGCGTCGTCGACCTCGGTTCCGATCACCGCCTCACCGATCCGGCGGCGCACGAGCGCTACTACGGCGGCGAGTACCACGACGCGTGGACGTACGGCCTGCCCGAACTGCCCGGCCAGCGTCCGCTGATCGCGGGGGCGACCCGCGTCGCGAACACCGGATGTCACGCCGTCGCGGCGATCCTCGCGATCGCCCCGCTCATCGCTGCCGGTCTGGTCGAGCCCGAGGACGTCGTGATCACCTCGGCCAGTGGCACCTCCGGGGCCGGCCGCGCCGCGCTGGCGCACCTGCTCGGCAGCGAGGTGATGTCCGACCTCACCGGCTACAAGGTGGGCGCGCACCGACACGTCCCGGAGATCAAGCAGGCCTCCGGCGTCGCTTCGCTGACCATGACACCGGTGCTCGCGCCGATGCCCCGCGGCATCCTCGCCTCGGTCGCGGCCCGCCCGAGCGGCCCGGTGACCGCCGACGACGCCCGCGCCGCGCTGGCCGCCGCCTACGCCGACGAGCCGTTCGTGCACGTGCTGCCGAGCGGCCGGCAGCCCCGCACCGCCTCGACCGCCGGGTCGAACAGCGCGCACCTGCAGGCCGTCGTCGACGAGGACTCCGGCCGGGTGATCGTCACGAGCGCCATCGACAACTTGGGCAAGGGCGCCGCCGGCCAGGCGCTGCAGAACGCCAACCTCATGCTGGGCCTGCCCGAGACGCTCGGGCTGTCGGTGAACGGGGTCGCGCCGTGAGCGTCACTGCCGCGCAGGGCTTCCGGGCCGCGGGAGTTGCGGCCGGGTTGAAGAGTTCCGGCGGTCCGGACGTCGCGATCGTCATCAACGACGGGCCGTCCGATGCGGCCGCGGCCGTATTCACCGCGAACCGGGTGAAGGCCGCGCCGGTGCTGTGGTCGGAGCAGGTGGTGAACGACGGCCGGCTGCGCGCGGTGGTCCTGAACTCCGGCGGAGCCAACGCCTGCACCGGCCCGGACGGCTTCGCCGACACGCATCGCACGGCCGAGTACACCGCGTCGGCCCTCGGCATCGACGCCGGTGACGTCGCGGTCTGCAGCACCGGGCTCATCGGCGAGCGGCTGCCGATGACGAGCCTGCTCAACGGCGTCGACCTCGCCGCGACCGGGCTCGCCGCGGACGGCGGACCCGCGGCCGCCGAGGCGATCCGCACCACCGACACCCGGGCCAAACAGGCCGTCGCCGAGCGCGACGGCTGGGTCGTCGGCGGCATGGCCAAGGGCGCCGGCATGCTCGCGCCCGGGCTGGCCACGATGCTGTGCGTGATCACGACCGACGCGGTGGTCGACGCCCATGACCTGCGCACCGCGCTGCGCGACGCGGTGCGCACCACCTTCGACCGCGTCGACTCCGACGGCTGCATGTCGACCAACGACACCGTCCTGCTCATGGCCAGCGGCGCGTCGGGGGTCACCCCGCCGGCCGACGACGTCGCCGCGGCGGTCCGCGCGGTCTGCGCCGACCTCGCCGCGCAGCTGGTCGCCGATGCCGAGGGCGCCACCAAGGAGGTCCGAATCGAGGTCGTCGGGGCCGCGAGCGACGACGACGCCGTCGAGGTCGGCCGCTCCATCGCCCGCAACAACCTGCTCAAGTGCGCGCTGTTCGGCAACGACCCCAACTGGGGCCGCGTGCTCGCCGCCGTCGGCACCACCCGCGCGGTGTTCGAGCCCGACGAGATCGACGTGTCGATGAACGGCGTCATGGTCTGCCGCGGCGGCGCGGCCGGCGACGCCCGCGAGGGCGTCGACCTCTCCGGCCGGCACGTACACATCCGGGTCGACCTGCACGCGGGCGACGAGACGGCGACGGTGTGGACCAACGACCTGTCGCACGCCTACGTCGAAGAGAACTCGGCGTACTCGACGTGAGCACCGACGCGGTCACCACCCGCGACCGCCGGCAGGCGCTGGCCAAGGCCGAGACGCTCGTCGACGCACTGCCCTGGCTCGCCCGGTTCCACGACAAGATCGTCGTGGTCAAGTACGGCGGCAACGCGATGACGTCGCCGGAGCTGCAGGCCGCCTTCGCCGAGGACGTCATGTTCCTGCGCTACGCCGGCCTCAAGCCGGTGATCGTGCACGGCGGCGGCCCGCAGATCACCGAGCACCTCAAGCGGCTCGGCATCGAGTCGGAGTTCCGCGGCGGTCTGCGCGTCACGACCCCCGAGACCGTCTCGATCGTGCGCATGGTGCTCACCGGCCAGGTGAACGCCGACATCGTCAACATGCTCAACGACCACGGCACGTTCGCGATCGGGCTGTCGGGCGAGGACGCGAGCCTGCTCACCGCCGAGCGCCGCCCGGCCGTCGTCGACGGCGAGCTGGTCGACATCGGCCAGGTGGGCGACGTCGTCGCCGTCGACCCGTCGGCCGTCCACGCGCTCATCGAGGCCGGCCGCATCCCGGTGATCGCCACGGTGGCTCGCGGGCGCGACGGCCTCACCTACAACGTCAACGCCGACACCGCGGCCGCCGCGGTAGCGGTGGGGCTGGGCGCCGAGAAGCTGATCGTGCTCACCGACGTCGAGGGCCTCTACGCCGACTGGCCGGCCAGCACCGAGGTCGTCAGCGAGATCGACACCGACGAGCTGGCCCGGCTGCTGCCGAGCCTGTCGAGCGGCATGGTGCCGAAGATGGAGGCGTGCCTGCGCGCGGTCGAGGGCGGCGTGCCCCGCGCGCACGTCCTCGACGGCCGGCTGCCGCACGCGCTGCTGCTGGAGATGTTCACGAGCGAGGGGATCGGCACCATGGTCGTCCCCGGTAAGGAGTCCGCATGACGATCACCGATCGCTGGGACGCCGTGATGATGCGCAACTACGGCACGCCACCGCTCGCGCTCGACCACGGCGCCGGCGTGCGGGTGTGGGACACCGACGGCCGCGGCTATCTCGACTTCGTCGGGGGCATCGCCGTGTCGTCGCTCGGCCACGCCCACCCGGCGATCGTCGCGGCCGTCTGCGAGCAGGTCGGCCGCCTCGCCCACACCTCGAACCTGTACATGCACGAGCCCGGCCTCCGGCTCGCCGAACGTCTGGTCGGGCTGCTCGACCTGCCGGCCCGGGTGTTCTTCGCCAACAGCGGTGCCGAGGCCAACGAGTGCGCGCTGAAGCTGGCCCGGCTGCACGGCCGCGCCACCGGTCGCAGCGAGATCGTGTCGTGCCACCACAGCTTCCACGGCCGCACCATCGGGGCGCTGTCGGTCACCGGCAACGCGGCCAAGCGCGAGCCTTTCGCCCCGCTCCCCGGCCCGGTGACCTTCGTCGATTACGGGGACGTCGCGGCGCTCGACGCCGCGGTCGGGCCGCAGACGGCGGCCGTCATCGTCGAGCCGACGCTGGGGGAGGGCGGCATCGTGCCTCCGCCCGCCGGCTTCCTGGCCGAGGTCCGGCGCCTGTGCGACGCCGCCGGCGCGCTGATGATCGTCGACGAGGTACAGAGCGGCATCGGCCGCACCGGGCACTGGTTCGCCAGCCAGGCCGAGGGCGTCCGGCCCGACGTCATCACGCTGGCCAAGGGGCTCGGCGGCGGCCTGCCGATCGGCGCCTGCCTCGGCATCGGCGCGGCCGGCGAACTCTTCGCCCCCGGCGACCACGGCAGCACCTTCGGCGGCAACCCGGTGTCGTGCGCGGCTGCGCTCGCCGTCCTCGACACCATCACCGACGAGCACCTGCTCGACAACGTCAAGCGGGTCGGCGAGCACCTGGCCGACGCGCTGGGCGCGATCGGCAGCCCGCTCGTCGCCGAGATCCGCGGCGCCGGGCTCTGGCGCGCCGTCGCGCTCACCGGCAACGACGCCGCCGCGGTCGAAGCGGCCGCCCGCGAACGGGGCCTGCTCGTCAATGCGGTCAAGCCCGACACCGTCCGGCTCGCCCCGCCGCTGATCCTCACCGAGGCCGAGGTCGACGAGGCCGTCCCCCTGCTCGCCGCCGCCCTCGACGAGGTGTCTTCGTGATCCGCCATTTCCTGCGTGACGACGACCTCGAACCGGGCGAGCTGCTCGAGGTCCTCGACCTCGCCGACGCGATGAAGGTCGACCGGCACCGGCACCGCCCGCTCACCGGACCGCAGGCCGTCGCCGTCATCTTCGACAAGTCGTCCACCCGCACCCGCGTGTCGTTCTCCGTCGGCATCGCCGAGTTGGGCGGCTACCCCCTCGTCATCGACGCCGCGACGAGCCAGCTCGGCCGGGGCGAGCCGATCGAGGACACCGCCCGCGTGCTCGACCGGCAGGTCGCCGCCATCGTCTGGCGCACCTTCGGTCAGGAGCGGATCGAGGCCATGGCCGCGGCCAGCCGGGTGCCGGTGATCAACGCGCTCACCGACCAGTTCCACCCGTGCCAGATCCTGGCCGACCTGCAGACCGTGCGCGAGCACAAGGGGCGTCTCGCCGGGCTGACGCTGGCGTATCTCGGGGACGCCGCGAACAACATGGCGCACTCGTACCTGCTCGGCGGCGCCTCGGCGGGCATGCACGTCCGCGTCGCCGGCCCCGAGGGCTACCTGCCCGACCCGGCGGTCGTCGCCGACGCCGAGCGCATCGCGGCCAAGACCGACGGTTCGGTGCTCGTCACGACCGATCCGGCCGCCGCCCTCGACGGCGCCGACGTCCTCGCCACCGACACCTGGGTGTCGATGGGTCAGGAGGGCGAGAAGGACGACCGCGAGGCGCCGTTCCGCCCCTACGCGCTCACGGTCGAGGCGTTGGGCCGCGCCGCCGACGACGCGATCGTGCTGCACTGCCTGCCGGCCTACCGCGGCAAGGAGATCGCCGCCGAGGTCATCGACGGCCCGCAGAGCGTCGTCTGGGACGAGGCCGAGAACCGCCTCCACGCCCAGAAGGCCCTGCTGACCTGGCTGCTGGAACGCAGCCCATGAGAGCCACCGACACCGAACCCAACACGAAGGCGGCCCGGCACGCGCGCATCGTCGATGCCCTCGGGCGCCAGCCGGTGCGGTCGCAGGCCGAGCTCGCCGGGCTGCTCGAGCGCGACGGCGTGCACGTCACCCAGGCCACCCTCTCGCGCGACCTCGACGAGCTGGGCGCGGTCAAGCTGCGCGCCGCCGATGGCGGACTCCCGGTCTACGTCGTGCCCGAGGACGGTTCACCGCTGACGGCCCGGGCCGTCGACGACAACCCGCCGCACCGGCTCACCCGGCTGGTCGGCGAACTGCTCACCTCGGCCGAGGCGACCGCGAACCTCGTCGTCCTGCGCACTCCGCCCGGGGGCGCGCACTTCCTCGCCTCGGCCCTCGACCGCGCCCGGCTCCCCGGCGTGCTCGGCACCATCGCCGGTGATGACACGATCCTCGTCGTGGCCCGCGACCCGGCCGGCGGCCACGACCTCGCGCAGCGCTTCCTCGCCCTCGCGCAATCACGCACCGAACCCCAGGAGACGTAACCACCGTGAGCAAGGTCCTGACATCCCTCCCCGCCGGCGAGCGCGTCGGCATCGCCTTCTCGGGTGGTCTCGACACGTCCGTGGCCGTGGCCTGGATGCGCGCCAAGGGCGCGATCCCGTGTACCTACACCGCCGACATCGGCCAGTACGACGAGCCGGACATCTCCGGGGTCCCCGAGCGGGCCAAGCAGTACGGCGCCGAGCTGGCCCGGGCCGTCGACTGCCGCCGCGAACTGGTAGAGGAGGGCTTCGCCGCCCTCGCCTGCGGCGCGTTCCACGTGCGGTCGGCCGGCCGGGCCTACTTCAACACGACGCCGCTCGGGCGGGCCGTCACCGGCACGATGCTGGTGCGGGCGATGCACTCCGACGACGTCAACATCTGGGGGGACGGCTCGACCTTCAAGGGCAACGACATCGAGCGGTTCTACCGCTACGGGCTGCTGGCGAACCCCGGCCTGCGCATCTACAAGCCGTGGCTGGACGCCGAGTTCGTCCACGAGCTCGGCGGTCGTTCCGAGATGAGCCAGTGGCTCAGCGAGCGCAACCTGCCCTACCGCGACAGCAAGGAGAAGGCGTACTCCACCGACGCCAACATCTGGGGCGCAACCCACGAGGCCAAGACCCTCGAGCACCTCGACGTCTCGCTCGAGACCGTCGAACCGATCATGGGCGTCAAGTTCTGGGATCCGTCCGTCGCGATCGACGCCGAGGACGTCACGATCACCTTCGCCGCCGGCCGGCCGGTCGAGATCAACGGCGTCACGTTCGACGACCCGGTCGCGCTCGTCGACGAGGCCAACGCCATCGGCGGACGCCACGGGCTCGGCATGTCCGACCAGATCGAGAACCGCATCATCGAGGCGAAGTCACGTGGCGTCTACGAGGCACCCGGCATGGCGCTGCTCTGGATCGCCTACGAGCGGCTGCTCAACGCGATCCACAACGAGGACACCATCGCGAACTACCACGCCGAAGGGCGCCGCCTCGGCCGGCTGCTCTACGAGGGCCGCTGGCTCGACCCGCAGTCGCTGATGCTGCGGGAGTCGATCCAGCGCTGGGTGGCCGCGCTCGTCACCGGCCGGGTGACCCTGCGGCTGCGCCGCGGCGAGGACTACACCGTGCTCGACACCCGTGGACCCGCGTTCTCCTACCACCCGGACAAGCTGTCGATGGAGCGCACCGAGAACGCCGCGTTCGGCCCGGTCGACCGCATCGGCCAGCTGACCATGCGCAACCTAGACATCGCCGACTCCCGGGCCAAGCTCGAGCAGTACGCCGCCCGCTCCGGCGGCCAGCTCAGCCGCACCTACCTGTTCGGTGAGCTCGAGTCGACCGGCCTCGCCGAGGGCGGGGCCGATCAGATCGCCGCCAACCCCGACGGCACCGCCGCTTTCGGCTCGGACGAGACGGTGCTCGACAGCGCCGCGATGGAGGCCGGCAATGACTGAGTCACGCGAGGGCGGGAGCACCCGCCTGTGGGGCGGCCGCTTCGCTGGCGGCCCGTCCGACGCCCTGGCCCAGCTGTCCCTGTCGGTGCACTTCGACTGGCGCCTGGCGCAGTACGACCTGCGGGCCTCGAAGGCGCACACCCGCGTGCTCCACGGCGCCAGACTGCTGACCGACGACGAGGCCACCCGCATGCTGCTCGCGCTGGACGAGCTCGCCGTGGCGGTGCGCACGGGGGAGTTCCGCCCGACCGTCGCCGACGAGGACGTCCACACCGCCCTCGAGCGGGGCCTGCTCGAACGGCTCGGCGCCCTCGGCGGCAAGCTGCGTGCCGGCCGCAGCCGCAACGACCAGGTCGCCACCGACCTGCGGCTCTACCTGCGCGACCACGCGCGCAAGATCGCGCTCGCCATCGCCGACCTGGAGACCGCGCTCATCGACCAGGCCAAGCGGCACGAGGGCGTCGCGATGCCGGGCATGACCCACCTGCAGCACGCCCAGCCGGTGCTGCTGGGGCATCACCTGCTCGCCCACGTGCAGGCGCTGTCCCGCGACGTCGACCGCATCCGCGACTGGGACCGCCGCGCTGCCGTGTCACCGCTCGGCTCGGGCGCGCTGGCCGGCTCGTCACTGCCGCTCGACCCCGCGGCCGTCGCCCGCGAGCTCGGCTTCGACCGCCCGGCCGCGAACTCCATCGATGCCGTCGCCGATCGCGACTTCGTCGCCGAGTTCCTCTTCGCCACCGCTCTGCTGGGGGTGCACCTCTCCCGCATCGGCGAGGAGATCATCCTGTGGGCCACGCCCGAGTTCGGCTGGATCCGGCTCCATGACGCGTGGTCGACCGGGTCGTCGATCATGCCGCAGAAGAAGAACCCCGACATCGCCGAGTTGGCCCGCGGCAAGTCCGGCCGCTTCATCGGCAACCTGACCGGGCTGCTCGCCACGCTGAAGGCGTTGCCGCTGGCCTACGACCGCGATCTGCAGGAGGACAAGGAGCCGGCGTTCGACACGATCGACCAGCTGCTCGTACTGCTGCCCGCTGTCACCGGCATGATCGCCACGCTCGAGTTCCGCACCGACCGACTCGAAGCGGCGGCGCCGGCCGGGTTCGCCCTCGCGACCGACGTCGCCGAGTTCCTCGTGCGCAAGGGCGTCGCCTTCCGCGAGGCCCACGAGATCAGCGGGGCCTTCGTCTCCTTCTGCGAGCAGCGCGATCTCGACCTCCCCGACCTCGACGACGCCCAGCTCACCGAGGTCGACGCCCGGCTGACCCCGGAGGTCCGCGACGTCCTGTCGGTGCACGGCGCACTGCAGGCCCGTTCGGCCGTCGGCGGCACGTCGCCGCAACGCGTGGCCGAGCAACTTGCCGCCCTCGAGGCCGACGTCCACGAGCAGATGCTGTGGTCCGGGGATTCCGGGCAGGACTCGCACAGGGGGTAGTAGTCGCGACGAGCCGGGCACACCGCTCGCAACGTCAACACCGCTGAGATGGGCAGGACGCCCGATGGTCTCCGCCCGCCGCGCCCCGAGCAAGGTCGGCCCGGGCACGGTCAACCTCGCGAAGGTCGAGCAGGACCTCAGCTTCTCGCTGCTCGCCGGCTCGTTCCTCTCCAACGTGCGGCTCGACCCGGCCGGGATCGACCTCGACCCGGCGGTTGAGAAGCCGATCAGTGCGGCGCAGATCGACATCCTCAAGGCCCTCCCGGCGGGTCTCACCAGCCCGGTCCTGGGCCAGAATGCGGATTGAGCATCACCGTTGCGACCAAGTGAGGGGTGGACGATGGCGGTCCGGGTCCTGATCGAACTGCTGCTCGGCCTCGCGGTCATCGCGGCGATCCTGATCGCCTCCTACCGCTACGCCTCGGTGCGCCAGGGCACGTCGCCGAACCCGCGACCCGAGCTCGACGTGTCCATGGCGCCGTCCACCTGGTTCACCGACTCCCGGACGACCGAAGACGGGTTCACCGAGGTGTGCATCGTCCGGGTCGAGAACAGGACCGGCGTGGTTCGGGAGCGGCGGATCCTGCGCCGCCTCGACAACGCGGCCGGCGACTACGGCACCGCCCTCGACACCGCGATGGACGAGGCCTACGCCGCGATGCGCGTGGCCAACGTGAACCTGAACCGGCGGTGACCCCGCCGATCGACCGCGAGCGGCTGCGCCGACCGGCTCTCGCCCTGGCCCCGCGGCTGCTCGGTGCGGTCGTCGTCTCCGACGTCGGCGGGGTCGAGGTGGCCGTGCGGCTCACCGAGGTCGAGGCCTACGAGGGCGCCGACGATCCGGCCTCGCACGCGTTCCGCGGGCGGACCCCGCGCACCGCCGTCATGTTCGGGCCGCCCGGGCACCTCTACTGCTACTTCACCTACGGCATGCACTGGTGCGCCAATGTGGTGTGCGGGACGGACGACGTCGCCGCCGCGGTGTTGCTGCGCGCGGGAGAGGTGGTTCGCGGGGCCGAGACCGCTCAGGAGCGCCGTCCGGCGTCCCGGCGTGGCTCGGATCTGGCCCGTGGGCCGGCGCGGCTCGCATCGTGTCTGGGGCTCGATGCGGCGACGAACGGAGTCGATCTCTGCGACCCGGGCTCGCCCGTGCGGATCGAGCGCCTGCCCGGTCGCCGGCGGCCCGGCGTCGTCGCCGGGCCCAGGGTCGGCATCGCGGCCGCGGCCGAGCGGCCCTGGCGCTTCTGGCTGCCGGACGAACCGACCGTGTCGCCGTTCAAGACAGGTGGCCGGAAACGGAGGAGCGCCGCCCCGGCAGACTGAACGGGTGACCCAACAGACGCCGCTGCCCGAGCTGCCACCGGACCTCCGCGAGGCCCACGAGATCCTCGCCTCCGGGGCGGCGCAGATCCTGCCCGCGGACGGGTTGGCCGAGCGACTGCTCGCCGCGCGCCGCGAGGACCGGCCCTTGCGGGTCAAGCTCGGGATCGACCCGTCCGGGAGCGATCTGACGCTCGGCCACGCGGTCGTGCTGCGCAAGCTGCGCCAGTTCCAGGACCTCGGCCACACGGCGATACTCGTCGTGGGCGGGTTCACCGGTCAGGTGGGCGATCCCTCCGGTCGCACCGCCACCCGCGTGGCCCAGACGGCCGAGGACGTCATCGCGAACTCGCGCACCTACTTCGACCAGTTGATGCGCATCCTCGACCCGGAACGGGCCGAGGTCGTGAACAACGCCGACTGGCTGGGCTCGATGAGCCTGGCCGACATCCTGGGCTACACCCGGCAGGTGACGGTCGCCCAGCTGCTCGAGCGCGACGACTTCGCGCGCCGGTTCGCCGGCAAACAGCCGATCAGCCTGTCCGAGTTCATCTACCCGCTGCTGCAGGGGATCGACTCGGTGGAGATCCACGCCGACCTCGAGCTCGGCGGCACCGACCAGACTTTCAACAACCTCGTCGGACGGGAGCTGCAACGCTCGAGGGGGCAGGCCCCGCAGGCGGTGCTCACCGTGCCGCTCCTGGTGGGCACCGACGGCGTGGAGAAGATGGGCAAGTCGCTCGGGAACTACATCGCGATCTCCGAGCCGGCGGCCGAGCAGTTCGGGAAGCTGATGAGCATCCCCGACTCGGTGGTGGGGCTGTACGCGCGTCTGTGCACCGCGCTGCACCCACGCGAGGTCGATGCACTGGAAGCCGATGTCGCCGCCGGGGGAGGCGCCGCCAACCGGGCCAAGCGGCGCATGGCGCGAGAGGTGGTCGCGCTCTATCACGGGGCGGACGCCGCGACCGCGGCCGAAGAGCGCTTCGACGCGGTCTTCAAGCGCAAGGAGATCCCGACGGACGTCCCCGAATTCGCGCTGCCCGACGGCGATCCGCTCCACCTGCCGGCAGTTCTGACCGCCGGCGGCCTGGCGCCGAGCTCGAGTGCCGCGCGCCGGGACATCGACGCCGGTGCCGTGCGCATCGACGGCGTGGTCGTCGCCCCGAAGAACTACGACCACGCCCGCGCCGCCCTGACCGGTGTGGTGCTCAGTTCGGGGAAGCGGAGGCTGGTCCGCCTCGTCTGAACCTGAGGCGAACGCTCGGCGAGGGCTGGAAGGCGTTGGAGGAGCCCGGAAACGCTGGGCTGGAGGCACTTCAGCCGCTGCCGGTGGCCCAGGTCACAGAAATCCGACCCCGGATCCGGTCGAAGGGATCGGCGTGCCGGGTGCCCGAAACCCCCGAAATCATTGGCCTGGAGGCGTTTGACCCACGAATTTGACGACGGGCGAGACCGCTGACTAATGTTCTCCTTGTTCGCGGGACGGAGACACCGAAGCGGGCCAGGGCCGAAAGGCTGAACTGGACCAGCGAGAAGGTGGATCCGGGCGGATGATCCTCCAAGCACGTGGTACCGCTCTCCAGAGCAGCCCGTCCAAGTGGGAATTCTGGGTAGTGCAGGGCCGTGTTTGACCCCGCGAGACTGACCAGGTAGCGTAGTTCGGGTTGCCCCCGATCGCCTCGAAAGAGTCGTGACGGTGCGCGTCCGCTCCTTGAGAACTCAACAGCGTGCCGAAAGTTAGTGCCATTTATATAACTCTCGTCTCGTGATCCGGTTCGCCGGCTCACGGAAGAGATTCCTTTGGTACATCGAGCAAGAAACATCCTCCGCTTCGGCGGAGGTGATACACCCAGCTCGTATGAACCAGTGATTGAAACCGTCGCAGGACGGTGACTTTCTGTGTCGACAAACCGAAGCTTGCTTCGGGTAGTCATATAAACATTCACGGAGAGTTTGATCCTGGCTCAGGACGAACGCTGGCGGCGTGCTTAACACATGCAAGTCGAGCGAGGCCTCTCCTTCGGGAGAGTGTCCTAGCGGCGAACGGGTGAGTAACACGTGGGCAACCTGCCCCTAGCACTGGGATAACCCCGGGAAACCGGGGCTAATACCGGATACGACTTCAGAGGGCATCCTCCGAAGTGGAAAAGGTTCACTGGCTAGGGATGGGCCCGCGGCCTATCAGCTTGTTGGTGGGGTAATGGCCCACCAAGGCGACGACGGGTAGCCGGCCTGAGAGGGCGACCGGCCACACTGGGACTGAGACACGGCCCAGACTCCTACGGGAGGCAGCAGTGGGGAATATTGCACAATGGGCGAAAGCCTGATGCAGCGACGCCGCGTGAGGGATGACTGCCTTCGGGTTGTAAACCTCTTTCAGCTCCGACGAAGCGAAAGTGACGGTAGGAGCAGAAGAAGCACCGGCCAACTACGTGCCAGCAGCCGCGGTAATACGTAGGGTGCAAGCGTTGTCCGGAATTATTGGGCGTAAAGAGCTCGTAGGCGGCTTGTCGCGTCGGCTGTGAAAACCTGGGGCTCAACCCCGGGCCTGCAGCCGATACGGGCAAGCTAGAATTCGGTAGGGGAGACTGGAATTCCTGGTGTAGCGGTGAAATGCGCAGATATCAGGAGGAACACCGGTGGCGAAGGCGGGTCTCTGGGCCGATATTGACGCTGAGGAGCGAAAGCGTGGGGAGC
>NZ_DASYFV010000018.1:0-21848 GCF_036000465.1 Jatrophihabitans sp. | reverse complement strand
CCCGCCGGGGCGCGCTGCTCGGCTCGCTCGCCTCCGTCGCCACGCTGGCCCGCCTCACGGGCGGTAGCGGTACCCCATCCCGGGCTCGGTGATGAGGTGCCGGGGCCGGCTCGGCTCGGGCTCGAGCTTGCGCCGTAGCTGGGCCAGGTAGATGCGCAGGTAGCTCGGATCGGTGTGCTCGGACGATCCCCGCACCGCGGTCAGCAGGGCGTCACCGCTCACCAGCTTGCCCGGCCGGCGCAGCAGCACGTCGAGGATCTTCCACTCCGTCGGGGTGAGGTGCACCGCGTTGCCCTCGCGGTCGGTGGCGGTGGTCAGGGTGAGGTCGATGTGCACCGACCCGACGGTTGCCGTCACCGCCTCGTCCGCCGTCGCCACGCGACGCGACGTCGCGCGGAGGCGGGCCAGCAGCTCGTCCATGCTGAACGGCTTGGTCACGTAGTCGTCCGCGCCGAGATCGAGGGCCTCGACCTTGTCGGCACTGCCGCTGCGGGCCGACAGCACGATGATCGGTGTCGACGCGTAGGCCCGGACGGCGCGGATGACGTCGACGCCGGACATGTCGGGCAGGCCGAGGTCCAGCACGATGACATCGTGCTGGTGATCGGCGAGCGCGGTCAGCGCCTTCGTCCCCGTCTCGGCCTCGGTGACGGCGTACCCGCGGGCGACGAGGTTCATGGCCAGGGCTCGCAGCAGCGGCTTCTCGTCCTCGACCAGCAGGATCCGGCCCGCGCTCATGTCGCCGCCTCGAGGGTGATGACGAACGTCGCGCCGCCGCCGGGGGTCGGTTCGGTGCCGACCTCGCCGCCCATGGCCTCGGTGAAGCCGCGCGCGATGGCCAGGCCGAGCCCGACGCCGTCGCCGCTCGCGTGGCTGTCGTCGGTGCGCTGGAACGGCCGGAACACCGCGTCGGCGTCCTCGGCCGAGATGCCCGGGCCGCGGTCGATCACCCGCAGCTCGACCCGCTGCTGGTGGCTGCTGCCGGCGATGCGGATCGGCGAGTCGGGCGGCGTGTGGCGGATCGCGTTCTGCACGACGTTCGCGATCACCCGCTCGAGCAGGCCGGCGTCGGCCCGCACCTCGGGCAGGTCGGCGGGGACGTCGACCTCGATGTGCCGGTCGGGCGCCACGTGGTCGAGCGCGCGGGCCACGACGTCGTCCACGCCGACGACGCCGGGGACGACGGGCAGGGCACCGACCTGCAGCCGCGACAGGTCGAGCAGGTTGGTGACCAGCTCGGTGAGCCGGTCGAGAGCGTCCTCGGCCGTGCCGAGCAGCTCGCGCCGTTCGGCCTCGTTCCAGGTGACCTCCGACGCCCGCAGGCTGGACACCGCCGCCTTCGCCGCGGCGATCGGGGTGCGCAGGTCGTGGCTCACCGCGTTGAGCAGCGCCGTCCGCTGCCGGTCGGACTCCGCGAGCGGTTCGGCCGCGTGGGCCGCCTCGGCCAGCCGCTGTTGCCGGTAGGCCACGGCGAGGTGGGCGGCGATCGCCCCGAGCACGCGCTGGTCACCGGCGGTCAGCGCGTGCCCGCGCAACGCGAGCTCGAGGTCGTCGACGCTGGTGGTGGCGTCGGCCTCGGCCGGCGTACGCGGCGGCGCGCTGCCGGCCGCCGCCTCGCTGATCCAGCTGCGGGTCGTCTCGTCGTGCCGCAGCAGGCTGGCCGAGTTCATCGCGAAGGTCTCCCGGACCCGCTCGATGAGCGCGGGCAGCGCCTGCTCCCCGCGCAGCAGGCTGCCGGCGAACGTCGACAGCGTCTCGGCCTCGGCGCCGGCGCGGGCCGCCTGCACCGACCGACGCGCGGCGAGGTCGACGACCTGGGAGACCAGCACGGCGATGAGCAGGAAGGTGATCACCGCGACCAGGTTCGACGGCTCGCTGATCGTGAACGTGTGGGTCGGCGCCACGAAGAAGTAGTTCAACAGCAGGCTGGCCGCGACGGCGCTGGCCAGCGCCGGGTAGAAGCCGCCGACCAGGCTGGTGATGACGACGGCCAGCAGGTACAGCGGCACGTCGGTCGCGAAGTCGAGGCTGCTCCTGGCCGCGGTGCAGAGCACGGTGAGCGCGGGCAGCAGCACGGCGGCGACGAGCAGGCCCGACAGCCGGCGTCGCGGGGTCAGCCCGCCGGTGAGGCGCGGCAACCGCAGCCCCGCTCCGCCGGCGTGGTCGTGGCTGACGAGGTGGACGTCGATCGGACCGGACAGCCGGGTCACGGTGGCGCCGGTGCCGGGCCCGGTGACGGCGGCGGCCAGTCCTCCCCGCCGCGACGTGCCGAGCACGATCTGGGTGGCGTCGACGCTGCGGGCGAACTGCAGAAGGGCCGACGGGACGTCGTCGCCGATGACCGAGTGGTAGGTGCCGCCGAGGGACTCGACCAGCAGGCGCTGCCCGGTCAGCGCCGCGACGCCCGGTCCGGCCAGACCGTCGCTGCGGACGATGTGCACCGCCAGCAGCTCGCCACCGGCCGTGCGCGCGGCGATGCGCGAGGCCCGGCGCACCAGGGTCTCGCCTTCGGGGCCGCCGGTGAGCCCGACGACGATCCGCTCCTTGGTCTCCCAGGTATCGGTGATGCCGTGCTCGGTGCGGTAGCGCTGCAGCCCCTCCTCGACCGAGTCAGCCAGCCAGAGCAGCGCGAGCTCGCGCAGGGCGGTCAGGTTGCCGACACGGAAGTAGTTGCCGAGCGCGGCGTCGATCCGTTCGGAGGGATAGATGTTGCCGTGGGCCATGCGCCGGCGCAGCGCCTCGGGGGCCATGTCGACGACCTCGACCTGATCAGCCGCCCGGACGACGCTGTCGGGCACGGTCTCGCGCTGGGCCACCCCGGTGATCTCCTGGACCACGTCGTTGAGCGATTCGAGGTGCTGGATGTTCAACGTGGTGATCACGTCGATGCCCGCCTCGAGCAGTTCCTCGACGTCCTGCCAGCGCCGCTCGTGCCGACCCGAGCCGGGCACGTTGGTGTGTGCCAGCTCGTCGACGAGCGCGACCTTCGGGCGGCGGGCCAGGACGGCGTCGAGATCCATCTCCTCGAACGCGGCGTCGCGGTAGCGCACCGCCTTCCGGGCGACGGCCGGCAGGGCGGCCAGGCATTCGGCGGTGTGGATCCGGCCGTGCGTCTCGGCGAACGCAACGACGACGTCGGTGCCGCGGGCGAGCCGGCGGGCGCCCTCGTCGAGCATGGCCACGGTCTTGCCCACGCCGGGCGCCGCACCGAGATAGATGCGCAGCGTGCCGCGTCCCATCGCGCTTCCCGTCCCGTCGTTCGCGCCCGCCGCGCGGTCCGTCGCCATCATCGCGCGCCGTCGTGCTACCGGCGCAGCGGGTACTGCGCGTCCAGGGCCAGGTTGAGCTGCAGGACGTTCACCCGGGCCGCGCCGAGGAAACCGAGATCACGCGCGTGCTCGTGCGCCGCGACGAGCGCTGCGACCTGCGCGACGCTGATGCCGCGGGCCCGCGCCACCGACCGCTCCTGCAGCC
Organism: Jatrophihabitans sp.; assembly: GCF_036000465.1. Taxonomy (GTDB): domain Bacteria; phylum Actinomycetota; class Actinomycetes; order Mycobacteriales; family Jatrophihabitantaceae; genus Jatrophihabitans. The sequence continues at coordinate 18,374 of NZ_DASYFV010000018.1, read as the reverse complement.
GCGCGTACGCCGGACTGATGTCCGGGTCGAGACCGGAACCCGAGGCCGTCACGGCGTCGGCCGGCACCGCGGGGCGGCTCGGCGCGGCGCCCCGTACCGGCACCAGCTTCCCGGCCGCGTAGTCGCCCCCGAACCGGGCGCACTGCACCGGCACCCCGCGGTAGGTCGCGACGAACGGCGCCGCCGGGCACGCCTGGTTCACGCTGACCACCCGCGTGATCGCACCGCGGTAGCTCGGCTGCGCGTAGAACACGGCGAGCACCGCGCCCACGCCGTCAGCGGTGCAGTACGGCCGCCGGCCGTCGGCGCCGAACTCGCGACCGACGGCGACGCTGCGCGTGCACACCTGGGTGAGCAGGCTCGGGCGGCCCGGATCGCCCTTCACGGCCGGATCGGGCAGCGTGTCGACGATCGACTCCGGCCCGAGGTTGGACGCCCCCGAGGCGGTCGGGTCGTAGCCACCCGGCCGGCCCTGGAAGTACTGCGGCAGCGGGGTGCCCTTGGCGTCGGCGAAGCTCTGGCCGAGCAGCGCCGAGCCGACGACCTGCCCGTCGCGGGTGACCGGCGAGCCGTCGGCCCGCGACTGCAGGCCGGGCACCTGGGCGATCGCCGTGACGGCGAGGGGGTAGGCGATGCCGACCAGCACGGTCAGCACGAGCAGGATCCGCAGCGCCGCGCCGAGGCGCCGGAGGGAGTCAGGAACAGTACGCATGAGAGGTCACCGGATCCCGGGGATGAACTGGATGACGAGGTCGATCAGCTTGATGCCGAGGAACGGCACGACGACGCCGCCGAGGCCGTAGACCCAGAGGTTGCGGCGCAGCATGGCGCTGGCGCTGGCCGGCCGGTAGCGCACGCCGCGCAGGGCCAGCGGGATGAGCGCCACGATGACGAGCGCGTTGAACACGACCGCGGACAGGATCGCCGACTGCGGCGAGTGCAGCCTCATCACATTGAGCGTGCCGAGCCCCGGGTACACCGCGGCGAACATCGCCGGGATGATCGCGAAGTACTTCGCGACGTCGTTGGCGATGGAGAACGTGGTCAGCGCACCGCGGGTGATCAGCAGTTGCTTGCCGATTTCGACTATCTCGATGAGCTTGGTCGGGTCGCTGTCGAGGTCGACCATGTTGCCGGCCTCCTTGGCCGCCGACGTCCCGGTGTTCATGGCGACGCCGACATCGGCCTGGGCGAGCGCCGGCGCGTCGTTGGTGCCGTCGCCGGTCATCGCGACGAGCTTGCCGCCGGCCTGCTCGCGCTTGATCAGCGCCATCTTGTCCTCGGGCTTGGCCTCGGCCAGGAAGTCGTCGACCCCGGCCTCCTCGGCGATGGCCTTCGCCGTCAGCGGGTTGTCGCCGGTGATCATCACCGTGCGGATGCCCATGCGGCGCAGCTCGTCGAAGCGCTGGGCCATACCCGCCTTGACGATGTCCTTCAGGTGCACGACGCCGAGGATGCGCGGCGGGGCGCCGGCGACGCGCTCGGCCACGAGCAGCGGGGTGCCGCCGCTCGCGCTGATGCCGTCGACGACCGCGCCGGTCGCCGGGTCGACCGGGCCGCCGTTGTCGCGGACCCACGCCATGACCGCGCTGGCGGCGCCCTTGCGGATCTCCCGCTCGGGCTCGGTGTCGCTGGGCGACAGGTCGACCCCGCTCATCCGCGTCTGCGCGGTGAACTCCACCCAGGTCGCGTGACCGATCTCGCCGGCCCGTCGCTCTCGCAGCCCGTACTCGGCCTTGGCCAGCACGACGACCGAGCGGCCCTCCGGCGTCTCGTCGGCGAGCGACGACAGCTGGGCCGCGTCGGCGAGCTCGGTGACGGTCGCGGGGGCGATCGGGATGAACTCGCTCGCCTGCCGGTTGCCCAGCGTGATGGTGCCGGTCTTGTCGAGCAGCAGGGTATCGACGTCACCCGCCGCCTCCACCGCCCGGCCGCTCATCGCCAGCACGTTGCGCTGCACGAGGCGATCCATGCCGGCGATGCCGATGGCCGAGAGCAGCGCCCCGATCGTGGTCGGGATCAGGCACACCAGCAGCGACACGATGACGATGCCGGTGATGCCGTTCTGGTCCAGGGCTGAGGTGTCGGCGACGCCGGGCTGGTTCACCTTCGAGAAGATCGCCAGCGGCTGCAGGGTCACCGTCGCCAGCAGGAAGATGATCGTCAGCGACGCGAGCAGGATGTTCAGCGCGATCTCGTTCGGCGTCTTCTGCCGGCTCGCCCCCTCGACGAGCGCGATCATGCGGTCGATGAAGCTCTGCCCGGGTTGCTGGGTGATCTCGACGACCACCCGGTCGGACAGCACCCGGGTGCCGCCGGTGACCGAGCTGCGGTCACCGCCGCTCTCCCGGATCACCGGCGCGCTCTCGCCGGTGATGGCCGACTCGTCGACGCTCGCGATGCCCTCGATGACGTCGCCGTCGCCCGGGATCACGTCACCGGCCTCGCAGACCACGCAGTCGCCGCGCTGCAACTCCGGCGCGGGCACCGACTCCTCGGCTCCGCTCCAGTCGTCGCGGTCGACGAGGCGGCGGGCCACCGTGTCGGTCTTGGCCCGGCGCAGCGCGTCGGCCTGGGCCTTGCCCCGTCCCTCGGCGACCGCCTCGGCGACGTTGGCGAACAGGCTGGTGAGCCAGAGCCAGACCACGATCGTCCAGGCGAACACCGTGGGGTCGGCGACGGCGAGGACGGTCGTGAACACCGCCCCGATCTCGACGAGGAACATGACCGGGTTCTTGTAGAGCGTGGCCGGGTTCAGCTTGCGCAGGGCGTCGGGCAGCGACGTCCAGAGCAGGTGCGGGTCGAGCCGGCCGCCCTGGACGCGGTGCGGTGCGGCGCTCATGAGTGAAGTCCTTCGGCGAGCGGCCCGAGCGCGAGCGCGGGGAAGTAGGTGAGGGCCACGACGATCACCGTGACGCCGGTGAGCATGCCGACGAACAGTCCGCGGTGGGTGGGCAGCGTGCCGTCGGAGACCGGGACGGGCTGCTGCCGGGCGAGTGACCCGGCGAGGCCGAGCACGAAGATGATCGGCAGGAAGCGTCCGAGCAGCATCACGATGCCGAGCGCGTAGTTGTACCAAGCGGTGTTGACCGAGATGCCGGCGAACGCGCTGCCGTTGTTGTTGGCGGCGGACGTGAAGGAGTAGAGCACCTCGGACAGGCCGTGCGGACCGGCGTTGAGCATGCCGGCCCGCTCCCCCGGGAGGGCCATCGCGAGCGCGGTTCCCCCGAGCACGAGGGCCGGGGTGGTGAGCAGGTACAGTGAGGCGAACTTCACCTCCCGTCCCCCGAGTTTCTTGCCGAGGTACTCCGGTGTCCGCCCGACCATCAGCCCGGCGACGAAGACGGTGAGGACGGCGAGCACCAACATGCCGTAGAGGCCGGAGCCGGTGCCGCCGGGCGCGATCTCGCCCAGGGCCATGTTCAGGATCGTCATCGTGCCGCCGAGGCTGGTGTATGAGTCGTGGAACGAGTCGACCGCGCCGGTGGAGGTCAACGTGGTGGCGGTGGCGAACACACCGGAGTCGGCGACGCCGAAGCGTTGCTCGGTGCCCTCGGTCGCCGATCCGACCGCCGTCGGCACGGTGCCGTGGTGCATCCCCTGGAAGGTCGTCAGCAGCACGACGCTCGTGATCGCCAGCAGGGCCATCACGGCCACGATCGCGTAGCCCTGCCGCTTGTCGCCCACGATGCGGCCGAACGTGCGGGGCAGCGAGAAGCTGATGACGAGCAGCAGGAAGATCTCCAGCCAGTTCGTCCAGGTGGTCGGGTTCTCGAACGGGTGCGCCGAGTTGGCGTTCATCGGACCGCCGCCGTTGGTGCCGAGTTCCTTGATGACCTCCTGGCTCGCGAACGGTCCACCGGTGATCGTCTGCGTGCCACCCGCGATGGTGTGCACGGTCTGGTAGTCGTGGAGGTTCTGGATCATGCCGGCGCCGACGAAGACGATCGCGAACAGGATCGCGATGGGCAGCAGCACGCGCAGCGAGATGCGGGTGAGGTCGACCCAGAAGTTGCCGAGCCGATCGGTGCGGCTTCGGGCGAAGCCGCGCACGAGCGCGATGGCCACGGCGATGCCGACGGCGGCCGACACGAAGTTCTGCACGGCGAGGCCGGCCATCTGCACCACGTAGCCGAGCGCGTTCTCGCCCGAGTACGACTGCCAGTTCGTATTGGTCACGAAGCTCGCCGCCGTGTTGAACGACTGGTCGGCGGTCATCTGCGGCACCGCGTAGGGCGGCCAGAAGTGCTGCTGCACCCGCAGGAAGGCGTAGAGGAACACGACGCCGACCACGCTGAAGGCGAGGACGGAGCGCAGGTAGGTCGACCACGTCTGGTCGGCGTCGGCGTCGATGCCGCTAGCACGGTAGACCCCACGCTCGACCCGCAGGTGCTTGGCGCCGGTCAGCACTCGGGCGAGGTAGTCACCCAGCGGCTTGTGCACCAGCGCCAGCGCCACGACCAGGGTCCCGACGAAGACCACCCCGGCCCAGGCGTCGGTCATCAGAATTTCTCCGGGAAGAGCAGCGCGTACACGAGGAACGCGGTGACCCCGATGGCGAGGATCAGCCCGACGACATTGGACCCGCTCATCGGCCTACCCTCGCTTCGCACGGTCCGGCCGCCGGAGGCGTGCCGGGCCCGCGGCTCGCTCCCCAAGCGTCGCTCACAGCTTCTCCACCCCCTTCGCGACGAGGGCCAGCAACGCGAACACGGCGAAGGTCACGGCGATCGCCCAGAAATCAGTCATGCCGGCAATGCTGACCCTCAGGAACGGCGATTTCCTGCGGCAAAGGTCCTATTCACGCCTTCCTCGCGACGGGCTCACGAGGTCCGGACGGGAACCGGCCCGGGCTGTCGCGGCGGTCACACCCGACCGGGCGTGAGTGATGCGTGAGTACCGCGGCGGCCGGGGCGCGGGCTACCTACCGTCGGAATCGTGAGCACTGCCGCCGACGTCGACCTGCCCGAGACCCGGCGCTACCGGGCCAAGCGGGTGCTGCTCGGCAAGCCCCTCGTGAATGCCTCGCTGCACGAGGAGAAGCTGTCGAAGAAGGCGGCGCTCGGCGTGCTGTCGAGCGACTGCATCTCCTCCTCGGCCTATGGCAGCGAGGAGATGCTCATCATGCTGCTGCCGATCTTCGGGCTCACCGGGTTCCACCTGCTGATGCCCATGACCGCCGTAGTGCTGGCCCTGCTGCTGCTGACCACGCTGTCGTACCGCGAGGTCGTCATGATCTACACGCGGGCCGGCGGCTCGTACGTCGTCGCTCGGGAGAACTTCGGCCCCAAGGTCGCCCAGATCGCGTCGGTCGCTCTTCTCATCGACTACATCGTGACGGTGGCGGTGCAGGCGGCGGCCGGCACCGCGGCCATCACCTCGCTGGTCCCGGCGCTGAACTCGAAGTCAACCGCCTTGACCATCACGGTCGTCGCGGTGCTGATCCTCGCGTTCGGCAACCTGCGGGGCGTGCGCGAGGCGGGCAAGGCCTTCGCCCTGCCCACCTACCTCTTCGCGTTCTCGGCCGGGCTCATCGTGGTCATCGGCGTGATCCGCGAACTGCTGGGCGATCTGCCGGTCATCGCCGCCACCCACGACCCGAAGAACCCGCTCATCAACGTCCACGACAACCACCACGCGATCTTCACCTTCGCCGCGATCTACGTGCTGCTCAAGGCGTTCGCCAACGGCGGCGCCTCGCTCACCGGGCTCGAGGCGATCTCCAACGGTGTCAGCGCCTTCAAGCCGGACGAGGGCCGCAACGCCCGTCGCACCCTGTCGACGATGAGCGTCATCCTGGGCACGCTGGTGCTCGGCATCTCCTTCCTCGCCTGGCAGACCCGGGCGACGCCCTACGAGAGCGGCAGCCCGACGGTCATCAGCCAGGTGGCCCACGCCGCGTTCGGCGGCGCCTGGTACGGGCACATCGGCTTCGTCCTGGTGCAGGTCGCGACCGCGCTGATCCTGTTCACCGGCGCGAACACGCCGTTCACCGGCTTCCCGTTCCTGGCCAGCTTCATCGCCGAGGACTCCTTCCTCCCCCGGCAGATGACGCGACGCGGGCACCGCCTCGCGTTCAGCAACGGCATCATCGTGCTCACCGCGGCGGCGCTCGCCCTGCTGTTCGGCGTGGGCGCACACGTCGACAAGCTGATCCCCTTCTACGCGATCGGTGTCTTCACCGGCTTCACCATGGCCGGGTTGGGCATGGCGAAGTACCACCACACCCGGCGCGAGACCGGGTGGCGGCACAAGCTGGCCATCAACCTGACCTCCGGGCTCGTCTCGGCCCTGGTCGTCCTGATCTTCGCGGTGGTGAAGTTCAGCGAGGGCGCATGGCTGGTCGTGCTGCTCTTCCCGGTCGGCTGGGCCGTGCTCATGCGGCTCAACCGGCAGTACCGCGGCGAGGCCCGCTCGCTCGATCTCGTCACGTGGATCCGTCAGGACCAGGCCGAGGCCGCGCACTACGGCCATCACACGATCCTCGTGCTGGTCGACCGGCTCGACCTCGCGGTGCTGCGGGCGCTGCGTTACGCCGGCAGCCTGCGCCCCACCGACCTGCGCGTCGTGCACATCGCCTTGGACAACGTGGCGGCGGCCGCGCTGCAGCAGCAGTGGATCGATCGCGGCCTCAGCGACCGGTTCCCGCTCGAGATGATCGACTGCCCCGACCGGCGCCTCGTGCGCAGCATCGCCGAGCTCGCCTACGAGACCGTGGTGCAGGACCGCACCGAGGTCACCGTCCTGCTCCCCCGCCGCACGTTCCGCCGCATCTCGCAGCGCCTCCTGCACGACCGTACCGCCGACCGCATCGCCGAGGCGGTCGGGCGCATCCCCCACGTCGCGGCCACGATCGTCCCGTTCGACACGACCCTGTCGGCCGACGCGATGGAGCGGCTGGAGACCCGGCAGGCCGCCACGTCCGTCGAGCCGGCGCTGCCGGCGACGCGGGGTGACCAGACGAAGGTGCCCGCGTTCTGCCACTCCGAAGGCACCACCGCGATCGCCGATGCCTCGTGGCGACAGAAGATCACCGTCGAGGGGCGCATCAAGTCGGTGCAGCTCGGCACCACGGCCGGCCGCTCGCTCGAGGTGCAGATCTTCGACGACACCGGCGGCCTGCGACTGCTCTTCATGGGACGCACCTGCATCCCGGGCCTCGTTCCCGGCACGGTCGTGCGGGCGACCGGCCGGGTGGGTGAGTACCGCGGCCACCTGGCGATCGCCAACCCGGTCTACGAACTGCTGGTCCCGGCCTGACCCGAGGGCGCAGGGCAGGATCGAGGCGTGACCTCGCCCCCGCTCCCCTGGCCGGACGACGATCCGCTCGCCGGGTCGGTCCGGCTGCGGGCCTTCACCGAGCGCGACGTCGACATGGTCGTCGAGCTGTCCGGCGACCCCTACGTGCCGCTGACCGGGTCGCTGCCACCGCACTGCGACCGCCACGACGCCCGGGCCTACATCGAGCGCCAGCACGACCGCGCGCGGACCGGGTACGGCTGGTCCTTCTGCATCGCCGACGCGGACAGCGACGAGCCACTGGGCCAGGCCGGGCTCTGGCTCGCCGGGCTGCCGGGCGGCCGGGCGGCCGCCGGCTACTGCGTCGCCCCGCCGCACCGGGGTCGGGGGCGCGCTCGTGACGCGTTGGTCGCGCTCACCGCGTTCGCGTGGCGCGTGCCCGACCTGCACCGCGTCGAGCTCTACATCGAGCCGTGGAACCAGGCATCGGTCCGCACTGCCGAGGCCGCCGGCTACGGCCGCGAGGGACTGCTCCGCCGCCACCAGGAGATCGGCGGACGGCGGGTGGACATGCTGATCTTCGGCGCGCTCCGCCCGGAGTGACGGATCCGGAATAATTCCGGCCCGGCTCCGGTGAATTGTCCTATTTCGCGACTGTTCGGGGCGTAAATCGGGCGGCTGGAGGGTTTTTCCCGATGGATTTCCTTCAGAAGGCGAATGAGCCGCCGATCAGGGGCTCACAAGATCGTTGATCTCTGTTCCAGGGGCGCGAATCCGTTCGCGAAGACCAGCCGGCGACCACCGGCCGCGCGCGCGTCCCCTGTCGCCGGGACCGGCGAGAACACCTTCTCACTCCAGCCGAAGGACCGGACATGACCGCGACGTTCAATGCCCTCGAGGCCCAGCAGCAGCTGGCGCGCATCACCCTGGCGATCGTCACCATGCGCGCCAACACACCCGACGGCGATCACTTCGCCGACCACTTCGGCGACACCTTCGCCGAGCTCGCCGGCGAGGCCGTCGGCATCGCCGGCGACGACGTCGCGGAGCACCTGTTCCTCAACATGCTCGACATGGCGCACCATCTCCTCGACCAGCTGATCCGTACCACCGGACTCGACGCCTCGCACTGGTTGCGCGAGCGCAGCCTCGACATCGAGAACTGGCACTACGAGGACTCCGACTGACCCACCCGCGGCGCCGGGCCGCCCTGATGCCGGCCCGACCTGTGAACCGCGCCGGTGATCGATCGACACGCCACCTGACCCCTAGGGTGATCACATGCGATTCGGTCTCTTCATCCCGCAGGGCTGGCGTCTCGATCTCGCCGGCATCGACCCGGCCCAGCAATGGGCGACGATGTCGCGGCTCGCCGCGCGGGCCGAGGCCGGGCCGTTCGAGTCGATCTGGGTCTACGACCACTTCCACACGGTGCCGGTGCCGACCGACGAGGCGACGCACGAGGCGTGGACGCTCATGGCCGCGTTCGCCGCGACGACCTCGCGGGTGCGGCTCGGGCAGATGTGCACGTGCATGGGCTACCGCAACCCGGCCTACCTGGCCAAGGTCGCAGCGACCATTGACGTGATCTCCGGTGGTCGCGTCGAGATGGGCATCGGCGGCGGGTGGTACGAGCACGAGTGGAACGCCTACGGCTACGGATTCCCCGGCGCGGGCGAGCGGCTCGGCATGCTCGACGAGGGCGTGCAGATCATGCGCCAGCTCTGGACGGAGGGCCGGGCGACGTTCGACGGCAAGCACTACCGGGTCGACGGCGCCATCTCCCGCCCGCTGCCGCTGCAGGACGGCGGCATACCCCTCTGGATCGCCGGAGGCGGCGAGAAGAAGACACTGCGTATCGCGGCCAAGTACGCGCAGTACACCAACTTCGACCCCGTCCTCGAGAACTTCCGGCACAAGTCGGAGGTCCTGGCTCGGCACTGCCGGGACGTCGGCACCGACTTCGACGCGATCACCCGCTCGGCCAACTACAACGTGATCATCGGCGAGACCGAGAAGGACGTGCAGGACAAGCTGGCCTGGTTCCGGGCCCACTACGAGCCGCTGCTGCCGGCCGAGCAGGTCGAGCGCAACCTCGCGAACCTAGCCAACGGCCCGCTCGTCGGCACGCCCGAGCTCATCGTCGAGAGGTTGCGCGAGGCCGAGAAGATCGGCATGAGCTACGCGATCACCTACTTCGCCGATGCCGCGTACGACCTGTCGAGCATCGAGCTGTTCACCACCCGAGTAGCGCCCGAGTTCCGGTGACCGCCGTGAGCGCGCCGGCCGGCCGCATCGTCGTCGACGACCTCAGCAAGGTCTTCCGTGGTCAGGTCCGCGCGGTCGACCGGCTCAGCTTCACCGTCGAGCCCGGCTCGGTCACCGGGTTCCTCGGGCCGAACGGCGCCGGCAAGACGACGACGCTGCGCATGGTGCTGGGCCTCGTCCGCCCGACCGGCGGGAGGGCCACCATCGGCGGCAGCCCGTACCGGCACCTGGGCAACCCGTCGCGGACGGTCGGGGCGGCGCTCGAGTCGTCGAGCTTCCATCCGGCCCGCTCGGCCCGTAACCACCTGCGCATCATGTGCACCGTCGCCGGTATCCCGCTCGAGCGCGCCGACGAGGTGCTGCGCATCGTCGGGCTGTACGAGGTCGGGAAGCGCAAGGTCAAGGGCTACTCGATGGGCATGCGGCAGCGGCTGGCCCTGGCCGCCGCCCTGCTCGGCGATCCCGCCGTCCTCGTGCTCGACGAGCCGGCGAACGGGCTCGACCCCGAGGGCATCCGCTGGTTGCGCGGCCTGCTGCGCCGCCTCGCCTCCGAGGGCCGCACCGTCCTCGTCTCGAGCCACCAGCTCAACGAGGTGCAGGAGGTCGCCGACCGCATCGTCATCCTCAACCGCGGCCGGCTGGTGCGTTCGGGCTCGATCGAGGAGCTGACCGCGGGCACCGACCGCGTCGTCGTCACCTCGCCCGACGTCGAGCGGCTGCAGGCGGCGCTGGCCGACGAGCGCGCCGACATCACCCGCACCGGCCCGAACTCCCTCAGCGTCCGCGGCCTGACCAACCAGCAGGTCGGGCACACCGCGTTCCGGGCCGGCGTCGAGCTGCACGAGCTCGTCGCGCAGCGCTCCGACCTCGAGGAGCTGTTCTTCGCGCTCACCTCGGCGCCCTCCGATCCGCAAGCCCCGCCGCCGGGAGGTGGTCCCGCATGATCAGGCTGATCCGCGCCGAGTTCCTCAAGCTGCGCACCACCCAGGTCTGGTTCTGGCTGCTGCTCGCCACCGCCGGGCTCAGCGTGCTGCTCGTCGTCGGTGGCATCGCCCCGCGCGACGGCGTGCGCACCGCACGCCAGGTGCCCGACCTGTTCGCGTCCTTCGCCGCCTCCGGGCCGGGCTACATCCTCGTGTTCGTACTCGGCGTCCTCGGCGTCACCACCGAGTTCCGCTACCAGACGATCACGCCGACCTTCCTGCAGACGCCGTCGCGGTGGGCCGTCACCACCGCGAAGATGATCACCTACGCGGTGCTCGGGGTCGGCTACGCGCTCGTCGCGCTGATCGCCCAGCTCGCTGTGGCCCTGCCATGGCTGTCCGCCCGCAACATCTCGGTCGACTTCGGCAACTCCCAGATCCAGCACGCGATCATCGGCGGATTCGGGGTCATCGCGCTCTTCGGCATCGTCGGCCTGGGCTTCGGCGCTCTCGTCCGCAACCAGATCGTGGCCGTCGTCGTCGGCATCATCTTCCTGCTGATCATCGAGAACGTGCTGCTCGCCATCCCGGTCGTGCGCAAGGCGTGGCCGTTCACGCCGAACGGTGGTGTGCAGGCGATCCTGCACACCACCGGCACCACCGAGGTCGTCGACGGCGTGCACCTGCTGCCGCTCGGCGGCGGCATCGTGGTGTTGCTGCTCTGGGCTTTCGTCCCGGCGATCATCGGCGCGGCCTACTCGATGAACCGTGACATCACATAACGGCGCATTCCCGGGCGTCTCTTGACCCACATCCGGTGCCTCCGGGCATGCCGGGCCGAGCCGTTACGCGTAGTCTCGACGCTTGCGTATCCGCATCGTGTGACAACTCGAGGATGGCCAGAAAACTGTGGCGACGACGGAGCAGCCGGCAACCAGTGAATCCCCTTCCACCCGCGGCGATTTCGGCGCCAACGAGTGGCTCGTGGAGGACATGTACGAGCGCTATCTCGCCGACCCCGACAGCGTCGACGCCGCCTGGCACGACTTCTTCGACGACTACAAGCCCGGTGTCGGCACCCCGCTGAACGCCTCCGGTCGCAGCGCCCGCCGTGACTCCGACGAGGCCGACGAGGCCGACGAGGCCGACGAGGCCGACGGTTCGGCGGCGTCCGACACGAAGCCGGCCGAGACGAAGCCGGCCGACACGAAGCCGGCCGCGACGAAGGCGGCCGACACGCAGCCGGCGGCGACGAAGGCCGCCGACACGCAGCCGGCGCCCACGAAGGCACCCACCCCGGCCGCGAGCCGCGCCGAGGGCAAGCCGGCCGAGAGCCCGGCCGCCGAGAACGTGAAGTCGCCGGCCGCCCCCAAGGCCCAGCCCGCGGCGGCGAAGGAGGCCACGGCCGGCTCGAACGTGCTGCGCGGCGCCGCCGCCCGCGTCGTGCTCAACATGGAGCAGTCGCTCACCGTGCCGACGGCCACCAGCGTGCGGGCCGTACCGGCCAAGCTGCTCGCCGACAACCGCGTAGTCATCAACAACCACCTGCGCCGGGCCCGTGGCGGCAAGGTCAGCTTCACCCACATCATCGGTTACGCCGTGGTCCGCGCGCTGGCCACGACGCCGGAGATGAACAACTACTTCGCCGAGATCGACGGCAAGCCCAACGTCGTCACGCCCGAGCACGTCAACCTCGGCATCGCCATCGACCTCGTCGGCAAGAACGACTCCCGCTCCCTCGTCGTCGCCTCGATCAAGGCGTCCGAGGGGATGGACTTCGCCGAGTTCTGGAACGCCTACGAGGAGATCATCCGGCGTGCGCGCGGCGGCAAGCTCACCACCGAGGACTTCCAGGGCACCACGATCAGCCTGACCAACCCGGGCACCATCGGCACCAACCACTCGGTGCCGCGCCTGATGCAGGGTCAGGGCACGATCGTCGGCGTCGGCGCCATGGAGTACCCCGCCGAGTTCAGCGGCATGAGCGACGAGCAGCTCACCGAGCGGGCCGTCAGCAAGATCATGACGTTGACCTCCACCTACGACCACCGCATCATCCAGGGCGCGCAGTCGGGCGAATTCCTGCGGCGCATCCACCAGCTGCTGCTGGCCGACGAGTTCTACGACGAGATCTTCGCCGCGCTGAAGATCCCGTACGAGCCGGTGCGCTGGCTGGTCGACCGCGAGTTCAGTCACGAGGGCCAGATCGGCAAGAACGCCCGCGTCATCGAGCTCATCAACGCCTACCGCGCCAACGGCCACCTGATGGCCGACACCGACCCGCTCGAGTACACCGTGCGCAGCCACCCCGATCTCGACATCACCCGCCACGGGCTGACCCTGTGGGATCTCGACCGCGAGTTCCCGGTCGACGGCTTCGCCGGCGAGAAGCTGATGAAGCTGCGCGACATCCTGGGCGTGCTGCGCGACGCCTACTGCCGCCGCGTCGGCGTCGAGTACATGCACATCACCGACCCCGAGCAGCGGCGCTGGCTGCAGCAGCGCATCGAGGTCAAGCACGCGCAGCCGTCCCGGGATGCCCAACTGCACATCCTCGGCCGGCTCAACGTCGCCGAGGCGTTCGAGACCTTCCTGCAGACGAAGTACGTCGGCCAGAAGCGCTTCTCGCTCGAGGGTGCCGAAACCGTCATCGCACTGCTCGACGCCGTTCTCGCCGAGGCGGCCGACCAGGATCTCGACGAGGTCGTCGTCGGCATGCCGCACCGCGGCCGGCTCAACGTGCTGGCCAACATCGTCGGCAAGCCGTACTCGAAGATCTTCAACGAGTTCGAGGGCAACATCGACCCCGGCACCGCCCAGGGTTCGGGCGACGTGAAGTACCACCTCGGCGCCGAGGGCACCTTCCACGCGGCCAGCAGCAACGAGGTCGCCGTGTCGCTCACCGCGAACCCGTCGCACCTCGAGGCCGTCGACCCGGTGCTCGAGGGCATCGTGCGGGCCAAGCAGGACCTCCTCGACAAGGGCGACGACGGCTACACCGTGCTGCCCGTGCTCATGCACGGCGACGCCGCGTTCGCCGGTCAGGGTGTCGTGGCCGAGACCCTCAACGTCTCGCAGCTTCGCGGCTACCGCACCGGCGGCACCGTGCACGTCGTCGTCAACAACCAGGTCGGCTTCACGACCTCGCCGTCGTCGTCGCGCTCGTCGCTGTACTGCACCGACATCGCCCGCATGATCGCGGCCCCGATCTTCCACGTGAACGGCGACGACCCGGAGGCCTGCGTGCGGGTCGCCGAGCTCGCGGTCAAGTACCGCCGCGAGTTCCGCAAGGACGTCGTCATCGACATGGTCTGCTACCGCCGACGCGGCCACAACGAGGCCGACAACCCGTCGTTCACGCAGCCGCTGATGTACGACATCATCGATCACAAGCGCAGCGTCCGGAAGCTGTACACCGAGGCCCTCGTCGGCCGCGGTGACATCACCATCGAGGACGCCGAGGCCGCGCTGAAGGACTTCCAGGCCCAGCTCGAGAAGGTCTTCGTCGAGACGCGCAACGCCACCGACAAGCCGGCGCCGGAAGGCGAGATCGAGCACGAGACCCCCTCGCAGCAGATCACCACGGCGATCGCGCTCGACGGCATCAAGCGCATCGCCGAGGCCTACGCGAACCCGCCCGAGGGCTTCACGATCCACCCCCGGCTCAAGCCGCAGATCGACCGCCGGGTGGCCATGGCCAGCTCGGGCAACGTCGACTGGGCCACCGCCGAGCTGTACGCGTTCGGCTCGCTGGTCATGGAGGGTCGCGCGGTGCGGCTGTCCGGCCAGGACTCCCGCCGCGGCACGTTCACGCAGCGCCACGCCACCCTGATCGACCGCGAGACCGGTGCGGAGTACACGCCGCTCAAGGAGCTCACCGACGACCAGGCGCCGTTCTTCCCCTACGACTCGCTGCTCTCGGAGTTCGCGGCCGTCGGGTTCGAGTACGGCTACTCGGTGGCCCGGCCCGACGCGCTGGTGTGCTGGGAAGCCCAGTTCGGCGACTTCGTCGACGGCGCCCAGACGATCATCGACGAGTTCATCTCCTCGGGCGAGGCCAAGTGGGGCCAGCGCTCGGCGGTCTCGCTGCTGCTGCCGCACGGCTACGAGGGTCAGGGCCCCGATCACTCGTCGGGCCGTCCGGAGCGGTTCCTGCAGCTGTGTGCCGAGAACAACATGACGGTCGCCATGTGCTCGTCGCCGGCGAACTACTTCCACCTGCTGCGCCGCCAGGGGCTCTCCCCCGTCCGGCGCCCGCTCATCGCGTTCACGCCGAAGTCGCTGCTGCGGCACAAGGCGGCGGTCAGCGCGATCGACGACTTCACCACGGGCACCTTCCAGCCGGTGCTGCCCGACGTCTCGGCCGATGCGGCGAAGGTGACCCGGGTGCTGCTCTGCGCCGGCAAGGTCTACTACGACCTTGCCGCGGCCCGCGCGGCCGACAGCCGTGACGACGTCGCGATCCTGCGGGTCGAGCAGCTCTACCCGCTGCCGGCCGACGAGCTCAAGGCCGAGCTGGCGAAGTACCCCGCGGCCGAGGTCGTCTGGGTGCAGGAGGAGCCGGCCAACCAGGGCGGGTGGCCGTTCATGGCCCTCAACCTGCCCGAGCACCTCGGCGGACGCGCCCTGCTGCGGGCCTCGCGCAAGGCCTCGGCCTCGCCCGCCGTCGGCTCGCACTCCGTCCACGAGGCCCAGCAGCAGGAGGTCGTCGCGACCGCGTTCGGTTAGGCGGCGCTGGCACTGGCACGGTTGCGGGCCCAGCCGACCCCGCCCCCACCTCTCGTTGAGTGGCGAGTTCTGGTGTTGAGTGGCGAGTGAGTAAGCGCCATTCAGCGCGGAACTCGCCACTCAACGTATTGGGGGACGGCATGACGGGGTCGGAACCGGGCTCGACGATCCGGTGGGGCGTGTTCGGCGCGGGCGGGATCGCTGCGACAGTGAGCCCGGACATCGCAGCGACCGACGGCACTGTGTTGCACGCGATCGCCGCGCGCGACCTCGGCCGGGCGCAGGCGTTCGCCGCCGAGCACGGCTACGCGAAGGCCTACGGCTCCTACGCCGAGCTCGCCGCCGACCCGGACATCGACGTCGTCTACATCGCGACGACGCACGGGCAGCACCACGAGCACGCGCTGCTCGCGCTGGAGGCCGGCAAGCCGGTGCTGGTGGAGAAGGCGTTCACGCTGAACGCGGCCCAGGCGCGCGAGGTCGTCGCCGTGGCCCGCGAGCGCCGGCTGTTCTGCATGGAGGCGATGTGGACCCGCCTGCACCCGGCGATCCGGCGGGCGCTCGAGATCGCGCACGGCGGGGAGATCGGGGAGATCACCGGTGTGCGGGCCGACCTGTCGCGGCACTTCCCGTACGACCCGAAGCACCGCCTCTACGACCTGGCCGCGGGCGGCGGGGCGTTGCTCGACATGGGCATCTACCCGACGACCGTCACCTGGCTGTTCCTCGGCCGACCCGACACCGTGCAGGTGACGGGCTCGCTCTCACCGACCGGGTCGGACGTCACGGTCGGCATGCAGTGGGGCTACGAGAGCGGGCGGGTCGGCCAGATCTACACCAGCGCCGCCGGGCCGTCGCCGTTCGCCGCGCTCGTCACCGGGACGGACGGCTGGATCTCGATCAAGCCCCGCATCCATCGCGCGACCGAGCTGGTGGTGCGCCGCGGGGACGACGTCGAGGAGATCGACATCGTGCCCGACCCGGGCAACGGCTACCGTGCCGAGATCGCCGAGACCGCGCGCTGCCTGCGCGCCGGCGAGCTCGAGAGCCCGGCGATCCCCCTGGACGAGACCGTCGGCATCCTCGAGGTGCTCGACGAGGCCCGGCGCCAGCTCGGTGTGCGGTACCCCGCCGACGCCTGAACCGCGTGCCGCAGAATCGAGTCATGTACTTCACCGACCGCGGCATCGAAGAGCTCGTCTCCCGGCGCGGCGACGAGCAGGTCAGCGTCGAGTGGCTGGGCGACCGACTGCAGGTGTTCGTCGACGCGCATCCCGAGTTCGAGGTCGCGATCGACCGCCTCGCCACCTGGCTGGCCCGCGACGACGAGGACGAGGAGTAGCCGCTACAGCGTGCTGGGCGCGTCGAGCAGGTCGACCTCAGGCTCGACCCGGTGGCCCGAGTCGAAGATCGGCAGGAAGAACTGGGCCAGCGGGCCGATGCCGACCGCGTAGAGGACGGTGCCCACGCCGACCGTGCCACCGAGCAGCCAGCCGACGGCGAGCACCGTCACCTCGATGCCTGTGCGGGTGAGCCGGATCGAGCGTCCGGTGCGGCGGGCCAGGCCCGTCATCAGCCCGTCTCGGGGACCGGGGCCGAAGTTCGCGCCGATGTACATGCCGGTCGCCACCCCGCCCAGCACGATGCCGGCGATCATCTCGACGACGCGCCAGGCGAGCGGCCCGCCGCCGGGCAGTAGGTCGAGCGAGACGTTCATCGACAGGCCGATCAGCACGACGTTGCTGATCGTGCCGAGGCCGGGCCACTGGCGCAGCGGGATCCAGAGCAGCAGCACGGCCGCCCCGACGATGATCACGACGGTGCCGATGGCCAGGCCCATGTGCCGGGCCAGCCCCTGGTGGAACGTGTCCCACGGGTCGAGGCCGAGTTGTGAGCGGACCTGCAGCGCCGCCGCGAGGCCGTAGATCGTCAAGCCAATGTAGAGCTGGACGAGGCGCACGGGCAGCGATCGACGGTCCATTCGCCCAGCATGCCAGGCCGAAGCAAGCAGAAAACCGGCCATTGACCGGCGGACGGACTGGAACAGCGGGCCATTGCGTGCGAGCATCGGGACATGGCTCCCCCGTCCCGCATCGGCGGTCGCGCGCTCGCCGACCTGCTGCCCGGCCTGCCCGACCTGCGCGCGATGCCCGGGCCGGTCTACGCCGCACTGTCGCGGGCGATCACCACGCTGGTGCTCGACGGCCGGGTCGCCACCGAGACCCGGCTGCCGTCCGAGCGCGAACTCGCGACGGCGCTCGACCTGAGCCGCGCCACCGTCACCGCCGCCTACGACAACCTGCGCCGCGACGGGTTCCTGACCAGCCGCACCGGCTCGGGCAGCTACGTCACCGTGCCCGCCGGTTCGACCCCGCGCCCCGCGCTCTCGCGCTGGAGCCGGGTGGGCACCGACACGCACGATGTCATCGACCTCTCCTGCGCCGCGCTGCCGGCCCCACCCGACGTCGTGCCGCAGGCCGTGGCCGAGGCCGTCCCGCAGCTGGCGCCGCACCTGCTCGGCGACGGGTACGACCCGGCCGGGTTGCTGCCGCTGCGCGAGGCCGTCGCCGCCCGGTTCACCGGCCGCGGCGTGCCGACCCGCCCCGACCAGATCCTGGTCACCAACGGTGCGCTGCACGGCCTCGACCTGCTGCTGCGCCTGCTCCTCGGCCCGGGCGACCGCGTGCTCACCGAGCTGCCCACCTACCCCGGCGCACTCGACGCGATCCGGGCCAGCGGCGGGCGCGTCGTCCCGGTGCCGATGGCCGTCGGCGGCGGCTGGCAGGTCGACCAGATGACCGCCACGCTGCGCCAGACCGCGGCCCGGCTCGCCTTCATCACGCCCGACTTCCACAACCCGACCGGTGCGCTCGTGCCCGCCGACGACCGCCGCGCCGTGCTCAAGGTGGCCCGCCAGACCGGCACCACCGTGATCGTCGACGAGTCGTTCGTCGACCTCGGCTTCACCGCGGCCGAGACGCCGACGGCCCAGCTCGACCCGTCCGTCATCACCGTCGGGTCACTGTCCAAGCCGGTCTGGGGCGGCCTGCGCATCGGCTGGTTGCGGGCCTCGACCGATCTCGTGCACCGCCTCGCCGCGCTGCGCACCTCGATCGACATGGGCGGACCGGTGCTCGACCAGGTCGTCGCGGCCTCGCTGATCGGCCGGCTCGACGACATCGTCGCCGACCGCGTCGCCCGCCTGCGTCCGCAGCG
>NZ_DASYFV010000017.1:0-32065 GCF_036000465.1 Jatrophihabitans sp. | reverse complement strand
AGTTTGGGAGGCAAACACCATGAGTCTTCGCATCAACACCAACGTCGCCGCGCTCAACGCGTACAACAACCTGGCGACCAACCAGGCCAACCAGGCGAGCTCGTTCGAGCGTCTCTCGTCCGGCCTGCGCATCAACAAGGCTGCCGACGACGCGGCCGGTCTGTCCATCAGCCAGGGCCTGACCAGCCAGATCAACGGCATGACCCAGGCCGTGTCGAACGCCCAGGACGGCATCAACGTCGCCCAGATCGCCGACGGCGCCCTCGGCACCACGCAGAACATCCTGCAGCGCATGCGTACGCTCGCGGTGCAGGCCAACAACACCGGTTCGATGGACGCCAACGCGGTGTCGGCGGCTCAGGCCGAGCTCGGCAACCTGAACAAGGAGCTGGACAGCATCTCCAGCAGCACCGCGTTCGGCGGTTCGCCCCTGCTCGACCTCACCACCGGCAACAAGGGCGTGTTCCAGTTCCAGGTCGGTGCCAACGACAGCACGGGCGTCGGTGGCGCGAGCAACCAGCTCAGCCTTGACCTGAGCACCACTGGTGCTCTGGCGGGTGCCACCATCACCGCGTACGACTCGACCGGCCTGAAGACCAGCGGCTTGAACCTGTCGACTGGCGCTGGGGCTGCGATCACCGCGATCGACGCCGCGATCAAGGACGTCTCCACCGCTCGTTCCTACATCGGTGCGACGCAGAACCAGCTCAACTACACGGTGAGCAACCTGCAGACCTCGATCACCAACGTCACGGCTTCCCGGTCGAACCTGACCGACGCCGACCTCGCGTCCGAGGTGACGAAGATGACCCAGTCGCAGATCCTCTCCCAGGCCGCCACCTCGGTGCTGGCCCAGGCGAACTCGGCCCCGCAGGCCATCCTGAAGCTCCTGCAGTAAGAGGAGCCCTGAGTTCGGGACGGGTGGGTCAGACCCTGAACTGACCCGCCCGTCCCGTCTCGACTTTCTGCCCTGTTCTCACGCCATGACCCGATCCCGGAAGGATGCTCATGACCTCGCCGAGCAGCTTCAGCGTCTCCGGCCTGCTCGGCGGCGCGGCAGGGTCGATCGACACCAACGCCCTCGTGACCCAGTTGGTCGCGGCCGCCGCGCTCCCGCAGACCGCGCTGAAGAGTCAGCTCGCGCTCCAGCAGACAAAGGTGTCGGCCTACCAGGCGATCAACGCCAATGTCTCCTCGCTTCAGACCGCAGCGCAGGCGCTCACCGATCCCACTGCCTGGACCGCGACAACGGCGACCTCGTCGAATCCGGCCGTGGTCGCCAGCAGCACGGGCGTGGCAACGCCCGGTGCGACCTCGTTCAACGTTCTCGCCCTCGCCGCAGCGCAGATCAGCACAGTGGCGACCGATGCGAACGGCAACGTCGTGAGCAATCCGGCTGCGGGCATCAGCATCACCGGCGCCGACCGGGTGGTCCATTCGCTCACGCCGGCCTCCGGGTCGGCGTCCGACGTTGCCGCCGCGATCAATGCGGCCGGGGTTGGTGTGCGGGCGATGGTCGTGAACACCGACAGCGGCAAGGTCCTCCAGCTCGCGTCGACAACGACCGGACTGAACTCGGCATTCACGATCGGCGGCACGGACACGGCTGCCCAGACGGTGGTCTCGGCCCAGAACGCGCAGATCGGCGTCGGCACGCCCGGGGCCGGAGGCTATACCGTCAGCAGCTCGACCAACTCCTTCACAGGCGTCATCCCCGGCGTGACCTTCTCGGTGAATGCGCTCGCTACTGGCGTCGGGATAACCATCAGCTCGGATCAGAAGTCCATCAGTGACAAAGTCGCTGCCCTGGTATCCGCCATCAATGCGACTTCAAACACCATCGGTCAGACGAGCAGCAACGGGGCGGTCCTCCAGGGATCGTCCGACGTGCGTGACCTGGCCCAGTCGCTGGTCTCGACCGTCAGCGCCGGCACCGCTGCCGGAGGTTCGCTCAGTACGTACGGCATCAACCTCGACAAGAACGGCGTCCTCAGCTTCGACGCAGCCGCCTTCGCAACGGCGTACGCGAGTGACCCGGCTGGTACGCAGGCTGCGCTCGTCGGCTCCTTTGCCGCAAACGTCAACTCGACCGTCGCCACGGCGAACGACCCGACGCATGGGACGCTCACTACGGCCATCATGTCGGGCAACTCCAACGAGACCGACCTGACCAAGCGGATCAACGACTGGACCACCAAGTTGGCCGACATCCAGACGCGCTATCAGGCCAAGTTCACCGCCATGGAGACCGCGCTCGCGAAGCTGCAGTCGCAGGGCACCTATCTGACCAACATGTTCAAGAGCATGAACGGCTCGAGCTCCTCGAGCTCGAACTGACGGCGAGGATTCTCACATGGCTGCCGACGAGCTCCGCGCGCGCTTCCTGCGCGACAGGGTGATGACCGCGAGCCCCGCCCAGCGTGTAGTGATGATCTACGACCGTCTGAACCTCGACCTGGCTCGGGCGGCCGCCGCGGTGGACGACCCGGCCGAGGCCGGCGCCCAACTCGCGCACGCGATGCAGATCGTCACCGAGCTGCACAGCAGCCTCGACACCGCGGCCGGCGGCCCGGCCGACAACCTCTCCTCGATCTACGCATTCCTCATCCGTGAGCTGATCGCCATCCGCGGCGGCCAGACGCAGCGCCTGCCCGCGGTCATCGAGATGGTGACCGGCCTGCGCGAGGCGTGGGCCACGGCGGCCGAGCAGGTCGTGCGCGAACCGGCGTCGCTCGGCGCCGCTGCTGGAGCATGGGTGGGCTGAGATGCCCGACCACCTGCCCAGCTGGACCGAGGTGCTCGCCGCCGTCGAGGAGGACGCGCGGCGCGCCGGCGAGCTGCTCGCGTCGAACCCGGAGACCACGGCCGTCCCGGGGGAGTGGACGCTGCCCGGCGCCGTGCTGCCGCCGCTGGCCGACATGCCGCCGGTGCCCGAGGAACTGCGCCACCGCGTGCAGGAGCTGCGCGCGCGCATCGACGAGTTGCAGGCCGAGCTGGTCGTCGCCCTGGGCGAGTGGAACATGCCGGCCCGCGCGGTCTTCACCGGCGTCGCGAGCGGCGCCCCCGTTTTCGTCGACCGGCGGATCTGAGTCCGGTACCCCCAACTAACCGAGACTTACATTCAGTTCCGGAATCGCTAAAGCGCCGTGATCACCGGCCGATTCCAAACCTCGAGCACGGATCGCTCACCCCCTTGGCCGATGGATCGGCAGGCTCCACCCGGAGGTCATCCGTGTTCGACGACGTCGCAGCCGTGTCGCTGCAGACCGCGATAGCCGGCCTGTCGGCCCGCCAGCAGATGACGGCGCAGAACATCGCCAACGTCGAGACGCCCGGGTACACCGCGCACACGGTCTCCTTCGAGCAGAGCCTCGCCTCCGCCATCGCCGGGGGTGACCCGAGCCAGGCCGTGATCACCACCGGCGCGAGCACGGCCCAGGCCGGCCTCAACGGCAACAACGTGAGCATCGGTGACGAGATGGTTACCGCCACCAAGACCGGCCTGCAGGAGAAGCTGGTCATGGGCGGCATCACGGCCAAGTACGAGCTCTACAGCACGGTCCTGAAGGGCTGACGCGCATGTTCGACGCCATCGGCACCGCCGGCACCGGCCTCTCGGTCTACCAGACCTGGCTCGACGCGATCTCCAACAACATCGCCAACGTCAACGACATCACACCCACGTCGGGCAAGGCCTTCCAGGCGCAGTACGTGCAGGCCGCGCCGATCACCGGCGGGGCGCAGGGTCTCGGCCAGGGCGTTCAGGTCAGCTCGCTGCCACGCTCGAGCGCGCAGGGGATCGTGACCTACGACCCGACGAACCCGGTCGCCGACGCGAGCGGCTACGTCCGCCGCCCCGACATCGACATGGGCGAGCAGATGGGCAACATGATCATGGCCCAGCGCGCCTTCCAGGCGAACGCGACGACGATCGACCGGGCCAAGGACGTCTACGAGGCGGCCATCGCGATCGGCAAGGGCATCTGATGACCGCACCCATCGCCGCCATCGGTGCCGTCACTGGCCTCGGGGCCGTCGGCTCCGTCGGTCCGGCCGCCGCGACCTCACCCGCCCTCGGCGCCAGCGCGACGTCGGGCACCGACTTCGCCACCGCGCTCGGCAAGGGCCTCGACGCCGTGCAGGGCTCGCAGAACACCGCTGACGGGCTGGCGCTGCAGGCCGCGTCGGGCACGCTGGTCGACCCGGCGCAGTACACGATGGCCGCCACCCAGGCCCAGCTGATGACCCAGCTCGCCACGACGCTCGAGAGCAAGGCCGTCGCGGCCTTCAACCAGATCATGGGGATGCAGGCCTGATGAAGGAACAGATCCAGACCCTGCTCGGCCGCGCGTGGACCGAGTTCAAGGCGTTCTCGCCCGGGCAGAAGACGGTGGCCATCGCGGCCGCGCTCGCGCTGATCATCGGCGGCTACTTCTTCACGACGTACCAGGCGACCCCCGCGTACGCGCCGCTGTACACGAACCTGGCGGCGAGCGACGCCAGCGCGATCGTCGACAAGCTGAACTCGGCCGGGGTGCCGTACCAGCTGGGTCAGGCCGGCACCGAGATCCTGGTGCCGCAGGACAAGGTCTACTCGACGCGGCTGACGGTCAGTGCGGCCGGCCTGCCGTCGTCGACGCAGACCGGGTACTCCCTGCTCGACAAGGAGGGGGTCACCACCTCCGAGTTCAAGCAGCAGATCGACTACCAACGCGCTATCGAAGGGGAGCTCGCCAAGACCATCCAGTCGATGAGTGGCGTGCAGAGCGCGTCGGTACACCTGGCCATCCCGCAGCAGGACGTCTTCAACGACGGCTCGCAGAAGCCGACGGCGGCCGTGCTGCTCGGCACCGCGGCGGGCCTGCAGCTGACACCGTCGCAGGTGCAGTCGATCGTCTACCTCGTCAGCTCGTCCGTGCCGAACCTGGCCGCCGACGCGGTGACGGTGACCGACTCCAACGGCCAGCTGCTCGCGTCGCCCGGTAACGGCATCGGCGGGTTCGCCGGCAACGATGCCCGCAGCCAGGCGACGCAGGCCTACAACGCGCAGATGGCGGCCAAGCTGCAGAGCCTGATCGACCCGGTCGTCGGCGCGGGCCACGCCCAGGTCAGCGTCAACGCCATCCTCGACTTCAGCAAGAAGAGCACCACCACGAAGCGCTACGTCTACGACCCGACGGCGCCGCCGCTGTCGGAGTCGAAGACGGCCGAGAAGTACACCGGCGCCGCGGCCACCGGGGCCGGCGGCACGCTCGGCGCGGGCACGGCCTCCACCGGCACGGCCGCCAACTCCGGCGGCACGTACAACAAGGCGAGCGACACCCGCGACAACGCGCTGGGCACTCAGACCGAGGTCGTCGACAACGCCCCGGGCGACGTCAGCAAGATGTCGGTCGGCGTGCTGCTCGACGGCTCGGTCAAGGGCCTGGCCCTGACGAAGGTCCAGTCGCTGCTCTCCGCCGCCGCGGGTATCACGCCGGCGCGGGGCGACACGCTGTCCATCGAGGCGATGCGCTTCGACACGACCGCCGCCGCGGCCGCTGCGGCATCGGCCAAGGCCACGGCCGCGGCCGCCGCGGCCAAGGCCTCGCAGAACCAGCTGATGTCGCTCATCAAGCAGGGCGCGCTCGGCGCGGTGCTGCTCGCGGTGCTGATCGGCACCTGGCTCGCCTCGCGCAAGCGTCGCCGCCAGGGCCCGCCGGCGCCGGCGATCGAGTACATCGAGCAGCCGCTGCCGATCGCCCCGGCGCCGGACCCGCACAGTGCCGTCGCCGCGGCCGAGTACCAGGAGAACGTCGCCCGCCGCCGGGCCCTGGTCTCGCTGGCCGAGGAGCAGCCGGAGGACGTCGCCTCGGTGCTGTCGAACTGGCTCAACAGCAACGGCGACCGCAACGACCACGCGAAGTCGCCGTGGACCCCCGGCCTGGCCGACGCCGGCCGCACGAACTGACGTCCGTCGAGCACCGAGAACAGGGACACCTTGCGATGACTGCGACCTTGAGTGACGAGATGGCGACCGTCCTGCCGATGCCCGGCCTGGAGGCCGTGCCCGAGGCCCCGGCGCCCGCTCCGCCCGCCCCGCCCGTCCGCGACGCCGCGGCCCACCTGAACGGCCGGCAGAAGGCGGCCGTGCTCGTGCTGCAGCTCGGCCGCGAGGCTTCCGCCCGCGTGCTCGGCCAGCTCTCCGAGGCCGAGCTCGAGGACCTCTCCAGCGAGATCGCTCGCATGGGCAGCGTGTCGGCCGACGTGTCGGCGGCGGTGCTCGCCGAGTTCGCCGGCGTGCTCGCCAGCGGCGGGTCGACGACCCGCGGCGGCCTCGAACTCGCCCGCGAGCTGCTGCTCGCTACCGTCGGCCAGGAGCGGGCCGGCGAGATCCTCGACCGCCTCTCGCAGGCCTTCGTCGAGCTGCCCTTCGCCTTCACCCAGCACCTCGACGCCCGTCAGATCATCTCGTTCCTGTCCGACGAGCACCCGCAGACGATCGCCCTCGTGCTGGCGCACATGTCGGCCGGCGCGGCCTCGGACGTGCTCGCCGGGCTGCAGCGCGACCTCCAGTCCGACGTCGCGCACCGCATCGCGATCATGGACCGTACGTCGCCCGACCTGATCCGCCAGATCGAGTCCGCGCTGTCGCGTCGCCTGTCCTCGCTCGGCGTCGCCAGCGACCTGTCGGCCGTCGGCGGCGTCAAGCCGCTCGTCGAGATCATCAACCGGGCCGACCGTGGCACCGAGCGCCTCATCCTCGAGGGCCTCGAGCAGCGCGACCCGCAGCTCGCCGAGCAGGTCCGCGGCCAGATGTTCATGTTCGAGGACCTCGTCGGGCTCGACGACCGCGCCGTGCAGCTGGTGCTGCGCGAGGTGCAGGTCAACGAACTCGCCACCGCCCTCAAGGGTGTGGCCGACGCCGTGCGCCTCAAGGTCCAGCGCAACATGTCCGAGCGCGCGGCCCTCACGCTGGCCGAGGAGATCGAGCTGCTCGGCCCGGTGCGGGTCAACGTCGTCGAAGAGGCGCAGGCCGCGGTCGTGCGGGTCATCCGCTCGCTCGAGGAGTCGGGCCAGATCGTCGTCGGGAGAGGGGACGAGGATGCCTTCGTCGCCTGAGCCCACCATCGCCGCCTGGCTGCCGGGCGAGCTCACCGCCGGCGCCCGCCCGTCGCCGGTGACCGCCGTGACCGACACGTTCGTCGCGGCCGACCTCGCGCCGCAGGCCCCGCCGCTGTTCGAGATCGCCTCGTCCGGCGGCATCCCGGACGACCTGCTCGTGGCCGCCCGCTCGGCCGCCCGCGCCGCCGGTTACCTCGAGGGCTGGGCCAGCGGCCTGCGCGCCGCCGAGGCCCGCGCCGCGGGGGAGACCGAGCGCCGCCGCCGGGAGACGCAGGCGTTCGCCGCCGAGCAGGCCGCGCTGGCCGCTCGCGCGCTCGCCGCCGTCGACGCCGCGGCAGGTGCCCTCGAACGGCGCGCCGTCCCGGGCGCGGCCGAGCTCGAGGAGCTGATCGTCAGCGCCGCCCTCGACATCGCCGAGGGCCTCGTCGGCAGCGCGCTGCGCGACGACGACACCCGCTCGCACGCGGCCCTGACCCGGGCCCTCGCCCTGGCCCCGGCCGACGAGGACGTGGAGATCCGTCTCGCGCCGGCCGACCACGCGCTGGTCTCCACCGCGGGACCGCTCGACTCGACGCGGCGCCGGATCACCCTCGTCGCCGACCCGACCCTGCTGCCCGGTGACGCTGTCGCCGTCTCCGGCGCGACCGAGGTCGACGCCCGCATCGCCGCCGGTCTGGCCCGCGTCCGGGCGGTGCTGCAGAAGTGACCTCGGTTCTCGATCGGCTGCGCACGGCCGCCGCGGACGCGGTCGCCGCGTCGCAGCCGCGCGTGTCCGGCCAGGTCGACGAGGTGCGCGGCCTCTCGGTCTCGGTGCGCGGCGTGCCCGCCCGCACCGGCGACCTCGTGCACATCGGCGAGAACGCCCTGCCGGCCGAGGTCGTCTCGGTGCAGGGCCAGCACGCCACCTGCCTGCCGCTCGGCTCGGTCACCGGCATCGCGAGCGGCGACCGCGTGGTCGCCACCGGCCAGGCGATGACCGTCGCGGTGGGGGAGCACCTGCTCGGCCAGGTGCTCGACGGCCTGGGCAACCCGCTCGACGGCTCGTCGCTGCCCCCCGGGCTCAGCCGTGTCAGCATCGACTCGGCGCCGCCGAGCGCGCTCACCCGACGCCGCGTCGACGCCCAGCTGCCGCTCGGCGTGCGCGCGATCGACACGCTCGTCCCGGTCGGCCGGGGCCAGCGCATGGGCATCTTCGCCGGCAGCGGCGTCGGCAAGTCGAGCCTGCTGTCGATGATCACCCGCGGCACCCAGGCCGACGTCACCGTGCTCGCCCTCGTCGGCGAGCGTGGCCGCGAGGTGCGCGAGTTCCTCGAGGACGACCTCGGACCGGAGGGGCTGCGCAACGCCGTCGTCATCGTGGCGACCTCCGACCAGCCGCCCATGGTGCGCCTGCGCGCGGCCTTCGTCGCGACCCGCATCGCCGAGTGGTTCCGCGACACCGGTCGTGAGGTGCTGCTGATGATGGACAGCCTCACCCGCCTCGCCATGGCCCAGCGCGAGATCGGCCTGTCGGCCGGCGAGCCGCCGACGACCCGCGGCTACCCGCCGTCGGTGTTCGCGATGCTGCCGCAGCTGCTCGAGCGCGCCGGCGGTTCGGCCGACGGATCGATCACCGGGCTCTACACCGTGCTCGTCGAGGGCGACGACCACAACGAGCCCATCGCCGACACCGCGCGCTCGATCCTGGACGGGCACATCGTGCTCGACCGCAAGCTCGCCAACGCCGGTCACTTCCCGAGCATCGACGTGCTGCAGTCCGTCTCGCGCGTCGCCAACGCGATCACCGGGCCGGAGCAGCGAACCCTCGCCCGCGAGACCCGCAAGCTGATCGACGCCCGCAAGGACGTCAAGGAGCTTGTCGAGATCGGCGCCTACGTCGCCGGCACCAACCCGCTCGCCGACCACGCCCTCGCCCTGTGGCCGAGCCTGCAGGACTTCCTCCAGCAGGACATCCGCGACCTCGTCGCGGCCGACGCGTCGTGGTCGCAGCTCGGTCACCTGATCGCCCCGGAGAACGTCGCATGAGCAAGCACTGGCTGTCCGGTCTGCTGCGCGCGCGGCAGCTGCAGGAGGACTCGGCCAAGCAGCGCCTCGCCGGCGCGCAGCGCGAGTCGCAGCACGCCCGCGGACGCGTGCGCCACCACGTCGACCGCATCGAGTCGCTGGTCGCGGCCGACGCCGTCGACAACGCGCCCGCGTTCACCGCGGCCGCGGCCGCCCTCCA
Source organism: Jatrophihabitans sp. (assembly GCF_036000465.1). Taxonomy (GTDB): domain Bacteria; phylum Actinomycetota; class Actinomycetes; order Mycobacteriales; family Jatrophihabitantaceae; genus Jatrophihabitans. The sequence goes on along the minus strand of NZ_DASYFV010000017.1, from coordinate 22,737 downwards.
GGCCGCCGCCGCCACGCACTCGGCCGCGCTGCGCGCGGTCGACGACGCCGACCAGTTCGTGTCGCTGCGCCACGGCGAGCTCACCGCCGCCGCCCGCGCGCGGCGCACGGTCGAGGAGATGCACGAGCAGCACCTGGCCGAGATCCGCGCCCGGCACGCCGCCGCCGCCATGCGCGAGATGGACGAGATCGCCGCCCGCGTGCACCGGGACGGCACCGCCGGAGCTCGCTCGTGACCGCCCCGGCCGCGGTCGGCCTCGGCGACATCGCCGCCCAGATCGCCGCCATCCAGTCGACCATCGCCTCGCTCTCGGCGCGGGCCGCGGTGGCCACCACGGCCGGATCGACGACGGGCGTCGCGTCGAGCGCCGCCGCGTTCGGGGCCCAGTACTCGAGCGCGCTGGCGTCGACCACGTCCAGCGGCCCGACCGCCGGCACGGGGTCGGTCACGGGCGACGCCGTCGTCGCCGACGCGAAGAAGTACCTCGGCGTGCCCTACGTATGGGGCGCCGAGTCGATGTCCGGCATCGACTGCTCGGGCCTGGTGCAGGCGACGTACAAGGACCTCGGCATCTCGCTGCCGCGCGTGGCGGCCGACCAGGCGCACGAGGGCACCGCGGTGCCCTCGCTGGCCCAGGCCCAGCCCGGTGACCTGCTGACCTTCGGCGACCCGGCCTACCACATCGCGATCTACCTCGGGAACAACCAGCTCATCGAGTCACCCGAGCCGGGCAAGACCGTGCACATCACCGACGTCTACCAGACCCCGACGTCGATCCGCCGCATCGTGCCGGCCGGCCCGGCCGCCGCACCGGCGACGACCCAGGTCGGCGGGCTCTCGGCCGCGGCGCTCACCTCCGCCGGGCTCACCCCGTCCGTGGCCGCGTTCGCCCCGCAGTTCGCCGCCGCCGAGGCGCAGTACCGGCTGCCCGCCGGGATGCTCGCCGCGGTCGCCCAGCAGGAGTCCGGCGGCAACCCGAGCGCCGTGAGTCCCGCCGGTGCCCAGGGCCTCATGCAGCTCATGCCGGCGACCGCCGCGGGCGCCGGGGTCAACGCCTTCGACCCGGGCCAGTCGATCGAGGCCGCGGCCAAGATCCTGTCGGGCAACCTGCACCGCTTCAACGGCTCGGTGCCGCTGGCCCTCGCGGCCTACAACGCCGGCGCCGGGGCGGTCGCGCAGTACGGCGGCATCCCGCCCTACACCGAGACCCAGAACTACGTGCGGCGCATCGTCGCGATGATGGAGGCCGGCGGATGACCTTGATGATCGGACCGTCGGTCGCGCCCACGCCGGTGGCCGCGACGACCTCCGGCGCCGGACCCGACGCAGCCGGATCGGACGCGTTCTCCGGCGCGTTGAACGAGGCCCACGAGGCCCACGAGCCGCAGCGCTCGGACCGCGCCGCCGAGCGGTCGCGCTCGAGCGAACACTCGCAGGCACCGGAGCACGCGCACGGTGCCGGGGCGAGCAAGCCCGGCAACGGCGACGACCCATCGGCCCCGGCCGCGGCCGCCACGGACCCGTCCGTCGTGGCCGGTGGGCTGCTCGTGACCGGCGGTCTGACCCCGCCGCCCGCCCCGACGACGACCCCCGCCGATCTTCATGCCGACACGCCGGCCGGGCAGGGTGACGGCATGAAGATCGCCGTCACTGCCGCCGGCCACGCGGGAGCGGTCGACGCCCGGTCAGCGACGCCCGCGGTTGCGGCGCAAGAACGGACCCGGGTTCCGGTCGACCCCGGCGCGAGCACCGACGCAGCCGCCGACCAGCCGCTCGATCGACTGCACCGCGCAACCGCGGCCGGCCCGGCGACGTCCGCCGCCCCGTCGACCCCGCTGGTGCCCAACCCGGCAGCGCCCACCGTGGCCGGGACCCGGACCGCTGTCCCGACCCCGACCACGCCGATCGTTCCGGCTGCCGGGCCGACCCCGCCGGCCGCCGCGGCCACGCCCCCGGCCCACCGCGCCGAGATCCCGCCCCTTCCGGTCGACCCGGGCGTGGCGTCCGCCGCCGCGGGTACCGGTTTCGCGGCAGCCCTGCGCGACGTCGCCGACCCGGCCGCCCCGCACCCGGGCAAGCCCGTCCCGGTGGAAGGGTCACCCGCCCTCGCCGCAGCGGGCGCCCCGCCCGCCCCGCACCTCCACACCGCCGTCCCGGTCTCGGACGTCGGGTCGATCCGCCCGGCCCAGGCACCGCTGCCCGAGCAGCCGCTGCTGCTCGGCGCGCTCAGCCGGCTGCGCGACCGCGGCAACGGGGTCCACGAGCTCACTGTCTCGCTGCACCCGGCCGAGCTCGGCGCGGTGAACCTCACCGCCGTGGTGCGCGACGGGTCGATCACCGTGAGCCTCGCCGTCGTCGACCCGGCGGCCCGCGCCGCGGTGACCAGCGCGCTCCCGGGTCTGCACCACGACCTGGCGCAGTCCGGCTTCAGCGGCGTCGACGTGTCGGTCGCCGATCACGGTCACGCGCAGCAGGACCGCTCCGGCGATCCGCGCTCGGCCGGCTCCGGCGGCCACGGGCCCGCCCCCCGCGACGACCGCCCCGACGAGCGTCCGGCCCCGCGCCGCACCGTCCAGCTCGACCGCTACCTCGACCGACTCCTCTGATCGGACTGCACCCATGACGACTCCCATCCCCGCCGTCGGCACGCCCGGCGTCGCGCCCGCGACCGGCCCCGCCGCCGCCAAGACCGGCAGCAGCGGCCAGCCGATGCTCGACCCGCAGGCCTTCCTGCAACTGCTCGTCGCCCAACTCAAGTACCAGGATCCGAGCAGCCCGGTCGACACCTCGGCGTTCATGCAGCAGACCGCGACGCTCTCCCAGGTGCAGACCATGACCACGATGTCGGCGACGCTCACCGCCCTGGTCAACTCCCAGCAGGCGCAGTCGGCGATGAGCCTGATCGGCAAGGACGTCACCTACACCGACTCCGCCGGCGGCACGAGCAGCGGCATCGTGTCCGCCGTGTCGACCGGCGGCGCCGGCGCCATGCTCACGATCGGCTCGGCCTCCGTGCCGGCCGGCAGCGTCACGGAGGTGAGGGCGGCCCCCAGCGGCACCACGCCGTGATCATCACCGCAACCCGATCCAGCTCAGTACTGCCCCCGATCAGTCGATAGAACCCCCTGAGGCACCCGCCTTCCCCCGTCCCGAGGAGCCCCCCGCCATGCTTCGGTCCCTGTTCACCGCGATCTCCGGTCTCGGCGCGCACCAGAAGATGCTCGACGTCACTGCCAACAACATCGCCAACGTCAACACCACCGGCTACAAGAGCAGCACGGTCCAGTTCGAGGACACGCTCAGCCAGACCCTGCAGGGCGGCGGCGCGGCGACGGCCACCACCGGCGGCACCGACCCGATCCAGGTCGGCCTCGGTGTGCGCGTCGCCGGCACGGCCCTGAACTTCACGCAGGGCTCGAGCCAGGCGACCGGCGTCACCAGCAACATGCTGATCAACGGGGACGGCTTCTTCGCCGTGTCGAAGAACGGCCAGCAGCAGTTCACCCGCGCCGGCAACTTCACCCTCGACAACGCCGGCAACCTGGTCACCCCGGATGGTGCGATCGCCGAGAACACCACCGGCACCCCGCTCAACCTCGTCGGCCTCACCAACGGCAGCTACGTGTCGTGGAGCATCGACTCCGGCGGCAACATCAACGGGGTCAACTCCGCCGGCGTGACCACCGTCCTCGGCCAGATCGGCGTCGCGACCTTCGCGAACCCGAACGGCCTGGCCAAGGTCGGCGACACGGCGTTCTCGGCCACCCCCAACTCGGGCGCGGCGAGCATCGGCGCCCCGAACACCGGCTCGCGCGGCAGCATCACGTCGGGCTACGTCGAGATGTCCAACGTGGACCTCTCCCAGGAGCTGACCAACCTGATCATCGCCCAGCGCGGCTTCCAGGCGAACTCGAAGGTCATCACCACCTCCGACGAGGTGCTGCAGACGCTGGTGAACCTGAAGAACTGAGCAAATCGGACGGCGGCGCACTCAAGTGCGCCGCCACCCGGCCGATTTGTAGGACAACGAAGGCCAGGGACGGCCGGAAGTTACGAATCCAAGGATGGACACCGTGTTGCAGCTGACCCGTTTGGGCGGACCTGTCTTCGCGCTCAACCCCGATCTCATCGAGCGAGCGGAGGCCACGCCGGACACCGTCGTGACCCTCGTCAACGGCAGCCGGTACGTCATCCGCGAATCGCTCGAGGAACTCGCCGAGCTCATCAACGACTACCGCGCGAGCATCATCGCCGCGGCGCAGACGCTGACCGACCGCAGCCGCACGGCCCCCCGCGAGGTCGCCTCGCGCGAGCACAACTCCTCCGCCGGCGCCTCCGTCGTGGTGCTGCACCCCGGGGAGCGCTGACATGGATCCGGCCACCATCATCGGTGTCGGAGCCGCCCTCGTCGCCATCTTCGGATCGGTGGTCATGGAGGGTGGGGATCCGATGGCGATCTTCATCCCCGCTCCGATGGTCCTGGTGTTCGTCGGGACGTTCGGCGCGGCCTGCGCCGGGGCGATGTTCGACGACGTCAAGGCGCTGCCGAAACAGCTCATCCGGGCGTTCACCGCGAAGCCCTCCACCCCCGGCGACAGCGTCGACGTCATCGTCGCCCTGGCCGGCCGCGCCCGCCGCGAGGGCCTGCTCTCGCTGGAGGGTGAGATCGCCGCCGTCGAGAACCCGTTCCTGAAGCGGGCGCTCGAGATGGCCGTCGACGGCACCGACGCCGACGAGCTCGGTGAGATCCTCGGCGCCGAGATCGACGCCAAGCGGGCCGGCGACGGCGCCGCGGCCAAGCTCTTCCACGACATGGGCGGCTTCTCGCCGACGATCGGCATCATCGGCACCGTCCTCGGCCTCGTGCACGTGCTCGGCGACCTCAGCGACCCCTCCACGCTCGGCTCGAAGATCGCGTCGGCCTTCGTCGCCACGCTGTGGGGCGTGCTGTCGGCGAACGTGTTCTTCTTCCCGCTGGCCAACCGCCTGAAGCGGGTCGGCGAGGCCGAGTGCGAGGAGATGGAGCTGGCGCTCGAGGGCGTCATCGCGATCCAGGCCGGCTCGAACCCGCGCCTGATCGCCCAGAAGCTGCAGAGCATGCTGCCCAACTTCGTGCCGCCCGAGAAGGACGCGGCCTGATGTCGGCCGCCGCATCGAAGGTCGGCCACGGCGCCAAGAGCGCCACCTCGCGCGGGCGCCGCAGCAAGCGCGGCGCCGACCACGGTGGCGAGGAGGGCGCCGAGCGCTGGATGGTCACCTACGCCGACATGCTGACGCTGCTGCTCGTGCTGTTCATCGTGCTGTTCTCGATCTCGGTCGTGAACACGTCGAAGTTCCTGGAGCTGAAGCACTCGCTGTCGTCGGCGTTCGGGAACGGCGAGACCAGCGTGCTCAACGGCGGCAACGGCCTGAACCAGAACGCTGCCGACGGCCAGGGGCAGCAGATCGTCCTCCCGGGTATGCCGGCCGTCGGTCCGGATGCCTCGACGATGCCGCAGGCGCCGACCACGATGCAGGCCGACAAGCGAGGCGTGGCCGTGCAGCAGGAGGTCGAGGACTTCACCCAGATCAAGAAGCGCATCAACGCCGCGCTGCGCAAGGCCGGCATGGCCGGAGCGGTCAACTTCGCGATCGACCGCCGCGGCCTGATCATCACCGTCGTCACCAACGCGCTGGTGTTCCCGGGCAACAGTGCGAACCTGCTGCCCGGCGGTAAGCGGATCTTCGACGTCGTCGCCCCGCCGCTGGTGACCAACCGGCACAGCATCGAGGTCGACGGCTACACCAACCAGGTCAAGGTCAACACCGACCCCTACCCGACCGGGTGGGAGCTGTCCTCGGCCCGGGCCTCGGCCGTGGTGCGCTACCTGGCCTCGGCCGGCGTCTCGCCGTCGCGGCTGAGCGCGGTCGGCTTCTCCGACCAGCGCCCGCTCTACCCGGCGTCCGACCCGCGAGCGGTCGCCCTGAACCGCCGCGTCGAGATCGTCGTGCTCACCTCTCTCCCGTCCGAGGCCGCCGCGCTCCTGCCGGCTGCCGCTGCCGCCGCACGTTGACCCCCACCCAAGGACCCACCATGACCTCAGCCATCAAGCAGGAGCAGCGCTTCGCGACGAACTCCGGTTCGCCCGCGACGGCGAAGGGCCCGGGCGGCAAGCCGACCAAGGACGGCGACGGCGGCGGCGCCGCCACGGCCAAGCCGAAGATCTACAAGAGCAAGAAGTTCATCCTGGCCCTCGTCGGGCTGTTCGTCGTCGGCTACGGCGCCTACACGTTCCTGGCGCCGACGCCCAAGCCCGGCGCGCCCGCCGGCGGCGAGTACGTGCCGGTGTCGACCGACCCGCTGACCCTGAACCTGGCCGGCGGGCACTACCTGAAGGTGGCGATCTCGCTCCAGCTGGTGGCCGGCAAGGCCAAGGCGGCCGACTTCGCCCTGACCACCGCGAAGGCCGCGTCCCTCGCGATCACCGAGTTCAGCGACCGCACCGTGGAGTCGCTGTCCAGCGACACGGCCCGCAAGAAGTTGACCGACGACCTGCTCAAGCAGCTCCAGAAGGCCTACCCGGATGAGGTGTTCGCCGTCTTCCTGACCCAATTCGTCACCCAGTAACCCCGGAGTCCGACTCGCCCCAAGAGTCGGAGAGCCGTGGAATCGATCCCGCGGTTCCGCTCAGGTCGCCGCACCCCCGGCCGATAGCGAGGGCGTGCCAGCGAACGCATCACCCGATCTGCGCGATGTCTCGCGCGCGCCCGGGGTCGAGCCCGATGTCGCGCTGTACGACTTCCGTCGCCCGACCAAGCTGTCGCGCGAGCACATCCGCACGCTGCAGATCGCGTTCGAGACGTTCTCCCGTCGCATGACGACGTTGCTGACGAGCGGGCTGCGCCAGGTCTGTTCGATGACCGTCGCCGACATCGCCCAGGTGAGCTACGAGGAGTACGTCACCAGCCTCGACGCCACCACGCTGATGGTGCCGATCGCGATGCCGCCGCTGCAGGGCACCGGTGTCTGGCAGTTCTCGCTGCCCATGGCGCTGGCCTCGATCGACTACATGCTCGGCGGCCCCGGCGGCACCCAGCCCGACCGCACCCTGACCGAGATCGAGACGACCCTGCTGATGGGCCTGCTCGAGCAGATGGTCGGCTCGCTGCGCTACTCGTTCGAGCCCATCGTGGCCGTCACGCCGTCGCTCGGCGCCATCGAGTACAACCCGCAGTTCCTGCAGGCCGGCAGCGCCACCGACGCCATGATCGTCACCAGCTTCGACATGGTGGTCGGCTCGGAGACCTGCCAGGCGACGCTGTGCCTGCCGCTGGCGCCGCTGCTGCCCCTGCTCGTCGCCCAGCGTCCCCGCCGGCCCGGCGAGGAGGACGACGTCCCCGACGCCACGTCCGTGCGCCAGCGCGTCAAGGAGCGTCTCGGTGACGTGCCGATGAGCGTCAGCGTCGAGTTCGCGCCGCTGTCGCTGAGCCCGGCCCGCATCCTCTCCCTCGCCGAAGGCGACATCGTCCGCCTCGACCACCGCGTCGGCGTCCCGCTCTCGCTGCAGGCCGCCGGCACCGTCTTCGCCCACGCGATCGCCGGCAAGTCCGGATCCAAGCTCGCGGCCCTGGTCGTCGATTCCCCCCTCGATCCCCACCACCCTCACCAGGAGAACGCGTGATCACCGAAGCCACCGGCAACGTCACCGAGGTGCTGGCCACGGCCGCGTCCACGGTCGCCAGCACCCTCGCCGGCGGCGAACCGCTCACCGTGGGCCACCCGACCCGCGAGGCCGACCCGGCCGGGTTCGGCAGCCACGCCGTCATCGCCCGGTTCAGCGGCGCCCGCACCGGCGACCTGCTCCTGGTCGTGGCCGACGACGTCGCGACGGCGTTGCGTGACTCGTCACTCGGCTCGCTGGAACTCGACGCCGCGCTGGCGCCGACCATCGACGCCGTCGCCGCGGCGATCGGTCCGGTCGCGCTCGGCCCGCTCCAGGTGGTCGAGACCCGTCTGGGCATCAACCGCATCCTGGCCGGCCCGGACGCCGCGCTGGTCCCGCTGCTCGGCGGAACCGGCCCCCGCGCCGCCGTCGCCCTCTCCCTCACCCTCCCGACCGCGGCCCCGGTGCTCCCGGCCGCCGCCGAGGACGTCCAGTCGCAGCGGCTCGACCTGCTGCGCGGCGTCGAGATGGCGGCGACGGTCGAGCTCGGCCGCTCGCGGATGACCGTCAACGAGCTGCTGTCACTGCGCTCCGGCGCGGTCATCGAGCTGGACCGGGCCGCCGGTACGCCGGCCGACCTGTTCGTCAACGGCCGGCTCATCGCGCACGGCGAGGTCGTCGTGGTCGACGAGAACTACGGCCTGCGCATCACCCAGGTGATCACCGACGCCCAGGGGCGCTGACCCTGATGGACACGGTTTCCTCGATCGGGCGGCTGCTGCTGTCGCTCGCCTTCGTGCTCGGCCTGATGTGGCTGATCGCACGCAAGGCGAAGAAGAAGACCGGCGGCAAGAGCAGCCGGTTGGTCGACGTGCTCGGCCGCCAGCAGCTCTCCCGCACCGCGTCGGTGGCCGTCGTCCGGGTCATGGACCAGGCCCTCATCCTCGGCGTGACCGACGGGGCCGTGTCCGTGATCGGCGAGACCGACCTCGCGGCCGTCGAGGCCAGGCTCGAGGAGCAGGCGCCGAAGCGGATCGTCAAGGCGACCCGGGCCCCGCGCCCGGCCCGCTCGGCCCGGCCCGCGCCGCCGGCCCGCCCCACCCCGGCGCGACCCGCCCCGGTGCTGTCGAAGGACGCCGCCGAGGCGCTCGAGTCGCTCCCGGTGAAGCGAAGTCCGCTCGCCGGCTCGGCACTCTCGCCGGACACCTGGCGACAGACGATCGACAGCCTGCGCGATCTCACCGCCAGGACGCGCTGACACAATGACCTCGACCGTTCAGGGCCGCGAGGGGTCAGAGACCCGATCCGGACGCATCACGCCGCTGCGCGCGCTCTTCGCGCTGGCCGTGCTCATCGGCTGCCTCTTCGGCGGGCTGGCCTTCGGCTCGGCCGCCGGTGCGAGCCCGGCCCCGCACGCCGCCGCCACCGCCCCGGCGGGTCCGGCGTCGCCGAGCGCACCGTCCGGCCCCGAGGGCCCGACGACGAGCGGCGGGGTGTCGGTCAACGTCGGCGGCAAGCCGAGCCAGTCGATCAGCATCCTGATGCTCGTCACCGTGCTGTCGGTGGCGCCGTCGCTGCTGCTGCTGGTCACCAGCTTCACCAAGATCTTCGTCGTGCTGTCGCTCACCCGGAACGCGCTCGGGCTGACCACGGTGCCGCCGAACCAGGTGCTGGCCGGGCTGTCGCTCTTCCTCAGCCTGTTCGTCATGGGGCCGGTGCTGTCGAAGGTCAACTCCCTCGGCATCCAGCCCTACCTGCACGGGACGAAGAACCGGGCCCAGGCCTGGACCGACGGCACCGAACCGCTGCGCCACTTCATGCTGCAGCACACGCGTCCGCAGGAGATCGCGCTGATGCTGCGTGCGGGCAACCTGCCCAACCCGGCCGACAAGTCGCACATCGAGCTGACCACGTTGATCCCGGCGTTCGTCCTCTCCGAACTGCGCTCGGCGATGATCATCGGCTTCGTGGTGTTCGTACCGTTCGTGATCATCGACCTGGTCGTGTCGTCCTCGCTGATGTCGCTCGGCATGATGATGCTGCCGCCGGTCTCGATCTCCCTGCCGTTCAAGCTCCTGCTCTTCGTCCTGGTGGACGGCTGGGGCCTGATCATCACCGCTCTCGTCCGCAGCTATCGAGGCGGAGGCTAGCCGCGATGACCGATACCCAGATCATCCACATCGCCCTGCAGGTCATGCTCGTCTCGGCCAAGCTGGCCGCGCCGGCGCTGGTGACCTCGCTCGTGATCGGCTTCGCCGTGTCGTTGTTCCAGTCGGCCACCCAGATCCAGGAGTTCACGCTCTCCTTCGTGCCGAAGGCGGTCGGCGTCGGCGTCGCGCTGCTCGTGTGCGGCCACTGGATGCTGACGACGATGGTCGGCTTCACCCAGGAGCTGTTCACCCAGATCCCGAACCTGCTCAAGTAGCGCGCCCGTGCACTTCGACCTCGACACCGCCGGCCTCGTCGCGCTGCTGCTCGTCAGCGTGCGCATCCTGGCCTGGGCGATCGTGTCGCCTCCGATCGCCACCGGCATGGTGCCGCACCCGGTGAAGGTCATCCTCAGCGTCGGCATCGCCCTCGTGATCGTGCCCGGCGTGAAGGCGCAGGCGCCGGTGGCCGAGGTCGCGCCGATGGCCGGCGCGCTGCTGGAGCAGATCGTCATCGGGGCCGGGCTCGGCTTCCTGACCCGGCTCGTCTTCACCGCCATCGAGACGGCCGGTGGCCTGCTCGACCTGTTCGGCGGCTTCTCGCTGTCGGCGGCCTACGACCCGCTGACCACGACGATGACCTCGATCTTCGGACGCTTCTACTCGCTGCTCTGCACGACGCTGATCTTCGCGACCAACGTCCACCTGCTGATCTTCCAGGGCTTCCTGCGCACGTTCTCCGCCATCCCGCTGGACGGGCACCTGACGATGGCCCACCTGGACAAGGTGATCGCGTCGTCGGTCACCGGGCTGTTCGTGTCGGCCCTGCAGATCGCCGGGCCGCTCATCGTCGTGCTGTTCATCGCCGACATGGCGCTCGGCGTGCTCAACCGCATCGCTCCGCAGCTCAACGCGTTCGCGCTCAGCTTCCCGCTCAAGATCGGACTGACGCTCATGCTCGTCGGCCTCGGCTTCACGCTGATGCCCGGCGTCGTCGTCCAGCTCGCCGACCACGCGAACCGGCTGATCCAAGTGGTCACCACCTGATGTCCGGCGGCGGCAGCGGGGGTGAGCGCACCGAGAAGGCCACCCCGAAACGGCGCAAGAAGGCCCGGCACGACGGGTCGATCGGCAACACCCCGGAGATCGGGGCGTGGGCCGGTCTGCTGGTGGCCAGCTTCGTGATCCCCGACGTCTTCACCAAGCTGATGTCGATCTCGACCAACTCGCTCATCCAGCTCGGCGCGATCATCGAGAACCCGCGGATCGCGCCGGCCAAGGCGATGGCCGTCGAGGCAGCGAGGGGCGCGTTCTCGGCCGTGCTGCCGATGGCGTTGATGATCGCGGTCGTCGGCGTGGTGTCGGTGGCCGGGCAGGGCGGCATCTGGGTGTCGCCGAAGCTGCTCAAGCCGACGTTCAAGCGGCTCAACCCGCTCTCGGGCGTCAAGCGCATGTTCGGCCCGCACGCCGTGTGGGCGATGACGAAGGCGCTGCTCAAGACGGGCGCGCTCGCCGGTGTCGTCGTGCTGTCGCTGCAGCGGCTGGTGCCGACCGTCATGGGCTCGGGGTCGCTGCCGATCGCGAGCCTGGTCTCGATCGCCGTCGGCATGGTGCTGTCGCTGCTGCGCTACGCCGCGGTCGCCGGCATCATGATGGCCTTCGCCGACTACGCGGTCGTGCGCAAGCGCAACAACAAGCAGCTCAAGATGACCAAGCAGGAGATCAAGGACGAGCACAAGAGCGCCGAGGGCGACCCGCACCAGAAGGGGGCGATCCGCTCGCGGCAGATGGCGATGCGGCGCAACCGGATGATGGCCGACGTCCCGACCGCCGACGTCGTCGTGGTCAACCCGACGCACGTCGCCGTCGCGCTCAAGTACGACCCGGCCAAGGGTGCCCCCCGCGTCGTCGCCAAGGGCGGTGATCACGTCGCCGCCCGGATCCGCGCGCTGGCCGAGGAGCACCGCATCCCGATGGTCAGCGACATCCCGCTCGCCCGCACGCTGTTCAAGACCTGCGAGATCGGCCAGGAGATCCCGCCGGATCTCTACAAGGCCGTCGCCACCGTGCTCGCCTTCATCATGACGCTGCGCAAGCGCGGCTCGACCGCGGGCACGCACACCGTCCGCACCCTGGCCGCGTCCCCCCGCTGACCGTGATCATCTCGCTCGGGGCAGGTCGGCAGGCCTGCTCCGGGCGGGTTCATCAGCTGGGATCGCAGGCGGGCTGCGGCAGGGTGAGGCAGAACGCCGTCGCGCCGTCGACCCGCTCGTAGGCCACCCGGCCGCCGTGCGCCTCGGCCATCGCCCGCACCACGAACAGGCCGATGCCGGTGCCGACCCCGCGTTCCGGTTCCGCGCGGGTGTACTCGTCGAAGAGCTGGTCACGGAACCAGTCGGGCACTCCGGGCCCGTGGTCGACAACGCGCAAAACGATGTCGGGGTACTCGTCGCGCACCTCGATGCGGATCGGCGGCGAGCCGTAGCGCATCGCGTTGGAGATCAGGTTCGTGAGCATCTGCTCCAGACCGACCTGGTCGGCCGACACCGTCAGCGTGAGCGGGCAGTCGATGGTGATCTCGACCTGGTGGGCGAAGACCTGGACGGCGGCGTCGAGTTCGGGGCGCAGCTGCAGGGGCGCGCGCCGCACGGTGAGCGCGCCGCGCTTCGCGTGGGAGGCGGTCAGCAGGTCGGTGGTCAAGCGGTCGATCACGCCGGCCTGCCGCACGATCGCCTCCAGCAGCCGGCGCGACGTCTCCGGATCGTCCTGAGGACGCGCGAGTTCGCCGGCGAGCAGGTTCAGCGCGATCGCCGGGCTGCGCAGCTCGTGCGCGGCGCGGGGGAGGGCCTGGTCGGCCGCCGTGGTGACGGCCGGCGGACGCGGCGGCGGCGGGGGCAGCCCGAGCAGCGCGCTCAGCTGCGCCACCAGCTCGGCCCCGGGCATGCCCTTCTGCAGGTAACCGACCGCGCCGGCCGACAGCGCCGCCGGCGCCATGCGAGTGGCATCGAAGGCCGACAGCACGACGACGTCGCTGTTCGGCGACGCGTCGCGGATCAGCGGCAACGCCTCGAGCCCACCCATGCGCGGCATCGCGAGGTCGAGCAGCACGACGTCGGGCTGAAGGTCGCGGGCCTGGTCGATCGCCTCGAGCCCGTCCCGGGCCTCGGCGACGACGCAGAATTGTTCGTAGGAGTCGAGAACGGTGCGCAGCAACCGTCGTACGTCCGCCGTGTCGTCGACGAGGAGGATGCTCACCGCACCGGCCTCGGTCGAGGTCATGGATTCATCTCGAGATCGGCCGGTGTGCTCCGGAGCAGGCCGGCCGGATCGCCGAGCAGTTCGGTGATGATGGTGCTCGCGCCCTTGATCGAGCTGTCGAGCGCCGAGACGACGGTCTCGAGCTGCCCCGCGTCGAGCGCCATCCGCGCGACGATCATGCCCTGCACGATGCGGTCGTTGAGCTCGAGCGCCTGCTGCTCGCGCCGCCGCAGCGCCTCGGCGGCGTCGGCCGCCCGGGCCTTGCGCAGCTGGACGGCGGCGAGGTTGGTCCGCACCCGGCTGCGCAGTTCGCCGGTGGAGAACGGCTTGGCCAGGAAATCGGCCGCCCCGGCGTCCAGTCCGGCGATGAGCGACTCGTGATCGGCCCGGGCCGAGAGCAGGATGACCGGCACCTCGGCGAGCTCCGGCTCGGCCCGCAACGCGGCCAGCAGGCCGACGCCGTCGATGACCGGCATCATCACGTCGCTGACGATGAGATCGGGACTCTGCCGCCGGGCCCGGATCAGGGCGTCCCGGCCGTCCTCGGCGAGGTCGACCTCGGCCAGCGGCGCCAGGGCCCGGGCGAGGAACTCGCGCATGTCGCGGTTGTCGTCGACGACGAGGACGCGGGCCGCGCCGCCGCTCGCCGCCTCGGCCCCGTTGCCGTTCGAGGCCGCGGCGTCGTCGAACAGGGCGTCGACGTCGATCGCGTGCCCGTTGTCCAGCGGCTCGGGCAGCATCACGTCATCGGCCGGGTCGAGGGCCGGGACGGACACCACGAACGTCGAGCCCACCCCCGGCGTGCTGTGCACGACGGCGGTGCCGTCGTGGATCGTGGCCAGCTCCCGCACGAGGGCGAGCCCGAGTCCGGTGCCCTCGACCGACGGCGTGAGGTCGGACAGCGTGCGGTGGAAGCGGTCGAAGATCAGGGGCACCTCGTCGGACGGGATGCCGATGCCGGAGTCGGACACGACCAGCACGGCCGAGCCGTCCCGATGCTCGACGCGCACCCCGACGTGCCCGTGCCTGGTGTACTTGACGGCGTTCGACACGACGTTGAGGACGATCTTCTCCCACATGTCGCGGTCGATCTCGGCGAGCACCGGCTCGGCGCAGTCGACGCGCAGCTCCAGCCCGCGCGCCGCTGCCAGCGACGTGAACAGCGAGGCGCAGTCACGCGTCAGCGCCGCGACATCGGTGGGGCGCGGCCGGAACGCCATCCGGCCCGCCTCGATGCGTGAGAAGTCGAGCAGCGTGTTCACGAGCCGCAGCAGGCGTCGCGCGTTGCGGTAGGCGCTCTGCACCTCGGGCGAGCCGGCGGTGTCGGGCTGTTCCAGCAGGTTCTGCAGCGGGCCGAGCACGAGCGTGAGAGGGGTGCGCAGCTCGTGGCTCACCGTCGACAGGAACGCGGTCTTGGCCCGATCGAGTTCGGCGAGCCGCTCGGCCCGCTCGCTCTCCTGGTGCCGGCGGACGGCTCGGGCGACCGCGGCCGAGAACTGGTCGGACGTGAGGCCGAGGAAGCGGCGGTAGGCCGCGTTGAGTCGCTTGCGGGCGCTCACCGCGGTGATCAGGACGAAGCTGTGGGCGTGGGCGCTACCGCCCACCGGTGCGGCCACGGCCTCGCGCGGGCTCTCCGGCCACGCACCTCCGGGGAGCGGAGCCCACCTCTGGTGCAGGTCGTGGATCTCGAACGGGCGACGCCGCTCGGCCACCGCCCGCACGGCGTCCGACCACGGCATCGCCGGTGCCTCCGGGCGCAGGTCGAGAACCCACGGCGCGTCGACGGAGCCGGCCGCGATGCCGACCGTGCCGATCAGCGCGGCCTCGCCCTGCTCGGGGCTCACGTCGTAGAGCAGGGCGAACGGGATGTCGGCATCGCTCGTGACGAGCGCGGCGAGCAGGTCTCGCCCCGCCGCCGCACCGTTCGGGTCGTGGTCGTGCGGGTCGGCGGCGGTGGCCAACCCCTGCAGCGTGGTCATGCGCCGTTCGGAGATCACCTGCGTGGTCGTCTCGTTGCAGACGACCAGCGTGCCGCCGACCGTGCCGTCCTCGGCGTAGACCGGGCTGTAGCTGTAGGTG
This sequence comes from Jatrophihabitans sp., assembly GCF_036000465.1. Taxonomy (GTDB): domain Bacteria; phylum Actinomycetota; class Actinomycetes; order Mycobacteriales; family Jatrophihabitantaceae; genus Jatrophihabitans. Next base: position 7,610 of record NZ_DASYFV010000017.1, on the reverse strand, counting down.
AAGTAGATCTCCTCGTAGTAGCCGTTGCGGTCGAAGGGCACCAGCTGGTCGTCGAAGCCGGTGTTCGCGCCCTGCGTCATCACGGCCTCGACCTGCGGCCCGGTGAACTCCCAGACCTCCGACCACACCTCGCGCCCGGCCCCGCCGAGCGCGCCCGGGTGCATCTCGGCGCCCAGGCTGGGCCGGAAGGCGTCGTTGTAGAAGCAGATCAGGTCAGGCCCCCAGAACAGGAGCATGGGGTAGCGGGTGTTGAGCATCGTGCCCACCGTCGTGCGCAGGCTCGTCGGCCACGACTCGATGGGTCCGGCCGAGGTTGCGGCCCAGTCGTGACGCCGGATGCGCGCGGACATCTCACCGGCCGCGTCGAGCCCCGGCAGTGTCATGGGCGTCAGGGTAAGGGACCAATTCCCTGCTCCGATCGGGTCGAAGGGCCCGATTGGCTTCGACTCTCAAGTCGGACACTCGCCGGTCGATAGGACGGGAGCCAGGACGGCGAACACCCCGGGTCGGATACCCACCATTGCATGCGTGTGTGTCCGATTAGAGGTGCCGTGAAGACGACGAGACTGAGCCAACTGGCCGTGCCGATCGGCGTGGTCGCGATCGTGGCCATGCTCGTCGTGCCGGTGCCGCCGACCGTGCTCGACCTGCTGATCGCCTGCAACATCACCGGTGCGGTGCTGGTCGTCCTCGTCTCCATGTACGTCCGGCGGCCGCTGGACTTCTCGAGCTTCCCGTCGCTGCTGCTGGTGGCGACGCTGTTCCGCCTCGCCCTCAACATCAGTGCCACGCGCCTGGTGCTCACCGACGGCTTCGCGGGCAACGTCATCAGCGCGTTCGGTCACTTCGTCATCGGCGGCTCGCTCGTCGTCGGGCTGGTGATCTTCACGATCCTGCTGGTGATCCAGTTCGTCGTCATCACCAACGGCGCCGGGCGCATCGCCGAGGTCGGCGCGCGATTCACCCTCGACGCCATGCCGGGCAAGCAGATGGCCATCGACGCCGACCTCAACGCCGGCCTGATCGACGAGGCGAGCGCGCGCAAGCGGCGGGCCGAGATCGCCTCCGAGGCCGACTTCTACGGCGCGATGGACGGTGCGACCCGCTTCGTCAAGGGTGACGCCATCGCGGCCATCATCATCACCCTGATCAACCTCATCGGCGGCTTCGCCATTGGCGTATTCAGCCACCACATCCCGCTGTCGCAGGCGCTGTCGACCTACAGCCTGCTGAGCGTCGGCGACGGCCTGGTCTCCCAGATACCCGCGCTGCTGCTGAGCGTGTCGACCGGTCTCATCGTGACCCGCTCGAGCGACTCGGACGACATGGGCACTGTCGTCTCGCAGCAGCTCGGCGGCCAGCGCCGCGCCATCCAGATCGCGGGCGGGGCCGCGCTGCTGCTGTGCGTCGTGCCGGGCCTGCCCAAGTTGCCGTTCCTCGTCGTCGGCGCCGGCCTGCTGCTGATGGCGGGGAAGCTGAAGTCGAACGAGAAGGCCGAGGCGGCCGCGTCCGCCCCGACGGCCGGCGAGGTCGTCGCGGCCGCGCAGGAGAGCGACGAGTCGCTGCACAACGAGATGCTCATCGAGCCGCTCGAGCTGGCTCTCGCACCCGACCTGATCAACCTCGTCGACGGCCCCGGCGCCGACCTGCTCGACCGCGTGCGCGGGCTGCGGCGCAGCCTGGCCACCGAGCTCGGCGTGGTCATGCCGCCCGTCCGGACACGTGACAACGTCTCGCTGCCGATGTCGACCTACGCCATCAACATCAACGGCGTCGAGCTCGCCCGCGGCCAGGCCCCGCCCGGCATGGCGCTCGCGATCGGCGACGGCGTCGAGGGCCTGCCCGGCCGCTCGGCCCGCGAGCCGGTCTTCGGCCTCGAAGGACGCTGGATCGCGATGGAGCTGCGGGCCCAGGCCGAGCTGCTCGGGGCGACCGTGGTGGACCGGTCGTCGCTGATCATCACGCACCTGTCCGAGGTCGTGCGGCAGAACGCGAGCCGGCTGCTCGGCCGCGAGGAGGTCGCCGCCGCGACCCGCGCGCTCAAGCGGAGCCATCCCGTCGTCGTCGAGGATCTCACCCCGGCCCTGCTCAGCCTCGGCGAGATCCAGCGCGTGCTGCACGCGCTGCTCGACGAGGGCGTGCCGATCCGCGACCTCGTCCGCATCTACGAGGCGCTGTCGGTCGCGGCCAAGGGCGGCACCGACCCCGACCGGCTGGTCGAGGCGGCCCGCGCGGCGGTTGCGCCGGCGATCATCGCCCACCTCGCCGGCGACGGTCGGCTCGACGTGCTGACCGTCGAACCGCGCCTGCAGCAGGCGATGCTCGAGTCGGTGCGCCCCGGCGACGGCGGCGCGTCGCTCGTGCTGCCGCCGGCGCTGACCGAGGGCATCCTCACCTCGGTGGCCGAGCGCTACCGCATCGAGACGGCCAAGGGCAACAAGCCGGTGCTCGTGTGTGCCGCCCAGATCCGTGGTCCGCTGCACCGCCTGATCCGCTACTCGCAGGTCGCCCTGCCGGTCGTGTCCTACCCGGAGCTCGCCACCACCTCGGTGGCCATCAATGCGATTGGAGTCATCGATGACGTCCTCGACGTTGTACCGGGAGGGTGACGACCTCGACACCCTGCTCGCCGAACTGGACGGCGAGTTCCCCGGTCAGGTGCGCGTGGTCGAGGTGAGCTACCCGCGCGAGGGCGGCGTGCTCGGGTTCTTCGCCCGCCAGCGCGTCGGCGTGCACTTCGCGATCGACGGTCTCGCCGGGCCCGCCCCGCGCCCTGCTCCGGTACGGCGTCCCGCCCCGCCGCCGGTCGGCGACGACCCGCTCGCCGAGTTGATCGCCTCGGCCGAGGCCGCCGACGACCGGGTCGCGACCATCGACGAGTCGACCTACCTGACCGAGTCGTCCAACGCCGAGTTCGCCGCGATGGTGCTGCAGCTCGCCGCCGGCAAGTCGCGGGCGCGCCCGGTCGCCGAGGCGATCGTCGCGCGGCCCGCCGTCGAGCCGCCGGCCTTCGAGGCCACCCTGCCGGCCGGCTTCGAGCCCGCCTTCCCGACGCTCGCCCCGACCCCGGCACCGCCCGCGATCGAGCCGGCGCCCGCTCGCCCGGAGATCCTCCGCACGGAGCTCGCCCGCACGGAGATCGCCCGCGTCGAGATCGCGCCCGCCGAGATCGCACCGGTCGAGGTCACGCCCGCCGAGCCGGCGACGACCGGGGGGCTGGCCGGGCGCCGCCGGCTGGCCGAGCTCGGCGTGCCGATCGACTGGGTGCCGAGTGACGCCCCCGACGCCCGCGCCGCGCTGACCGCGGTGGCGGCGAGGCTGCCCGTGCCGCCGCGCCCGCCGGCCGACTCCGGGCAGCTGCTGGCGATCGTCGGCCCGGCCGCGGCCGCGACCCGCGCCGCCGAGACCGTCCGCAACCGGCTCGGTCTCGACCCGCGCTTCGTCTGGACCGCCGGCGACGCCCGCCCGAACCCCGGCGGCACCCCGCTGCCCGACGAGACCTACGCGACCGCCTTCGCCGCGTGCCACCGCATGGGCGGCTACCGGCCGGCGATCGTCGTCGTGCCGACCGACACCGTCGGCGGTGTCACCGGCGCCGACCGGATGCTCGCCGCGATGACCCCGGATTCGACCTGGCTCGTCGTCGACGCGTCGAGCAAGCCGGCCGACGCGCGCCGGCGGTTGCGGGCCCGCGACGACGTCGACGCCCTCGTCGTCACCGGTGCGGCCGACACGGCCAGCCCGGCCACGGTGTGGGAGCTCGACACCCCGATCGCCCTGCTCGACGCATCGTTCGCGACGCCGGCCCGCTGGGTCTCGCTGCTGCTGGACGCCCTCGCCGACCAGGAGCGGTGATGCTGCGCGGTTCGGTGCTGCTGCTGGCCCTCGTCTTCGCCTTCCCGACGATCTGGGCCGCGCTCGTCGACCACACGATCACGGTCGACACCGCGGTCGTGCGCTTCCTCGTCGCCCTGCCGGTCGCCGCCGTCCTGCTCGCGCTCGTGCGCATGGCGACGCGCGACCGCGACCCGCGCTGATCGGCTTACGCGCTCGATTCCCGGTTTCAATAGCGCATTTGCACCGTCAACTCCAGGGTGCCCCGGCCGATTGGTCTCGTGACCAAGACCGGCAGACCAGGAGGAACGGTGGACGAAGACGACGAGATCGTCCAGGAGTTCCTTGTCGAGAGCCACGAGAACCTCGACCAGCTGGATCGTGATCTGGTCGAGCTCGAGAAGTCGCCGGGCTCGCGGGAACTGCTGTCGAGCGTGTTCCGCACGATCCACACGATCAAGGGCACGAGCGGCTTCCTCGCGTTCGGCCGGCTCGAGTCGCTGACGCACGTGGGGGAGAACCTGCTCTCCCGGCTGCGCGAGGGCGAGCTCACCATGACGCCCGCCATCGCCGGCGCGCTGCTCAACATGGTCGACGGTGTCCGCGCCCTGCTGGCCGCGATCGAGCAGACCGGCGCCGATGTCGACGAGAGCGTCGACGTCGACTCGATGGTCGCGCTCATCAAGACCTGCCTCGACGGCGACGCCGCGGGGCCTGCCCCGGAGGCCCCGGCCGAGCCGGCTCCCCAGCCGGTCGCGGAGACTGCCCCCGAGCCCGCCGTCGGAATCGTCCCCGAGCCGGTCGCCGAGCCGGCGGCCGAGGCCGTCCCCGTCCTCGAGGAACGGCGCAGCGGCGCGGACCGCCGGGTCGACGGCGAGGACCGGCGCGACCCGGACGCTCCCGAACGTCGTGGTGTCGCCGACTCGACCGTCCGCGTCGACGTCGACCTGCTCGACACGCTCGTCCGTCTCGTCGGCGAGCTCGTCCTCACCCGCAACCAGATCCTGCAGCAGGCCGATGTCACCGCCCACGTGGACCTCGTCCGCGCGAGCCAGCGGCTGAACCTCGTCGCGAGCGAGCTGCAGGAGACGGTGATGCGTACCCGCATGCAGCCGATCGGGCAGGTCTGGGCCAAGATCCCGCGCCTGGTGCGCGATCTCGGCGCCCAGCTCGGCCGCACGGTGAAGCTCGAGATGGAGGGCCAGGACACCGAGCTCGATCGCTCGCTGCTCGAGGCTGTCCGCGACCCGCTGACCCACCTCGTCCGCAACTCCGTCGACCACGGCATCGAGGACGCCGCCGTGCGCCTCGCCAACGGCAAGCCGGCCGAGGGCACGCTGTCGCTGCGCGCCTACCACGAGAGCGGCCAGGTGGTCGTCGAGATCACCGACGACGGGCGCGGTCTCGACGCCGACCGCATCGGCCAGGTGGCCGTGCAGCGGGGTGTCGCCTCGCCCGAGGCGCTCGCCCGGATGAGCCCCCGCGACGTCTTCGATCTCATCTTCCGGCCCGGCTTCTCGACCGCCTCCGCCGTCACCAACGTCTCCGGCCGCGGGGTCGGCATGGACGTCGTGCGCACCAACATCGAGCGCATCGGCGGCACCGTCGACCTGACCAGCCAGGCCGGTCAGGGCACGACGGTGCGCGTCCGTATCCCGCTGACCCTCGCGATCATCCCGGCGCTGATCGTCGGTGAAGGCGGCGAGCGGTACGCGATCCCGCAGGCCAACCTGGTCGAGCTCGTCCGCCTCGAAGCGGCCGACCTCGCCCGCGACGTCGAGGTCCTCGCCGGCGCACCCGTGCTGCGCCTGCGCGGTCACCTGCTGCCGCTCGTGCCGCTCGCCGGCGCGCTCGGCCTGGACGAGGAGCCGCGCGACGCGATCACCGTCGTCGTCGTGCAGGCCGACGACGTGCGCTTCGGCCTGTCGGTCGAGGAGGTGCACGACACCCAGGAGATCGTGGTCAAGCCGCTCGGCCGCCAGCTCAAGAGCATCGCGATGTACGCCGGCGCGACCATCATGGGCGACGGCCGCGTCGCGCTGATCCTCGACGTCGCCGGGATCGCGCACGCCAACGGCGTCACGGCCACGCCGGTGCGGGTCGAGGCCGACACCCGCACCGCCGACTCCGACCTGCGCTCGCTGCTGGTGCTCGACGTCGGCGGCGGCCGGAGGGCGGCCCTGCCTCTCGGCGAGGTCTCGCGCCTCGAGGAGTTCGCGTCCGACCTCATCGAGCGCACCGGCCCGACCGAGGTGGTCCAGTACCGCGACGGCATCCTGCCGCTGGTGCACCTCGCGAGCGCGATCGGCCTGCCGGTCAGCGACGTCGTGCCCGAGCTGCTCTCGGTCATCGTCCACGGTGACGGTCCCGACCGGGTCGGCATCGTCGTCGACCGCGTGGTCGACGTCGTCGAGACCGCGATCGTCGCCAACCGGGTCGGCATCCGGGCCGGCGTGCTGGGGTCGGCCGTCGTGCAGGACCGGGTCACCGACCTCGTCGACCTCGACGCCGTCGTGGCCACGGCCGGCCGCCGGATCGGGGTCGGAGCATGACCACGCTCGCCACGAACAGCCAGTACTGCACCTTCTGGGCCGACGGCCTGCACTTCGGCATCGCGGTCCGCGACGTGCAGGAGGTGCTGCGCTACCAGGAGATGAGCGCCGCGCCCCGGGCGCCCGAGGCGGTCTTCGGCCTCATCAACCTGCGTGGCCAGATCGTCACCGCCATCGACCTGCGCCACCGGCTCGGCCTCGCCGAGCGCGCGCCGGGCGAGACGCCGATGAACGTCGTCCTGCGCAGCCGCAACGAGGTGGTCAGCCTGCTCGTCGACGACATCGGCGATGTCATCGACACGGCCGGCGCCGCCACCGAACCAGTTCCACCGACCCTGCCCAGCGCGGTCCGTGACGTCGTCACCGGCGTCATCCCGCTCCCCGAGGCGATCCTGCTCGTCCTGGACGCCGACCTTGCCGCCGATGTGCCCCACGCACACCGCAACTCCGGAGGAAACCCGTGACCGAACTCCTGCCCGCGTCGACCAACGGGCGCGCCCACAAGACCACGCCGCCGCGCGGCACCCGGCCGGCCCGCCGACCGGTGGCCTCGGACGCGGAGGCGCTGCCGGTGGCCGACCTCGCCGCGATGCGCTCGGTGCTCGACGACCTGCCGATGCGGGTCATGCTGTGCGACCTCAACCTGACCATCACCTACGTCAACAAGGCGACGGTCGAGGGACTGGGCCGGCTGGCCGAGCACCTGCCGATCGAGGTCGAGGACATCGTCGGCGCCAACATCGACATCTTCCACAAGGACCCGGCGCACCAGCGCAACGTGCTCTCCTCCGACGCGAACCTGCCCGTCCGCTCGATCATCAAGGTCGGACCGGAGACGCTGGATCTCAGCGTGCAGGCCGTCTACGACGAGGACGACGCGTTCGTCGGCGCGATGGCGACCTGGGAGGTCATCACCGACCGGCTGAAGCTCGAGGCCGAGAAGGAGGAGGCCACCGCCGACACCAGCGCGGTCAACCAGTTGCTCCAGGTCATCACCGGGGCCCGCTCGGCCGCCGAGGTGGCGCAGCTCGCGGTCGACACCGTGCGCGCCCAGTTCGGCTGGGCCTACGGCTCCTACTGGGAGGTCGAGGACGACGACGCGCTGCACTTCCGCGTCGAGTCCGGTGACGCCGGCCCGGAGTTCCGCGCGGTCACCCTGGCCGCGTCGTTCAAGGAGGGCGTCGGGCTCTCGGGCCGGGCGTGGAGGACGCGCGACCTGTACTT
>NZ_DASYFV010000016.1:0-374612 GCF_036000465.1 Jatrophihabitans sp. | reverse complement strand
CACGCGTGCCGACGAGGATGCGCTCGCGAAGGCGCTGGGACGGCTGACTGCCGGCGACCCGACGCTGCGGGTCGAACGGCATCAGGACACCGGCCAGCTCGTCCTGTGGTGCCTCGGCGAGGCGCACGCCGACGTCGCTCTCGAGCGGCTGCGCGCGACCGGCGCGCACGTAGAGACGGTGCCGCTGCGCATCGCGCTTCGCGAGACGTTGACGGCGCGGGCGGTGGGCCACGGCCGGCAGGTCAAGCAGTCCGGCGGGCACGGGCAGTACGCGGTGTGCGACGTCGAGGTGGAGCCGCTGCCCCGCGGCACGGGTGTCGAGTTCGCCGAGAAGGTCGTCGGCGGCGCGGTGCCGTCGCAGTTCATCAGCTCGGTGGAGAAGGGGGTGCGGGCCCAGCTGGCACAAGGTCTGGGCCACGACCACATCCCGGTCGTGGACGTGCGGGTGACCCTGCTCGACGGCAAGGCACACAGCGTCGATTCCTCGGACGCCGCGTTCCAGACCGCCGGGGCCCTCGCGGTCAAGGACGCCGCCCCGAACGCGGGCCCGGCGCTGCTCGAACCGATCGCGGCGGTCGACATCACCGTGCCCGACGCCCACGTCGGCGCCGTCATGTCCGACCTGTCCGGCCGCCGCGGGCGGGTCACCGGCACCGTTCCCGACGAGACCGCCCCGGTCGGGATGGAACGCACGGTGGTGCACGCCGAGGTGCCCGATGCCGAGCTGGTCCGCTACCCGATCACGCTGCGCTCGCTGACCGCGGGCACCGGCCGGTTCACCCGGCGCTTCGCGCGGTTGGACGTCGTGCCGGCGCACGTCGCCGATTCGCTGCGCGAACCGGTGTCGGGCTGACCGCTCAGCCGCCGAGCGCGGGCCCGACGCCCGCCGGCGCGTCCTGCACGACCGCTACTGCTTGGGGAACTTGAGCTTGGACAGGTCCGGCAGCTCGTCCATGCCGGGCGGCAACTGACCGGGCGGCAGCTGCGGCATCCCGCCGGGCATCCCACCGGGCATCCCACCGGGGAATCCGCCCGGGAATCCCGCGGGCATGCGCGGCTGCGTCGGGCCCCGGCCGCCCTTCTTGCCCTTGGCGTTCTTGCGCTTGTTCTTGGAGGACTTGGTCGCCGAACGCTTGCGCATGCCGGGGATCATGCCGCTCATCTGGCCCATCATCTTGCGGGCCTCGAAGAACCGGTCGACGAGCTGGTTGACCTCGTTGACCTTGACGCCGGAGCCGTTCGCGATGCGCAGCCGACGCGAGCCGTTGATCATCTTCGGGTTCTCGCGTTCGGCCGGGGTCATCGAGCGGATGATCGCCGCGGTGCGGTCGAGATCCTTGTCGTCGACCTGGGAGATGGCTTCCTTCATCTGGCCCATGCCGGGCAGCATCCCGAGGATGTTGCCGATCGGGCCCATCTTGCGGATCGCCATCAGCTGGTCGAGGAAATCCTCGAGGGTGAACTGGTTGCCGGCCGCGAGTTTCGCGGCCATCTTCTCGGCCTCGTCCTCGTCGAAGCTCTTCTGCGCCTGCTCGATCAGGGTGAGCATGTCGCCCATGCCGAGGATGCGTGACGCCATCCGGTCAGGGTGGAAGACGTCGAAGTCCTCGAGCTTCTCGCCGTTGGACGCGAACATGATCGGCTGGCCGGTCACCTCGCGCACCGACAGCGCGGCACCACCGCGAGCGTCGCCGTCGAGCTTGGTGAGCACCACGCCGGTGAAGCCGACGCCGCTCTGGAACGCCTCGGCCGTGTTCACGGCGTCCTGGCCGACCATCGCGTCGACGACGAACAGCACCTCCTGCGGCTCGACCGCCGCCCGTATGTCGGCGGCCTGCTGCATCATCTCGGCGTCGATGCCCAGGCGGCCGGCGGTGTCGACGATGACCATGTCGTGCTGCGCGCGGCGGGCGAAGTCGATCGAGTCGCGGGCCACCTGCACCGGGTCACCGACGCCGTTGCCCGGCTGGGGGGCGTAGGTGGCGACGCCGGCGCGCTGGCCGACCACCTGCAGCTGGTTCACCGCGTTCGGACGCTGCAGGTCACAGGCCACCAGCAGGGGCGTGTGCCCCTGCTCGCGCAGCCAGTGGGCGAGCTTGCCGGCGAGCGTCGTCTTACCGGCACCCTGCAGGCCGGCCAGCATGAGCACCGTCGGCGGTTGCTTGGCGTACTGCAGCCGGCGGGTCTCACCGCCGAGGATCTCGATGAGTTCCTCGTTGACGATCTTGATGACCTGTTGCGCCGGGTTCAGCGCCTGCGAGACCTCCGCCCCGCGGGCCCGCTCCTTGATCTGGGCGATGAACTTGCGCACCACGACCAGGGCGACGTCGGCCTCGAGCAGGGCGATCCGGATCTCGCGCGCCGTCGCGTCGATGTCCGCCTCGGACAGCCGTCCCTTGCCCCGCAGGTTGGTGAATACCGCGGACAGGCGGTCGGAGAGCGTGTCGAACACGGGCGATCCTTCGCGGTCGGAGCAGGCGGCCGGGTGGAGCAGTCGGCGGACGGACCAGCCCAGGGTACGTGCCCGGCCGCGGCGGCCCGCAGCCGTCAGACCACGGTGAGCGCGATCAGCAGGTTGGTCGAGAGGTTGTGCGCGATGCGGTTGGAGACCGAGCCCATCAGCCGCGACGGGCCGCTCAGACCGCGGTTGCCGATCACGAGCAGGTCGTACTCGTCGCCCACCTCGACGATAGTGCGCGCGACCTGGCCCAGGCCGGCGTGGACAACTCTGGACCTGAACTCGATACCGCGGCGGGTCAGATCGTCGACCACGGAATCGAGGGCCGCCGCCCCCTCCTCGTCCGTCCTCGCGACGGTGACGATGTCGGGCACGACGCCGAGCGCCCGGGCAAGGGCGACGCCCTTGTAGACCCCGCGGTTGGCCGTGGACGAGCCGTCGGTCGTGGTGGCGATGCGGCGCAGCTCGGCCGCGCGACCGGCCACGGCCAGCAGCAGGTCGACCGGGCTGTGGTGGGCGAGCTGGTGGGCGGTGTTGCCGCCGAATCGCTCGCCGTCGCTGTCGACGCCGCGGTCGCCCACGACGAGCAGGCATTCGAGGCGTTCCCGGACGATGTCGATCAGCGCGTCGGCCGGCGCGCCGGATGCCCCGGGTTCCATACGGCGCACCTCGGCCACGCCGAGCGAGCGGGCCACCGTCTCGGCCGCCTCGGTCACGGTGGACGCGCCGAGGTAGGCGTCCGGCCCGGACCCGGTCCAGGCCGAGACGACCGACAGGGGCGCGGCCAGCGCACCGGCCACGCCCGCCGCCAGCCGGACGGCCTGGGTGCCGGCGTCGCTGCCGTCGGTGCCGACCACGATCTCGGGATACGCGTCCACGCAGGTCCTCCGGGGTAGGCCGTCGTCCGGGCGCCGCCAACGTAACCGGATCGACGCCGGGCGGCGAGTCGGAACTTCCCGACGAGCGGCCCGCGGAGCAGGGACCTTTCCTCCCCCGATCCGCCGGTCGGATCCCCTATATTGACCGCGACGCGGTCGCACCGGTCCGCGGGGGATAGGTGCGGCCGCGCCGCCGCGCGTCCGGTCCGGGTTCGGGCAGGTCAGAGCAGGCCGCGACCGCCGTCGACGTAGATGACCTGGCCGGTGACGTAGCCCGACTCCTCGCCGGCGAAGAACGCGACGGTGTTCGCGATGTCGTCCGGGACGCCGCCGCGCCGCACCGGCACGGCGGCCGCGACCGCCTCGCGCATCGCCTCGATGGTGGTTCCGGTGCGCTCGGCGGTCGCCTTCGTCATCGCCGTCTCGATGAAGCCGGGGGCGATGGCGTTGGATGTGACGCCGAACGGGCCGAGCTCGATGGCGAGCGTCTTGGCCAGCCCCTGCAGGCCCGCCTTGGCCGTCGAGTAGTTCGACTGGCCGCGGTTGCCGAGCGCCGAGGTCGACGACATGCAGACGATGCGCCCGTACTTGGCCTCGACCATGTGCTTCTGGGCGATCTGGCTGCACAGGAACGCGCCGCGCAGGTGCACCTCCATGACCATCGTCCAGTCGTCGTCGGTCATCTTGAACAGCAGGTTGTCGCGCAGGACCCCGGCGTTGTTGATCAGGATGTGCAGCCCGCCGTACTCGCCGACGAGCGTGTCGACGGCGGCCTGCACCTGATCGCGCTTGGAGACGTCGGCCCCGAGGCCGATCGCGGTGCCACCGGCGGCGGTGATCTCGTCGGCCACGGCCTGGGCGGCCTCTTGCTGCAGGTCGAGCACGCCGACCTTGGCGCCGTCGGCGGCGAGGCGCGCCGCGATGGCGGCGCCGATGCCCTGCGCGGCTCCGGTGACGAGCGCGACGCGGTCCTGAACTCCTGGCATGTGCGTTCCTTTCGAAGTGATCTAGCGGTTGACGAGTCGACGGACGCCGGCGAGCCAGCGGTCCGGATCGGACGCCTTCTGCGCCCAGAACGTACCGACCTGCGGATGGGGCAGGATCAGGAACCTCTCCTCGGCGAGGCCGGCGGCCACGGTGTCGGCCACCTGTTCGGCGGTGAGGATCTCGCCCGAGGCGGCGACGGCCTGGGCGCCGGGCTCCCCCGCGGCCAGCGGATCCATGAGCAGCGGGGTGGACACCCCCATCGGGCAGAGCACGCTGACGCCGATGCCCTGCGCCCCGTAGGTGACCGAGAGCCACTCGGCGAACGCGACGGCGCCGTGCTTGGTGACGGCGTACGGGGCGTCGCCGGGCGAGGTGAGCAGGCCGGCGGCCGACGCGGTCTGGAGCAGGTAGCCGCGGCCCCGCTCGAGCATCGCGGGCAGCACCGCCCGCGCGGCGTAGACGTGGGCCATCGTGTTGACCTCGAAGGCGCGGTGCCACAGGTCGTCGGGGTCGTCGAGCGCGACGCCGGTGGTGATGCCCGCGTTCGAGCAGAACAGGTCGATCGCGCCGTCGCGGGCGATCGTCCGCTCGACCAGGCCGTTGACCGCGGCGGCGTCGGTGACGTCGATGCACTCGGCCACGCCACCGACCTCGTCGGCGACGGACTGGGCCTTGGCCAGGTCGCGGTCGACCACGACGACGTTGCGGGCGCCGTCCGCGGCGAACCGGCGAGCGAGCGCCGCCCCGATCCCGCTGGCGCCGCCGGTGACGACGGCGACCGAATCCTTGATGTCCATGGGTCAGGCCTCCGGGGCGAGCTTGGCGAGCAGGTCGAGGTTCGGTGGTCCGTCCGGGGTCGGCAGCAGGGCGATGACCGGCGTCTTGACCCCGGCGTCGGCGTAGGCCTGCACCTGGTCGCGGCACGACTCGGGGCTGCCGTGCAGCACCAGGTCGTCGACGACCTGGTCCGGCACCGCGGCGAAGGCGGCCTTGCGGTCGCCCGCGGCCCAGGCGTCGTGCATCGGCTCGAGCACGTCACCCCGGCCGAGCCAGTCGTGGAACTTGGCGTAGGCCGGCACGGTGAGGTAGCTCGAGATCGCGAAGCGACCGACGTTGCGGGCGAACTCGGTGTCCTCGGTCGGGCAGACGAAGATGCGGGCGACGACCTCGGCGTCGGCGTTGTCGACCTCGGCCAGGCACTGGGCGACGTCGTAGGAGGCCAGCCAGTTCAGGATCGCGCCGTCGGCCTCGCGCCCGGCCAGGCGCAGCATCTGCGGGCGCAGCGCGGCCAGGACGATGCGGGGCGGCTCGGCCGGCGCCTGCTCGAGCTTGAACCGCTTGATGCTGAAGGTGTCGAACTCGCCGTCGACCCGCTCCCCCGCCAGCGCCGCGCGGGTGGTGCGCAGGACGTCGCGGGTGCGTTTGTACGGCTCGGTGAACGGGATGGCGTTCCACTGCCCGACGATGACCGGGCTGGACGCGCCGAGGCCGAGCACGAAGCGTCCCGGAGCCGCGGCGGCGAGCGCGCCGGCCGACATCGCGATCAGGGCCGGCCCCCGGGTGTAGACCGGCACGATCGCGGTGCCCAGGCGCAGCGTCGGCTCCCACGAGGCGGCGAGCGCGAGCGGCGTGAACGCGTCGGTGCCGTTCGTCTCGGCCGACCACACGTCGGTGTAGCCGAGATCGGGCAGCGCCCGGATGATCTCGGCGTGCTCGAGCAGCGGCACCCCGGTCAGCGGGATGGTCAGGCCCCAGCGGTTGCTCATGCAGGTGTCCTTGTCTTCTCGGGGGACGGTGTCGCGGGCGGCGCCAGGCCGGCCAGGACGAAGTCGGCGAGCTCGTCGCCGAGTTCCGCGGGCCGCTTGCGACCGTCGGGCGAGTACCACAGCGGCAGCTCGTTGACGACGCCGAAGATGGTGAAGGTGACGGTGTCGGCCGAGGCCACCGGGGCGAACTCCCCCGACGCCTGCCCGTCGGCGATCAGCTGCTTCACGGTGTCGTGGTAGCGGCGCCGCTCGCGGCGGTACTGCTCGGTGCGCTCGTCGCCGAGCCGGTGCATCTCGCGTCCGAACACCAGGGCCTGCCGTGCACTGGCGGCGGTCGAGGTGACGAGGTCGACGATGAGCGCGCGCAGCGTCTCGGCCGCCGGACGGCCCCGGGCCACGAGGTCGTCCATCACCGCGAGCTGGCGGGTGATGAGGTCGCCGTACACCTCGTAGAGCAGCGCCTCCTTGCTCGCGAAGTGATGGTAGAAGCCGCCCTTCGCAACGCCGGCCCGCGCCACCACCTGGGCCACCGAGGTGCCGTCGTAGCCCTGTTGGGCGAAGAGCTCGACCGCCGCGTCGAGGACGCGGTCACGCACGGCCGACGGTGCGGTCACGTCACCGGCGCGTGGCGGCGCAGTTCCTCGCGGGCGATCGAGCGCAGGTGCACCTCGTCCGGGCCGTCGGCGAGGTGCAGGGTGCGCAGTCCGGCCCACATCGCCGCCAGCGGCACGTCGCCGGAGACACCGGCGGCGCCGTGGGCCTGGATCGCCTTGTCGAGGACGAACGACGCCGCCCGGGGCGCGGCCACCTTGATGGCTGCGATCTCGGTGCGGGCCTTGCGGGCGCCGACGGTGTCGATCAGCCAGGCGGCGTTGAGCACCAGCAGCCGGGCCTGGTTGATGGCCAGGCGCGATTCGGCGATCCACTCCTGCACCACACCCTGGTTGGCGATCGGCTGGCCGAAGGCGGTGCGCGACGAGGCGCGGGTGCACATGAGCTCGAGCGCGCGCTCGGCCATGCCGAGGGAGCGCATGCAGTGGTGGATGCGGCCGGGACCGAGGCGGGCCTGGGCCATCATGAAGCCGCCGCCCTGGGGGCCGAGCAGGTTCGTGGCCGGCACCCGGACGTTGTCGTAGTGGATGACGCCGTGCCCGCCGTGCGGGCCGTCGTCGTAGCCGAAGACCGTCGTCGACCGCTCGATCGTGACGCCGGGGCTGTCCAGCGGCACCAGGATCATCGAGTGCCGCGCGTACTTCGCCGCGTCGGGGTCGCTGACACCCATGACGATCGCGACCTTGCACTCCGGCCGCATCGCGCCGGTCGACCACCACTTGCGACCGTTGACGACGTAGCTGTCGCCGTCGGGGGTGATCGTGGCTGCGATGTTCGAGGCGTCGGACGACGCGACGGCCGGCTCGGTCATCGAGAAGCAGGAGCGGATCTCGGCGTTCAGCAGCGGCTCGAGCCACTGCGTCGTCTGTCCCGGCGTGGCGAACATGGCCAGCAACTCCATGTTGCCGGTGTCCGGGGCCGAGCAGTTCATCGACTCGGGGGCGATCATCGGCGAGCGGCCGGAGAGCTCGGCGATCGGCGCGTACTCGAGCACCGACAGCCCGGCGCCGTGCTCGGCGTCGGGCAGGAACAGGTTCCACAGGCCCTGGGCCCGGGCCGTCTCCTTGAGCCCGGTGAGCACGGCCGGGGTGCGGAACGGATCGCCCGCCGCCCGGAACGCGGCCTCCTGCTCGTGGAACTCGGCCTCGGCCGGGTAGACGTGCTCGTCGAGGAAGCGGGACACGGTGTCCTGCAGTTCGAGCGAGCGCTCACTGTGTGCGAAGTCCATCGTGCTCCGATCGATCGGGGTTGGGGCGGCGGTCAACGACCGCTGAGCCGGTCCAGGGCGTAGCCGAGCAGCAGCGGCACCGAGCGGCCGAAGTGGTCGAACCCGGCGCCGACCGTCTTGCCGGCGAGGTAGCGGTTGTGGATGCCCTCGGAGACGACGGCGAGCTTGAAGTAGCCGAAGGCGACGTACCAGTCGAGGTCGCCGAGATCGCGCGGCGAGCTGCGGGCGTAGCGCTCGACCATCGCGTCCGCGGTGAGGAAGCCGCGCTCGGGCTTCATCATCGGCATCACGAGATCGTCCGAGGCGGACAGGCTCTGGTAGACGACGAGCAGCCCGACATCGGTGAGCGGGTCGCCGAGGGTGGCCATCTCCCAGTCGACGACGGCCGCGATGCGGTCGAGCCCGGGCGCGAACATGACGTTGGTGAGCCGGTAGTCGCCGTGCACGATGGCCGGCGCCGACTGCTCGGGCATGGTGGCGCCGAGACGCTCGACGAGGCGGCCGAGTTCCTCACGCGGCTCGGTCTCCGAGGCCTGCCACTGGCCGTGCCAGCGCTTGAGCTGGCGGGCCAGGAAGCCCTCGGGGCGGCCGAACTCGGCCAGCCCGACCGCAGCCGGGTCGACCTCGTGCAGCGTGACGAGCGTGTCCATCAGCAGCTCGCAGCAGTGCTTGGCGTCGGCCGGGTCGAGCTCCGCCAGCAGGTCGGGCTTGTCGAGCACGACACCGTCGACGAAGCCCATCAGGTAGAACGACGCCCCGATGACGTCCTTGTCGTCGCACAGCGCGACCGCCTGCGGCACCGGCACCTCGGTCGGCGCGAGCGCGTTGATGACGCGGAACTCGCGAACCATGTCGTGGGCCGTCGGCAGCACGTGGGCCAGCGGCGGGCGGCGCATCGCCCAGGTGGAGGTGCCGTCGGTGATGCGGTAGGTCAGGTTCGACTTGCCGCCGGCCACCACCTCGCCGGTGAGCTCACCCTGGCGCAGGCCGGGGTGCTGCTCGTCGAGCCAGCGGGTGAGGGCGGGGACATCGACTCCGGGAAGGTCGCTCACCCGGCCGACCCTAGAGACCGACCGGTCGGTCTGACAAGGGT
The DNA here is from genome assembly GCF_036000465.1 of Jatrophihabitans sp. Classification (GTDB taxonomy): domain Bacteria; phylum Actinomycetota; class Actinomycetes; order Mycobacteriales; family Jatrophihabitantaceae; genus Jatrophihabitans. The sequence goes on along the minus strand of NZ_DASYFV010000016.1, from coordinate 365,590 downwards.
CGAGCCGGCGTGTCGGTCGCGCCACCTACCCCGCGGCACTTAACCCACAGTGGCGTGGAACAGCGTGCCGACACCGAAGGTGACCGCCGCCGCGAGCACGCCGAGAACAAGTTGGCGGCTGCCCGCGTAGACCCACGGCCGGCTGGTGAAGCGGGCCGCGGCCGCGCCGGCGGCGAACAGCGACAGCACGCTGAGGATGCCCGAGATCCACAGCGTGTGCGCACCCATCAGGTAGGGCAGCAGCGGGATGAATGCGCCGACGCTGAAGGAGGCGAGCGAGGAGTAGGCGGCCGTCCACGGGCTGGGCAGCTGGTGCGGGTCGACGCCCAGCTCCTCCTGCGCGTGGATGATGAGCGCCTGGTCGGGGTCGCGGGAGAGTTGCTCGGCGACCTTCAGGGCGGTCTCGCGGTCGACGCCGCGCTCGACGTACATCTGGGCCAGCTCGGCCTGCTCGGCCGCGGCGTTGTGGATGAGCTCGTGCCGCTCGACGTCGATCTCGGCCTGGGTCGACTCGTTCTGACTCTGCACCGACAGGTACTCGCCGGTCGACATCGAGAACGCACCGCCGACGAGGCCGGCCAACCCGGCCAGCGACACCTGGCTGCTGGTGGCCGACGCCCCGGCGATACCGGCGATCAGGGCGAAGTTCGAGACCAGACCGTCCATCATCCCGAAGACGGTCGGACGCAGCCAGCCGCCGCTGACGTCGCGGTGGTCGTGGTGGATCTCGCCGGTGATCTCAATCGTCTCGTCCGACATCCGCGCCCACCTCCTGCTCGTCGGGGGCGTCATCGGCCGGTACGTCGTAGTAGGGCGTGGACTCCCGCTCGGCGTGGAAGCCGCCGTGGCGCAGGAACCAGGCCAGGCCGCCGAGGAACACGACGACGGACGTCCAGTCGTTGAGGCGCAACCCGAGGATGTGGTTGGCGTGGTCGGTGCGCAGGGCCTCGATCCAGAACCGTCCGACGGTGTAGCCCATGACGTAGAGCGCCATCACGTTGCCGCGGCCGAGGCGCAGGCGGCGGTCGAGCAGGATCAGCGCGACCCCGAGCGAGACGTCCCAGATGCTCTCGTACAGGAAGGTCGGCTGGTAGTAGCCGCAGACCTGGGCGCCGATGCGGCCGAACGTGCAGGCCTGGGCGTGACCGTCGCCGACCTGCAGGTCGTGGATCTCGAGCTTCCACGGCAGGTTCGTCGGCGAGCCGAACAGCTCGTTGTTGAACCAGTTGCCCCAGCGGCCGAGGGCCTGGGCGAAGACCACGCCGGGAACGGCGGCGTCGGCGAAGACGACGAGCTTGATGCCCCGGCGACGGCAGCCGATCCAGGCGCCGAGCGTGCCGAGCGCCACGGCGCCCCAGATGCCGAGACCGCCGTCCCAGATCTTGAGCGCGTCGATCGGGTGCCGGCCGGCGGTGAAGTACAGCTCCGGATCGGAGACGACGTGGTAGAGCCGGCCGCCGATGATGCCGAACAGCACGGCCCAGCCCGCGACGTCCCAGACATGGTCGGGGTTGCCGTTGCGTTCCTTCCAGCGCCGCGTCGTCAGGCTGATCGCGACCAGGATGCCGGCGATGATGCACAAGGCGTACGCGCGGATCGGGAACGGACCGATGTGCCACACGCTGGTGGTGGGACTGGGGATCGAGGCGAGCACCTGCACCCGCCCACGGTACTTGTCCCGACCTGGGGGTCGGTCACTACGTTGGGACCCATGGCCGAGGACATGCGTGCAGTGATCGTCACCGAGCACGGGAACGTCGACGTGCTCGAGGTGCAGGACCGACCGATGCCGCACGTCGGGGCGGGTGAACTGCTCGTCCGCGTCGCCGCGTCGGGCGTCAACTTCATCGATGTCTACCAGCGCGAGGGCATCTACCCGGGGACGACCCCGTTCGGGCTGGGCATGGAATGCGCCGGCGAGGTGCTGGCCGTGGGCGACGGCGTCGACGGTGTCTCGGTCGGGGACGTCGTGGCCACCGCCGAGGGCCACGGCACCCACGCCACGGTCAGCGTGGTCGAGGCGGCCAAGGCCGTGCCGGTGCCCGACGGCGTCGCGAGCGACGTCGCCGCCGCCGCGATGCTGCAGGGCATGACCGCGCACTACCTGGTGCACTCGACGTACCCGGTGCGCGAGGGCGACGACGTCCTGGTGCACGCCGCCGCCGGCGGCGTGGGCCAGTTGCTCGTGCAGATGGTGAAGGCCCAGGGGGCGCGGGTGATCGCGACCGTGGGCAGCGCCGCGAAGGTGGCCGTCGCGAGCGCCGCCGGGGCCGACCACGTCATCCGCTACGACGAGGTCGACGAGCTCGCCGCCGCGGTCCGCGAGATCGTGCCGGACGGCGTCCACGTCGCCTACGACGGTGTCGGGAAGGCGACCTTCGACGCCTCGATGGGCTCCTTGCGCCGGCGCGGCACGCTCGCGCTGTTCGGGGCGGCGAGCGGTCCGGTGCCACCCGTCGACCCGCAGCGCCTCAACCGCGGCGGGTCGCTGTTCCTGACCCGGCCGACCCTGGCGCACTACACCGCGACGCGCGAGGAGCTGCTGGAGCGGGCCGGCGACGTGCTCACCGCCGTCCTCGAAGGCACCCTGTCCATCGCGATCGGCGGGAGGTACCGGCTCGACGACGTCGCCCGGGCCTACCGCGATCTCGAGGGCCGGGCCACGACCGGGAAGTTGCTGCTCGAGCCCTGAGGGGCCGGGGGAAGTTGTCCCCATTCCCGACCTGAGGGCCTTCTGTGATGTTTGTCGCGCACCCGACAAACCACCCCGGAAGGAACCTCGTGAAGCGCTCCCTGTTCACCCTCGCCGCCTCGGCCGTCGCCACCGCGACGGTCGCGCTCGGCATCGTCGCCGGCGCCGGCCCGGCCGCGGCGACGAACGTCGTCAACGGCATGGACATGTCGCACTACCAGGGCTCGATCGACTATGCGACGCAGTACTCGCACGGCGCCCGCTTCGTCTACGTCAAGGCGACCGAGGGCGTCTCCTACACCGACTCCGCGTTCGCGGCGAACTACAACGGCTCCTACCGCGCCGGCTTCGTCCGCGGCGCGTACCACTTCGCCCGGCCGAACAAGTCGAGCGGCTCGGCCCAGGCCGACTACTTCATCGGCCACGGCGGCGGCTGGTCACGCGACGGCCGGACGCTGCCGGGCGCGGTCGACCTGGAGTACAACCCCTACAGCGGCGGCACCTGCTACGGCCGGACGAACGCGAGCATGGCCGCCTGGATCCGTGACTTCAGCAACCGCTACCACTACCGCGAGCACGTGTACCCCGTCATCTACACGTCGACGAGCTGGTGGTCGCTGTGCGTCGGGACGGCCGGCAGCTTCGGCACGACCAACCCGCTGTGGGTGGCGCGCTACAGCTCGAGCGTCGGCCCGCTCCCGCACGGCTGGAGCTACTACACCTTCTGGCAGAGCGCGGACTCCGGTCGCTACCCCGGTGACCAGGACCGCTTCAACGGCGGCTACGCGCAGCTCAAGGCCATCGCCAACGGTTAGTGGCGGCGACGCACGCCGTCGGCGAGGTCGGCGGCCAGGGCGCGGACGGCGGCGATGCCATCCGCGTTCGGCGCGTCCAGCAGGCAGCGCACGAGCGCCGAGCCGACGATGACGCCGTCGGCGAAGCCGGCCACCTGCGCGGCCTGGTCGCCGTCGGAGACGCCCAGGCCGACGCAGACCGGGATGTCCGGGGCCAGCGCGCGGAAGCGGCCGACCAGCGCGCTCGCCGCGTCGTCGACACTCGTCCGCGCGCCGGTCACGCCCATCACCGCGGCGGCGTACACGAAGCCGCGCGAGGCGGCTGCCGTCGACACGATGCGGGCGTCGGACGACGACGGAGCGACCAGGAAGATCCGGTCGAGGTCGTGCGCGTCGGTCGCGGCGATCCAGCGGGCGGCCTCGTCCGGGATGAGGTCGGGGGTGATCGCGCCCGAACCGCCGGCCGCCGCGAGGTCGGCGGCGAAACGGTCGACGCCGTAGCGCTCGACCGGGTTCCAATAGGTCATGATCACCGCGGCCGCACCGGCCTCGGCGACGGCGGCCACCGCGCGCAGGGCGTCCTTGATGCCGACCCCGGCGCGAACGGCCGGCTCGGCGGCGGCCTGGATGGTCGGGCCGTCCATCACCGGGTCGCTGTAGGGCACGCCGACCTCGACGATGTCGACGCCACCCTCGACCATCGCGACGATCGCCTCGATCGACTCGTCGACCGACGGGTAGCCGACCGGCAGGTAGCCGATGAGGGCCGCCCGGTTGTCGGCCCGGCACTTGGCGAGGACGTCGGAGACGGCGCTCACGAGATGCTCTCCGGCGTCGTCTCGGCGGCTGGTTCCTCGATCTCGCCCTCGAGGTTCATGCCGAAGTACTCCGTCGCGGTCTCGACGTCCTTGTCGCCTCGGCCGGAGAGGTTGACCAGGATCGCGGCGTCGGGGCCGAGCTCGCGGCCGAGGACGAGCGCGCCGGCGAGCGCGTGGGCCGACTCGATGGCCGGGATGATGCCCTCGGTGCGGGCGAGCAGCGAGAACGCCTCCATCGCCTGGGCGTCGGTGATCGGGCGGTACTCGGCCCGGCCGATGTCGTGCAGGTACGAGTGCTCCGGCCCGACACCGGGGTAGTCGAGCCCGGCCGAGATCGAGTGGGACTCGATCGTCTGACCCTGGTCGTCCTGCAGCAGGTACGAGCGGGCGCCGTGCAGCACCCCGGGCACTCCCCCGGTGATGGACGCGGCGTGCCGGCCGGTCTCGACGCCGTCGCCGGCCGCCTCGAGGCCGACCAGACGCACACCCTCGTCGCCGATGAATGCGGTGAAGATGCCGATGGCGTTGGAGCCGCCACCGACGCACGCGGCGACGACGTCGGGCAGGCGGCCGATGCGCTCGAGCACCTGGACCCGGGCCTCGTCGCCGATGATGCGCTGGTACTCGCGCACCAGCATCGGGAACGGGTGCGGGCCGGCGGCGGTGCCGAACACGTAGTTGGTCGTCTCGACGTTGGTGACCCAGTCGCGCATCGCCTCGTTGATGGCGTCCTTCAGCGTGCGCGAGCCGGTCGTCACCGGGACGACCTCGGCGCCGAGCAGCTTCATGCGGGCGACGTTGAGGGCCTGGCGGCGGATGTCCTCCGAACCCATGTACACGGTGCAGTCGAGGCCCATGAGCGCGGCGGCCGTGGCGGTGGCGACGCCGTGCTGACCGGCGCCGGTCTCGGCGATGACCCGCTTCTTTCCGATGCGCTGCGTCAGCAGGGCCTGCCCGAGCACATTGTTGATCTTGTGGGAGCCGGTGTGGTTGAGATCCTCGCGCTTGAGCAGGATCCGGGCGCCACCGGCGTGGGCGCCGAACTTCGGCACGTCGGTGAGCGGGCTGGGTCGTCCGGTGTAGTCCTTGTGCAGGCGGGCGAGCTCGGCCCGGAATTCGGGGTCGGCCTGCGTTGCGTGGAAGGCGGCGGTGAGGTCGTCGATCGCGGCGACGAGCGCCTCGGGGACGAACCGGCCGCCGAACTCGCCGAAGTGGCCGGTGGCGTCGGGCGTCGCGACGCGGGCGTCGGCGGACGAGGTGTGCGTGGAGGTCATGGCGGTCTGCTCCGATCAGAGGGGTACGGGACGGGGCGTTATGCCCGCCATCGACCGCCTGAGTGCGCCATGCCCACGACTCTACCGGCCGCTACGGTCGGCTGATGACCGAACGTCCACGCTGGTTCACCGAGCACGACGAGCGCCACTCGGCGGGCTACGTGGCCCGGTTCCGGCGCATGGCCGCCGACGGTGCCGACCTCGTCGGTGAGGCCCGGTTGGTGGACGTCCTGGTCGGGCGGGCCGCCCGAATCCTCGACGCCGGCTGCGGGCCCGGGCGGGTCGGTGCCGAGCTGCACGCGCGCGGGCACGACGTCGTCGGCGTGGACGTCGACCCGGTACTGATCGAGGCCGCCCGGGCCGACCATCCCGGCCCGCGCTGGGAGCTGGCCGACCTCGCGTCGCTCGATCTCGACGGGCCCCCCTTCGACGCCGCCGTGCTCGCCGGCAACGTGCTGGTCTACGTGGCGCCCGGATCGGAGCGGCAGGTGCTGGCCCGGGTGTCCGCGCACGTGCGTCCGGGCGGTGTGATCGTGCTCGGTTTCGCGACCGACCGGGAGTACGGCGTGGCCGAGCTCGACGCCGACGTGACCGCCCTCGGGCTCACCGTCGAGCACCGCTTCGCCACCTGGGATCTGCACCCGTGGACCGCCGACGTCCCGTGGGCCGTGAGCATCGTGCGCCTCCCGCGCTGAAGCCGCTCACGTCGAATCGCCCTGACCACGAGCCGCTGTGGACGAGCCGGCACCGTCCACACCGCCGATCCGCGCCAGGAACGATCGCGTGCTGGTGCGCCCGAGATCGGCGCGGGAACGACGCCGGGCCCGAAGGACGAAGTAGTCCCCGACTCGTCTGGAGAAGTGCCCTCATCGCGGGCGGGGACCCCGGGACGGTGCGGTCAGCGGCCGGTGCGGGGGGTTGCCGGGTGGGCCCCGGCGGTGACCAGTTCGGCCACGGCGTGGCGCGGGTCGGCGCCGGTCACGAGGGTTTCGCCGACCAGCACGGCGTCGGCACCGGCGGCGGCGTACTCGATGAGGTCGCGCGGGCCGCGCACGCCCGACTCGGCGATCTTGACGATCTCGCTCGGCAGCCCGGGGGCGATGCGCTCGAAGGTCGAACGGTCGACGTCGAGGGTGCGCAGGTTGCGGGCGTTGACGCCGATGACGCGGGCGCCGGCGGCGAGGGCCCGTGATGCCTCCTCCTCGGTGTGCACCTCGACCAGCGCGGTCATGCCGAGCGACTCGACCCGCTCGAGCAAGCCGGTGAGCGCGTTCTGTTCGAGGGCGGCCACGATCAGGAGCACGACGTCGGCGCCGTGGGCGCGAGCCTCGTGCACCTGGTACGAGCCGATCACGAAGTCCTTGCGCAGCACCGGGATCTGCACCGCGGCGCGCACGGCATCGAGATCGGCGAGCGAGCCGCCGAAGCGGCGCTCCTCGGTCAGCACCGAGATGATCCGGGCGCCACCGGCCTGGTACTGGGCGGCGAGGGCGGCCGGGTCGCCGATCGAGGCGAGCGCGCCCTTCGACGGGCTGCGTCGCTTGACCTCGGCGATGACGCCGACGCCGGGGGCACGCAAGGCCGCCAACGCGTCACGCGCGGGTCGGGCCGCCGCGGCCGCTTCCTTGACGGCCTCGAGGGGCAGTGCTGCCTGGCGGCCGGCGACATCCTCACGGACGCCCGCGATGATCTCGTCCAGCACGCTTGTCATCGAGGTCGCCTCCCGTCGATGTCGTGCGCCGTCGTGCTTTCGTCGAGGGTAACCAGCGGCGGGGCGTCCCCGGTGCGCGGGTCCGATTCGTCGCCGCCGGTCGGGTCCTCACCGCGGTCCAGCGCGGTCCACAACGACGCCGCGGCCTTGGCCCGATCGGCCTCGGGATCGGCGTCGCGGGAGGGGGCGCGCTCGTAACGGGCGGCCATCGCCTGCCACCGGTGCCCGCGGCTGACGACGAGGAGTCCGGCGACGAGCACGAGCAGCCCGCAGCCGACGGACAGCCCGGCCCACGCCGCGTTCGTGGTCACCGTCGGCACGACGCCGGCGTCGATCGTCACCGTGGGGTGCTTCTCGGCGACGAGGGCGCGGGCTCGACCCGGACTCACGGCCCCGGTGGCGGCCAGCGAGCGCCACACGATTCCGATGCCGGCCAGGACCAGCGCCGCGCCGAGGAGCCGGCGGGGCACTCCGCGGGTGGCGAGCACAGCGACCACGCCGGCCAGCGCCACCAGCGCGAGCGCGGTCGGGGCGCCGTCGACGGTGCGGCCGGTCAGCTGCAGCACGTCGTCGCGCAGCGGGTGCGGCCGCGGGGTCGTGACGACCTGCCAGGTGCGCAGCGCGATCAGCAACGCCCCGGCGGCGCCGCTCAGGTCGAGGCCGAGGGCGAGGACGAATTCGCGCCTCATGTCACGGTGCGCAGCGTCTCGGCGGTCGCGATCGCCTGGAGCACGGCCCGCGCCTTGTTGTGCGTCTCCTGCTCCTCGTTGGCCGGGATGCTGTCGGCGACGATGCCGGCCGAGGCCTGCACGTAGGCGATTCCGTCGCGCATGACCGCGGTGCGGATCGCGATCGCGACGTCGAGGTCGCCGGCGGCGTCGAGGTAGCCGACGGCCCCGCCATAGACGTTGCGCCGCACCGGTTCGAGCTCGTCGATCAGCTCCATCGCCCGCACCTTGGGCGCGCCGGTCAGTGTCCCGGCCGGGAAGGTGGCCGTGAGCACGTCGAAGGCGTCCATGCCGTCGGCGACCTGCGATTCGACCGTCGACACGATGTGCCACACGTGGCTGTACCGCTCGACCGCGCCGAACTCGACGACCTCGACCGAGCCGGGCGCCGAGATGCGGCCGAGGTCGTTGCGGGCGAGGTCGACGAGCATGACGTGCTCGGCCTGCTCCTTCGGGTCGTTCATCAGTTCGGCCGCGAGCGCGGCGTCCTGCTCGGCCGTCTCACCGCGGCGGCGGGTGCCGGCGATCGGGTGCAGCACGGCCCGCTGCCCGCTCACCGTGACCAGCGCCTCGGGGCTGCAGCCGACGATGTCGACGTCGGCGGTGCGCAGGAAGTACATGTAGGGCGACGGGTTCAGCGTGCGCAGCACCCGGTAGACGTCGAGCGGGTCGGCGTCGGTCGCGGCGACGAAGCGCTGTCCGACCTGGATCTGGAACACCTCACCGGCCCGCACTGCCTCGAGCGCCTGCTCGACCGCCGGCAGGTACTCCCCCGCCGGCGTGCGCGACTCGGCGGCCTTGGGCGGCGCGGGCGAGATCGTTGCGACGGTCGGGGGCGACGGTGTCGCGAGCGCGGCCTGCATCGAGTCGAGCCGGCGCACCGCGTCGGCGTAGGCGTCGTCGAGTTCGGCGCCGCTCATGCCCGGGCGCAGCAGCGCGTTCGCGATCAGCACGACCGAGCACTCGTGGTGGTCGACGGCCGCCAGGTCGGTGACGAGCAGCATCGTCAGCTCGGGCAGGCCGAGCTCGTCGACGGCCTTGTCCGGCAGCCGCTCGATGCGCCGCACGACGTCGTAGCCGAGGTAGCCGACGAAGCCGCCGGTCAGCGGCGGTAGCCCGGGCAGCCGGGTGCCCTTCAAGGCCCGCCAGGACTTGCCGAGCGCGGCCAGCGGATCGCCCGACGTCGGCAGGTCGGCCGGCACGTCGCCCGTCCATGCCGCCTCACCGTCGACGACCGACAGGCAGGCGAGGGCGTTGACGCCGACGAACGACCAGCGCGAGAACGACGCGCCGGGCTCGGCCGACTCGAGCAGGAACGTGTTGGGCCGCCCGGCCGCGAGCTTGCGGTAGACGCCGACCGGCGTCTCGGCGTCGGCGAACAGCGTGCGGGTGATCGGGACGAGCCGATGGGTCGCGGCCAGCCGGTCGAGATCGGCCCGGCCGAGGACGGTGCTGGTCACGGGGTCACCGGCAGCGGGTCGGCGTCGAAGCAGGTGCGCTCGCCGGTGTGGCAGGCCGGCCCGACCTGGTCGACCTGCACGAGCAGCGCGTCGCCGTCGCAGTCGAGCGCCACCGACTTCACGTGCTGCGCGTGACCCGAGGTCTCGCCCTTCACCCAGTACTCCTGACGCGAGCGGGACCAGTACGTCGCGCGGCCCGTGGTGAGCGTGCGGTGCAGCGCCTCGTCGTCCATCCAGCCGACCATGAGCACCTCGCCGGTGTCGTGCTGCTGCACGACCGCCGCGACGAGGCCGGCCGGGTCGCGCTTCAGGCGCGCCGCGACGGCGGGGTCGAGCTCGGACGGGTCACGCGGCGCCATGGCGTCGATTGTGCCGAACGAGCACCACCGGGTTCGGGTCGGGCACGGCTCCGGTCACCCGGGCTGCACGCCCGGCAACCAGACCGTGACGGTGCTGCCCCCCTCGACGGTGCTGTCGAAGCGCACCGTGCCGCCGTGCGCCCGCACGATCGACGCGACGATCGACAGACCGAGGCCACTGCCTCCGCGAGCCCGGGTGCGGGCCTTGTCGGCCCGCCAGAAGCGCTCGAACACGTGCGCGGCGTCCTCGGGCGCGAGGCCGGGGCCGCCGTCGACCACCTGGATCGCGACGCCGTCGTCGACGGTGCTGCCGCGCACCAGGATCGGCCGCTCGGGCCGGGTGTGCACCGCCGCGTTCGTCACCAGGTTGCGGACGACGCGGATCAGCTGGTCGCGGTCACCGATCACCTGCGGCACCGCACCCAGCTCGATGCCGATGGCGCGGTCGGGGTAGGCCGCCCGGACCCCGCGCACCGAGTCGTCGAGCAGGTCGTCGACGTCGATCAGTTCGGTGCGCACGGTGCGGTCGGCGCCGTCGCCGCGGGCCAGCATGAGCAGGTCCTCGATCAGCCGGGACATGCGGGTGCCCTCGGACTCGATGCGGGACAGGTTGTCCTCCTCCGGGTTGCCGACGGCGCGCTGCATGCGGGCCAGCTCGGCGTAGCCGCGGATCGACGTGAGCGGTGTGCGCAGCTCGTGCGAGGCGTCGGCGAGGAACTGCCGCATGCGCTGCTCGCTCTCCAGCCGGGCGGCGAACTGGGTCTCGACGGCGCCGAGCAGCGTGTTCATCGACTCGGCGAGCTGGCCGACCTCGGTGTCCTTCTCGGTCACCGGCACGCGCCGGTCGAGGCCGGCACCCTCGGGCGACAGCTCGGCCGCGACGTCCTGGGCGGTGGTGGTGACCTCGCGCAACCGCCGCAGGCTGAATCGCACGCCGAAGGTCGTCGCACCCAGCGCGACCAGGATCGCGCCGCCACCGATCAACACTTCGATGAGGACGAGCTGTCGCAGCGTCTTGTGCACCTCGCTCGTGGACAGTCCGGAGACGACCACATAGGTGGTCGTCGGCGTCGCGAACGCGCGGGCCGCCACGCGCAGTTCGTAGCCGTCGGCGGTCCGGATGGTGCGGACGCCGTCGGGGTTGTCGACCACGGCCTGCGCCTGCTCGTCGGTGAGGTCGAGGGCCTTGAGGCTCGGGCTGGAATCGACCCCCACCTGCGGCACGCCGTTCTGGTCCAGCACCGTGACCCACTCGGTCTGCGGCGCGCGGAACCCGGACACACCGTCGCCGAGGCGACAGGTCTGGATGTTGTTGCGCAGGCAGAGGGCCAGATGGCCGCTGTTGCTCGCGACCACCGGCGCGAGCTGCTGGTCGAGCCGGTCGAGCAGGAAGGAACTCAAGGCGAAGTACGTCGCCGTGCCGATGATCACCACCAGCAACGTCACGAGCGACACCACGCCGCTCACCAGTCGCGCGGTCAGGCTGCGCGGGCCGAGGTGACGCCGCGCCGGTGGGGGGCCGGTCGGCTCCTCGTCGTACGGCGGGTCGTACGGCGGTGGTGGGTCGGACGGGCCGGGCTCACCCGGCGGCGGCGCGGTGGGCGGCGGCGGGGTGTACGGCTCGCTGCCGGGCTGGCCCGGCAGGTACTCGACGCCGCTCACCGCCGGGTCATACCCGTGGGGCCTTGATCACGTATCCGGCGCCGCGGATGGTGTGGATCAGCTTGGGCTCGACGTTGTCGATCTTCTTGCGCAGGTAGCCGATGTAGAGCTCGACGATGTTCGACTGGCCCTGGAAGTCGTACTTCCAGACGCGGTCGAGGATCTGCGTCTTGGACAGCACGACCCGCTCGTTGCGCATGAGGTAGCGCAGCAGCTCGAACTCGGTGGCGGTCAGGTGCACCTCGACGCCGGCCCGGGTGACCTCGTGGCTGTTCTCGTCCAGCTCGAGGTCGGCGACCTGGAGCACGCCCTCGCGTCCACCCTCCGGCGCCGAGCGGCGCAGCACGGCGTGCACCCGGGCCAGCAGTTCCTCGACGCTGAACGGCTTGACGACATAGTCGTCGGCGCCAGCTCGCAGGCCGACGATGCGGTCGCCCGCGGTGTCGCGCGCGGTGAGGAAGATGACCGGCACCTGGGAGCCGGCGGCGCGGAGGTTCTGCAGCACGCCCAGCCCGTCGAGGCCGGGCATCATCACGTCGAGGACGATGAGATCGGGGTCGGTCTCGGCCACCCGGGCGAGCGCGGCGGTGCCGCTGTCAGCGGTCACCGTTTCGAAGCCGTCGAAGCGCAGGGCCGACGACACCAGGTGCGTGACGTTGTCCTCGTCGTCGACGACCAGGACCCGTCGCTTGGTATTTGTCGATGGCGGCGTCTGCGTCACGGTTGCTGCACTCATTTCGCTGTCTCCCCGGATCGGTCTCAGCTCTCGCTGTGTCCATTCTCAGCGTCGCGCGTAAGCCGACCGTGGGAGTTCCCTGTGAACAGGGTAGGCGGGTCAGTGCGACGCAGGTACGACCGGAGCCGGCTCGTCGCGCCGCCGCGGCGCGTAGATCCGCTGCACGGCGCGAGGGGCGTGCCGGTCGACGTGGCGCCAGCTCGCCGGCGCGAACGCCAGGACGAGGGCGCCCAGCGCGGTCAGCGCGATGACGAAGGAGACGAACGAGCCGCCCTCGGTGCCGTCGACCAGGAAGTCGACCGCCGCGCCCAGGACGCCGAGCTGCACCAGGGCGAACAGCCAGCGGCGGCGGCCGTTGAGCAGCCACAGCAGGGCCATGATGGTGACGACGAACAGGGCGGCCGCGATGCACCCGGCGACGAACTCGCCGCCGGTCGAGGTCGTGATGTCCGGCGGCTGCACCGGGTGGATGCTGCCGTGCACCAGGAACAGCACCGCGTAGACGGCCAGGAACGGCAGCGGCGCGGCGCCGAGGGCGACCGCCCCCACCACCGTCGGCGGCGTGTCCCGCACTTCGTCGTCGTACACCTGGCACTCCTCGTCAGAAACCCGTTTTCAACACGCAGACCATACGCCGGATCGGCTGGTTTCAGCGGACGGTGACCCCGGCCTGGCGCAGGCTGTCCTTGACCGCGCCGATGGTGAGGTCGCCGAAGTGGAAGACGCTCGCCGCCAGCACGGCGTCGGCCCCGGCGGCCACCGCCGGCGCGAAGTGCTCGACCGCACCCGCTCCGCCGCTGGCGATGACCGGGACGTCGACGGCCGCCCGGACGAGCCGGATCAGCTCGAGGTCGAAGCCGTCCTTGGTGCCGTCGGCGTCCATCGAATTGAGCAGGATCTCCCCGGCGCCGAGCTCGGCGGCCCGGGTGACCCACTCGACCGCGTCGATGCCGGTGCCGCGCCGCCCGCCGTGGGTGGTGACCTCGAACCCGCTCGGGGTCGGTTCGCTACCCGCGGGCACCCGACGGGCGTCGGCGCTGAGCACCAGCACCTGCCGGCCGAAGCGCTGCGCGATCTCGGCGATGAGCTCAGGACGGGCGATGGCCGCGGTGTTGACGCCGACCTTGTCGGCCCCGGCCCGCAGCAACGCGTCGACGTCGGCCGCGCTGCGCACCCCGCCCCCCACGGTGAGCGGGATGAACACCTGCTCGGCCGTGCGGCGCACGACGTCGTAGGTGGTCTCCCGCTCCCCCGAGGACGCGGTGATGTCGAGGAACGTCAGCTCGTCGGCGCCCTGCTCGTCGTAGCGCCGGGCCAACTCGACCGGGTCGCCGGCGTCGCGCAGCCCGGCGAAGTTGACGCCCTTGACCACCCGTCCGGCATCGACGTCGAGGCACGGGATGACGCGGACGGCGAGGCTCACCCGTCCAGTCTCCCAAGCCCGCGCCACGGCGACCGCCCTGGTACGGGGCCGGCCCGGCGGACCCGGCGGATCGGGCTGCGGTCTAGCGAACCGCGGCGAGCGCCTCGGGCAGCGTGAACGCGCCGGCGTACAGCGCCTTGCCGACGATCGAACCCTCGACGCCGAGGTCGACGAGCCCGGCGATCGCGCGCAGGTCGTCGAGCGACGAGACGCCGCCGCTGGCGACGACGGGTGCGGAGGTGCGGGCGCAGACGTCGCGCAGCAGCTCCAGGTTCGGGCCGGTGAGCGTGCCGTCGCGGTTCACGTCGGTGACGACGTAGCGGGCACACCCGTCGGCGTCGAGGCGGGCCAGCGTCTCCCAGATGTCGCCGCCCTCCTGCGTCCAGCCGCGGGCGGCGAGCGTCGTGCCGCGCACGTCGAGGCCGACGGCGATCTTGTCGCCGTACCGGCCGATCGCGCGCCGCACCCACTCGGGCGACTCGAGCGCGGCCGTGCCGAGGTTGACCCGCGAGGCCCCGGTGGCCAGCGCCGCCTCGAGCGAGGCGTCGTCGCGGATGCCGCCGGAGAGCTCGACGGCGACGTCGAGCCGGCCGACGACGTCCGCCAGGAGAGCCCGGTTGTCGCCCCGACCGAACGCGGCGTCGAGGTCGACGAGGTGGATCCACTCGGCGCCGTCGGCCTGCCACTGCAGCGCGGCGTCGAGCGGGTCGCCGTACGAGGTCTCCGTGCCGGCCGCCCCCTTCACGAGACGAACCGCGGCGCCGTCGGCGACGTCGACAGCGGGCAGCAGGACGAGACTCATCGACGGCTCCGATCGAAGAACAGCAGGACGAGGACGGGTGCGCCCACGACGAAGACCAGCGCGGTGCCGATCACGTCCGAGAACGAGCGCGTGAGGATGTAGACGGTCAGCATGGCCAGCAGGACGAGAGTGGCCAGCGCGCCCCACGTCTCGCGGCGGCGGTGGAAGCCCGGCCCGTGCTGCCAGAGCCGCACCCGCTTCCAGAGCAGGGTGCGGCGCTCGCGGCGGGCCCGCTCGGCGGCGGCCTTCTGCCGGGCGATCCGGTCGGACTCGGCCCGGGCAGCGGCCACTGCCTCCCGGGCCGCGCGCGCCTGCTGGCGCTCCTTGCTCATGCCGGTCCGCTCACAGCGCGGCCAGCCAGTTCTCCAGCAGCGTCGCCCCGGCGTCGCCGGACTTCTCGGGGTGGAACTGGGTGGCGCTGACCGGGCCGTGCTCGACGGCGGCGACGAACGGCTCGCCGTGCACGGTGGTGGCGACGAGACCGTCGGTCTCGTGCACGGCGTAGGAGTGGACGAAGTAGAAGCGAGTGGCCGCGTCGAGGCCGGCGAACAGGGTGGAGCCCGCGGGGGCGGCGACGGTGTTCCAGCCCATGTGCGGCAGCACCGGCGCGTGCAGCGGCTCGACCCGCCCACGCAGCACGCCGAGGCCCTCGGTCTCGACGCCGTGCTCGACGCCGGCGTCGAAGAGCACCTGCATGCCGACGCAGATGCCGAGCACCGGACGCCCGACCGACACGCGTTCGGCGATGACCGCTCCCCCACCGATGCCGACGAGACCCTCCATGCAGGCGGCGAAGGCGCCGACGCCGGGGACGACGAGACCGTCGGCGGCGCGGGCGGCCTCGAGGTCCGCGGTCACCGACACCTGGGCCCCGATCCGCTCGAGAGCGCGCTGGGCCGAGCGGAGATTGCCCGACCCGTAGTCGAGCACGACGAGCGTCTTCACCGGACTACAGGACACCCTTGGTCGACGGGACGCCCTGCACCCGCGGGTCGAGTTCGACGGCCGCGCGCAGCGCCCGGGCCACCGCCTTGTACTGCGCCTCGGTGACGTGGTGCCAGTCGCGGCCGGCGATCACGGTGAGGTGCAGCGCGATCGCAGCGTGGTGGACGAACGACTCGAACACGTGCCGGGTCAGGGTCGTGGCGTAGTCGGGACCGATCGTGGGCGGCGCGCCCGCGGGCTCGGTGTGCACCAGGTACGGGCGGCCGGCGAGATCGACCGCGGCCTGCACCAGGCACTCGTCCATCGGGATCATCGCGTCGCCGAAGCGGCGGGTGCCGACCTTGTCGCCGGCCGCCTGCGCGAACGCCTGGCCCAACGCGATGGCGGTGTCCTCGACGGTGTGGTGCGCATCGATGTGCAGGTCGCCCTCGACCTGCACGGTGAGGTCGAACAGGCCGTGCTTGCCGAACGACGTGAGCATGTGGTCGTAGAACCCCACCCCGGTCGAGACGTCGGTGCGTCCGCTCCCGTCGAGGTCGATCTCGACGAGAACCTTCGTCTCCTTGGTCGCCCGCTCGACGCGTCCTGCTCTAACCATTTCGGACCTCTTCCAGTGCGGTGCGGAACGCCGACATCTCCTCGGGCGTGCCGATGGACACGCGCAGCCAACCGTGCGGGCCAGTCTCGCGGATGAGCACACCACGGTCGAGCAGGCCCTGCCACACGGCGTGCCGGTCGGCAAAGGTGCCGAACAGCGCGAAGTTCGCGTCGGAGTCGGCGACCTGCAGCCCGACGCCGCGCAGCCACTCGACGGTGCGGTCGCGCTCGGCCCGCAGCTCGTCGACGGCGGCGAGCAGCTCGTCGGCGTGGGCCAGCGCGACCCGCGCGACGGCCTGGGTCACCGCCGACAGGTGATACGGCAGCCGGACGATGCGCACGGCGTCGACGACCGCGCTCGACGCCGCCAGGTACCCCAGCCGCCCACCGGCCAGCGCGAACGCCTTCGACATGGTGCGGGTGACGACGAGGCGCGGATGCCCCGGCAGCAGGGTCAGCGCGCTCGGCGTGCCGCTGCGCCGGAACTCGGCGTAGGCCTCGTCGACGACCACCACACCCGGGGTGGCGTCGAGGATCGCCTGCACGTCGGCGAGGTCGAGGGCGGTGCCGGTCGGGTTGTTGGGCGACGCGAGCAGCACCACCGACGGGCGGTGCTCGGCGATCAGCTCGAGGGCGTGGGCGCGGTCGATGGCGAAGTCCTCGGCGCGCCGGCCGAGCACCCAGTTCGTGTGGGTGTTGCGGGCGTACTCGGGATACATCGAGTAGGTCGGCGCGAACGACAGCGCGGTACGCCCCGGGCCCCCGAAGGCCTGCAGCAGCTGCAGCATGATCTCGTTCGAACCGTTGGCCGCCCACACCTGGTCGACCCCGAGGCCCACACCGCCGTCGGCCGTCAGGTACGACGCCAGATCGGCCCGCAGCGCCACCGCGTCGCGGTCGGGGTAGCGGTTGAGCGTGCGCGCGGCACCGGCCACCGCCGCGGCGATCTCGGCGACGACGGCCTCGCTCGGCCCGTACGGGTTCTCGTTGACGTTCAGCGCCACCGGTACATCGAGCTGGGGGGCGCCGTAGGGCGTCTCCCCGCGCAGCTCGTCGCGCAGCGGCAGCTCGTCCAGGCCCGGATTCACCGGTTCTGCCGGATGGCGACCGCGGCGCCGTGCGCCGGCAGGTCCTCGGCCTCGGCCAGGGCGATGACGTGCGGGGCGACCTCGGCCAGCGCGTCGGCGGTGTACTCGACCAGGTGCACGCCCTTGAGGAACGACTGCACCGACAGGCCGGACGCGTGCCGCGCGGTGCAGCCGGTCGGCAGCACGTGGTTCGAGCCGGCGCAGTAGTCGCCGAGCGAGACCGGCGCGTGCGCACCGACGAAGATGCAGCCGGCGTTGCCCACCCGCTCGGCCCAGCGCCGGGCGTCGGCGGTGATGATCTCGAGGTGCTCGGCGGCGTAGGCGTCCACGACGGCCAGCCCCTGCTCGAGGTCGCGCACGATGACCGTCGCCGACTGCTCGCCCGACAGCGCGATGCGCACGCGCTCGGTGTGCTTGGTGAGCGCGACCTGCCGCTCAACCTCGGCGTCGACGGCGTCGGCGAGCTCGGGCGAGTCGGTGACGAGTACGGACGCGGCCAGGGTGTCGTGCTCGGCCTGGCTGATCAGGTCGGCGGCCACGTGCGCCGGGTCGGCGGTGGCGTCGGCCAGCACGGCGATCTCGGTCGGGCCCGCCTCGGCGTCGATCCCGACGACGCCGCGCACCAGCCGCTTGGCCGCGGCGACGTAGACGTTGCCCGGCCCGGTAATGACGTCGACCGGCTCGATGCCGAGCTCGGCGTCGCCGTAGGCGGCGAGGCCGACGGCCTGCGCCCCGCCGACGGCGTAGACCTCGTCGACGCCGAGCAGCGCGCACGCGGCGAGGATCGTCGGGTGCGGCCGGCCGCCGAACTCCTTCTGGGCCGGGGAGAACACGGCGATCGACTCGACACCGGCGACCTGCGCGGGCACGACGTTCATCACGACGCTGGACGGGTACACGGCGAGGCCGCCCGGCACGTACAGCCCGACCCGGGCCACCGCGATCCACCGCTCGGTGACCGTGCCGCCGGGCACGACCTGGACGTCGACGGTCTCGCGGCGCTGCGCCTCGTGCACGATGCGGGCCCGGCGGATCGACTCGACGAGCGCGTCCCGCACCGCGCGGTCGAGCTGGTCGAGCGCATCGGCCAGCCGCTGCGGGGTGACCCGCGGCTCGGCGACGTCGACGCCGTCGAACTTCAGCGTGGCCTCGCGCACCGCCGGGTAGCCCCGCTTCGCGATGTCCTCGACCAGCGGCGTCACCGCGGCGAGCGCCGAATGCACGTCGACGCGGGCGCGCGGCAGGGCGCGGCGCAGGTCGGCGGACCCGGTGGACGTCAGATCGAGGCGACGCAACATGCACCGGAGTTTACGGGCGCCCCGGGCCTGCGTTCGTCGGAGCGGACGTGCGGTTGCCCACCACCGCCTCGTCGCCGCGTAGCGTGGCGGCGTGGCCGAGGCGATCCCGCTGTTCCCGCTCAGCCACGTGCTGTTACCCGGCATGCCGTTGCCGCTGCACATCTTCGAGCAGCGCTACCGCAGACTGCTCGAGGACGTCTCCGACGGCCGGGGCGGGGGGCGCTTCGGGGTCGTGGCCCTGCGCAAGGGCGCCGAGGCGATCCTGCCCGGCACCGCCGACGACGGCCCCGACGTCGAGCCCATCGGCACCATCGCCGAGATCATCGAGGTCGAGCCGCAGCACGACGGCACCTCCGACCTGCTCTGTGTCGGCAGCCGGCGCTTCCGCATCACCACCGTGCTGCCCGAGGGGACGCCCTACCTGCGGGCCGAGGTCGAGTACCTCGACGAGCCCGACGGCGACCTCACGCCCGAGCTGGAGACGCGGGCCCGCGAGCTGATCGACGTCTACGACACGATGCTCACCCGCATCGCCGGGCGTGGCACCGGCGCCGAGCTGCCCGACGACGCGAACCAGCTCTCCTACCACCTCGCCGCGCGGCTGCCGTTGCCGCCGGGCGAGCGCCAGGAGCTGCTCACCGACTCGACCACGGCCGAGCGGCTGAAGCGGGTGGCCCGGTTACTGCGGCGGGAGATCGCGCTGCTGGGGCAGACCCGCAGCATCGCCGTATCGCCCACCGTCCTGCGCATGGGCACCGCCTCCAACTGACACCGGCAGCGGCGGCCGCACCCGGTCGCGCACCGGATCCGGGCGACCGAGGTCGTCGTGCACGGTGAACGCGACGCACATGCCGTAGAGCAGGGTGGCCACGGCCGGCTCCACGAAGAGCAGCCCGTGCATGTGCAGTGACAGCGGCAACTGGTCGATGATCGTGTTGGCCCCGCCGTGGAACGTCCCGCCGCCGGTGAGGTGCCCGACGAGCGCCATGAGCACCGCGCCGAGGGTGCCGCCGACGGCGAGACCCAGCATCACGAGCAGGCCGCGGTCGGCCACCCGGCGCCAGGCGACGATGCCCGCGAGCAGGCCCACGACGGCCGCGATCACCAGGAAGCGGCCGTCGCCGGCGATGAACGACTCGGTCTCGTCTGGGACGAACACCCCGGGCGAGATGACCAACGCGCGGGGACCGGGCGGGCTCCACGCGGCCCAGACCAGCCCGAGCAGGGCGCCGAGCACCACGAGGACGCCGGCCAGCACGGTGGCGGCGACGTGATCGGTCCGCGGCCCGGCGAACCGGGGTGCTGCCGGCGCGGGCGGTGGCGGCAGCGGCGCCGGGTGGGACCACCCGGCCGCGGTCACGGGTTCGCTCATCCGGCCATCGTTCCAGGGTGCGGCCCCGGGTTCCGCGGCCCGACCGGTGGCCGGGGCCCGTTGCCGGCGGCGCCGCGCAGCAGCAGGTGCACCTCGTCCAGCCGCGCCCTCGGCACGGCCCGTTCGACCTCGAACATGCGCAGCTGCTTCAGCGTCGTCGCGCGGCGCCGGCCGACGAGCCGCCAGGCCAGCAGCGGCAGCGTGACGGTGCGCCCGGGCAGACCGTTGCGCCGCAGTTCGGCCAGCACGTCCTTGTGCGTGTCGGACACGAGCGACCGCAGCTTGTCCTCGACCGGGCCGTAGCGCTCGACGGCGGTGAGCGAGCGCAGCACCGCGCGCAGGGCGAAGCGGACGCCCAACACGATCACCGCGAGGATGACGAGCAGCACAGCCAGGAACGTCACGTGCAGCAGCCACGACGACGCCGCGGCGAGGGCCAGGAGCAGCACCGTGACGACCAGCAGCGTGTTGTTCACCGACTCGCCGATCGCCCGGCCGACGAGGTAGCGGGCGAGGGCCCAGCGGCTGAAGTCGGTGCCCTGCTCGAAGGTGCCGACGTCGTCGGCCGAGACCCACGGATCGTCGCCGGAGGGGTGTTCGGGGAGCGCCGGCTGCATCTTGTCGAGGTTACTCACCGGTCGCCCGGTGGAGCCGGTGGAACTCGACGGGAGCGGGTTGAGGATCCGATCTGGGGGGAATGCCCTGTGCGAGAGCTGTATCGAGATTCGGTTACCGGAGGTCGGCAATGACCGCAGACATGACGACGAGCATCAAGGCCAGCCGGATGCGGGTGCCCCGCTCCCGCGGGGCGTTCAGCGGCTTCCTGCTGGTGATCCTCGGGGCCTGGGCGGCGCTGATCCCCTTCATCGGGCCCGCCTTCAACGTGGCCTACACACCGATGGCCGACAGCACCTGGCACTGGACGTCCGAGCGCGGCTGGCTCGAGGTGCTGCCCGGCGCGGTGGCCTTCCTCGGCGGGTTGCTGTTGCTGCGCAGTACGAGCCGTCTGGTGACCAGCCTGGGCGCCTGGCTCGGAGCGGCCGCGGGTGCGTGGCTGCTGGTCGGCCCGACGTTGGCGCCGGTGATCAACGTGAACCACGAGATCCCGGACCCGCGCCACGGCGAGAAGCTGCAGGCCCTCGACTCGCTGCTGCTCTTCTACGGCATTGGTGCGCTGATCCTGTTCATCGCGGCGGTCGGGCTGGGCCGGGTCTCGGTGCAGAGCGTGCGGGACGTCCGGGCCGCCGAGCGGCGCGCGGCCGAGGCGGCGGCCGAGGAGGAGCGCCTCGCCGAGGAGCGGCGGATCGCCGACGAGCGGCGGCTGGCCGAGGAGCGCCGCGGCGACGGTGTGCGCACCGACCAGCGCGACGGCTTCTTCGGCGAGAAGGGCCCGCACGACCGCGTGGTGGCCGGCGCGGGCGCCGGTGCGGCGGCGGGTGCCGCCGCGGGCCGGCACGGTGAACCGGCCGGGGTCGACCAGCAGGGCATCGAGCAGCAGGGACCGAACCAGAGCGGTTTCGGTGGTCAGCACGCGAGCGGGCAGCCCGACCAGCAGACGCGGCGGCTGCCGCAGACCGAGGCCGGCCCGCAGGGCGACCCGACCCAGCACGGCGGTCAGTACCCGCCTCCGCCGCCGGCGGACGGCCAGCAGAACCAGTACCCGCCGGTGGAGCCCACGCGGCGGTAGCGATCCCGGCGCGACGCTGCGCCGCTACGAACCGTGGCCCGTCAGGGCGCCGGCCGCACCCGGGCCAGCACCTGGCGGGCCATTCGTACGTGCACGTCGTCGACCATCTGCCCGTCGACGGTGCCCACCCCGCCGGCTTCGGCGATGTCGAGGACGGCCCGGGCGTGCGCCAGCTGCGCCTCGGTCGGGCTGAAGACCTCGTGGGCGAGCACGACCTGGCGGGGGTGGACGCAGATCTTGCCGGTGTAGCCGATCGCCCGGCCCGCCGCGGCGTCGGCCCGGAAGCGCTCGTCGTCGCGGATCGACATGACCGCCTGGTCGAGCGCGGCGACCCCGGCCAGGTGCGCGCCGAGCAGGGTGTGGCTGCGGGCGTAGAGCACCTCGGTGCTCTCGGCCGTGCGCTCGCCGCCGACGTCGGCGATGTAGTCCTCGGCGCCGAAGTAGGCGGCGTCCGGCCCGGCGGCCAGCAGCGGACGCGAGTCGGCGACCCCGAGCGCGGTCTCCAGCCCGACGACGATCACCGCGCCCTCGGGCAGTCGCGCCCGAAGAAGCTCGAGCTGCCCGACCTGCTCGTACTTCGGCAGCACCACGCCGCCCACGCCGCCCTCGGAGAGCGACTGCGCGGCCGCGGCGAGGTCGGCCTCGAACCACTCGGTGTCCATGGCATTGAGGCGCACCACGACGACCCCGGCCGCCCCGGTGAGCTCGGCCACCGCCGCGAGGGCGGGGATGCGGGCCGCGTCCTTCTCCCCCGCCGCGACGGCGTCCTCGAGGTCGACGACCGAGATGTCGGCGCCGGCGCGGGGCAGCTTGGCGATCATGTCCGGGCGCGAGCCCGGCACGAACAGCAGGCTGCGCGGCGGCGCGGCGAGGCTCACGACCCCTCCGGCCGTCGGTGCATCAGGCCGGTGCGCCTGAGGCGGCAGACGAGCTCGTCGCGCTGGTTGAACGCGCGATGCTCGAACACGACCAGCCCGGCATCGGGGCGCGACTTCGACTCCCGCGCCTCGACGACCTCGGTCTCGACCCGGATCGTGTCGCCGGCGAACACCGGCGCCGGGAAGGTGACGTCGGTCAGGCCGAGCTGCGCCACCAGCGTGCCGAGGGTCAGCTCGTAGACCGAGAGCCCGACCACGAGCGCCGCGGTGAACATGCTGTTGACCAGCGGCTTGCCGAACTGCGTGCCGGCCGCGTACTCGGCGTCGAGGTGCAGCGGTGCCGGGTTCATCGTCATCGTCGTGAACAGCACGTTGTCGGTCTCGGTGACCGTCCGCCGCACGGCGTGCTCGACCGTGGTGCCGACCGGCAGCTCCTCGAACCACTTCCCGCCGGTCATGCGGAAATGGCCGCCGGGCCGAGGAGGGCCTTGAGGTCACCCATCAACGCGGCCGACGGCGTGACCCGGAAGCCGTCGCCGAGGCGCAGCACGTGCACCCGCTCGCCGTTGACCAGCGACAGGTGCACCTCGGTCGTGCCGGGGTGCGTGGACAGCACGTCCTTGAGCCGGTCGACCAGCGGCGGCGTGCACCGGGCCGGCGCCATCTTCACCTGCACCGGGCCGCGCTCGGTCTGCGTGGTGTCCAGCATCGACAGGTCGCTGGCGATCAGCTTCACCGTGTCCTCGCGGGAGTCGGTGCGGCCCTTGATCGACACCACGGCGTCCTCGGCGATGTTGAGGGCGACCTGGGCGTAGGTGGCCGGGAAGAACATCACCTCGATCGAGCCCTCGAGGTCCTCGAGCACGGCGTTGGCCCAGGGCGCCCCGGCCTTGGTGACCCGGCGGTTCACCGAGGAGAGGATGCCGGCCAGCGTGAGGCTCTGCGGCTCCCCCGAGCCCTCTGCCTGCACCGACGCGATGGTGGTGTCGGCGGCCGAGGCGAGGATGTGCTCGAGCCCGAACAGCGGGTGGTCGGAGACGTAGAGGCCGAGCATCTCGCGCTCGAACTGCAGCAGCACCTTCTTGTCCCACTCGCCCTCGGGCACCCGCACCGCGAAGACGTCGTCGACCGGATCGGCCGTCTCGTCGCCCATGGTGCCGAAGAGGTCGAACTGGCCGATGGCCTCGGCCCGCTTGGTGTCGAGCACCGCGTCGACGGCGGCCTCGTAGACGTTGATCAGTCCGCGCCGGGTGTGGCCCAGCGAGTCGAACGCGCCGCCCTTGATCAGACCCTCGATGGTGCGCTTGTTGCAGACCACGGCATCGACCTTGCGCAGAAAATCGCCGACGTCGGCGAACGCGCCCTTGACCTTGCGGGTGGCCACCACCGAGCCGACGACGTTGGCGCCGACGTTGCGGATGGCGGTGAGGCCGAAGCGGATGTCGGTGCCGGTCGGGGTGAAGTTCGCATCGGACTCGTTGACGCACGGGGGCAGCACCTTGATGCCCATCCGCCGGCACTCGGCCAGGTAGATGGCCATCTTGTCCTTGTCGTCCTTGACCGACGTCAGCAGCGCGGCCATGTACTCGGCCGGGTAGTTCGCCTTGAGGAACGCCGTCCAGTAGGAGATGACACCGTAGGCGGCCGAGTGCGCCTTGTTGAACGCGTAGTCGGAGAACGGCAGCAGGATGTCCCAGAGGGTCTTGACCGCCGACGCCGAGTAACCGCGCTCCTTCATGCCGGCCTCGAACTGGGCGAACTGGGCGTCCAGCTCGGCCTTCTTCTTCTTGCCCATCGCGCGGCGCAGCAGGTCGGCGGCGCCGAGGGAGTACCCGGCCACCTTCTGCGCGATCGCCATGACCTGTTCCTGGTAGACGATCAGCCCGTAGGTGTCGCCCAGCGTCTCCTCGAGCGCCTCGGCGAGCTCGGGGTGGATCGGCACCACCGGCTTGCGGCCGTTCTTGCGATCGGCGTACTCGTTGTGCGAGTTCGCGCCCATCGGGCCGGGCCGGTAGAGCGCGCCGACGGCCGAGATGTCCTCGAAGTTGTCGGGACGCATCGATCGCAGCAGGGCGCGCATCGGCCCGCCGTCGAGCTGGAACACGCCGAGGGTGTCGCCGCGGGCGAGCAGTTCGAAGGTGTTCTTGTCGGTGAGTTCGAGATCCTCCAGCACCACCGTCTCGCCCCGGTTGGCCTTGATGTTGGCCAGCGCGTCGTCGAGGACCGTCAGGTTGCGCAACCCGAGGAAGTCCATCTTGATCAGGCCGAGCTTCTCGCAGGTCGGGTAGTCGAACTGCGTGATGATCGCGCCGTCCTGTTCCCGCTTCATGATCGGGATGAGGTCGAGCAGCGGGTCGCTGGACATGATCACGCCGGCGGCGTGCACGCCCCACTGCCGCTTGAGGCCCTCGAGCCCCTTGGCCTGGTCGACGACCTTCTTGACCTCGACGTCGGCCTCGTAGAGCGCGCGGAACTCGCCGCCCTCGTTGTAGCGGTCGTGGCTGGTGTCGAAGATCTTGCCGAGCGGGACGTCCTTGCCCATCACCGGCGGCGGCATGACCTTGGTGATGCGGTCGCCCATGGCGAAGGGGTAGCCGAGGACGCGGCCGGCGTCCTTGACCGCCTGCTTGGCCTTGATCGTGCCGTAGGTGACGATCTGCGCGACGCGGTCGCTGCCGTACTTCTCGCTGACGTAACGGATGACCTCGCCGCGCCGGCGCTCGTCGAAGTCGACGTCGAAGTCGGGCATCGAGACGCGGTCGGGGTTGAGGAACCGCTCGAAGATCAGCCCGTGCTCGAGCGGGTTGAGGTCGGTGATGCGCATGGCGTAGGCGACCATCGAGCCGGCGCCCGAACCGCGGCCCGGGCCGACCCGGATGCCGTTGTCCTTGGCCCAGTTGATGAAGTCGGCGACGACGAGGAAGTAGCCCGGGAAGTTCATCTGCTCGATGACCTTCACCTCGAAGTCCGCCTGCTTCTGGACGTCGTCGGGGATGCCGTTCGGGAATCGGCGGGCCAGGCCGGCGGCGACCTCCTTGGCGAACCAGGTGCGCTCGGTCTCACCCTCGGGCACCGGGAACCGGGGCATGTACGTGCCGTTGCCCTCGGTGAAGTTCACCTCGCAGCGCTCGGCGATCAGCAGCGTGTTGTCGCAGGCCTCGCGGAGGTCGTACTTGTCGGCCCAGAGCGAACGCATCTCGGCCGGGCTCTTGAGGTAGAAGTCGCGGGCGTCGAACTTGAACCGGTTCGGGTCGGCCATGGTCTTGCCCGACTGCACGCAGAGCAGGATCTCGTGGGTATCGGCATCGGCGGCGTGCGTGTAGTGCAGGTCGTTGGTGGCGATCATCGGCAGCTCGAGATCGCGGGCGAGCTTCAGCAGGTCGTCCCGGACGCGGGTCTCGATGTCGAGGCCGTGGTCCATGAGCTCGAGGAAGTAGTTCTCCTTGCCGAAGATGTCGCGGAACTCGGCAGCGCTGGCCCGGGCCTTCTCGTAGTCGCCGATGCGCAGCCAGGTCTGGATCTCCCCCGACGGGCAGCCGGTGGTGGCGATCAGCCCTTCGGCGTACTGGGCGAGCAGCTCGCGGTCGGCCCGCGGCTTGTAGAAGAACCCCTCGATGGACGAGCGCGACGACAGCCGGAACAGGTTGTGCATGCCCGTGGTGTTCTCGGCGAGCAGGGTCATGTGGGTGAACGCGCCGGCGCCCGAGACGTCGTCGTCGCCGCCCTTGTTCCACCGCACCCGGGTGCGGTCGGAGCGGTGCGTGTTCGGGGTTACGTAGGCCTCCATGCCGATGATGGGTTTGACCCCGGCGGCGGTGGCCTTGCTGTAGAAGTCGTGCGCGCCGAAGACGTTGCCGTGGTCGGTCATGGCCAGCGCAGGCATGCCCATGCGAGCCGCTTCGGCGAACAGCTCGGTCAGCCGGGCCGCACCGTCGAGCATCGAGTACTCGGTGTGGTTGTGCAGATGCACGAAGCTGTCTGAAGCGCCTAATCCCACGGTGTTCGGTGCCGCCCTTCGCCTGGTGCCTGGCTGGTTCTCGCGGCGCCGGCCCGGGCGCCGGAACGATTCTCACACCCGCCACCGACAGCCGTCGGCGTGTCGTCCAGGCGTGTCCCTCGACCTCCGGTCGAGGGTGAGCCCGCCCACCCGCAACGGTGGCCGTCCGCCGCGAGGCAGGATGGAGGTCGTGGATGTCGCCGCGCTCGTCGCCTCGCTCGCCCCCGTTCTCGACGGGGCGGTGATCGCCACCGACTTCGACGGCACGCTGGCCCCACTCCAGCGCGACCCGCAGGACTCGCGACCGGTCGAGGGGTCGTTGGCGGCCCTGACCGCGCTCGCCGAGCGCGGGGCGCACATCGCGGTCATCACCGGGCGGGACGCCCACACCGTGCTGCGCCTGGGCGGGTTGGCGACCGTCCCGGGCCTCACCGTCGCCGGCCTCTACGGCGCGGAGACGTGGGCCGAGGGCGAGCTGTCCACCCCGGACACCCCGCCGGCGATGGAGTCGCTGCAGGACCAGTTGCCGTCGGTTCTGGCCGACGCCTACCCCGATCCGGACGTCTGGGTCGAGGACAAGCGGCTGTCCCTCGTGGTGCACGTGCGCCGCACCGCGGACCCCGACGGCGCGCTGGCCGCGCTGCACGACCCGGTACGCGGGCTGGCCGAGGACCTCGAGCTCGAGATGCACCCGGGCGCGCACGTGCTCGAGCTGCGGCTGCCGGGTATCGACAAGGCGGGCGCGCTGAGCCGGCTCGTCGACGAGCACGACCCCCGCGGCGTGCTCTACCTCGGCGACGACCTGGGCGACCTGCCGGCGTTCGCCGAGATAGCCCGGCTGCGCGACGCGGGTCGTACCGCGTGGTCGGTGGGCGTGCTGTCGTCGTCGGCCGACGCGGTGCGCGACGCGTGTGACGTCACCGTGCCCGATCCGCGCGCGGTGGTGACGCTGCTGCGCGCGCTGGCGCAGTGATCAGGCGAGCGCGTCGAGCTGGGCCTGGAACCACGCGACCGGCGGCAGGGCGACGGCAGCGGCCCGCATCCGCTTCGCCCGCTCGGCCCGCTCGTCGAGCGGCATCAGCAGGGCCTCGTGCAGGGCGGTCGCGGTGGCGGTCACGTCGAACGGGTTGACCGTCAACGCGTCGTCGCCGAGCACCTCGGCCGCGCCGAGCTCGCGCGAGAGCACGAGCGCGGGGTCGCGTTCGGACAGCACGAGCGCCTCGAGCACGACCAGGTTCATGCCGTCGCGCACCGGGTTGACCAGCACGACGTCGGTGCGTCGCAGCAGGGCGAGCGCGGCCGGGTAGTCGTCGCCGATCTCGAACAGCAGCGGGGTCCACTCGTCCGTGCTGAACTCGTCGTCGATCTCCGCGGCCAGGCGTTCGATCCGCGCGGTGTACTCGCGATAGGCGGGCAGGTCCTCGCGCGAGGGGTTGTTGTAGACGCCGTGGACGACCTTGCCGTGCCACTCGGGACGCGTGCGCAGCAGTTCGCGATACGCGAGCAGGCCGCGGTAGACGTTCTTCGACAGTTCGGTGCGGTCGAGGCGCCCGATGAGCAGGCGGTCGCCGACGACGTCCTGCAGCACCCGCAACGCGCTGTCGACGCTGCGGCGGCCGGCGAGGCGGTGCATCTCGTCGGCGTCGGTGCCGAGCGGGAAGACGCGCACACCCTTCGCCTCGACCCCGGCCACCGCCCGCGCGGTGGCGCTGAACAGGTCGGCCCAGCGCTGGGTGTGGAAGCCGATGACGTCGGCGCCGAGCATGCCGTCGACCAGCGCCAGCTGGACGTCGTCGGGCAGGATCGCGAAGTCGTCGGGCGCGACCCACGGGGTGTGGGCGAACAGGCCGATCCGCACGTCGGGACGCCGGTCGCGCAGCATCTTCGGCACGAGGAACAGGTGGTAGTCCTGCACCATGACCTCGGCGTTCGGGGCGGCGGCATCGGCCAGCGCGTCGGCGAAGGCCTGGTTGAACCGGACGTAGCTCGCCCACTGGCGCCGCCAGTTGGCGTCGAACGAGGGCTGCGTCGGCAGCTCGTAGAGCCGGTGCAGCACGAACCACAGCGTCGAGTTGGCGATGCCGTTGTACGCGTTGCGGAAGGTCTGCGCGTCGATCGGCAGCATGCGGACGTCGAAGTCGCCGTTGAGCGCCTCGGCCACCAGCGGCAGCTCCGAGACGTGCCCACCGGGTGCCTGCCGGGCGAGCGAGCGCTCCCGGTCGTTCATGGCGGCGCTGACCCAGACGGCGTCGGGTGTGGCCGACAGCGCGGCCTGCATCCCGGAGACGAGTCCCCCGCTGCCGCGCCTCACCTCGTCGTCTCCGTCGTCCACTGCGACGACGGTCAGGGGTCCGCGATTGCTGGCGACGAGAAGGGGGGCATGGCCGGTAGAAGTCACGACCTCGTTCCTACCCAGCGCGCCTGGGGCGTACCCGCTACTCGTCGGCGATGGCGTCCAGGGCGTGCTGGAGGTCGGCGGGGTAGGGCGACACGACCCGCAACTCCTCCCCCGTCGAGGGGTGCTCGAAGCCGAGTTCGCGGGCGTGCAGCCACTGCCGGCTCAGCCCCAACCGGGCCGCCAGGGTCGGGTCGGCGCCGTAGGTGAGATCGCCCACGCAGGGGTGTCGCACCGCCGACATGTGCACCCGGATCTGGTGGGTGCGCCCGGTCTCGAGGTGGATGTCGAGCAGCGTCGCCGCGCGGAACGCCTCGACCGTCTCGTAGTGCGTGATGCTCGCGCGGCCGCCGGCGACGACGGCGAACCTGTAGTCCGAGCTCGGGTGCCGGCCGATGGGCGCGTCGATGGTGCCTCGGGTGGGGTCGGGGTGGCCCTGGACGAGCGCGCTGTAGCGCTTGTCGACGGTGCGTTCCTTGAACGCCCGCTTCAGGTGCGTGTACGCCCGGTCGCTCTTGGCCACGACCATCACCCCGGTGGTGCCGGCGTCGAGGCGGTGCACGATGCCCTGCCGCTCGGCCGGGCCGTGGCTCGACAGCCGGTAGCCCATGGCCGCCAGGCCCTGCGTGACCGTCGGACCGGTCCAACCCGGGCTGGGGTGGGCCGCCACGCCGATCGGCTTGTCGACGACCACGACGTCGTCGTCGTCGTGGAGCACGACGAGGCCGTCGACCGCCTCCGGTGGCGCGGGCGGGCCGGTGTCGGGCGAGGGCAGCGTGACCTCGAGCCACGAGCCGGTGCACACCTTGGCGCTGCGCGCGGTCACGACGCCGTCGAGGCTGACGTGCCCCTCGTCGATGAGGTCGGCCGCCGCGGTGCGGGAGAACCCGAAGAGGCGTGAGATCGCGACGTCGAGGCGCAGCCCGTCCAATCCGTCCGGGACGGGCAGCAGGCGGGTGTCACTCATGCCGGGTGTGTTTCGCGCTGGCGCGGCGACCGTCGATTTCGACGCCGATGACGGCCAGCAGCCCGGCCAGGATCGCGCCGCAGACGATGCCGGAGTCGGCGATGTTGAAGATCGGCCACTTGTCGTCGTACTTGCCGAACACGCTGATCCAGTCGACGACGTGCCCGCGGAGGAATCCGGGCGAGCGGAAGATGCGGTCGACGAGGTTGCCGAGCGCCCCACCGAGGATGAGCCCGAGCGCGATCGCCCACCGGGTGCTGTGCATACGAGCCGCGGTGCGCACGATGACGACGACGACCGCGAGTGCGACCACGGTGAGGATGACCGTGAAGCCGGTGCCCAGCGAGAACGCGGCGCCGGAGTTGCGCATCTGGTTGAGATAGAGCGCGCCGCCGAGCAGGCGCACCGGGTCGTGCCCCAGGGGCAGGTTCGCCGCGACGAGGACCTTGGAGAGCAGGTCGAGCCCGAAAACGGCGACGGCCACGACGACGAAGAAGGCAACGCGGCGGGGCTCGGCCGGGGCGGCGGGCTGGTCGTCCGGCGTGGCGCCGACGGGGTCCGGACGGGCGTCGTCCTGGCGGGTCACTGGGGAATCACGAGTTCATTGTCCCGTACCCGGGGCGGGGCCGACGCCGCCCCGGAGCCGACCGGCGTTTCGTCAGCGGCGCTCCTCGCGCTGCTTGCACGCGACGTCGAGGGTGGCGGCCGGGAAAGCCTTGAGGCGCGCCTTGGGGATCGGCTTGCCGCAACGCTCGCAGAAGCCGTAGGTGCCGGAGTCGATGCGCTCGATGGCCCGCTCGATCTGGGTCATCAGGTCGAGGCGGTTGGCCGCGATCGACTGCTCCTGCTCGCGCTCGAAGGTCTTGCTCCCGGCGTCGGCCTGGTCGTCGCCGGCGCCGTCGGTGCTCGAACGCTGCAGGTCGTCGAGGTCGCGCATCGAGATGTCGTAGGCGCTGCGCATCTCGGTCAGCTCGTCGAGCAGCTCGGTCCGCACGGCGGCGAGCTCTTGCTTGGTCCACTCCGAGCCGGCCGGCACGGCCATGTCGTCGGCGGACTTCTTCACGGGTGCTGCCTTGGTCACAGGTGCTGCTTTCTTCGCAGGAGGGGCCGGATCGGCCGGTCCACTAGTGATGACCGGAGCGGCCGCCGGGCTAACAGCTGCGGCCTTCGGAGTGACCTTCTTCGCGGCCTTCTTGGCCGGAGCGGCCTTCTTCGCGGGTGCAGCCTTCTTCGCGGGTGCAGCCTTCTTCGCGGGGGCGGCCTTCTTGGCCGGGGCGGCCTTCTTCGCGGGGGCGGCCTTCTTCGCGGGGGCGGCCTTCTTCGCGGGTGCGGCCTTCTTCGCGGGTGCGGCCTTCTTCGCGGGTGCAGCCTTCTTCGCGGGTGCAGCCTTCTTCGCGGGTGCAGCCTTCTTCGCGGGTGCGGCCTTCTTCGCCGGGGCGGCCTTCTTCGCGGGTGCAGCCTTCTTGGCCGGAGCGACCTTCTTGGCCGGAGCGACCTTCTTGGCCGGAGCGACCTTCTTGGCCGGAGCGACCTTCTTGGCCGGAGCGGCCTTCTTCGCGGGTGCGACCTTCTTGGCCGGAGCCGCCTTCTTCGCCGCCGAGGTGGTGGCCCGCCGAATCGCGCGACCGATACGTCCGACGGCAGCCATGGGTACCTCTTTCGTCATCGGACGCGCATCGGACGGACTGCCCGGGGTCGCGACCCACAAGAGCGGCCAATATATGAGCCAGCCCACCCCGCCGCCACTGTCCACGCCGAATTCGGCGCCTCGAACGGTCCGGAAGTCGGGCCTGACAGCGTTTCAGGCCGGCCCGGTCGGGCGCCGAACGCTTACCCACGGGCGCTGATCCGCCCGGATCGCTACCATCGACCTCGCAGTGACGAGGACGAGTAGTCGCGGAGCCCAACCTCAGCGACCCGGGGACGGTGCGAGCCCGGGGGTACGGACCGCCGGCGAAATCACCTCCGAGCGCCGGAAGAACGGGCCCGAGCCCTACTAGACCCGGAACAGCACAACGAGTGGGCGCGGCGCCGATCCCGGAGCCGGGTCAACGAGGGTGGTACCGCGGTGCGCGAGTCGGTGCATCGTCCCTCGAGTCTTGGCCGTACCTCGGACTCGAAGGAGCACGACCGCATGACCACCGACCCGGCCGCCTACCAGCCGCTGCCCGCCCACGTCGACCTGCCCGAGATGGATCGCGCGGTCATCGAGACCTGGCGCGAGAGCAAGGTCTTCCAGCGGAGTGTCGACGCCACCGTCGGGGGTCCGGCCTGGACGTTCTACGAGGGCCCGCCCACCGCCAACGGGATGCCCGGCACGCACCACGTCGAGGCCCGCGTCTTCAAGGACGTCTTCCCCCGCTACCGCACGATGCGCGGCCAGCACGTCCAGCGGCGCGCCGGCTGGGACTGCCACGGTCTGCCGGTCGAGCTGGCGGTCGAGAAAGAGCTCGGCTTCACCGGCAAGGCCGACATCGAGGCGTACGGGATCGCCGAGTTCAACGCCAAGTGCCGCGAGAACGTCCAGCGCCACGTCGACGCCTTCGAGACCATGAGCGAGCGCATGGGCTACTGGGCCGACTACGAGCACGCGTACTGGACCATGACGCCCGACTACGTCGAGTCGGTGTGGTGGGCCCTGAAGACCATCTTCGACAAGGGCCTGCTCGTCGAGGACTACCGCGTCGCGCCGTACTGCCCGCGCTGCGGCACCACGCTGTCCGACCACGAGGTCGCGCAGGGCTACGAGGACGTCACCGATCCGTCGGTCTTCGTCCGTTTCCCGCTGACCTCGGGCCCGTGGGCCGGGAAGGCCGACCTGCTGGTGTGGACGACGACGCCGTGGACGCTCGTCTCCAACACCGCCGTCGCGGTCAATCCCGACGTCACCTACGTCGTCGCCCGCACCGGCGCTGCCACGCTGGTCGTCGCGGAACCCCTGCTGCAGAAGGCTCTGGGCGAGGATGTCGAGATCCTTGAGCGCATCGCCGCCCGCGACATGGAGCGCTGGACCTACCAGCGCCCGTTCGAGCTGGTCGAACTCGAGGGCGCCAACTTCGTCGTCCTCGCCGACTACGTCACCACCGACGACGGCTCCGGCCTGGTGCACCAGGCGCCGGCCTTCGGCGCCGACGACCTCGCGGTCTGCCGCGCCTACGGGCTGCCGGTGGTCAAGCCGATCACCGCCGACGGCCACTTCGAGGCCGACCTGCCGCTCGTCGGCGGCGCGTTCTTCAAGGACGCCGACGAGGCACTGGTCGCCGACCTGCGCGCCCGCGGCCTGCTGTTCCGGCACGTCCCCTACACGCACAGCTACCCGCACTGCTGGCGGTGCCACACGCCGCTCATGTACTTCGCGCTGCCGTCCTGGTACGTCCGCACGACCGCGATCAAGGACCGGCTGCTCGCCGAGAACGAGGCCACCAACTGGTACCCGGCCACCATCAAGCACGGCCGTTTCGGCGACTGGCTGAACAACAACATCGACTGGGCGCTCTCGCGCGACCGCTACTGGGGCACGCCCCTGCCGGTGTGGCGCAACGACGCCGATCCGTCGCGGATGGTGTGCGTCGGTTCGCTGGCCGAGCTGCGCGAACTGTCCGGCGTCGAGCTCGACGACCCGCACCGCCCGTTCGTCGACGACGTCACCTTCACCCTCGACGGCGAGGACGGAACATACCGTCGGGTACCCCAGGTCATCGACGCCTGGTTCGACTCCGGCTCGATGCCGTTCGCCCAGTTCGGGGCGCCGTACCGCAATGCCGACGAGGCCGCGACGGCCTACCCGGCCGACTTCATCTGCGAGGCGATCGACCAGACGCGCGGCTGGTTCTACTCGCTGATGGCCATCGGCACCCTGGTGTTCGACCAGTCGTCGTACCGCAACGTGGTCTGCCTCGGGCACATCATGGCCGAGGACGGCCGCAAGATGAGCAAGCACCTCGGCAACATCCTCGAGCCGATCCCGCTGATGGACCGCCACGGCGCCGACGCCGTGCGCTGGTTCATGGCCTGCAGCGGTTCGCCCTGGTCGCCGCGCCGCGTCGGGCACAAGGTGCTCGAGGAGATCGCGTCCAAGGTGATCCGCACGTACTGGTCGGTCGCGTCGTTCCAGTCGCTGTACGCCCGCGCGAACTCGTGGACCCCGTCGGCGGGCGCGGCCGGCGAGCGGACCGTGCTCGACCGCTGGGCGCTGTCCGAGGCGCAGCGGTGCGCCCTCGAGGTCGGTGACGCCCTCGAGAACTTCGACACCGCGCGGGCCGGCCGGGCGATCAGCACGTACATCGACGACCTGTCGAACTGGTACGTGCGCCGCTCGCGGCGTCGCTTCTGGGACGGCGACCCGGCCGCCCTCGGCACGCTGCACGAGTGCCTGCACGTCCTCACGCTGGTGATGGCGCCGCTCACGCCGTTCGTGACCGAGCGGGTGTGGTCGGCGCTGTTCGCCGGCCAGGAGGGTCAGCCCGATTCGGTACACCTGGCCGGGTGGCCCACGGTGGACGTCGCCGGTGTCGACGCCGAGCTGGGCGAGCAGGTCGCGCTCGTCCGCCGGCTGGTCGAGCTCGGCCGGGCGGCTCGCGCCGGGTCGAAGGTGAAGACCCGGCAGCCGCTGTCCCGCGCGCTCATCTCGGCGCCGGGTTGGGCCGCGCTGCCGGCCGACCTGCAGGACCAGGTGCGGGACGAGCTGAACGTCGTCGACCTGGCTCGGCTGGGCGACGCCGACGAACTGGTCGAGCTGAGCGTGAAGGCCAACTTCCGCGAGCTCGGCCGCCGCTTCGGCAAGCGCACGCAGACGGTCGCCAACGCGATCGCGGCCACCGATCCGGTCGAGCTGGTGGCGGCCTACCGAGCCGGCACGGCGTCGGTCGTGGTCGACGGCGAGACCCTCCCGATCGGCGGCGACGAGATCGTCGTCAGCGAGACACCGCGCTCCGGCTGGGCCGTGGCCTCCGACGGCGCCGACACCGTCGCGCTCGACCTCGAGCTGACCCACGAGCTGCGGCTGGCCGGACTCGCCCGCGAGATCGTCCGGCTGGTGCAGGACGCCCGCAAGAACGCCGGCTTCGAGGTCACCGACCGCATCGAGCTGTGGTGGCGGGTGGGCGGCTCCCCCGAGCCGGCCGAGGCGATCCGCACGCACGCCGAGCAGCTGACCGGCGAGGTGCTGGCGACCGCGCTGCACGAGGGCGCACCCGACGGCGACGCGTTCAGCGCCGCCGACGAGGAGCTGGGTCTCACCATCTGGCTGCGCCGCCTAACCTGATCACCATGAAGGTGCACGAGCTGTCGCCCCGGGACGCGCGACGCATCGCGGTCCGGGCCCAGCTGCTCGACGCCCAGCGGCCGGGTGACCTGATCGCGACGGCTCGCCACCTGACGCTGTTGCAGCACGACCAGACCGCCGCCGTCGCGCCGAACGCCGAGCTCGTGATGTGGAGCCGGCTCGGCTCGACGTGCCCGCGCGGCGCGGTGAACGACGCCTTCGAGCAACTGGCGCTCATCGACCTGTTCGGCCTGCTGCGCCCGGCCGAGGACCTCGCGCTGTATCGCGCGGAGATGGCCGAGTGGCCCGGCGCCGACGGCGTGCCGTACTGGCTCGAGAGCTCGGCCGAGTGGGTGCGGGCCAACGACGGCTTCCGCCTCGACCTCCTCGACGAGCTGCTGCGCGAGGGGCCGCTGACCTCGCGCGAGCTGCCCGACACGTGCACGGTGCCGTGGCGCTCGTCGGGCTGGAACAACAACCGCAACGTGCCGAAGATGCTGGATCTCCTCACCCAGCGCGGCGAGGTGGCCGTTGCCGGTCGCCGCGGCCGTGACCGCCTGTGGGATCTCGCCGACCGCATCTATCCCGACGACGAGCCGGTTCCGACGGCCGAGGCCCTGCGCGTCCGCAACGAGCGCCGCCTGCGCTCGCTCGGCATCGCACGGGCCAAGGGGCCGGTCAGTCCGAACGAGCCCAACGGCGTCGAGGAGGCGGGCGAGCCCGCGGTCATCGAGGGCGTGAAGGGGCAGTGGCGGGTCGACCCGTCGTATATGGGCGGGACGTTCCGGGGCCGGGCTGCGGTCCTGTCCCCGCTCGACCGGTTGATCTTCGACCGCAAGCGCATGGAGGAGATCTTCGACTTCGACTACCAGCTCGAGATGTACAAGCCCGCCTCCGCCCGCCGCTTCGGCTACTGGGCCATGCCGATCCTGTACGGCGACGAGCTGGTCGGAAAGGTCGATGCCACTACCGACGCGCGGCAGGGCGTGCTCCGCGTCGACGCCGTGCACCAGGACGTCGCGTTCACGAAGGCAATGACCCGCGCGGTCACTGCCGAGCTCACCGACCTGGCCGCCTGGCTCGACGTCGAGCCGCTACTCCCTGGCATATAAGGGCATTCACGCCAATTCGGCGGAGCGATCAGGGGCGAAGGTCCCGATATTCCGAGGCCGCGCGAAGCTGTACTCGGATCGGCTCCCGCCCACCCGATGATGTCACTGACGGGGCACGCCGGCCCCCGCGTCGGCGCCATCGCGCCGCTCGGAACGAGGACACACTTGCCACGGACCAAGCGAGCATCCTCGCAGCATGACCACGACGACGCCGAGCATCGCGCGACGGCGCAGGCCTGGGCCGACGACCTCGTCCGGGCGCTGGACAAGTGCGATCGACTCGACGCCACGATGGTCGGGCTCGTGTATGTCGGCGGCCTGACGCACAGCCTGGTGGCCCAGCGCCTGGCGCTTCCGTTGGATCAGGTGAATACCGGCATTGCTCGCGCTATGCAGTGCATCGGGCAGAGCCTCACGGGCGGGGGGACCGCCCTCGCGCTCCGACCGACGACAGGAACGGTCCTCGAATGACGGTGCTGGTTGCCGTGCTCGCGGCGGCGATCGGCGCCACGCTCGGTGTGTCCCTCGACCGACGGGCCCGAAGGGTCGGCCAGGTCATGCTTGTGACCGAGGTGATGGCCGCTCTCGGTGCGTTGCGTCGCGATATCAACGCACTACCCGACCTCATCGCGGCTCAGTCGTCCAGGCCGATACCGGTACCGACCGGCGCCACGACGCGCCCGGCGTCCCAAGCGCTGACGAACGCGGCCGCGATGCGCCGGTAGCCGCTGTCGCTCGGATGGAAGAAGTCGCCGGCCAGCTCGGTGAGGATCCGGGTACCGGTCGTGTGGAATTCGACCCGGGCGAGGAAAAGGGCGGGGAACTCCGCGACCACGTCGCGCACGATCTGCGAGAGCTGGGCAGCGGCGGCGATGCGCGCACACCACTGGAACTCCGGCACGTCCCCGACGATCGAGCCGGGCGGCAGTTGCCCGCACACCTGCCGCAGGTCGGCCCGGAACGCGTCGGGCTCGGTGCGGCCGGAGTCGTTGGCCCCGATGCAGACCGTGACGATGTCGGCGTCGACCGGCACGGGCAGTTGGGCCGCGATCAGGTCGGCGATCCGCGCTCCGTACACCGCCCGGTTGTCGATACGCACACTGCGTCCGCCTGCGGACGCGACGTGGCTCGCGAACCGGCCGAGCCACGACATGGACGGCCGCGACAAACCGATGCCCTGGGTGAGCGAGTCGCCCAACGCGACGAGGTTCAGCTCGCCGCGTTGCGCGCGTCGATGCCAGTACCGCCGCCGCGGGCCGACCGAGATCCTCACCCGTAGAGCGCGGACGAGCACGAGCAGGGGGAGCCAGGCCAGCCGACGCTTGCGCATACCCACCCGTTCGCTCGCCCGGGCGAGCGCGGATCCGTCGACTCGGTCACGCTCCGGCGCGATCAGCTCCGAACTAGCGACGCTGGCACAGCGAGCACGGCCGGAATCCGTCGGCCTCGGCCTCGTCGCGCGACACCGCCTGGGCCGCCTGCCCCTTGATGATCAGGCAGTCCTGGGCGTGGAAGCGCGGGCGACCGTCCACGACCCAGACCCGATTGCTCGCTGCCGGCGCCTTGGCCGGTGCGGCCGGCGCCGGAACAGGCTCGGGCTCGAGCTCGGCTTCCGGCTCGGGTTCGGCTTCCGGCTCGGGCTCGGGCTCGGGCTCGGCAACAGGCTCAGGCGCAGCAGCCGGCTCGGGCTCGACAACAGGCTCGGCTTCGGGCGCGGGCTCAAGCTCGGCCTCCGGCCCGACAACAGGCTCGGGCTCGGGTGCTGGCTCGGGCTCGGGTTCGGGCTCGGGCTCGGGCTCGGGCTCGGGCTCGGGCTCGGGCTCGGGCTCGGGCTCGGGCTCGGCAACAGGCTCCGGCTCCGGTTCCGGCAACGCGGGCACCGCCTCGGCGGTGTCGGGCCGGCACACGGCGCAGGGCGTGAAGCCGTCCTCGATCGCCTGCTCGAAGGGAACGGTCTCCTCGTCCAGATCGGCGAGGGTCGAGCAGCCGGACCGATGGAAGTCCGGGTAACCGTCGACCACCACGACCTCGCGGCCCGTAGGCGCCTCCGCCACGGTCGCGGCCTCCGGAACCGCAGCGAGCACCGGCTCGGCCGGCCCACCCTCCGGACGGCAGACCGGGCACGCCGTGAAGCCGTCCTCGATCGCCTGGTCGTGCGGCACCGTCATCGTCTCGGTGAAGTCGACGAGGGCGCGGCAGTCCTCGAGGTGGTAGTCGGGGAAGCCGTCGACCACCCACACCTGGCGGCCGGTCGGCTCGTCCGGGCTGCCCGCCACCGCAGCCGCCGCCGGCAACTCGCGCTGCGGCGTCGGTGCGGTCTCGGACTCGGGCGTGCAGACCCGGCACTCGGTGAAGCCGTCCTCGACCGCCTGGTCGTGCGGCACCGCCTCCGAGTCCAGCCCGATCAGCTCGACGCAGTCGGCCCGGTGGTAGTCCGGGAAGCCGTCCACGACCGACACCTCCGGGCCCGCCGCAGCCGCCGCAACCTCGGGCTCGGGTGCCACCGCGTCGGCGGGAGCATCGGCCGCCTCCGGCGTGCACACACCGCACTCGGTGAAGCCGTCCTCGACCGCCTGGTCGTGCGGCACCGCCTCGGAGTCCAGCCCGACGAGGGTCCGGCACTCCTCGCGGTGGTAGTCGGGGAAGCCGTCGGCCACCCAGACGAGCCGGGACGTGTCGACCGGCTCGAGATCGGCGGCACCGGCCGGACCGGCGAGCGCCATGCCCGCGGCGGCGGGCCGCGTGTCTCCTCCGGTCTCGGATCCGGCGGCCTCGGGGCGGCAGACGGCGCACGGGTCGAAACCGTCCTCGACCGCCTGCTTGCGGGGCACCGGCTCACCCAGGCGCCCCTCCAGCTCGGTGCACCCCGCCAGGTGGTACTCGGGCGCCCCGTCGACGACCCAGACGTCGTCCGGTCCACCGGCCGGCGCCACCGCGCCCGCACGGGCGCGGACGGCGTCCGGATTGCACACGACACACGGCTGGAAGCCGTCGTCGACCGCCTGCTCGTAGGCCACCGGCTCGGGTTCCAGCCCGGCGAGCTCGTCGCAGCCCGACACGTGGTACTCGGGGAACCCGTCGGCGACCCACACGACCTCGGCGCCGGACGCGTCCCGCTCGATCGACGGCGGCTTCTGCATCGACACCGCGGCTGCGGCCGGGGCGGTCGGAACCGACGCGGCCGGTACGACAGCGGCCGAGGTGGGAGTGCACACGGTGCAGGCGGTGAAGCCGTCCTCGAGGGCCTGGGCCAGCGGGATCGGCTCGGCGGCGAGCTCGGCCAGGCGGGGGCAATCCTGCCGGTGGAACTGGGGGTGGCCGTCGGCGACCCAGACGTCGTCGCCGCCGGCCTGCGCCACGACGGCCGGCAGGACCGTCGTCTCGGCGGCGGACGGTTCGACCGGAGAGGGGGTGCAGTCGGGGCAGGGGGTGAAGCCGTCCTCGAGGGCCTGGGCCAGCGGGATGGACTCGGCCTCGCCCAGACCGGCGAGCCGCCCGCACGCGGCGGAGTGGTACTCGGGCCGGCCGTCGACCACGACGACCTCCTCGGCAGCGGCCGGTGTCGCAGCAGCAGCCGCCGGCGCCACCGCGGTCGTCGCCGTCGACGACGTGCCCGCGGCCGAGGTACGCGCTGAGGCTGTGCCCGCGGACGCCGCCGCCGCCTCGCCCTTCACCGCCGCCCGGCCCG
Organism: Jatrophihabitans sp.; assembly: GCF_036000465.1. GTDB lineage: Bacteria > Actinomycetota > Actinomycetes > Mycobacteriales > Jatrophihabitantaceae > Jatrophihabitans. The sequence continues at coordinate 325,844 of NZ_DASYFV010000016.1, read as the reverse complement.
GACGCGACTTGAGGTACGTCCAGAGCATCAGCCCGGCGGTGAGCACGCTCGCGACGATGGACGCGACGAGCCACGCGACATTGCCCTGCACCACCCCGAGCACCACGAAAATCGCGGCAACCAGCAGCAGCCCGATCAGAACCATCCCGTGACCCTTCACGAACCAGCCGGGACGTGGCAGCGCGGGATCACCCGACGAATCCGGGATGCGCCGTGCGCGCATCCCGACGCAGCCCCGTCAGTGATGTGAGATTCTGCCCTGGACCTAGCCTTGTTGCGCGTCGGCGTAGTCGCTGTTCGGGTTGGCCGGCTCGGCCTTGCCGCTGGCGTCGAGGTCGCGCAGCTGCGACTCGAGGTAGCTCTTGAGCCGCGTGCGGTACTCGCGCTCGAACGTGCGCAGCTCCTCGACGCGCCGCTCGAGTGCCGCCTTGCGCTGCTCGAACTGCGCGGTGATGGTCGCGGCCCGCTGCTCGGCGTCCTGCACCGTCTGCGCGGCGCGCGCCGTGCTCTCCTCGTCGAGCTGCTTGGCCTTCTGCTCGGCCTCGGCGATCTGGCGGGTCGTCTTCTGGTCGACCTCGTTCTGCTTCGCCTCGGCGTTGGCCTGGGCCTCGTTGACGAGTCGCTCGGCCTCGGCCTTGGACTGCGCGAGGTGCTGGTCGGCAGTCTGCTGCGCCAGCGCCAGCATCTGCACGGCCTGCAGGTGGTGGTCGGACGCCGCGGGCGTGGCCGGCTCCTTGGCCAGGTTGGCCGCGGCCGGCGCCTCGGCCTGCGCCTCACGCGCCTGCTGGGCCTCGGTGAGCTGGTGCTGAGCCTGCTCGAGCTGGGCGCGGTTCTGATCCAGCTGCTGCTCGGTCTGGGCGAGACGCTGCTGCAGCTCGACGAGCTGCTGCTGGGCGCCGTCCTTGCCCTGGCTGAGCGTGCGCTCGAGCTCGCCGATGCGCTGCTTGAGGTGGTTGTTCTCGTCGCGCGCCGCAGTGAGCTCGGCCGGGTCCGCCCCCGAGGGCGCGGCCGCGGCGGCCGGAGCCGGCTGGCCCGAGCCCATGCGCGCCCGCAGGTCGTTGTTCTCCTCGATCAGGCGGGAGAGCTCGACCTCGACGATGTCGAGGAACGCGTCGACCTCTTCCTCGTCGTATCCGCGCTTGCCGATGGGCGGCTTCTTGAAAGCGACGTTATGGACTTCTGCTGGGGTCAGCGGCATTCGGTCACCTCGAGGACACTTCGATTAGGGAACTGCGGACGACGGGTCGATCTTAGGGACTGCTAGGCGAACGACAGAGCAACCACGCGCAGGGCGATCAGCACGATCAGCACGATGATGACGCTCAGGTCGAGGCTCACAGTACCCAGCTGAAGCGGAGGGACCAATCGCCGTAGCAGTCGGATGGGCGGATCGGTGGCCGTGTATACGACCTCCATGCCCACCGCGGCCGCGCCGATCGGTCGCCAGCTGCGGGCGAACTGCCGGGTCCAGTCGATGACCACCCGCGCCAGCACCAACAGGATGTAGATCCAGAGGGCGTAACCGACGACGCCCCACAACAGCGTCATCGTCACTCCTCCTGGTTCTCGGTCCGGTCGGGCGGGGCACCGGCTACATCACGACAACGGCCCGGCACCGGTAATGGTGCCAGGCCGCCCCCGGGCCACGCCTAGCTCTGGTTGAAGAAGCCGTTCTCGATCTTCGCCCGCTCCTGCGCGGTGACGCTGACGTTGTGCGGGCTGAGCAGGAACACCTTCGCAGTGACCCGCTCGATGCGGCCGTGCAGACCGAAGGTCAGGCCGGCCGCGAAGTCGACGAGCCGCTTGGCGTCGGCGTCGTCCATCTCGGAGAGGTTCATGATCACCGGCGTGCTCTTGCGGAAGTGCTCGCCGATCGTGCGCGCCTCGTTGTAGGTGCGCGGGTGCAAGGCGGTGATCTGGTAGGTCGGCGGCGCCAACTCGTCGGCGTAGCCGACCGGATTGGCGTCGTCGGGATAGTCCCGGCTGTAGTTGGTCATCTCGCTCCGCGCACTCTCCCGCGGGTAGCGGGCCTCGGCGTAGTCGTCACGACGCGCGGGTGCGCGTTCGGTGGTCGTCTGCCCGTAGCCTTCCGCGTCGGCATAGTCGTCGTCCTCGACGAGACCGAGATAGACGCCCATGCGGTGCATCGCTCCGGGCATTGGCTTCCTCCATGAATTCAAGTGACGGCCGCGTACGACCTGGCTTGGACGCTAGCTGACGATGGGCGGTCTGCGTCCGAGCAACGCCGATCCGACACGCACGTGTGTCGATCCGTGCCGGACGGCCGCCTCGAGGTCGTCGCTCATGCCGGCCGACAGCGCATCGGCCGCGGGATGGTCGTCGCGCACGCCCCGGGCCAGTTCGGCGAGGCGCGTGAACTGCTCGTCGGCGTCGCTGCCGACGGGCGGGACGGCCATCAGGCCCCGCAGTCGCAACTCGGGGCGCTCGGCGACGAGGTCGGCCAGCGCCGGCAGCTCGGCCGGAACGACTCCCCCGCGTTCGGGGTCGCCGTCGAGGCTCACCTGGACGAACACGTCGAGCGGGTGGTCGCGATGCTCCGCCGCGGCGTCGGCCAGGGCCCGGGCCAGCTTGGGCCGGTCGACGGAGTGCACGGCGTGCGCGTAGCCGACGACGCTGCGGGCCTTGTTCGTCTGCAGCCGCCCGATGAGGTGCCATCGCAGGGATACCTGCGGGTACGGCGCCTCGGCCAGCTCGGCGAGCTTGGCGCGGGCCTCCTGGTCGCGGGCCTCGCCGATGTCGAGCACGCCGAGGCGGGCGAGGGTCGCGATGTCGGTCGCCGGGCAGGTCTTCGTCACCGCGACGAGCGTGACCTCCTGCGGGTCACGCCCGACCGCCACGCAGGCGTCGGCGATCCGGGCCCGCACCGCTCCGAGAGCGGTGACGAGCTCGGCCTGCCGACGGTCGTCGCCGACCGGCTCCGTCACGGTGCGTACTCCGGGCGCATCGGACGGCGGCGGGTCACGACTTCAGGAAGTCGGGGACGTCCAGCTCGTCGTCGAGGTTGAGCGGCGAACGCGACCCGTTGGTGACCGGCGCCGAGTACTGCGAGGAGGCGGGCTCGGGCTGGCGCGACTGCGGCTGGGCCGTCGTCTCGCGGGCCGGGGCCCCCGCGGTCGCACCGGCCGGCGAGTACGACGAGGCCGGCGTGGAGGTGGTGTAGCCCGAGCGGTTCTGCGCGGCCGGCTCGCGGCGGATGTCGACCTTCTTGTACGGCAGCTGGCCGCTGTCGAAACCGGCCGCGATGACGGTGACCTTGACCTCATCGCCCAGGGTGTCGTCGATGACGGCACCGAAGATGATGTTGGCCTCGGGGTGGGCCGACTCGGCCACCAGCGTGGCCGCCTCGTTGATCTCGAACAGACCGAGATCGGAGCCGCCGTAGATGGAGAGCAGCACGCCGTGCGCGCCCTCCATGCTCGCCTCGAGGAGCGGGCTCGCGATCGCGATCTCGGCCGCCTGCCGCGCGCGGTTGTCGCCGCGGGCCGAACCGATGCCCATCAGCGCCGAGCCGGCGCCGCTCATGACGCTCTTCACGTCGGCGAAGTCGAGGTTGATCAGACCCGGTGTGGTGATCAGGTCGGTGATGCCCTGGACACCGGAGAGCAGCACCTGGTCGGCGCTGCGGAAGGCGTCCATGACCGACACGTTCCGCTCGGAGATCTGCAGCAGCCGGTCGTTCGGGATGACGATGAGGGTGTCGCACTCCGAGCGCAGCTGCTCGATGCCCTCCTCGGCCTGGGTGGCGCGCTTCTTGCCCTCGAAGCTGAACGGGCGGGTCACGACACCGATCGTCAGCGCACCGAGCTTGCGGGCGATGCTCGCGATGACCGGCGCACCACCGGTGCCGGTGCCACCGCCCTCGCCGGCGGTGACGAAGACCATGTCGGCGCCCTTGAGCACCTCCTCGATCTCGTCGCGGTGGTCCTCGGCGGCCTTGCGGCCGACCTCGGGCTGCGCGCCGGCGCCGAGGCCGCGGGTGAGCTCGCGGCCGACGTCGAGCTTGACGTCGGCGTCGCTCATGAGCAATGCCTGGGCGTCGGTGTTGACGGCGATGAACTCGACGCCCTTGAGGCCGACCTCGATCATCCGGTTCACGGCATTGACGCCGCCGCCGCCGACGCCGACGACCTTGATGACCGCGAGGTAGTTGTGCGGTGCTGTCATGGGTGGGCTCCTACTGTCCGGCTGGTGCCGTGGTCGTTGTGATCGGTACTGGGGCTGGATTGCGGGTCTCCGTTAACCCTCATCCTCAAGTAAACGGTTAATGTTATGTCAACCTGGGATGTTGAGGTCGAAGTTAGAACGCGAAGGAGATGAACCCGCGCAGGCGCGCCGTGCGACACGCCGGTTGCCGAGAACGATCAGCGGGTGAAGGGCTGATCCGGGTCGCTGACGTCGTACTGGGACGCCGTCTGCCGCAGCAGCACCGGCAGCAGCCGCGCCTTGTCGGCGCTGCGGTCGGCACTCCCCCACCGCACCACGCCACCGTCGCGCAGCACGAGCGTGATCGCCGTCGGGTCGAGGGCCTCGATGGACGCGATCCGGGTCCGCAGGGCCGCCGACAACGCGCCGGCGACCGTGGCCACGGCACCGCCGGTCGTGCGGGAGTCCGTACCGGCGGGCACCACGAAGCGGGGCAGCTCGGGCGGCGCGCCCGGCACGGTGCGGTACTGGTCACCGGTGCGGTCGACCAGCATGTCCTTGCCGGCGAGGCGTACGAAGCCGACCGGGGTCCGCTCGTGCACCGTGATCACGACGGTGGTGGGGTACGAGGTGTCGACCTCGGCGCTCGCGACGTCGGCCAGCTTCTCTACCCGTCCGGCCACCGCCGCGGTGTCGAGGCGGGCGAGCGGCGTGCCGGACTCGATCGCAGCCGCGCGTTCGACCTGCGCGCTGGTGAGGGTGCGCACCCCGACGACCCGCACCGAGTGGACCCCGAGCAGCGAGCTGAACGCGACCACCCAGGTGAGCGCCAGCGCCGCGCCCACCACGGCCACGAGCACCAGCGTCACGAGGCGTCGACGGCTCGCCGACGGCGACTCCGGACCGTCGCCGTCGCGGTAGCCGTCGTCGGGTGGTGAGTACGCCGCAGGCCTCGTCATGAACGCTCCTGAGCCGCCCGGGCGCACTCGTCGCGGATGACGTCACAGAGCAGGTAGACGTTGCCGATGCCCATCGTGACCACGAGGTCACCGGGCCGGGCCAGCGCGGCCACGCGCTCGGGAACCGCCTCGTAGCGCGGCTCGTAGACGACCACGCCCGCGGGCAGCTCGATGAGGTCGCTGATGGTCGCGCCGGTGACCCCCGGGATGGGTTCCTCGCGGGCCGGGAAGACATCCATGACGATCGCGATATCGGCGATCTGCATGGCCGTGGCGAACTCCTGGGCGAAGGTCTGCGTACGGCTGTAGGTGCCGGGCTGGAACACCGCGATGAGGCGTCCGGTTCCGGCGAGCGCCTGCTTGGCCGCGGTCAGCGAGGCGACGATCTCGGTCGGGTGGTGCGCGTAGTCGTCGAAGACCCGCACGCCGCCGCCCTCGCCGTGAGACTCGAAGCGCCGGTGCACGCCGGTGAAGCCGGCCCACGACCCGGCGGCGACGTCGGCGTCGAGGCCGAGGTCGGCGGCGAGGACGAGCGCCGCGGTGGCGTTGAGGGCCATGTGGCGGCCGATGAGCGCGCCGACCCGCACACGTCGTTCGCCGAGGCCCTCACCCGCCACGGTGAACTCGACGGCGTCGGAGCGGGTGACGATGTCGTCGACGCGGATGTCGGCGTCCGGCGCCTCGCCGTAGGTGCGTACCCGCCGGCCTTGGGCCCGCGCGTAGTCGGCGATGCGCCGCGCGCCCGGGTCGTCGGCACAGGTGAGCAGCAGGCCTTCGGGGTCGACCCGGTCCACGAACATCTCGAAGGCCCGGAAGATGCCCTCGAGGTCGCCGTGGTTCTCGAGGTGGTCGGCCTCGATGTTGGTGATCACGGCCGCGGCCGGGCGGGTCAGGAGGAACGAGCCGTCGCTCTCGTCGGCCTCGACGACCGCGAACGGCCCGGTGCCGAGGTGGGCGTTCTTGCCGGTCTCGTAGAGGTTGCCGCCGATGGCGAAGGACGGGTCGGCGCCGCACGCCTGTGCGGCCACGACGAGCAGCGATGTCGTCGAGGTCTTGCCGTGCGTTCCGGCGATGGCGATGCAGCGACGGTCCTCGAGCGCCGCGGCGAGAGCGGCGGCGCGGCGCAGCACGTGCTTGTCGCTCGCCCGGGCGGCGGCGAACTCCTCGTGCTTCGGATTGATCGCCGTCGTGTAGACGAACGTGTCGGCGTCGTCGAGGTGCGCCGGCGAGTGACCGATGTGGACGGTCGCGCCGAGGGCGCGCAGCCCGGCCACGGTGAGCGAGTCCCGTGCCTCGCAGCCGCTGACCTCGAGGCCGCGCTCGAGCAGGATGCGGGCGAGCGCGCTCATGCCCGACCCGGCGATGCCCATGATGTGTACCCGGCCGAGGTCGGCCAGCGGCGGGATGACGTCGGTGGCCGCGCTGCGCACCAGTGCCGCGCCCGGTGCGGCCCAGTCCTCCGGCCGGTCGCCCTCGTGGTCACGCGTCGGTCGCGTACTCATCTTTTCCTTCCGGGGAAGCGGCGGTATTCGGCCGCGACGTCGAGTACCCGACGGGCCAGCACGACGTCGGCGTCGCGCGAGCCGGAGAGCTCGGCCGCCCGCGACATGATCGTGAGCGCCGCCGGATCGGTAAGGCGCGGGACGACCTCGCGGAGCACCCAGTCCGGCGTGAGGTCCTGGTCGTCGACCAGCATCCCACCCCCAGCGGCGACGATCGGCATCGCATTGAAGCGTTGCTCGCCGTTGCCCACCGGGTACGGCACGTAGACCGCCGGCAACCCGACGGCGGCGAGCTCGGCGCAGGTCATCGCCCCGCACCGGCACAGCGCCAGGTCGGCCGCGGCGTAGGCGTACTGCATCTCCTCGACGTACGGCACGACGACGTAGGGCGCCGACTCGTCGGAATCGACGACCAGTTCGTTCTTCGGACCGATGACGTGCAGCACCTGCACACCGGAATCACGCAGACCGCCAGCAGCACCGGAGGCAGCGTGGTTGATCGAACGCGCCCCCTGCGAACCACCGAACACCAGCAGCGTCGGGCGGTCCGGTCGCAGCCCGAAACGGGCCCTCGCCTCGTCGCGCAGCGCGGCGCGGTCGAGCTGCGAGATGGCCGGCCGCAGCGGGATGCCGATGACGGTGGCGTGCGGCAGGCGTCCGTCCTGGGTGGCGGTGAAGACGTGCTGGGTCATGCGGGCCGCGCCGCGGTTGGCCAACCCGGGCTTGGCGTTGGCCTCGTGCACGACGATCGGGATGCTGAGCCGCCTCGCCGCGAGATAGGCCGGCACGGCGACGTAGCCGCCGAAGCCGACGACGACCTCGGCCTGCACACGTTCGAGGATCGCCGACGCGGCGACGACCGCCTCGCGCACGCGGCCCGGCGTCGCGAAGAGTGCCCGGTTGATCTTGCGCGGCAGCGGCACCGGCGGCACCAGCTCCAGCGGGTAGCCGCGGGCCGGGATCAGCGTGGTGTCGAGCCCCTTCACCGAACCGAGAGCAGTGATCTCGGCCGTCGGGTCGAGCCGGCGGACGGCGTCGGCGAGGTTCATGGCCGGCTCGATGTGTCCGGCCGTGCCACCGCCCGCGACAACGACGCGAGGTCCCTCGCTCATCGGCCTGCCCGCGGGGCGACCCGGGCACGCCGCTTCGGGGCGACGTAGCCGCTCGGCACCGGGATGCGGGCCCACCGCTCGAGGCGGGTGCGGCGGCCGAGCCTGTCGGCGCGGCGTGAGGCTGTCACCGCCGCGGCCTCGTGGCGCGCGAACGAGGTGAGCAGGCCGAGCACGAAGAAGGTCACGAGCAGGGAGGTGCCGCCGGCCGAGATCAGCGGCAGCGGGATGCCGGTGACCGGCAGCAGCCCGCTGACGTACCCGATGTTGATCACGGCCTGCCCGCAGAGCCAGATGGTGGCGCCGCCGGCGACGAGGCGCACGAACGGGTCGGCGTTGCGTTTGACGATGCGCAACCCGGTGTAGGCCAGCAGCGCGAACAGGGCGAGCACGGCGAGGCAGCCGATCAGGCCGAGCTCCTCGCCGATGATCGCGAAGACGAAGTCGGAGTTCGCATTGGGCACCCAGCCGTACTTCGAGGTGCCCTGGCCCAGACCGACCCCGAAGAAGCCGCCCGAGGCGAGCGCGTATAGCCCCTCGACGGTGTGATAGCCCGCGCCCTTCGCGTCCTTGAACGGATCGGTGAAGCTGGTGAGCCGGGCCAGGCGGTACGGCGCGGTGATCGCCAGCGCGGTGACCGCCGCCGCGACCATCGCCAGCACCAGGCCGAAGTAGCGCAGCGGCATGCCGATCATCCACAGCAGGCCGAGCAGGATCAGCATGAAGCAGCATGTCGTGCCGAGGTCGGGCTCGGCCATCACCAGCAGGCTGACGATCGCGAACCCGGGCAGCAGCGGCACGAACAGGTGCCGGGCCCGCTTCAGGGTGCCGAGCTGCTGCTTGCGGGCGAGCAGGTCCGCGCCCCACAGGAGCATCGCCACCTTGGCGAGCTCCGAGGGCTGCAGCTGCAGCGGCCCGACATCGATCCAGCGGCGAGCGCCGTACACGCCGACGCCGATGCCGGGGATGAGCACCGCGACGAGCGACACGAGGGCGAGACCGAGGGTCGGGTAGGCGAGCAGGCGCAGCCGGCGGGGTGACAGGCGCATCGACGCCCAGAAGATGACGAGACCGAGGCCGATGAACTCGATCTCGCGGATGCCCTGCCCCCAGATCGAGCCGGTGCCGCCGTTGTCGTGGGCGGCGGCGATCGTCGTCGACACGGCCATCAGCACGCCGAAGACGAGCAGCCCGGCGGTGGCGAGCAGCAGCAGCTGCACCGAGGCGTACGGGCGGTCCAGGAACTTGGGCCCGGCGTCCGTCGCGCCGTCGTGCGGGTCACGCTGGATGCCGGGCAGGCGGTCCCGCAGGCCGTAGAGCGCGCCGACCCGCTGCGTGCTCGTCACGACCGTGCCCCGTCGAGCGCGCGGGCGGCGGCGGCGAACGCGTCGCCGCGGGCGCCGTAGCCGCTGAACATGTCGTAGGACGCGGCTGCGGGGGCCAACAGCACCGTGTCCCCGGGACGCGCGAAGTCGGCCGCGGCGTGCACCACCTCGGTCATGACTCCATGGTCGGTGCTGTCCACGACGATGACGGGGACATCGGGCGCGTGTCGTGCAAGTGAAGCGGCGATGATCGCGCGGTCCTGCCCGAGGAGCACGGCGGCCACGAGACGCGGCGCGGTGGCGGCGACGAGATCGTCGATCGCCACCCCCTTGAGCTGGCCGCCGGCGATCCACACGATGCGCCGGTAGGCCCCGAGCGACGCCGCGGCCGCGTGCGGGTTGGTCGCCTTGCTGTCGTCGACCCACTCGATGCCGTCCCGCACGAGCACCGACTGGTTACGGTGCGGGTCGGGGACGAAGTCGTGCAGCCCGGCCGCGACGGCCTCGGCGCCGACGCCGATCGAGCGGGCCAGCGCGGCCGCCGCGAGCGCGTTGGCGACGTTGTGCCGCCCGGCCGGGCGCACGCCGGTCGCGCCGGCCAGGGCCAGCCCGTCGTCGCCGAACGCTCGGGAGACCAGCTGCCCGTCGCGCACGCCGAGCTGCCCGTCGGCCGGCTCGTCGAGCGTGAAGCCGATCGCGCCGGCCGGCATCCGGGCCGCCACGATCGGGTCGTCGGCGTTGCCGATCGCGACCTCGCCGTTCCAGACCTGCAGCTTGGCCTCGACGTAGGCGTCCATCGAGCCGTGCCAGGTCAGGTGGTCGGGCGCCAGGTTGAGCAGCGCACCCGCCGCGGGCGCGAGTGACGGCGCGAAGTGCAGCTGCTGGCTCGAGAGCTCGACGGCCAGCGCGTCGTACGGCGGGTCGGCCAGCACGGCGTCGATCAACGGTTCGCCCACGTTGCCCACGGCCAGGGCCCGGAACCCGCCCGCGCGCAGGATCGACTCGAGCATGCGCACCGTCGTCGTCTTGCCGTTGGTGCCGGTGATCGCCAGCCACGGCGCCGCGCCCGGCCCGCGCAGCTGCCAGGCCAGCTCGACCTCACCCCACACCGGAACCGCGCGCGCGGCCGCGTCGGCGAGCAGCGGATGGGTCGGCGGGTAGCCGGGCGACGCGACCACGAGGTCGACGCCGTCGGGGACGGCCGTCAGCGCGCCGAGCCGGTCGAGTCCGGCGGGCACGTCGACCGGCTCGGTGTCGGTGGTCAGCGCCACTGACGCCCCGCGGTCGAGCAGGGCCCGCGCCGCCGACCGTCCCGCCACGCCGAAGCCGCAGACCAGCACGCGGCGTCCGGCGAGCGAGGCGTCAACCATTGCCGATGAAGTCCGCGTAGAACAGGCCCATGCCGAAGGCGACGGCGAGCCCGGCCATGATCCAGAAGCGCACGATGATCGTGATCTGCTCCCAGCCGGCCAGCTCGAAGTGATGGTGCAGCGGGGCCATCCGGAACACCCGCCTACCGGTGCCGGTGCGGATGCGGGTGATCTTGAACCAGCCGGTCTGGATGATCGAGGAGACCGTGATCGCGGCGTAGAGGCCGCCGAGCGCGACGAGCAGCAACTCCGTGCGGGTCAGGATCGCGAAACCGGCCATCAGGCCGCCGAGCGCGAGCGAGCCGGTGTCGCCCATGAAGATCTGCGCCGGCGACGCGTTCCACCAGAGGAAGCCGAAGCACGCGGCCATGGCCGATGCGGCGACGATGGCGAGGTCGAGCGGGTCGCGCACCGAGTAGCACCCGGCGGCCGGATGGCCCAGGCACTGGTTGCGCGACTGCAGGAACGAGATCAGCGTGAAGGCGCCGAACACCATCGCGGCGGCGCCCGCGGCCAGCCCGTCGAGGCCGTCGGTCAGGTTCACCGCGTTCGACGTCGCCGAGATGATCAGGTAGGCGATGATGACGAACCCGATGACGCCCAGCCCGATCTCGGGGATGTCGCGCACGTAGGAGAGGTGCGTCGAGGCGGGCGTCAGGTCGTAGTGGTTGCGGAAGCGCAGCGCGAGGCCGGCGAACACGACCCCGACGACGAGCTGGCCGAGGAACTTCGCCCGGGCCCGCAGGCCGAGGCTGCGCTGGCGCCGGATCTTGATGTAGTCGTCGAGAAAGCCCACGATGCCGAGCCCGACCATGAGGCCGAGGGCGAGCAGGCCGGACGCCGTGGGGCCGCCCTGGCCGCCGACCGCTCGGATGATGTGTGCGACGACGTAGCCGGCGACGGTCGAGCCGATGATGGCGACGCCGCCCATGGTCGGCGTGCCGCGCTTCACGAGGTGGGTCTGCGGTCCGTCCGTGCGGATCTCCTGCCCGAAGCCGCGGCGGCGGAAGTAGACCACGACGAGCGGCGTGCACAGGATGGACACGAGCAGGGAGAAGATGGCGGCGACCAGGATCGTCTTCACGCGCTGCTGCCTCCGTCCTCGGCGGTCGAGCTGTCGCCGTCGGTCACCGTATCCCCCGCGAGCGCGAGCGCGACCCGTTCCAGGGCCGCCGCGCGAGACGCCTTGACCAGCACGACATCCGGCGCCCGCAGTTCGGCCCGCAGCAGCGCGAGCGCCGCATCGGCGTCGGGCACCCAACCGGCCGTCCCGCTCCAGGACCCTTCCAGAGCGGTGCCGCGCCCGATCGCGCGGGCCACCTCACCGACCGCGACCACCCGGCTGATATCGAGCGCCGCGGCCCGCTGCCCGAGCGCGACGTGCTCGGCGTCGGTCGCGTCCCCCAGCTCGGCCATCGAACCGAGCACCGCGAAGGTCCGGCCGCCGGCCCCGCTGCGCGCGCGACCGACGGCGGCGAGCGCGTCGAGCGCCGCCCGCATCGACTCGGGGTTCGCGTTGTAGGCGTCGTTGATGACGAGCACGCCGTCGGCCCGCTCGGTGATCTCCATGCGCCAGCGGCTCGTCGGGGTGGCGTCGCCCAGCGCGGCCGCGACGTCGCCGAGCGCCATCCCGCACTCGAGGGCGACGGCAGCGGCGGCGAGCGCGTTGCTCACGTGATGCGCGCCGACGAGGCGCAGCGCGACCCCGGCCCGCTCGCCGCGGGCGACGAGCGTGAAGCGGCCGCGCATCAGCTCGTCGAAGGTGACGCCCTCGGCCCGCACGTCCGCGGTGGGATCGACGCCGTAGGTCACCACGCGGGCGGCAGTACGCGGCGCCATGCCGGCCACGAGCGGGTCGTCGGCGTTGAGGATCGCGACCCCCTCGGCGGGCAGCGCCTCGACGAGTTCGCCCTTGGCCTGCGCGATCGCCTCGCGGCTGCCGAACTCGCCGAGGTGCGCGCTGCCGACGTTGAGGACGACGCCGATGCGCGGCTGCGCGATGCCGGTCAGGTACCGGATGTGGCCGATGCCGCGGGCGCTGGTCTCGAGTACGAGGAAGCGGGTGTCGGGCGTGGCGCGGAGCACCGTGTAGGGGTGGCCGAGCTCGTTGTTGAACGACCCGGGAGGGGCGACGGTCCGGCCGGCGCGGGCCAGCACCTGGGCCAGCAGGTCCTTCGTCGACGTCTTGCCCGACGACCCGGTGATCCCGATGACGACCGTGTCGGGCAGGCGGCGCGCGACCGCGCCGGCGAGGGCGGCGAGGGCGGCGAAGCCGTCGGCCACCTCGATCGACGGCGCGTCGACCGGGCGGGTGACCAGGCTGGCCACCGCGCCGGCGGCGGTCACCGCGGCGACGTAGTCGTGCCCGTCGACCCGCTCGCCGGGCAGGGCGAGGAACAGGCCGCCCGGCGTCACCTGGCGCGAGTCGAACTCGACGGTGCCGGTGACGACGGTGTGCGGATCGGCGTGGCGCAGCGTGCCACCGACGATGTCGGCGACCTCGCCCAGGGTCAGCCTGATCATCGGCTCTCCAGCGCGGCCCGCAGCACGTCGCGGTCGTCGAAGGGATGGACGATGCCGGCGATCTCCTGACCGGTCTCGTGCCCCTTGCCGGCGACGAGCACGGTGTCCCCCGGCCGGGCGTCGGCCACGGCCCGGGCGATCGCCTCGGTGCGGTCGCCGATCTCGATCACCTCGCCCCGTTCGGCGGCCGGCACGGCGAGGGCGCCGTCGAGCATGGCCTGCCGGATGGCGGCCGGGTCTTCCGAGCGCGGGTTGTCGTCGGTGACGATCAAGCTGTCGGCGCCGCGGGCGGCGATGTCGCCCATGTGCGGCCGCTTGCCGCGGTCGCGGTCGCCGCCGCAGCCGAGCACGATCACGAGCCGCCCCGGGGTCAGCGGCCGCAGCGCCCGCAACGCGCCGTCGACCGCGGCCGGCTTGTGGCTGTAGTCGACGACGGCGAGGAAGCCCTGACCGAGGTCGAGGCGCTCCATGCGTCCGGGCACCGAGGCGGCGGAGACGGCCGGCGCGGAGACCGGGGCCGGGATGCCGGCCTCGTGCAGGACCGCCAGCGCCAGCAGCACGTTGGCCACGTTGTAGCGGCCGGGGATCGCGCACCCCGCCGTCAGGTCGAGCCCGTCCGGCCCGTGCACCCGGAACGAGGTCGTGCCGTCGGGCCGCTCGCTGATGTCCGAGGCCTTCCAGGTCGCCGGGGCGCCGCCGGTCGACACGGTGATGCGCGCCGGATCGCCGGCCGCGGCGCGCCGCCCCCACTCGTCGTCGACGACGACGACGCCGCGCGCGCTCAGCTCGTCGAGCAGGCGCAGCTTGGCCGCGAAGTAGTCCTCCATGTCGGTGTGGAAGTCGAGGTGGTCCTCGGAGAGGTTGGTGAAGCCGCCGACGTCGTAGCGCACCCCGCCGACCCGGCCCATCGCGAGCGCGTGGCTGGAGACCTCCATCGCGACGTCGGTGACCCCCCGCTCGCGCATGACCGCGAGCAGCGCCTGCAGGTCTGGGGCCTCGGGCGTGGTGAAGCCGGTCTTGATCTCGTCGTCGCCGATCATCGTGGCCACGGTGCCGATGAGCCCGGGTACCCGCCCGGCCGCACGCAGCCCGGCCCGCATCAGGAAAGTCGTCGTGGTCTTGCCGCTCGTGCCGGTGACGCCGAGCATCGCCAGCCCGGTCGACGGCCGCCCGTACACGTCGGCGGCGACCTCGCCCAGCACGCTGCGGACATCGGGCACGACGAGCACCGGAACACCGGCCGGCACGTGCGCGCACCCGGCCTCGTCGGTCAGCACGGCCACCGCGCCGAGCGCGATCGCCGCCGGGGCGAACGTCGCCCCGTGCGCGGTGCGGCCCGGGATGGCCGCGAACAGGTCGCCGCCGTGCACGCGATCGCTCGACGCCGTGATGCCACTGACCCCGACGTCGGGGCCGTGCACCTCGCCCCGGCCGGAGGCCAGCGCGCTGATCCGGACCGGGACCCCTCCCGTCGGGCGCGGGATCCCGCCGGGTGGCGTCACTGCAGTCGGCACGTCAGCAAACGTTAGCGGGCAGGAAGCGACGGTCCTGACCGGCGCAGTCCTGGAGTGGCACATGCCTCGACAGCGAACCCGTCGGCGGGATGGCCGCGTGCTGCAGCTCGTAGCTCGCGATCTGGTTGAACAGCGGAGCGGCGACGTCGCCGCCCTCGACCCCGTGCGCCGGGTTGTCGACCATGATCGCCACGACGAACTGCGGGTCGTCGGCCGGCACCATCCCGGCGAACGTGTCCCAGTTCATGTAGCTCGAGTACGCGCCGCCGTGGGCCGGGTCGGGCTGCTGCGCCGTGCCGGTCTTGCCGGCGACGCGGTACCCCGGGATGGCCGCCTTCTTCCCGGTACCACCGGGCAGTGTCACCGACTCGAGCATCGTGCGCACGGTCCTGGCCGTCGCCGCGTCGATCACGCGCACGCCGGCGGGCTGCTGCGTCGCCGACACCGAACCGTCGGCCTTGGTGACCGAGGAGACGATGCGCGGCGGGACGCGCACGCCGTTGTTGGCGAAGGTCTGGTAGATCGACGCGAGCTGCAGGACGGTCATGCTCTCGCCCTGGCCGAACGGCAGGTTCGCGAAGGTCGACGCCGACCACTGCGACAGCGGCGGGAGGTAGCCGCCACTCTCCCCCGGCAGTTCGATGCCGGTCTTCGTCCCGACCCCGAAGCGCTTCTCGTAGCCGAACCACGTGGTCGGCCCGAGCAGGTTCGCGATCTTCAGCGTGCCGACGTTGGACGACTCGGCGAGCACCCCGGTGGCGGTGAACCGCTCGGTCTTGTGCGCCCACGCGTCGCGGACGGTGACGCCGCCCGTGTCGATCGAGTCGGGCACGCTCAGCGTCGTCTGCGGCGTGATCTTCTTCTCCTGCACGGCGGCGGCGAAGGTGATCGCCTTCTGCACCGAACCCGGCTCGAAGGCCGACATCACCGGCGGGTTCATCGAGGTGTTGGAGTCGATCACGGGATCGGAGGAGTCGTAGGTGCCGGACGACGCGAGGGCGAGCACCTGGCCGGTGTGCGCGTCGAGCACGGCCATCTCGGCCCCGCGCGCCCCCGACTCGGGCACGGCGACGTCGAGTGCCCGCTGCGCGGTGTACTGCAGGCTCTGGTCGATCGTGAGCCGCACGTCGGCGCCGTTGCGCGCCGGCTTCGTGCTCGTGCGGCTGCTCGGGTTCACGTTGCCGAGGTTGTCGACCCAGTAGGTCTGGCTGCCGTCCTGACCGGCGAGCACGTCGTTGTAGGTCTGCTCGATGCCGGCCGCGCCGGTGCCGTTGCCGTGCACGAAGCCGACGACGTTCGCGCCGGTCGTGCGGGCCGGGTACTGCCGCTGGGTGGTGGCCTGGGTGTAGATGCCGGCCAGCTTCAGATCGGTGACCTTCTGAGCCGCGGCCGGAGACAGTCCCTGGCCCAGCATCGCGTACTGGCTCTTGCCCGACAGCAGCGTGACGAGCTGGGCGGCCGGGACTCCGAGCAGCGGCGACAACTTGTTCGCGTAGTCCAGGCGCTCGTCGAATCTCACCTGCTGCGGGTCCGCGGTGATGTCCTGGGCGTCGGAGGTGTACGCGAGCGGCACGCCGTTGCGGTCGAGGATCTGGCCCCGCAGCGCGTGCAGCGCGAGCGTGTCGACCCGCTGGGCCATCGCGGCACCGGCGTAGCCGCCGTGGTCGAGACCCTGCAGCTGGACGAGACGCCCGCCGATCACGAGCAGCAGCGTGCAGACCGCGGCGAAGCCGTAACGCAGCCGGCCGTCGAGCGCGCCGAGACGCAGGCTGCGGCGCCGACGACGCTGCACCGGACGGCGGGTCGGACGCTGCTGCACCGGCGGACGGGACGGCGCGACCCGACCCGGGCGGGTGGGGCGGCCCTGAACCGGGCGGCCCGACTGAACCGGACGGCCCGGCTGAGCCGGACGGCCCGGGTGAGCCGGACGGCCCTGCGTCGCGCGGGGCGCGTGCGTGGGCGGCGGCCCGAAGCGCCGAGCGGCCGGCGGGGCCTGCCTCGGCGCGCCCGCGCGCGGGGCCTGCCTCGGCGCGCCCGCGCGCGGTGGAACGGCGGAACGGGGTGGCGGTTGCCGGCGGTCGGTCATCGGGCTCCTCCCGGCAGCGTGACGACAGGGGTGGGGGTCGGCGTCGGCGGGGCGGGCAGAGCCGCGGCCGAGCGCTTCGCGGTCGTCCGCGATGCCCTCGAATTCGGCGCGGCCGACTTCGAGGCGGCCGGCTTCGTGGGCGACGCACCCGGCGTGGACGTGGAGGTCGGGCTCGGCGCGGCCGCCTTCTTCGGCTTCTTCGGATGGTGCGGCGCGGGCGGGATCGGCACCGGCGCGGCCGAGACCGCCTTCGGCCGGCCCATCAGGCGCACCGTGCCGTCGGCCCCGATCACCAGGAAGGCCGGGTGACCGGCCGGCACCATGCCGAGCTGGGTGGCCACCGCGGCCAGGTTGCCCGGCGCGGCGCTGGCCGCGACGTCGATCTGCAGCTGCTGCACCTGCGCCGACACCGCGGCGTCCTGGGTGGCGAGGTCGTGGCGGCGCAGCTCGTTGGCGGCCGAGGCGGTGTTGAGCGCCAGCAGCAGCGCGAGTCCCCCGACGACGAGACCGGTGACGAGCAGCGCGAACGGCACGCGGGGCGCCCGCTTCGGCGCCGCGCTCCGCCCGGTCATACGGCGGCCCGGATGCGCTCGGCGGCCCGCAGCTTCACCGAGGCGGCCCGCGCGTTCGCGTCGATCTCGGCCGCGCTGGCCGGTTCGGCCCCGCGGTTGAGCAGCTTCAGCTGCGGCCCGCTGCCCGGCAGCGTCACCGGGAGGCCGGGGGGCGTGGTGTCGGTGGCGAGGGCGGCGAAGGCGTGCTTGACGATGCGGTCCTCCAGGGAGTGATAGGCGAGCGAGACGATGCGTCCGCCGACGGTGAGCGCGTCGAGGGCGGCGGGTACGGCGCCCCGCACGGCGTCCAGCTCGCCGTTGACCTCGATGCGGAGGGCCTGGAAGGTGCGCTTGGCCGGGTGGCCGCCGCGGCGCCGGGTCGCGGCCGGGATGGCCTCGCGCACCAGTTCGGCGAGCTGCGCGGTCGAGCGCAACGGGGCCCGGCGGCGCTCGCGCTCGATGGCCTGGGCGATGCGCAGCGCGAACCGCTCCTCGCCGTACTCGCGCAGGATTCGGGCGAGCTGCGGCACGGGGTACTCGTTCACGACGTCCTCGGCGGTGATGCCCGACGACTGGTCCATCCGCATGTCCAGCGGGGCGTCCTGCGCGTAGGCGAACCCGCGGGCGGCGACGTCCAGTTGCATCGACGACACCCCGAGGTCGAACAGCACACCGTCGACACCGCCGATGCCGAGTTCGTCCAGCACCTCCGGCATCCGGTCGTAGACGGCGTGGACGAGGTGGATGCGGCCCGCGTACGGCGCGAGGCGGTCGCGCGAGCGGGCAAGGGCGGCCTGGTCACGATCGAGGCCGACGAGGGTGAGCTGCGGGTGCGCCGCGAGCAGCGCCTCGGCGTGCCCGCCCAGCCCCAGCGTCGCGTCGACGGCGACGGCCGGCCGATCCGCGAGCGCCGGGGCGAGCAGCGCGAGGACGCGGTCGAGCAGGACCGGGACGTGCTCGGCCGACGCGGTGTCGGCCGCGGCGGGGGCGTCGTCCGGGTGGTCCATCAGCACTGCTCTCTCGCGTGGGGGGTGGTCGGGTGGTGCGTCCGCTGGTGGGGAGCGGTGGGGGGAATCCGGTGGGTGGACGTTGCTTCGGGTCCCCGCCCGTCCCGCCTGGCGCCGGGGAAGTGACGTCAGGAGGCGGACGGGAGGAGGCCGGACGCAACGTTCGGCACGACGAAGGGACACAGCGATCGGGCTAGAGGACGCCGGGCAGGACCTCCTCGGCGATGTCGGCGAAGGCGGGCTCCGCGGTATCCAGGTACTCCTGCCAGGCGGCGGCGTCCCAGACCTCGATGCGGGTGTTCGCGCCGATGACGACGCAGTCCTTGGCGAGCCCGGCGTACTGGCGCAGCGTGGGCGGGACGGTGATCCGGCCCTGGCCGTCGGGGGTCTCGTTCGAGGCGCTGGCGAACAGCACCCGGCTGTAGTCGCGCACCTTCCGGTCGGTGACCGGGGCGGTGCGGAGGGCGTCGGTGACGCGGCCGAACTCGGTGACCGGGAAGACGTAGAGGCAGCGGTCCTGGCCCTTGCAGATCACGAGCCCTCCCTCCAGCTCCGGTCGGAACCGCGCCGGCAACGCCAGGCGGCCCTTGTCGTCGAGGCGCGGCGTGTGGGTGCCGAGGAACACCGGCACTCACCTCCGCGCCACTCGTTGGGTCCGATCGGCGCCGATTGGCACCTACTCTCCCCACCGGTCCCCACTCTAACCCACATGGCGCCCCGGTCAATGCACATTTCACGCGCGCCACACCGGATGTCGTGATCATTTTGTTCCTACGCGCGGTCGGACGTCCGTGATCTGATCTGGATGCCGTCGCCGCTTCGGGTCGGCATACTCGATGTGTTGCGCAACACCCTGCGCGCCGAACTGCGAAGGACGCATACGTGGATGACCTCCATGACGACCTCCACCCCGTGGCCCGTCACGCCGGCGCCGACCAGCCGCCCCGGGTAGCGGAGTTGTCCGCCGTCCGCGAGGCCGGCGCCCGCATCGCGGCGAACATCGAGCAGGTGATCGAGGGCAAGCACACCGCTGTCCTGCTCGGCCTGGCCGTCCTGCTCGCCGAGGGGCACCTGCTCATCGAGGACGTCCCGGGCGTCGGCAAGACGAAGTACGCGAAGGCGCTCGCCCGCTCGATCGACTGCTCGGTGCGCCGCGTGCAGTTCACGCCCGACCTGCTGCCCAGCGACATCACCGGCGTCAGCGTCTACAACTCCGAGGAGCGCGACTTCGAGTTCAAGCCCGGTCCGGTGTTCGCGAACATCGTGGTCGGCGACGAGATCAACCGGGCCTCGCCCAAGACCCAGGCCGCCCTGCTCGAGTGCATGGAGGAGCGCCAGGTCACCGTCGACGGCGTCACCTACACCCTCGAGGCGCCCTTCATGGTGCTGGCCACGCAGAACCCGATCGACATGGAGGGCACCTACCCGCTGCCCGAGGCCCAGCGCGACCGCTTCACCGCGCGCATCTCGATGGGCTACCCCGACCGCGGCGCCGAGATCGCGATGCTCAGCGAGCACGCCGCCCTCGACCCGCTCGAGGGCCTGCGCCCGGTCTCCGACGCCACCGAGATCCGGTCCCTGATCGGCGCGGTCCGGCAGGTGTTCGTGTCCGACGCGATCAAGGCCTACGCCGTCGATCTCGCCGAAGCGACCCGGCGGGCCAGCGAGGTCCGCCTCGGTGCGTCGCCGCGCGCGACCCTCCAGCTGCTGCGCGCGGCCAAGGCCTGGGCCGCCCTCACCGGCCGCGAGTACGTGATCCCGGACGACCTGCAGTACCTGCTCTCCCCCGTCCTCGGCCACCGGCTGCTGCTCACCGCCGAGGCGCACGTGTCCGGTCGCACCACGGCCGACCTGCTCGGCCGCATCGCCCACGCGACGCCGATCCCGTCGGCTGCCGGTCACGGAAGCCGCTGAGCCGTGGCGAAGCGGCGGATCGGGTTCACCACTCGCGCCAGCTGCCTGCTCGCGGCCGGCGTCACCGCCGTGCTGTGCGGGGTGCTGCTCGGCGAGACCGATCTCGTGCGGGCCGGCGTACTGGCGGCGGCGATCCCGCTCGCCGCCGCCGTCGTCGTTCATCGCTCGCGGGTACGGGTGGCGAACCGCCGCAGCGTCGAGCCGGTGCAGGCCGTGGCGGGCCAGTCGGTCACGGTCCACCTCACGATCACCAACCGGTCGGTGCTGCCGACCGGCGCGCTCATGCTCGAGGACCAGCTCCCCGAACGGCTCTCCGGTCGGGCCCGTTTCGTCCTCGACTCGCTGAGCAGTCACGAGGTCCGCACCGTGTCCTACCGGCTGCCCACGCTGGGACGCGGCCGTTACCGGGCCGGGCCGCTGCGCATCCGGCTGAGCGATCCGTTCCGCATGATCGACCTCACCCGGTCCTTCACCGCCACCAGCGAGTTCGTGGTGGCGCCGGTGGTCGACCTGCTGCCGCCGGTCGACCCGCCCCGCTCCGACGATCTCGGCGACAGCGGCGGCAGCCACTCCATCGGCACGCACGGCGCCGACGACGCCTCCACCCGCGAGTACCGCACCGGCGACGACCTGCGCAAGATCCACTGGCGGTCCTCGGCCCGCACCGGCGCGCTCATGGTGCGCCAGGAGGAACGTCCCTGGCGGGCGCAGACCACCGTGCTGCTCGACCTGCGGGCGATCGCGCACACGGCGGCCGCGGACCCGGAGCGGAACGGCCCCGACCCGCGCCAGTCCAGCAGCCTGGAATGGGCGGTGAGTGCCGCCGCCAGCATCGGGGTGCGCGCGATCCGCAGCGGGCGCGACGTCGGTCTCATCGCCGACCCGTCCCGTGCGGAGCGGATGCGGTTCGGCGACCCGACCCACCTGGCCGCTCACCTCGCGACGGTCCGCGAGGGCGCGAACAACGACCTGACCCCGCTCGCGCCGGTGATCCGCTCGGCGGCGCGCGACTCCGCGCTGTTCGCGGTGCTCGGCAAGCTGCACGCGCCGGCGCTGCGCCTGCTGGCCGACTCCCACCCCCGGGGCCGGTCGTCGCCGGCGTTCGCCCTGCTGCTCGACACGCCGACCTGGGCCGGCGGCCACGACCGGAACGGCACCGGACGCGACGAATCGACGGCCGAGGCGTCGGCGGCCGTCCTGCGCAACGCCGGCTGGCGGGTGGCTGTCGTGCACCAGGGCATGTCCACCGCCGATGCCTGGCAGCTGCTGCTCGCCGGCTTTGCCCCCACCACCGTCCTGGGGGCGGTGCGCCGATGACCGCCACCGCAGCTCGCCCGGTCCCGCACCTCGACTCGCGCCGCACGGTCCTGGCCCTCACCGCCGGGGCCATCGGCATGGTGCCGTTGAAGGCGCTGTTCCGCGACAACGGCTGGCTGCTCGATGCCTGGGTCAGCATGGCCATCGTCATCGGGCCCGCCCTGCTGCTGCGCCTGCGCCGCTCCCCCACGGCGCTCGACGTGTGGCCCGGCATCGTGCTGCTCGTCCCGTGGCTGACCGTCCGCTTCGTGCCGACGCACGCCTGGTTCGGGATGGTCCCGAACCGCGCCACCTGGCACGACGTCACGCTGCTGCTGACCGATCTGCACCACACCACCCGCAGCGAGATCGCCCCCATCCACACCACCGTGGCCGTGCGCCTGGTCGTGTGCGCCCTGCTCGGCCTGCTCGCCGCACTCATCGACCTCGTCGCGGTCGTCGGCCGGCGCGGCGCGCTGGCCGGCGTCCCGCTGCTCGTCGTCTACACGGTGGCCGGCGCGGTGCCGCGCAAGCCGGTCCACTGGGTCTGGTTCGCCTTCGCGGCCGCGGGCTACCTGATCCTGCTATCCCTCGACGCCGCCGGCGACCTCGAGCGCTGGGGCCGCCGGCTGCGGGCCCCGGGCGGCCCGCGCGCGGGTCGCGCCATCGTGGTCTCGACCCAGCGCATCGGCGCGGTCGCGATCGTGGCCGCGATCGTGCTGCCCCTGCTCGTGCCGGGGCAGCCACGCAACTTCATCGCGAACGCGTTCCACGGCGGCGGCGGGGGCATCGGGGGCTTCGGCGGCAGTGGCGGCGGCTCGATCAGCCCGTTCGCCGCGCTGAAGGGCCAGCTCGACCGCAGCCAGAGGATCAACCTGGTCGACGTCCATGTCGACCGGCCCGCCGGTTCGACCCAGCCGTTCTACCTGCGCGTGAACGTGCTGTCGAAGTACGACTCGTCGGGCTGGTCGGCCGAGTCCCACGGCGCCACCGAGCCCGTCGACCAGACCGCGTTCGAAACCGAGCCGGCCGACGAGGGCACCGATTCGGTGCGCATGCTGGCGCGGATCACGATCCGTGGCATGACCGGCAACGCGCCGGTCTTCGCAGTGCCGCGAGCGCTCAACAACGTCAGCGAGGGCACGACCTGGAACCCGAAGGACCAGCTGCTGCTCGGCACCACCGTGTCGCGGGGCCAGCAGATCTCCGAGCAGTTCGACCAGCCGGCCCCGAGCCTCGACGCCCTGCAGGCTGCGCCCGACATCGTCGACCGCACGATCAGCGACCAGCTCGCCGTGCCCTCCAACTTCCCGGCCGGCGCGCGGCAACTCGTGCAGAGCATCGTGAAGGGCATCGACAGCCCCTACGGCCGGGCCCGGGCGATCAGCGACTTCTTCGCCGACCCCAGCAACAACTTCACCTACGATCTGACGACCAAGGCCGGCGACTCGGGCAGCGACCTCGTCGACTTCCTGCAGAACCGGCGAGGGTACTGCCAGCAGTACGCCGCCGCCATGGCCATCATGCTGCGGGCGGCCGGCGTGCCGGCGCGGGTCGTGCTCGGCTACATGCACCCCGTGCCCGACTCCAACGGCAACTTCACCATCACCACCGCCGACGCGCACTCCTGGGTCGAGGCGCACTTCTCCGGCATCGGCTGGATCCCCTTCGACCCCACCCCGATCGTCGGCATCACCGGTGGTCTGCGGAACGACCTGCCGCAGGCGCCGCACGTGTCACCCTCGGCCTCCGCCGCCGTGCCGAGTACGCGCTCGTCGAGCGGGGGCGCTGTCCCGAGCCGAAACATCCAGACCCGCGAGACCGACAACGCCACGGGGGCACCGAAGGCCCTGACCTCGCCCGATCAGGGCCTGAACGCCGGTTGGATCGTCGTGCCCCTGCTGGTGCTCGTCCTGCTCGCCGCGATGCCGGCGTCGATCCGCTGGCGGCGTCGACAGCACCGCTATGCCCTCGCCCGGCGCGACGGCGACACGGACGCGCTGTGGGCCGAGCTCTCCGACACGGCCACCGACCTCGGCTACGTGTGGTCGCCCGCCCGCTCGCCCCGGCAGGTGGCATCCTGGCTGGCCCGTGACCTGCCCGAATCCGCCGGACGGCTCCGGGAGCTCGCATCCGCGGTCGAGCACGCCCGCTTCGCCCCGGCCGGCACGACGACGACGACGGCTGATCTCACCGTGGGCCTGCGCGGGGTCACCGGCGAGCTCCGGGCGATGCGGAGCGGGCGCGATCGACTTCGGGCGATGCTCTGGCCGGCCTCGCTGGGCTGGACCCGCTCGCGGATCCGTGGGGTCGGCCGGCGCCGCCGCTGAGCCGAGGTACGGGCGCGAGGTCAGGCGCCGCAACGAAGAAAGGGCCGGACGATGTCTCGTCCGGCCCTCACGGCAGTGTTGCTGGTCAGTTCTCGTCGAAGCGACGGCGGAGGCGATCCTCCATGCGGGTGCGCAACCCAGCCGGACGCGGGTGGCGGGCAGCGCTGGCGGCCGCCGGCGTGACGTCGGTGCGATCGCGACCGCGCAGAACCTGGGCGGCGTAGCCGCAGGCCCCGACGACGAGCACGAAGCCGACCACGCTGAGCGCGATCACCTGGGCAACCAGGCCGACGAGGACGAGTGCGAGACCGACGATGACACCGAGCGCGCAGACGGTGACCGACCGGCGCGTGCGCGAGCGGGTACGCGCCGAGCGCACCGACGCGGCGAACTTGGGATCCTCCGCGTACAGAGCCTGCTCGATCTCGTCGAGGAGTTTCTGCTCGTGTTCGGAGAGCGGCACCGGGCCCTCCTTCGTCGCGACGACCGATCGGTCGTCTGCGTCATCGTGTGGTTGCTGACAGCGTAACCAACCAACCTGTCGGCTACACCGTCGAGCATACGAGCCGTTTCGCCGGATCGAAAGTTACGAGCCCGGTCAATCCCGGGGGTGGGTGAGAAATTTGGGGCCAATCCGTCAACGCTCGCGCTGGGCCGGGCCCGGGGCCGGCCGATCGGCTCGCGGGGCCGGTGACCGCAGCAGCGAACCGGGCGTCACGGCGGCTGCGCCGAAGCGGGCCCGCGCGGCATCGATGGCTTGATCCGCGGCCGGTCGTGGCGGCGACGACGGCGGCCGCTCGACCGATTCGCGCCGGCCGGGCCGGTCGGCGCTCCCTCGCGATTCATCGCTGTTGCTCAGATCGAGGGCGAGCTGTTCGGCGACCTCGCCGGCCTCGCGCAGGCCCTCGCACTTGACCCCGACGAGGCGGATCCGCGGCTGGTCGAGATCAAGGCTGCGATAGAGCTCGACCGCGGTCTCGAAGATCTCCGGCGTGGAGTCGGTCCAGTGCGGCAGCGTGCGCACCCGGGTGACCGTCCGGAAGTCGGCGTAGCGGATCTTGATGCCGATGGTGCGGGCGGCGAAGCGGCGACTGCGGACCCGCGACCCCACGTCCTCGGCCGCCCGCAGCAACTCGCGCCGCACGTCGGTCTCGTGGGTGAGATCGGTGTCGAGAGTGCGGTCGGAGCTGATGGACTTCTCGACCTCGTGCGGCTGCACCCGACGCGGATCCAGACCGTTCGCCAGCGCCGACAGGTGCTCGGCGCCGGCGGAGCCCACCGCCCGCCGCAGGGTGTCGATGGGCGTGGCGGCGAGATCGCCGACGCTGCGCACGCCGAGCCGGTGCAGCGGCTCGGCGGTGCGGGCGCCGACGCCCCACAGCGCGGTGACCGGCAGCGGGTGCAGGAACTCGAGCACCCGGGCCGCCGGCACGACCAGCATGCCGTCGGGCTTGCAGCGCGCGGAGGCGAGCTTGGCGACGAACTTGGTCGGGGCGACGCCGACCGAGCAGGTGAGCTGCAACCGCTCGCTGACCGTCGCCCGGATCGTCGCGGCGATCGCACCGGGCCGGCCGTGCAGGCGCACCGCGCCGGCGACATCGAGGAATGCCTCGTCGAGGGACAGCGGTTCGACCAGCGGCGTGACATCGCGCAGGATCGCCATCACCTGGGCCGAGGCCTCCTGGTAGGCGGCGCGGTCGGGCGGCAGCACGATCGCGCGCGGGCAGAGCCGCAGCGCGTGACTCATCGACATCGCGCTGCGCACGCCGTAGCGGCGGGCCTCGTACGAGGCCGCGGCCACCACGCCCCGGTGCCCGCCGCCGACGACGACGGGGCGGCCCCGCAGGTCGGGATACTTCTTCGTCTCGACGCTGGCGAAGAACGCGTCCATGTCGACGTGCAGCATCGTGCAGCCGGTGTCGTCGCCGTCCCACCGGCCCGCAGTCCGCGGCAGATCGGCGCTACGCCCCACGGTGGCCCTCGGGGGTCAGCTCGCTGGCCGGCGCACGAGCAGGTGGATGCGGCCGGCGAGGTCGGCGAAGGGGGGACGGTCGGCGGCCTCGGTGTCGAGCCGGGCGAGCGCCTCGCGGGCACCGGGGGCGTCGAGGGACGCGCCCGGCACGAGGTCGGAGAAGACGCCGATGCCGTGCCGCGACTCGACGGTGAGCCCGGCTGCGCGGCACAGCCGGTCGACGGTGTCCGGGCCGATGCCGGGGCCGACCCCGGCGTCGAGATCGCGCAGTTCCTGCAGGGCGAGGGCCGGTTCGCCGGCCAGCGCCCGAGCCATGACGGAGGCGAACGGGTTGGCGACCAGGACGCTGATCAGCCCGCCGGGTCGCACCGCACCGGCCATGGCGGCGAACGTCTCCTCGACGGCGTCGACGGCATCGAGGATGCCGTGCGCCAGGACGAGGTCGAACTGGTCGGAGATGTGGTCGGCGAGACGCTCGACGTCGCCGTTGACGGCGTGGACCGACGCGGAGACGCCGGTCTCATCGGCCCGGCGGCGCAGGGTGGCGAGCGCGTCGGCGCTGATGTCGACCACGGTGACGTCGGCGCCGGACGCGGCCAGCGGCACGGCATACGCCCCGCTGCCGCCGCCGCAGTCGAGGACTGTCGGCGCCCGACCGGGGGTGGACACCGAGGCCAATGCCCCGGTGAGCAGGCGCGCCATGAGCGCCAACCGACCGGTGCCGGAGCGCTCACGGCCGAGTTCGGTCTGCACGGATCTCACCCTAGTCGGGCGGGCCGACACCGTTCGGCGCCGAGCCGAGCGGCTCGGCCACGCCGGCCGTTCGTGGTGCGGACCCGTCCCCCAGACGGATCCGCACCACCCCACGGCACTCGCCGACCGATTGCCCCCGCAGGGTCGGCGAGCACGACTGTGCTGACCATTCGCCGCGCACGCGTCGCTCAGGCGGCCAGTAGCCCGAGCGAGCCTTCGACGATGGACAGGAATTCGACGGCGGCGCGGAGCTGGTCATCAGCGGTGCGGGCCGATACGGCCGACACGGCGCCGGCCTCGACGGCCGAGCGGATCGGCGCACCGGCCGCGAAGTACTGCGCCCACTCGGCGTACTCGGGAGCGACCCGTTCGAGGAGTACCCAGACGCTCATCAGGCGGCGGCGCACGCTGGCCGGACGGCCGCGGTCGGCCGACACCGCGGCAGCGGTGCGCAGCGCCGAGATGTGGGCGAGGCAGAACCGCTCGCCCGGGTCGGTGGTGCGCGATGCCTCGAGCAGGACGGTGCGCGCGTGCGACAGCAGAGCCAGCGCCGAGCCGCGTGACGGCGTCTGCGTCATGGTGGTCATCGATCCCCCTGATCCCATCGGTTGGGTCACACATCGGTTGCGTCGGACTCGGTTTCGAACTCTCGTTCGATATTAGCACAGGTGGGCGAATGCACCAGCGCCGTTCCGCCCGACCTGATCAGGACCCTGCCCGAGGGGTCTGACAGTTTCCGCGGGAATCATGCGGGACCAGCTGTGAGATCGCGGGCCGGCCGGACACTACGAGGTGCGATCACCGTCCGAGTGCCGTCAGGAGTTCTCGACCGCGTTCGACCAGCTCTCCCCCCGCGTGTTCGCCTACGCCCGGCGACAGTGCTCGGCCACCGACGCGCAGGACGTCGTGGCCGACACCTTCCTGGTGGCCTGGCGACGCTGGTCGGAGGTGCCGGCCGAGCCGCTGCCGTGGTTGCTCGTCGTTGCGCGCAACACCATCGCCAATCTGCGCCGGCACGAGCGACGGACCGATGCGCTCGTCGACGTCGCGGCCACTCTGGCCCGGATCGCCGGGCCGGCCGACGGGGCCGATCACACGGTCATCGAGCGGGATCTCCTCATCACCGCCGTCGCCGCGCTGAGCGACCTCGAGCGAGAGGCCGTCCTCCTCGTCGCGTGGGACGCGCTGTCCAACCGCGACGCCGCCACCGTCGCCGGCTGCTCCAAGCGGGCCTTCGAGGTGCGCCTCTCCCGCGCCCGGCAGCGTCTGGCCCGCGCGCTCGACGACACCCCACCCACCTCGTCCACCCCGACCCGCACCGGCGCCGAACGCGTCGGCGGCCGGAAGGAGAGCTGACATGCACCACGACCTCGACGTGCACGACGCCGCCGACCCGATCGGCCGCCTCGCCGCCTACCGCCCGACGCCGACCTCGGTGCTGGACGAGTGGGATGCCCGCGCCCGCGACGAGGCGCGGTCCCGGGTCCTCGCAGCGCCGGTCGCCCGGATGCACTTCCGCCCGGCCCGGCGGACCCGCACGCTGATCGCCCCGCTCGCGGCCGTCGCCGCGGTGGTGGCCCTGATCGGCGGCATCGTCTACGCAACGACGGGCTCCGGCGACGACCACGCCCAGCCCGCCGGACCCGTCTACCAGGCACCGTCGTACCGCGACACCCCGCTCGTCGGTCCGGGCCGGTACTCGCATCGGACCGTCACCTCGTACAAGCTCACGCCCGGGCACGACCCGCTGGTCACGGGGACGAGCCAGGACTGGATCGCCCCGACCGGCCAGGTGTGGAGCAGGCGGACTACCCCCGGTGCAGCAGACAAGTGCTATCACTTCCCGTTCAGCGCACCGGCCACGTTCGACTCGCCGAGCCAGGCCTTCGTCGCGGCCCTGCCGACGGACCCGTCCGCGCTGCTCGGCTACTTCCGCACGCACGTCAGCGGCTCGTCGTCGCGCGACGAGGCCGTCTTCCTCGCGGTCGGCGACATGCTCCGCGCCGCCGACGGGCTGGCGACCTCGCAGCTGCGCGCCGCCCTGGCCGGCATGCTCAGCCACAGCGCCCGCGTGACGGTCCATCCCGACGTGGTCGACTTCCGCGGCCGCGCCGCCGTCCGGGCCGATTTCGTCGAGGGCAAGGATCGGCCGGGCGAGCTGGACTCGCTGTACTTCGACGCCTCGACCTACCAGCTGCTCGAGGAGCGCACCGGCTCGACGCCCGGACCCGTCCCGCCGTACGCATCGACGGGGTACGACGCCAGCGTCGCGCCGACGCCGACCGCGACCGACCTGACCGGCAACGCGACGATCACCGTGATGGATTCCGAGACCGTCGTCGACTCCCTCCCGGCCGACGTGGCCGGCTGCAGGTCGGGCTGAGCGATCAGCTCAGCACGCCGACGACCTCACCGATCACGACCACCGCGGGGGCGCCCACGCCGGCGCGGCGGGCCGCGTCGGCGATGTCGGCCAGCGTCGCCCGTACGACCCGCTGCTCCGGCGTCGTGGCGCGATGCACCACGGCGGCCGGGGTGTCACCAGCGCGGCCGTGCTCGATGAGCGCGGCGCTGATCAGGTCGAGGCGGTCCATCGCCATCAGCAGCACGAGGGTGCCGGCGTGCGTGGCGAGGCCGGGCCAGTCGATGCCCTGATCGGCCGCACGGCCGGGGTCCAGGTGGCCGGAGACGACGGTGAAGTCGGCCGCGACGCCGCGGTGGGTGAGCGGGATGCCGGCGAGCGCCGGCCCGGCCAGGGCCGAGCTGATTCCCGGGACGACGGTGACGGCGACCCCGGCCGCGGTGCAGGCGAGCAACTCCTCCCCGCCGCGGCCGAAGATGAACGGGTCGCCGCCCTTGAGCCGCACCACCCGCTTGCCGGCCCGGGCCCGCTCGACCAGCACCTCGTTGATCTCGGCCTGGGACAGGTTGTGCCGGTGGGCCGATTTCCCGCAGTCGATGATCTCGACGTCGTCGCCCAGCCCCTCGAGCAGGCCGCGTGGGGCGAGCCGGTCGACCACGACGACGTCCGCCTGCGCGACGAGGCGGCGGCCCTGCACGGTGATCAGCCCCGGGTCGCCCGGCCCGCCGCCGACCAGCGCGACCGAGCCTGCGGACCCGGTCGGCCGGACCCGCCGCGTCGGCAGGTCCCCGGTGTCGAGCCCGGCCGCGATCGCGTCGCGCAGGGCGGTCGCGCGGCGCGGATCGTCGCCGCCGTTCACCGCGACGGTGATCCCGTCGTGGCGGGCGACGGCCGGGGTGCGGGCCGAGCCTTCGCGGGCGGCGTCGGCGCGCACGCAGAAGATCCGCCGCTCGAGGGCGGCGACGGCGACCGCCTCGTTGACGGCCGGGTCGTCGGTGCAGGCCAGGGCCAGCCAGGCGCCGTCGAGATCGGACGCGGAGAAGGGGCGCCGCTGGACCCGGACCGGCGCCGTCCGCAGCTCGTCGCTGACTTCCGGCGCGACGACCAGCACGTCGGCTCCCGCCGCGACAAGGGCGCGCACGCGCCGGGTCGCCACCGCTCCCCCGCCGACGACGACGGCACGGCGGCCGGACAGGTCGAGCAGCAGGGGGAAGCCGGTGTCGGTCACGGGCCCATTGTCCCGGCTCGACCGGCGACATCCGGGGCGCGGCGTGACATCGACCGCGTGGCGTGCGGCACCGTGCGCGGATGTGGGACCATCGCGTCATGGCGCCCGAAGCGATGATGCTCACCTCGCGCCGCCACATCGACCTCCTGCGAGTGGTTACCGCGGCCTGTTGAGCCGTCGACGGCCTCGCCGTCTCCTGCCGCTCACACCGCCGATCGAAGGGACTCGCGCATGTCTGCGCGACCGACTCAGCCGCCCCGCCCCCGCCGTGCCCCCAAAGGCCAGGGCCAGTGGGCTCTCGGCTACCGCGAACCGCTCAACCCCAACGAGCGCAGCAAGCGCGACGACGACCCGCTCAACGTCCGCGCCCGCATCGAGAACATCTACGCCCACACCGGGTTCGCCGGCATCGACCCGGGTGACCTCCGCGGACGCTTCCGGTGGTTCGGCCTCTACACCCAGCGGCGCCAGGGCATCCCCGGCGGCCAGACCGCGACGCTGGAGCCGGAGGAGCTCGAGGACGAGTACTTCATGCTCCGCGTCCGCATCGACGGCGGCACGCTGTCGAGCGAGCAGCTGCGGGTCATCGCCGACATCGCCACCGAGTTCGGGCGCGACGTCGCCGACGTCAGCGACCGGCAGAACGTGCAGCTGCACTGGATCCGGGTCGAGGACGTCCCGGAGATCTGGCGGCGGCTCGAGGCCGTCGGCCTGTCGACCACCGAGGCCTGCGGCGACTGCCCCCGCGTGATGCTCGGGTGCCCGCTCGAAGGTGTCGCCCACGACGCCGTCCTCGACGCCGGCCCGGCGCTGCGCGAGACCGTCGACAAGTACCTGGGCGACCCGGCCTTCTCGAACCTGCCCCGCAAGTTCAAGACCGCCATCTCGGGCTGCGCGCGGCACTGCACGAACCACGAGATCAACGACGTGTCCTTCGTCGGCGTCATCGGCGCGGACGGCACGCCCGGCTTCGACGTCTGGGTCGGCGGCGGGCTGTCGACCAACCCGATGTTCGCCCAGCGCCTCGGGGTGTTCGTCCGCCCCGACGAGGTCAGTGACGTGTGGGTCGGCGTCGTCTCGATCTTCCGCGACTACGGCTACCGCCGCTCGCGCAACCACGCCCGGCTGAAGTTCCTCGTCGCCGACTGGGGCACCGAGAAGTTCCGCGAGGTCCTCGAGCAGGAGTACCTGAAGCGGGCCCTGCCCGACGGCCCGGCGCCGGAGACGTCGCCGACCCACCGCGACCACATCGGGGTCGAGGAGCAGGTCGACGGCCTCGTCGCCATCGGCGCCACGACCAAGGCCGGCCGTACCTCGGGCACGGCACTGCGCGAGCTCGCCGCCGTCGCCGACAAGCACGGCAAGCACGCCGACGGCGGCCGCGTGCGGCTGACCGCCCAGCAGGGCATCGTCGTGCTGGACGTCGCCCCGGCCGATACCGAAGCCGCCGTCGCCGAGATCGACGCGCTCGGCTTCTCGGTGCGTCCCTCGGCGTTCCGGCGCGGCACCATCGCCTGCACCGGCATCGAGTTCTGCAAGCTCGCCCTGATCGAGACCAAGGGTCGGGCCGAGACGATCCGCGCGGAGCTGGAGCGACGCTTTCCCGACTTCGACACGCCGCTGACGATCAACGTCAATGGCTGCCCCAACTCGTGCGCCCGTTTCCAGGTCGCCGACATCGGCTTCAAGGGGATGGTCGTGAAGGATGGCGACGGCTCCTACCAGGAATCCTTCCAGGTCCACCTCGGCGGGCAGATGGGCACCGAGGCGGAATTCGGTCGCAAGTTCCGGGGTTTGAAGGTGGCAGCAGACGAAGCGCCCGACTACATCGAGCGGGTGCTGCGCGGTTACCTCGAACGTCGTGAAGGAGGCGAGCCGTTCGCGGCCTACGTGTCGCGTGCGGACGAAGCATGGTTGCTCTGAGCACGCGGGAAGAATTGCGCGACCTCGCCGAGCGGGCGGGGCGCGACCTCGAGGGCGCGTCGGCGCTGGAGATCCTCGGCTGGGCCGACGGGCAGTTCGGCTCGTCGTGGGCGGTCGCGTCGTCCATGGCCGACGCGGTGCTGCCGAGCCTCGCCGCGAAGGTGCGGCCCGGGGTCGACATCCTCTTCCTCGACACCGGGTATCACTTCGCCGAGACGATCGGCACGCGCGACGCCGTCGCCGCGACCCTGCCGGTCACCATCAAGACGATCGAGCCGCGGCAGACCGTCGCCGAGCAGGACGCCTCGTTCGGCGCCCGCCTCTACGAACGCAACCCCGACCAGTGCTGCGCGCTGCGCAAGGTCATGCCGCTGCGCAAGGCGCTGAGGGACTACACCGCCTGGGCCTCCGGGCTGCGACGCGACGAGGCGTCCACCCGCAAGGACGTGAAGGTCGTCGAGTGGGACGACCAGCGGTCGATGGTGAAGCTCAACCCGATCGCGGCCTGGAACCAGGACGACGTCGACATCTACATGAGCGAGAACGGCATCCTGGTGAACCCGTTGCTGTTCGACGGCTACGGCTCGGTCGGCTGCGCGCCATGCACGCGCCGCATCGCCCCGGGCGAGGACGCGCGGGCCGGGCGCTGGTCGGGCAGCAACAAGGTCGAGTGCGGCCTGCACTGATGGCGACGGTCCGCTGATGGCAACTCGGGGTTTCGTCGGCAAGCGCCGGCCGCCGGACGGCGTGAAGCTGCCACCGGGTCAGTACGACGTCGGACGCGACTTCCCGGTACTCACCGCGGAGGCGACGCCGCGGCTCGACCCCGATCTCTGGACGCTCACGATCGACGGGCTCGTCGAGCACGAGCACACCTGGACGTGGGCCGACCTGCACGCGCTGCCGCAGTCGGAGTACCGCGGCGACATCCACTGCGTGACGACGTGGTCGAAGTTCGACACCAGCTTCGGCGGCGTCTCCCTCGACCTGCTGCTCGACGCCGTGCAACCGCAGAGCGAGGCGACGCACGTCTTCGTCACGTCCACGACGGGCTACACGACCAACCTGCCGCTCGAGGAGCTCCGTGACGGCCGGGCCTGGATCGTCTGGTCGCACGAGGGCAAGCCGCTCAGCCGTGAGCACGGCGGACCGGTTCGGCTGCTCGTCCCGCGCCTGTACTTCTGGAAGAGCGCGAAGTGGGTCACCCGCATCTCGCTACGCGATCACGACGAGCAGGGGTTCTGGGAGCGCAACGGCTACCACGACCTCGGGGACCCGTGGCTCGAGCAGCGCTACCAAGGCGACTGACCGAGGTGACTGACACCGACATCCGGCGCGGCACCCGCAAGGCGCCGTCGGGCGGGTGGCGCCGCGCTGTCGTACGCGAGATCAGCCGTCCGCCGAACGCGGTGATCCTGCGCCTCGAGGTACCCGACCGCGTCGACCACTGGCCGGGACAGCACTACGTCATCAAGCTGACCGCCGAGGACGGCTACACCGCCCAGCGGTCCTACTCGGTCGCGTCCTCCCCCGACGACCCGCTGCTCGAGTTCTGGATCGAACGCCTCGACGACGGCGAGGTGTCGAGCTTCCTGGCCGATGTGGTCGAGGTCGGCGACGAGTTGGAGATCCGCGGCCCGCTCGGCGGCTGGTTCGTCTGGACGGCCGGGGCACCGATGCTCGGCGTGGCCGGCGGATCGGGCGTCGTCCCGATCGTGTCGATGCTGCGCCACGGCATCCACGTCGGGCGCACCGATCTCCTGTCGCTCGCCGTCTCGGCCCGCACCCGCGCCGAGTTGCCCTACGCCGACGAGCTGGCCGCCGGCGGAGCCCGCATCGTGCTGACCCGCGAGGACGCGCCCGACGGTCGGGTCGCCGCGCGCATCGCC
This sequence comes from Jatrophihabitans sp., assembly GCF_036000465.1. Classification (GTDB taxonomy): domain Bacteria; phylum Actinomycetota; class Actinomycetes; order Mycobacteriales; family Jatrophihabitantaceae; genus Jatrophihabitans. Next base: position 292,067 of record NZ_DASYFV010000016.1, on the reverse strand, counting down.
GCCACCGACCTCGCCCCCCTGGTCGGCGAGGACGGCACGTGCTTCGTGTGCGGCTCGACCGGGTTCACCGGCGCAGCCACCGAACTGCTCGCCGGCCTCGGCGTCGACGTCCGCCGCATCCGGATCGAGAGCTTCGGCCCGAGCGGGTGAACCCTTCCCTACGGCCGGGCGCGATAGGTTGCGTCCCGTGCACCCCAACTGTCTCGCCGTGGACGCGGTGCTCGCCGCCGCCGGGGTGAGCGGGCGCGTCCGCATCCTCGAGACGGCGGCCCCGACCGCGGCGGCCGCCGCCGAACTCGTCGGCTGCGAGGTCGGCGCCATCGCCAACTCGCTCGTCTTCGCCACCGCCGAGGACGAGCCGCTGCTCGTGATGACCAGTGGCGCCCACCGCGTCGACACCGCCAAGGTGGCCGCGCTGGTCGGTACGGCGAAGCTCTCCCGCGCGACGCCCGAGTTCGTGTACGCCGCGACGGGTCAGCGCATCGGCGGCGTCGCGCCGGTCGCGCACCCCACCCCGCTGCGTACCGTCGTCGACACCGCCCTCGCCGACTACCCGCAGGTGTGGGCCGCCGGCGGCATCCCCCACGCGGTCTTCCCCACCACCTACGACGAGCTGCTCCGGCTGACCGGTGGTCGACCGGCGGACGTCGCGTGAGCCTGCGCTTCGTGGACCGGCCGCCATGCGGCACCATCAGGTCATGCGCTCACTGGGTCGGCGGCCGATGACCGGTACGCGCATCGAGTCGTGGACCGGGCGCCAGTTCGGCGGCCACCTCGACGACGCGATGGCGATCTACGTGCAGGCGATGAAGTACCCCGAGCACACCGGGGCGCAGCGGGCGGTCAGCGCGCGGAAGCACACCTCGCTCGACGGTTTCGCCTGCCGGGTCGCGATCGACGAGGACGGCACGCTGGTCGGATTCGGCTACGGCTACACGACGCGGCCCGGCCAGTGGTGGCACGACCTCGTGCGCCGCGCGCTCATCCGCGAGGAGGCCGTCGAGTGGATGACCGACGCCTTCGAGCTCTCCGAACTGCACGTGCTGCCGACCCATCAGGGCATCGGCATCGGCCGCCGGTTGCTCACCTCGCTGGCCGGTGGCATCCCCCACGCGGCCATGCTGCTGTCGACGCCCGACACCGACACCCGCGCCTTCCGGCTCTACCGCGACACCGGCTTCGTCGACCTCGCCCGCAACTACCTCTTTCCCGGCGACGCGCGCCCGTTCGCCGTGCTCGGGGCCCGGCTGCCGCTGCGCGATGGCCACTGAGCTGACCCTGCGCCGAACCCTCCCGATCCCGGCCGCGCTCGCCGTCGCCGTCGTCGCGCTGCAGATCGCCTACCCGCTCACCGCCGGCGTGACCCGTGACCGGCTGACCGTCGTCACCGTGCTCGTGTTCGCCGCCACCGCGGTCGCGCACGCCGCGGTGACCCGCGGCGGGGCGACCGCCGTCCGACTCCTGCTCGTCACCGCGGTACCCGGCTTCGCCGTCGAGGTGCTCGGCGTGCGTACCGGCTTCCCGTTCGGCGACTACGCGTACTCGCACCGGCTCGGCCCGATGCTGTTGGACACCCCGGTCGTCGTGGCCTTCGCCTGGACGATGCTGGCGTGGCCGGCCGCGCTCGCGGCGCACCGGCTCGCACGCGGCGTCGTGGCCCGCGTGCTGATCGGCGCCTGGGCGCTCGCGGCGTGCGACCTGTTCCTCGACCCGCAACTGGTGGCCGCCGGCGGCTGGCGGTGGGCGCACCCGTCGCCGCACCTGCCCGGGGTGCCCGACGTCCCGCTCACCAACTACGCCGGCTGGCTCGCCGTCGCGCTCGTGATGTCGTCCCTCGTCCAGCGGGTGGCGGGCGCGACCGACGCCGACGACCGCGTGCCGGTCGCGCTCTACCTCTGGCTCTTCGCCGGCTGGGTCCTCGCGCTGGGCGCGTTCCTCGACCTGCGCGGCGCGGCGGCGTGGGGCGCCGTCGGCATGGGCGCCGTCGCGGTCCCCCTCGCCCGCCGACTCGTCCGATGACCGGGCGGCTCACGACGGTCGGCTCCCTGCTCGCCGTCGCCGGCGCGGTGCACGCCGCGGTCAACGCGCGCCGGCTGCGGCGGCCCGGCGCACCGGCCACCGGCGTCGCGATCTCGGTGCTGGTCCCTGCCCGCGACGAGGCGCTCGTCATCGACGAGTGCGTCCGTCACCTGATCGGTCAGGACGGTGTCGCCGAGGTGATCGTGTGCGACGACGGCTCGGGCGATGCCACCGCAGCCGTCGCCGCCGCGGCGGGCGCCCGGGTGATCGGCGGTTCGCCGCCGCCGGCCGGATGGCTCGGCAAGCCGTGGGCCTGCGCGCAGCTCGTCGCGGCTGCGGACGCGGGGAGCGAGATCCTCGTGTTCGTCGACGCCGACGTGCACCTCAGGCCCGGGGCGGTGCGGGCCGCGGCCGGCCTGCTGCAGCACACCGGTCTCGATCTCGTCTCGCCGTTTCCCCGCCAGGTGACCGTGACGCCGGCCGAGCGGCTCGTCCAGCCGCTGCTCGCGTGGTCGTGGCTCACCCTGCTGCCGCTGCGGGTGGCCGAGCGGTCGTCGCGGCCGTCGCTCGGCGCGGCCACCGGCCAGTTCCTGGCGGTGCGCCGATCGGTGCTGGAGCGGGCCGGCGGGTTCGGCGCAGTACGGGACGAGGTGCTCGACGACCTCGCGCTGCTGCGGGCGATCAAGGCGGCCGGCGGTCATGGCGGCGTGGTCGACGGCACCGAGCTCGCGGCCTGCCGCATGTACGACGGCTGGCCCGCGGTGCGCGACGGCTACTCGAAATCGCTCTGGGCCGCGTTCGGCTCGCCGGTCGGCGCCGGTGCCGTCGTGGCGACGATGACGCTGGCCTACGTGGTGCCACCCCTGGCCGCCCTGCGCGGATCGCGGATCGGTGCGCTCGGCTACGCCGCCGGGGTGGCCTCGCGCGTTGTCGCCGCGAGACGCACGCGGGGCCGGGCGTTCCCCGACGCGCTCGCCCACCCGGTCTCGATCGTCGCCTTCGGCGCCCTGACCCTCCGGTCGCTGCGCGAGCACGCGCGCGGCACACTGCGATGGAAGGGACGGCCGGTCACGCCGGCCCGCTGATTCGAGGAGTGAGTGCGTGCGCGACCCGTGGGGCCTGAACGAGCGGATGTTCGCGAAGTGGTACCCGAAGGTGGTCGGGCTCTCCGAGGACGCGGGCCAACGCGAGACCCGGGCCGAACTGATCGGGCAGGCCCGGGGACGCACGCTCGAACTCGGCGCCGGCAACGGCTACAACCTGCCGCACTACCCCGCTGCCGTCACCGAACTCGTCGTCACCGAGCCGAGCCCGCACATGCTCGCCCACCTGCGCGCGGCGTTGCAGGCCGATCCGCCGCCGGTCGGCTCGTGGGAACTCGTCCGGACCGGCGCCGAGGAACTGCCGTTCGACGACGACAGCTTCGACACCGTGACGGCGGCCTTCGTGCACTGCACGATCCCCCGGCCGCGGCTCGCGTTGCGCGAGATCGCCCGGGTGCTCCGGCCGGGCGGGCGCTACCTGTTCCTCGAGCACGTGCGCTCCCCCGACAACCGGCTGCTCGCCGCGTTCCAGGACGCCATCGCGATCCCGCACACCTACATCGCGGCCGGATGCCACCCGAACCGGCGCATCGAGGCCCTGATCGCCGATTCGCCGCTCGATCTCGTGGGTGTGACGCACGGTCACATGCCGCGCTCGTTCCCCAGCGTGCGTCCGACGATCCGCGGCGTGGCCGTCGCGGGCTAGCCTCACGGGATGGAGCCCGTCCAGGTCGAACAGTCCCGCGCGATCCCGGTGTCCGTCGAGGAGGCCTTCCGGCGCACCCTGCCGATGCCGCTGACCGACCTGTTCCGCCGCTGGCACGGGCCCATCCCGCCCATCAAGGCAGTGCGCGACCAGGTCGGTGAATGGGCCACGGTCGGGCAGACGCGCACGATCGCGCTCAGGGGCGGCGGCACCATGCGTGAGGAGCTCACGCGCGTCGACCCGCCGGCCTCGTTCGCCTACCGCATCACCGACGTGACCGGCGCCCTCGGCCCGCTCGTCGACCACGTCGACGGCGAGTGGGCCTTCGGCCCGGCCGGCACCGGCACCGAGGTCACCTGGCGCTGGACGCTGCACCCGAAGTCGAAGGCGACGCGTCCCGGTGTCGTCGCTCTCGGCCGGCTCTGGCCCGGCTACGCCCGCAAGGCGCTCGCCGAGCTCTCGGAGCAGCTGCTGCGCGGCTGACCGGCCCGGCCGCCGGTGTCGTTCGGCCGCATCCATCACGCCCGCACCCTGCCGAGCTCGACGAGCTGATCGCCGGACTCGGGCCGAGCACCGCGACCCTGGTGGCGGCCGGATCGCAGCGACCCGTGGCGTCAGGTCAGGTGCCGGGCGAAGAACCGGTTCCCGGCGTCCCCCTCGAACTGCGGCACGCCGGTGTGTCCACCCATGTTGGCGTGCAGCGTCTTCTCCTCGGAACCGAAGGCGTCGAAGAGATCGAGGGCCAGTTGCCGGTCGTTGCCCTCGTCGTCCCACTGCAGCAGGACCAGCAGCGGGACGGTGATCTTGCGGGCCTCCTCGAACATGGCCCGAGGGACGTAGCTGCCGGCGAACAGAACGGCGGCCCTGATGCGCGGCTCGACCACCGCCAGCCTCACGCCGATGGCGATCACGCCTCCCGCGTACCCGACCGGGCCGCCGATCTCGGGCAGCGAGAGGGCGGCGTCGAGGACGGCCCGCCATTCCGGGACGGCCTCGTCGACCAGGGGCAGGACGAGCCGGGAGACGATCTCGTCGTCGACCGGCTCGCCCGCGGCGAGTGACCGGCGCAGGTCGGCGCGCGCCTCGTCGGCGACGGCCGAACGGGGCCGGTCGCCACTTCCGGGGAGCTCGAGGGTGACCGCGGCGTAGCCCTGCTCCGCGGCGTGCCGGGCCCGCGCCGCGAGACGCGGGTACATGCGGGCCAACCCGCCGGGGTGGCCGAGCAGGATCAGCGGCGCCGGTGCGGCTGCCGGCGTCCACAGGATGCCGGGGATCCCGTGGAGCGTGAATGCGCGTTCGAGGACGCCGTCGTCGAGGTGCTGTTCGGAGGTGAAGCGCATGGTCGTGCCTTTCGGGAGTGCTCGTGAACGGCGCTCCCGGACGACCTATCGCCCGACCGTGACCCCGGAGGGGAGCACCCCTGTCGACAACGCGTTCACGGGTACCACCTCCTCCTTCGCCGGCCCGGCGTCCGGAACCTAGCAGCCCTCGCCGCCACGGGCGCGCCCTTTTCAGTCCGGCCGGTCGGCGAGCTCGTCGCGCCAGGAGTGCGCGGGTGCGTACCCGAGGATGCGGCGCGCCTTGTCGATCGAGAGCAGGGTCTCGTGCGGACCGACCGGGCGGCGCTGCGGGACGTCCGGGAACACCTCGGCGAGGAGCGACTCGTTGTCGCGAGACATGACGGTGTCGGCGTTGGCGATGATGAACACGTCCGCTCCGGCAGCGGTGTGCTCCATGGCGCGGCGTACCGCCTGCGCCCCGTCGCGGGCGTCGATGTAACCCCAGAGGTTCCAGCTCCGCGATCGCGGGTCGGCGTCGTAGGACGGGAACTGCGCGTAGTCCGCCACGTCCATCACGTTGCTGAAACGCAGGCCGGTCATCGACAGGTCGGGGTGCCACCGGCACAGCTGGCGGGCGAGCTCCTCCTCCAGCACCTTGACCAGCGAGTAGGTGCTGTTGGGGCGGGGCGGGTACTCCTCGTCGACCGGCACGTACGGCGGCGGCTCGGTGAACGGCAGCCCGAGCACGGTCTCGCTGGACGCCCACACGATCTTCCGGACGCCGGCGCGAATGGCCGCGCTGTAGGTGTTGTACGACGCCGTGACGTTGTTGGCGAAGGTCGTCGCGTTGCTCCGCAGCCCGGGCGCCGGGATGGCCGCCAGGTGCACCAGCGCGTCGACACCGTCGTGCCGGTCGTCGATCCCGGCTAACGCCTCGACCGCGTCGCCGAAGTCGGTCAGGTCCACGACGGACGACGTGACGTCCGCCCGCGGCGAGGCAACCCGGTCCAGCGCAACGACGTCGAAGCCGTGCTCCACGAGGTCGTCGACCACGGCCCGGCCCAACTTGCCGCTGCTCCCGGTCACCGCTACGCGCACGGTCGGCCTTCCTCTCTGTCGCGGTCTGCTCCGTCCATCCTGCCCGAGTCGGCCGACGAGACGTTCTGACGGGCGGATCGGCCGCGCCCGGACCGGTACCAACCGTCCACTTGCCGGATATCGTCCGATTCAAGTAAAGTCTTCGTTAGGCCGGGGGGTCACTGCTTAGAGGGAGTGCCTTGTCCACCGCCTTGCGCACCGCGGGTAGTCGCCGGTCCAGCGCCGCCCGTCCTGCCGTCGCGGTCGCCCCGGGCGGCTCGGTGTAGCCATGCGCGCCGCTGTGTTCCAGACTCCGACCGCCCGCACGGCGCTGCTCAGCGTCGGGCTGCTGGCCGGTGCCGCGACCATGGCGGCAGCGTCTGCCGCCCGCACGCCCGCTCCCCTGCTGCAACGCCCGTTGCTCGCGGCCGCGCTCGCGGTCGCGTTCTTCCTGGGCGAGCTTTACCTGCTCAACTTCGAGTTCCGCCGGCAGGCGCACTCGACGACCTTCGCCGGCGTCCCGCTCGTGATCGGCGTCCTCGCCCTGCCGGTGCACGAGTTGGTCGCGGTCCGGCTCGTCGGCGCGCTGGTCGCCCTGGCCTGGCAGCGTATGGCGCCGGAGAAGATGGCCTACAACCTGGCCACGTACACCTTCGAGGCCGCGCTCGGTGGCACGCTCGTCCACCTGGTCGACGCGAACCTCACTGGTGGCACCCTCACCCTGGCCACCATGGGCCTCGTCGTCGGGTGCATGGCAGTGGTCGATCAGCTGACGTCGATCCTCGTCCTCATCGTGATCCGGATGCACGGCGGTCACGTGGACGGGCACGAGACAGTCGGCATCCAGGCGACCGTCTTCGTCCTCTCGGCAGCCGCGACCGTCTTCGGCTGCGCCATGGCCCTGTTGCTGGAGGCCGGGACGGGCGGCGGTGTGCTGGTCGTGCTGCTCGTCGGGATCGCGACCGCCGGTTACGCCGGCTACACCGCCACCAGCAAGCGGCACCATTCCCTGACGACCGTCCACGAGTTCGTGGCGGTCGGCCAGCAGGGCCACGAGACGGTCGAGGAGCTGCTGTCCGGCACGCTCGCCCGGATCCGTGCCATCCTGCGCGCCGCCGAGGTGGAGGTGCTGCTCACCGACGTCGGACGACCGGGCGGCGCGGACCGGCCCGCGGATTCCGCATATGCGGTGACGGCCGACGAGAACGACGACGTCAGGATCGAGCCGGCCGGGCCGACGCCGACCGACTTCTTCCGTCGCGCCGCGCTCGACTCGGGCGTGACGACCCTGGTCCCTCGCACGGCGAAGGACGCCGCGACGCGGGCCTGGCTCGCGCAGCGCGGGACCCGCGACGCGATCGTGACGCCGTTAATCGCCGACGGGTCCGCCTTCGGTGTGCTCACGGTCAGCGACCGCCTCGGCGAGACCTCGACGTTCACCTCCAGTGACGCCGACATGCTGCAGACGCTGGCGACGCACCTGTCGGTCGCGCTGCGCGGGGCGACCCTGCTCGAGCGCCTGGCCCACGACGCGATGCACGACCCGCTCACCGGCCTGCCGAACCGGACGCTGCTGGTCGAGCGCATCGCCGACGAGCAGTTCGGCGGCGCGGGCGGCACCGCGGTGCTGCTGCTCGACTTGAACAAGTTCAAGGAGGTCAACGACGTGCTCGGCCACGCCGTCGGCGACCGGCTGCTGACCGTCGTCGCGTCCCGCCTCGCGGCCTGCGTCCCGGAGCACGCCGTCGTCGCCCGCCTCGGCGGCGACGAATTCGCCGTCCTGGTGACCGACGACGTGGACGCCGGGCCGGCCGCACACGCGGTGGCCGAGCAGATCCGCGTCGACCTCGTCCGCCCCGTCCATCTCGACGAGGCGACGCTGACGCCGGACGCGAGTATCGGGATCGCCGTGCACCACGGCCCGCCGGCGGCCCGGGCGTACGACGACCTGATGCGTCGCGCGGACATCGCGATGTACGAGGCGAAGGCCAGCAAGGACGGCATCGCCGAGTACCACCCGGACATGGACGAGGGGCGGGCGCGCAACCTCGCACTGATCGCCGATCTGCGCATCGCGCTGGACGAGCGTCCGGAGGAGTTCGCGCTCGTCTACCAACCGAAGCTGGACCTCGCGACGGGCTCGATCGTCGGGGCCGAGGCCCTCGTGCGGTGGCTGCACCCGAGCCTCGGCGTGCTGAGCCCGGACCGGTTCATCCCCCTGGCCGAGACCACGGGGCTCATCGGCCGCCTGACCACGCACGTCGTGAACGCGGCGCTGCGCGACTGCGCCCGCTGGGTCGCCAACGGCCACGACCTCGGGGTGGCGGTGAACCTGTCGGCCAACGACGTGACCGACGCGGATCTCGTGACGCTCGTGCGCGACGGGCTGACGGCCGCCGGCCTGGCCGCGCACCGGCTGACGCTGGAGATCACCGAGAGCAGCGTGATGCGCGAACCCGAGCGGGCCGTCGCGGTGTGCGAGCGGCTGGCGGCGCTCGGCATCGGCATCTCGCTGGACGACTTCGGGACGGGGTACTCGAGCCTCGCCTACCTGCAGCGGCTGCCGGTGAGCGAGCTGAAGATCGACCGCTCGTTCGTGGTCGGCCTGGGCAGCGAGGACTCCGCCTACGCGCGCGCGTTGATCGGCAGCGTGATCGCGCTGGGCAAGAACCTCGGGCTGCATGTGGTGGCCGAGGGGATCGAGACCGAGGAGCAGCGCGACGAGCTCGCGGCCTCGGGGTGCGATGTCGCGCAGGGCTACCTGATCAGCCGCCCGATCGCATCGCGCGACTTCGTGGTGTGGCTCGAGGACTGGCGTCGGACCCGCCTACGTCTCGTCTCCTGACACCTGACGAGGACGGGCGGTCGGTGCGGGCACTGCGGCACTTCACGTCGCACGGTGCCGACCACCGAGCCCCCTGGGTGGTGGACGGCACCGCACTGACGGTTCACGACTAGCTCCAACGCGGGCCTTCCACCATGCTGGCCACCCCCTTCCCCCGCTCAGTCGGGTCCTGCTGCCCGCTCACCCGCATCATGCGAGCGCCGTGACCGGCTCGGCCGCCACAACGACAGGAACGTGAGATTCGCCGGCCAGCAGCCGCCGCCAGCGAAGTGCGGCCACCCCCGCGAGAGCGGAGGCCGAAGCCCCCGCCACCGCAACCGCGAGGGCGGCGTCGGTCTGCGCGGCGAGCACGCCGCCGAGCAGGATGCCGATCCCCTGGACCGCCATCAGTCCCGAGGCCGCGATCCCGATCGCCTGCCCCCGGCGGGCGATCGGCGCGGCCCGGACGTACTGCGGCATGAGCTGCGTGAGGTACGCGCCGGCCGCGCCGCTCAGGGCCCACAGCACCACGGACACCGCGAGCGTCGGGTGCACCACGCACGCCGCCAGCGGGAGTCCGGCCACGGTCGCCAGAACGCCGATCGCGCGGGTGCGCTGCTCGTCGGACATCAGCTTCACGTAGAGCAACGACCCGATGGCGGTGCCCGCCGGTCCGGCCGCCAGCAACAGGCCGACGCCCACGGTCGACGCGTGCAGTGTCGCGGCATACGGAACCGCGAGACCCTCGGGGATCACCAACAGCCCCATCAACCAGGCGAGCCCGAGCAGGACCCGTAGCCGCGGGGTGATCCGGATGGCTTGCACCCCCTCGGCGATCGAGCGCAGGTACGGCTCGGCGTCGTCGTGGATCCGCGCCGCGGGCCGGAGCCGGACGGCGCTGCGCACGACAACGGCGGCGATCACGAACGTGACCGCGTCGGCGACCAGGCCGACCCGCGGGGTCAGGGTCGTCAGGGCCAGGCCACCGACCGCGAAGCCCAGCACCTGGGCGAGCTGGTGGGTGATGGTGCGAACCGAGGACGCGATCTCGTACTGCTCGCCCTCGAAGATGACGGCGAGCATCGCCGAGTTCGCCGAGTCGAACGGAGCGGCCGCGGCGGTCGAGAGGAACACGAGCGCGACGAGGACGGCGATCGGCATCCCGGTGAACGCCATCGACGCGACCAATGCCGCCCGCGCGAGGTTGCAGACGACCAGGACGGTGCGATGCGGGAAGCGGTCTGCCACCCCGCCGAGCAGCACCCCGCCGAGCAGCGCCGGCAGGAAGGTGACCGCGTACACCAGCGCCGTCAGCAGGGCCGATCCGGATCGGTTGTACACGAGCACCGACAGCGCCACGCGCGAGAGTTGATCACCCAGAGAGGACTGCCCGTCGGCCAGCCACAGCGCGCGGAACTCCCGGTTGGCGAAGACGGACCGGTAGCCGACGCCGCCGACCTTCGTCGCGGTCACCAGCGAGCGCCCGCAGTCTCGGTGCGGACCGGCACGACGATCCGCGCCGGGACAGCGGGGCGGAGGACGGCCTCACGACAGGCGTCGGTCAGGCGGGTGCGGACCTGATCACGCCGGGCCCGCATTGCCGAACCGAGGAGCTCGACCCGGATGCGCGGCTCGTGGGCCGCGACGTCTCGCCAGACCATGGACATGAATTCCCCCGTACGTACGTGCGAAGTGATGCAGTGCTGGGTCGCCGTCAGCGCACCGGCGGCGATGAGGCAGGTCGAAACAACGAAGCGGCGAGTAGTCAGCCGTCAGCGCTGGGTAATCGAGGGCATTCGGGTTCGGCCGGACTCCGGCACGGCGAACGAGTGCTCTTCCGGCGACGCGTCGTGATTGCGACCGCGAGCAAGTGGCGCGTCTATCGACAGACGCAGACAGTTCGGCATTCTCGAATCCCCCGATTCGTCGCGCCCCGCGCGCGATGTCCGGAAGTATGCCCCGAGTTAAGTGACCTTGGGAAGAGGCTCGCTGAACCCCACCGAAATCGGATGCCGGAATCGGTCCACGAGCAGCGCGGTGGCGGAGACCGGTGCGATCAGCTGAGGATCACGTGCGATTCCCACGGCTGCAGCACCGGGCCGGCGCCGAGCTCGTGCGTGCTCAGCAGCACCTCGCCGGCGAGGAGATCCTCGTCCGCGCCGAGATCGACCGGCGCGGGGTCGCCGCTGAGATTCGCCAGCACGAGCAGCCTGGTGTCGCCGAGAGTCCGGACGTAGGCGAAGACCCGCTCGTCGTCGGGCAGCAGCAGCCGGTAGTCACCGTCGACCACGACGGGGTTCTCGTGGCGCAGCGCGATGAGGCGGCGGTAGTGGTTGAACACCGAGTGCGGGTCGTCGAGCTGGTCCGCCGCGTTGATCTCGACGTGGTTCGGGTTGACCGGCAGCCAGGGCGTGCCGGTGGTGAACCCGGCCTGGGGGGTGGCGTCCCACTGCACCGGGGTGCGGGCGTTGTCGCGCGACTTCACCGAGAGCGCGTGCAGGATCTCGGCCTCCGGCACGCCGCGGGAAAGGTCGGCGGCGGCGTGGTTGAGCGACTCGACGTCCCGGTACTGCGCGAGGTCGGTGAAATGTGCGTTCGTCATGCCGAGCTCTTCGCCCTGGTAGACGTACGGCGTGCCGCGGAGCAGGTGCAGCACGGTCGCCCACGACTTCGCCGAGGGGACGCGCAGCTCGCCGTCGTCGCCCCAGCGCGACACGATGCGGGGCTGGTCGTGGTTGTCCCAGTACAGCGAGTTCCAGCCGTCGGCGAGACCGAGCTGCCACTCGCTGAGGTTCGCCTTGAGCGCGGGAAGGCGCAGCGGAGCGAGCGCCCACTTGCCGCCGCCGGGCATCGTGTCGAGGTTCATGTGCTCGAAGGTGAACACCATGTCGACCTCGTGCCGGTCGGTGCCGGTGTACCGCACGGCGTCGGCGAGCGACGCCCCGGGCGTCTCGCCGACCGAGAGCAGGTTCTGCCCGGCCAGCACCTCGCGGTGCATCTCCTGCAGGAACTCGTGGATGCGCGGCCCGTTGGCCACGATGGCCAGGGCGTCGGCCAGGGTCTCGCCCGGTTGCACCACGCCGTCGGTCAGCGCGCCGTCCGGCCCGACGGCCTTGGAGATCAGGTTGATCACGTCCATGCGGAAGCCGTCGACGCCGCGGTCGACCCACCAGCGCATCATCGCCCAGACGGCCTGCCGCACTTCCGGGTTCTCCCAGTTCAGGTCCGGCAGCTCGGCGGCGAACAGGTGCAGGTAGTACTCCCCCGTCACCTCGTCGAAGGTCCAGGCCGGGGTCGAGAACGCCCCGCGCCAGTTCGTCGGCGCGGCGCCGGGGGTGCCACCGACGTGACCAGGTCGCGGCGGAGCCCACCAGTACCAGTCGCGCTTCGGGTTGTCGCGGCTCGAGCGCGACTCGACGAACCAGGCGTGCTCGTTCGACGTGTGGTTGACGACGAGATCCATGAGCAGCTTGATGCCGCGCTCGTGCAGTCCGGCGATGAGCTCGTCGAGATCGGCCAGCGTGCCGAACACCGGGTCGACGTCCTGGTAGTCGCTGATGTCATAACCCATGTCGGCCTGCGGCGACCGGTACAGCGGTGAGAGCCAGACGACGTCGACGCCGAGACGGGCCAGGTGATCTAGGCGGCCGATGATGCCGCGCAGGTCGCCGATGCCGTCACCGTCGGAGTCGGCGAACGAGCGGGGGTAGATCTGGTAGACGACGGCGGACTTCCACCAGTCCTTCGTGCGAGCGTTCACGCGTCGGGGTCCTCGTCGGTCTCGGTGCGTCGGGACAGGTACTGCTCGAACTCGGCGCCGAGCTCGTCGGCCGTGGGCAGGCGCACCCCGCCGGCGAGCATGCCGCCGCGACCGACCTCGGTGTCGTCGTACTGCGCCTCGAGCCGGCGCACGACGGCGCTGATCTCCTCCGACGCCTCGACCTGCTTGTCGACGTTGACCTTGACGACCTCGGCCGCCCGTTCGAGTGCGTCGGTCGGCAGCGACAGCTCGCCGGTCGACGAGACGCAGGTCAGCAGCGTCCGCGACGCGTCGGGGTGCTCGAGGTTGGCCATGTAGTAAGGCACCGCGACGGCGAACCCGCACGCGGGCACCCCGGCCGCGCCGAGGCGGAACTCGAGCAGGTTGCCGACGCTCGCCGGCACCTGCACCGTGGGCAGCCACTTGGTGTAGTCGGCGACGAGTTCGGGCGGGGCGCCGTGCGCGACCACGGTCGGCGGACGGGTGTGCGGCACCGCCATCGGGATCGCGTTCAGCCCGACCACCATCCGCACGTCGAGATCCTCGATCAGCAGTCCGACGGCGGCGATGAACCGCTCCCACTGGTAGTCCGGTTCGGGCCCGTCGAGCAACAGGAACGGGACGCCCTCGAGATCACGCACGACCCGGATCACCAGCTCGGGCTGGTCGTAACCGGACCAGTGGTCCTCGCTGAACGTCATCTCCGGACGCCGCGAGCGGTAGTCGACGAGCTGGTCGACGTCGAAGGTGACGAGCACCTCGGACTCGAGGGTGTCGAGCAGGTGCTCGCGGGCCAGACGGCGGCTCGCGCCGGCATCGACGAAGCCGTCCAGCGCCTGCACGAGGATCGGACGTTCGAGCGCGGGTCGCTCACCCGTCGTGAACAGTGCTCTCGGATCCTGCACGCCGCACCCCTTCAGTTGCTCTCAGTCTTCCACCAGCACCTGCGCAACACCGATGAGCCCGAGAACGATCCAGACGGCGGCGCAGACGAGCACCGGCCAGCGGGCCTCGGTGACGGTCGCCGAGGCGCCGGCGAGCACGGTGCAGGCGGTCCACGACGGCCGCTCGGCGACGGTGATGCGCGCCGGGACACGACGCACCCGGCGCAGCAGGTCGACCGCCCAGGCGAGCGCGGCGGCCCCGGCGGCGAGCGGCCACGGTGCGCCGCAACGCCAGATCACCGCGGCGAAGGCGGCGTCGGCGATGCGGTCGGCGATCGCGTCGGCCGCCGCCCCGTGACCGGTGGTGCGGTCGGAGACGACGGCGACCGCGCCGTCCAGCGCGTCGCACAGCACCGAGGCGAGCACGGCCAGGGCGGCCGCCCAGGGCCACGATCCCGCCAGCAGCACCGCGTCGACCGCCAGCAGCACGCCCAGGGCGGTGATGGCGGTCGGCGGCACCCGCCATGCGGCGAGCGGGCGGGCCAGCCGCCACATGAGGGCGAGCCAGCCCGAGAGCAGCGGGACATCGCCGGGATCGATGCCGTGGTGGCGGGCCGACCAGCGCTGCGCCGGCGTCGTCACGGCTACAGCCGGGCGCCCAGGGCGAGGTTGGCCCACACCTCACGCGTCGCCTTGGAGCGATTCAGCGTGTAGAAGTGGATGCCCGGTACGCCCTCTTCGAGCAGCCGCTCGGCCAGCTTGGACGTCTCGTAGATGCCCATCGCGCGCACCGACTTCGGGTCGTGCGCGACGGCGGCGAAACGGGCGCCGAGCTTGGCCGGGAACGGCGCGCCGGTGAGCTGTTCCGACCGTCGGATCATGCCGAGGTTGGTGATCGGCATCAGCCCGGCGACGACCGGTGCGTCGCAGCCGGACGCCGCGAGCCGGTCGCGCATCCGCAGGTAGTCGTCGGCGACGAAGAACATGTTGGTGATCGCGTAGTCCGCTCCGGCGCGGAACTTGGCGACCAGTTGCTCGGTGTCGCTGTCGAGCGAGGGCGAGCGCGGGTGACCGTTCGGGAACGCCGCGACGCCGACGCAGAAGTCGCCGTGCGCGCGCATAAGCGAGACCAGGTCGGCCGCGTAGGCGAGCCCCTCGGGGTGCTGGACCCACTCGGCCTCGGGATCGCCCGGCGGGTCGCCCCGCAGGGCGAGCACGTTGTTCACCCCGGCGTCGGCGAGCCGGCCGGCGATGCTGCGCAGGTCGGCCACCGAGTGCCCGACGGCGGTCAGGTGGGCGACCGGCGTGAGCGTGGTGTCCGAGGCGATCTTCTCGGTGATCTCGATCGTGTACGCCCGGGTCGAGCCGCCCGCGCCGTAGGTGACCGACACGAAGGACGGGCGCAGCGGCTCGAGCTCGCGGATCGCCCGCCACAGCAGGCGATCCTCGTCGGCCGACTTGGGCGGGAAGAACTCGAACGAGAACGAGGGCCCGGCCTCGGCCAAACAGTCCCGCACCGTGCGCGTCATGGCGCTCAGCGTAATGTCCGGACGCGTGACGGCTGACGTGCCCGGGCTGGTGGAGCGTGTCGACGCCGAACTCGCCCGCTTCCTCGACGGCCGCGCAGAGTCGTTCAGCGTGCTGGGCGACGACCTGGTACCGGTCACCGACATCGCGAAGGCGTTCGTCCTCGTCGGCGGCAAGCGGCTCCGCCCGCGCTTCGCGTACTGGGGCTGGCGCACCGTGCACGACGACGCGGAGCCGGACGCCGGGCTGATCACCGCGGCCGCGAGCCTCGAACTGCTGCACGCCTGCGCCCTCGTCCACGACGACGTCATGGACGCCTCCGACACCCGCCGCGGCAACCCGGCCGCCCACACGGCGTTCGCGACCCTGCACCGCGACTCCGGCTGGTCGGGCGACCCGAAGGTGTTCGGCACGGCCGCGGCGATCCTGCTCGGTGACCTGTTGCTGTCCTGGGCCGACGCCATGTTCGCGTCGGCCGAGATCGACCCGGCGAACCGGTCCGAGGCGCGCCGGGTGTTCGACCAGATGCGCCAGCTCGTGATGGCCGGGCAATACCTGGACGTGCTCGTCCAGGCCAGGGCCGAGTTCTCGGCCGACGAGGCGCTGCGGGTCATCGAGTTCAAGACGAGCAAGTACACGGTCGAGGGGCCGCTGCACTTCGGTGCCGCGATCGCCGGCGCCGGGCCCGAGGTGATGGCGGCGCTGAGCCGCTACGGCCTGCCGCTGGGCGAGGCGTTCCAGCTGCGCGACGACGTGCTGGGGGTCTTCGGCGATCCGGACGTGACCGGCAAACCGGCCGGGGACGACCTGCGCGAGGGCAAGCAGACGCTGCTGACCGCGCTCGCGATGCGCGCGGCCGACGAGGTGCGGGCCGAGCAGTTGCGCCGCGACCTCGGTGACCGCTCGCTCGACGCCGACCAGATCACCGGCGTGCGCAACATCATCGTGGCCACCGGCGCGCTCGCCCAGGTCGAGCAGCGCATCAGCGAGCGGGCCGCCCAGGCCCGCACCGCGCTGGACGATCCGGCGCTGAGCGACGCGAGCCGCAGCGCGCTGGCCGAGCTCGTGAGTGCCGCGACGAGGCGGAGAACGTGAGCGACGCTCGCGGAGCGAACAGCGACGGCAGAAGTCCGTCGGTGGCCGGAGCGAGCGCAGCGACGGTAGGCCCATGAGCGACGAGGGCTATCTGCTCGACAATCGCGTGCCCGCGGCGGGTGACCGGTTCACCGCGCTGGGCGAGCTCCTCGATCCGGTGACGTTCCGGCACGTCGACGCGCTCGGCATCGGTGCGGGTGCGCGGGTCTGGGAGGTCGGCGCCGGCGGCTCGTCGGTGCCCGCGGGGCTGGCCGAGCGGGTCGGTCCGAGCGGTCACGTGCTCGCCACCGACATCGACACGTCCTGGCTGCCGGGGGACGCGCCCTACGAGACCCGGGTGCACGACGTCGGCACCGAGCCGCCGCCCGAGGGCCCGTTCGATCTGATCCACGCGCGGCTGGTGCTGGTGCACGTGCCGCGGCGGGCCGAGGCCCTGCGCTCGATGCTGTCGGTGCTGCGTCCGGGTGGCTGGCTGCTGCTGGAGGACGCCGACCCGGCCCTGCAGCCGCGTCTGTGCCCGGACGAGTCCGGCCCGGCCGAGGTGCTGGCCAACCGCCTGCGCGACGGGTTCCGCACCCTGATGGCCGCCCGCGGCGCCGACCTCGCGTTCGGCCGCACGCTGCCCCGGCTGCTGCGCGAGTCCGGCCTGCGCGACGTCGCCGCCGATGCCTACTTCCCCATCACCTCACCGGCCTGCGCGGTGCTCGAAGCCGCGACGGTCGCGCACATCCGGGGCGGTCTCGTCGCCGCCGGGCAGGCCAGCGACGCCGAGATCGACGAGCACCTGGCCAACGTCGCGTCCGGCACCCTCGACCTCGCCACCGCGCCCCTCATCTCCGCCTGGGGCCGCGCGCCGCGCTGACCCCCACCCGGTTGAGTGGCGAGTTGTCCCGTTGAGTGACGAGACGTAACTCGCCACTCAACGGTGCAACTCGCCACTCACCGGGGTGGGAGGGGACGGGGACGCGGGCGGCGCCACGTACCGTCGCGGGCATGCGCACCGTGAGCGGTCCCGGCGACACCGTCGTCGTGGTCGGCGCCGGTCTGGGCGGGCTGTCGGCCGCGATGCACCTGGCCGGGGCCGGACGCCGCGTCACCGTGGTCGAGCGCGAGGCCGGTCCGGGCGGGCGGTGCGGCCTGATCCACGACCACGGCTACCGCTTCGACACCGGCCCGACCGTGCTGACGATGCCCGACCTGCTGGCCCAGCCGTTCGCCGCGCTCGGCGAGGAGCTCACCGACTGGCTGACGCTGCACCGCCTCGACCCGGCCTACCGCGCCCGCTTCACCGACGGCAGCTCGATCGACGTGCGGGCCGACGTCGACGAGATGACCGACGAGATCGCCCGCACCTGCGGCGGCAAGGACGCCGACGGCTACCGGCGCTACGTCGAGTTCCTGCGCGAGCTCTACCGCATCGAGATGCCGCACTTCATCGACCGCAACCTCGACTCGCCGCTGCAGATGGTCGGCCTGCCGCTCGCCCGGCTCGTGCGCATGGGCGGCTTCAACCGCCTCGGCCGCAAGGTCGCGCAGTACGTCGACGACCCGCGCCTGCAGCGGCTGTTCTCCTTCCAAGCGATGTACGCCGGGCTCGCTCCTGCCCAGGCGCTCGCGATCTACGCGGTCATCACCTACATGGACTGCGTGCAGGGCGTGTACTTCCCCGAGGGCGGCATGCACGCGGTGCCCCGGGCCATGGCCGCGGCCGCCGCCACGCACGGCGTGGAGTTCCGCTACCGCACCACCGTCGCCAAGGTCGATGTCGCGGGCGGGCGCGCCTGCGGCGTGGTCACGACCGACGGGGAGCGCATCCCGGCCGACGTCGTGGTCGTCAACGCCGACCTGCCCGTCGCGTACGAGGAGCTGCTGCCCCCGGGCTCGGCACCGCGCCGGCTGCGGTCGCTGCGCTACTCCCCCTCGGCCGTCGTGCTGCACGCCGGCTCGAGCGCGAGCTTCCCGCAGGCCACCCACCACACCATCGACTTCGGGACGGCGTGGGACTCGACCTTCGACGAGATCATCGACCAGGGCCGGGTGATGAGCGATCCGTCGTTCCTGCTCACCACCCCGACCCTCACCGATCCGTCGCTGGCGCCGGCCGACCGGCACACGCACTACGCGCTGTTCCCGGCCCCGAACCTCGGCGGCGGTGTCGACTGGTCGGCGCAGCGGCAGCCCTACCGCGACCACATGGTCGAGACGATCGAGAAGCGGGGCTACACCGGTTTCGGCGCCGGCATCGAGACCGAGCACCTGGTCACCCCGGCCGACTGGCGGGCGAGCGGGCTGGCCAAGGGGGCCCCGTTCGCCGCCGCGCACACGTTCCGGCAGACCGGGCCGTTCCGCGCTCCGACGCTCGACCGGCGCATCGGCAACCTCGTCTTCTGCGGTTCGAACACCCAACCCGGCGTCGGCGTGCCGATGGTGCTCGTGTCGGGACGCCTGGCTGCCGAGCGGATCACCGGCACGCTGGCAGGATCACGGGCACGATGATCGGCACGCGCGAGCTCGACGCGGCGGGCGCCACCGGGGCCGCGCTGCGGGCCAGCTACGCCCGCTGCCGGGCGATCAACGCCGAGCACGGCAAGACCTACTTCCTCGCCACCCTGCTGCTGCCGCCGGCGAAGCGTCCCTACGTCCATGCCCTCTACGGCTTCGCCCGCCATGTCGACGACATCGTCGACGACCTCTCGCCCGACCTGACCGCCGAGCAGCGCGCCGACTCGTTCACCGACTGGAGCGCGGACTTCCTCAGCGACCTCGACTGGGGCGCGAGCAGCGATCCGGTGAGCCGCGCGGTGATCGACACGATCGCGCGCTGGCAGATCCCGGTCAGCTACTTCGCCGACTTCCTCGACGCGATGCGCCTGGACCTCACCGTCACCTCCTACGCCACCTACGACGACCTGGCGAGGTACATGTGGGGCTCGGCCGCCGTCATCGGCCTGCAGATGCTGCCGATCCTCGGACGCCGCGACGACGACGTACGGTGGGACGTGCTGGAGTCGCACGCCATCGAGCTCGGCACCGCGTTCCAGCTGACCAACTTCATCCGCGACATCGCCGAGGACCTCCGGCGGGGACGCGTCTACCTGCCCCAGGAGTCACTCGACATGTTCGGCGTCGACCGCGACCGGCTGGCTCGCGGCCGGGTGGACGAACCGATCCGCAACCTGCTGGCCTGGGAGATCGAGCGGGCCCGGCGCAGCTACACGGCGGCCGCGCCCGGCCTCGACCTCGTGCACCCGACCTCGCGCGACTGCCTGCGCACCGCGACCACGCTGTACGCCGAGATCCTGGACGAGATCGAACGCGTCGATTACGACGTGTTCAGCCGGCGCGTGCACGTGCCCGGCCGGCGCCGGCTCGCCGTCGGCGCGAGCGGCCTGCGCGGGGCCTGGACGGCGCGACGAGGGGGACGGCATGGCTGAGCGCGGGAACGACCGCACCACGATCTGGCAGCGCCGGCTGGAGGACGACGGGCTCGTCGAGTTCCCGGTCAGCCGGGCCCGACTGGTCACGGTTGTCGC
Organism: Jatrophihabitans sp.; assembly: GCF_036000465.1. Lineage (GTDB taxonomy): Bacteria > Actinomycetota > Actinomycetes > Mycobacteriales > Jatrophihabitantaceae > Jatrophihabitans. The sequence continues at coordinate 272,319 of NZ_DASYFV010000016.1, read as the reverse complement.
CGCCGTCGCCGTGTTCGCCGCCGGCGGCGCGGCCATGATGACGACCGGGCGCACGTCGGTCGTCGTCTTCGGCCTGCTGCTCGTTCTCGTGTGCGCGGCGATCGTCACGATGGTGGTGCGCCAGGCGATGCGCGGCGAGCTGCACGTGCGCGTCGACCGCGACGGCGTCGGGGTGGGCACCCGCCGGCTCAACTGGGACGAGATCACCCGCGTGCGCCTGGCCAACACCGGGCGCACGAAGGTCGTCGCCGTCGAGATGACCACCGAGGCCCTGCAGCGCGAGCGTCCGGGAGCGGCGCACCGGGGTGACCGGCCGCGCCGCCGCGGCGGCCCGCCGCCGTTCTACCTGCCGACCGTCAACGGGTACCGGGCCGACGAGCTGGCCCCGTGGCTCGACGAGCTGGCCCGGACCCACGGCGGGCGTCTCGACGGCCCACCCACACCCACAGCGTGAGCGTCGCGGTCACCATCGCGAAGCCGAACAGCAGGTCCTCGACCGGCGCGAAGACGATGCGCGGGCCGAGGATCTGGTCGGGGTCGTAGCGCACGATCTCGAGGCCGGTCAGCAGCCCGTTCACGATCAGCTGGAAGAACAGCACGATGGCGTACGCGGCCCAGAAAGCCTTGCGCCGCAGGAGATCCGTGCCGAGCAGCCGGTCGAGCAGGATCGCGCCGAGCACCCCGACAATGGCCGCGGTCGTATAGGTCATCGGCCTGCCCTCACTGCGCTCGGTTCGGCCGCCACCAGCCTTCCGGGCCCACTACTCGCTTCGCAAGCGTCGCTCATGGCTCGTCGCCGATCAGCCAGTCGGGGCGGCGTACCCGCACCGCCTCGAGGGTCAGGATCGCGCAGGTCGGGATGACCACGAAGAACAGCAGTTCCTCGAGCGGCAGGCGCCCCGGCAGCGTGACCCCGACGACCTGCGCCGGGTCGTAGCGCCACGCTCCGGCCCGGATCTCGAGCACGTCCCAGGCGCCGAACCCGACGACGACCGGGACGAGCGCGGTCAGCAGCCGGCGCCAGCGCGCGTAGACCCGGGTGTGCAGCACCAGTTCGAGCGGCAGGGTGCCGATGATGCAGCCGGCGAGGATCAGCAGGTAGGTGAGGTGCACGGGCTAGTAGCCCGCGACCTGCGCGCGGCGCTTTACCTCTGAACCGCGATTGGCCCGCAGCGCCGCGATCGGCGAGCCCGGCAACGAGTCGTCCTCCCGGAAGAGCCAGTCGACGATCTCGTCGTCGCCGAAGCGGGCGTCACGCAGCTGGGTGATGACCGACGGCAGCGACTTCACGACGTCGCCGTCGTCGATCATCAGGGCCGGGACGCCGCGGCTGCCGTTGGCGTCGCGGACCGCGATCAGGTGGCCGTCGCGGACGTACTGGTGCACGCGGGTCACCGGGATGTGCAGGGCCTCCGCCACCGCCGGGAACGTCAGCAGATCCATGCCCCTCAGGGTGCCAGACTCATCCCGACGGTGCGGCGGCCAGCACCAGGTTGGTCGTGTACCGCGCGGTGACGGCCCCGCCGGCCCGGTCGACGACTCCGCCGATCGCGGCGAGCAGGGCGTCGCGCCGCTCGTCCGGAAGCAGCGCGTGGTTGCTGTAGGTCGCCACCAGGTCGAGCCACTCGTCACGCCGGTAGATCCGCTGCCACGAGTAGTCGCGCACGGCGACGTCACCGAAGCCGGCCCGCTGCAGGCCGCCGACGTACTTCTCGACGTGCGCCCCGCTGTGGTGCCGCTCTCCGGCGGGCAGGTCGGGGGCGTGCTCGGCGTAGGTCGCGTCCAGCGCCGACCGCACCGCCGGGTCGAGCTCGTGCAGGTTCCAGAACAGGGCGAGCGCGCCGCCCGGGCGCAGCAGCCGTCGGGCCTTGGCCGCGCCCGCCTCGGGATCGATCCAGTGCCAGGCCTGGCCGCACGTGATGAGGTCGAAGCGGCGCCCGGCGTCGTCCCACGACTCGAAGCCGGTGACCTCGACGTCGATGCCGTGCTCGCGGGCGACGGCGGCCATGCCCCGGTCGATCTCGACGCCCAGCACGCGCAGCCCGCGGGCGGCGAGCAGGCGGGCGGCCTTCCCGGTGCCGCAACCGACGTCGAGCACGTCCCGCGGGCCCCGCATCGCGAGGTCGAGGATCAAGGCCTCGGGGTACGCCGGACGGGCCCGGTCGTAGGCCCGGGCCACCGCGCCGAACGACTCGGCCCGGGCGCGGTCCTGATGCATCGGTCGCTCAATCACCGACCCGCCACATCTCGTCCGGCGGCTGCGGTGAGCGCAGCGGGTCGGCGTCGCTGAGCGGCTTCGCGCCACCGATCCAGGACCACAGCCGGTCCCCGGCGTGGATCGTGCGCGGGAACGGGGCGCGGGCCGAGGCCCGCCACATGAGATCGAGCGGCAGCGGCTCGCGTGACGCGGCGAGCACGACATTGCCGAAGCGGCGTCCCTTGATGACCGTCGACTCGGCCACGAGGGCGACCGACGGCAGCGCCTCGCGGACCGTCGCGGCCAGGCGTCGGGTGTAGGTGACCGGCGGGCCGTCGGCGATGTTGGCCAGGAACACCCCGCCCGGACGCAGCACCCGCGCGACGTCGGCGACGAACTCGCGCGTCGTCAGCGCCGGCGGCACCCGGCCGCCGGCGAACGCGTCGAGCACCACGACATCGGCACTCGCATCGGCGAGCGCGGCCACGCCGGGGCGCCCGTCCACCGGCCGGATGCGCACCCGGCTGCCCCGGGGCAGCGGCAGCCGGGCCCGCACGAGCGCGGTCAGGGCGACGTCGGGTTCGAGGACGATCTGGGGCGAGCCGGGACGCGTGGCGTGCACGTAGCGGGCCAGCGTGCAGGCCCCGCCACCGATGTGCGTCACCGCCAGCGGGCCCGCGGGCAGGGCGTCCAGGACGTCGGAGAACGCCTGAACGTATTCGAAGTCGAGATAGGTCGGGTCGTCCAGATCGACGTAGGACTGACGGATGCGGTCGACCAGAAGCAGCCAGCCGCCGGGCCGATCGGCGTCGGCGAGCAGCTCCGCCGCTCCCAGCGACGGCGCGGGCGCGCGGTCGGTCGACTCGGCGGTGCTGTCCCCGGAACGCGTCACACCGCCCACGGTACGGGGGCCCCGGCCGGCCGAAGGTTCCGCCGGTGCGGTGCGGCGGCCGGAGATCGCGCGCCGCGACCGTAGAATCACGGGCGTGCAGACGGCGGCCACGGATTCACTGGTCGGCCGCAAACTCGAGGGCCGCTACCGGATCCTGGACCGTATCGCGCGAGGCGGTATGTCCACCGTGTACGCCGCTGTCGACGAGCGGCTGGACCGGCTCGTTGCTGTCAAGGTCATGTCCCCGGCCCTGTCGGCCGATCCGGCGTTCAGCGACCGGTTCGCCCGCGAGGCCCGCGCCGCCGCCCGGCTGACGCACCTCAACACCGTCTCGGTCTACGACCAGGGCCACGAGATAGGCCCCGACGGCCACCACGTCTTCCTGGTGATGGAGCTCGTCGAGGGCCGCACGCTGCGCGAGCTCATGCGCGAGCGCGGCAAGCTCGGCGCGGCCGAGGCCGTCTCGATCATGGAGCCCGTGCTGAGCGCGCTCGCCGCTGCGCATCGCGCCGGGCTGGTGCACCGCGACGTCAAGCCCGAGAACATCCTGCTGTCCGACGAGGGCGTGGTGAAGGTCGCCGACTTCGGCCTGGCCCGGGCCGTCGAGTCCGACGCCGCCTCGACCCGCACCGGCCTGATGATGGGCACGATCGCCTACTGCGCGCCCGAGCAGATCAGCAAGGGCAACGCCGACCCGCGTTCGGACGTCTACGCCGCCGGGGTCGTGCTGTTCGAACTGCTCACCGGGCAGACGCCGTACAAGGGCGATTCGGCGATGAACATCGCCTACCAGCACGTGCACAGCCGGGTGCCGGCTCCGTCGTCGCGCGTCCGCGGGCTGCCCTCCGAGCTCGACGAGGTCGTCGTCGCCGCCACCGACAGCGACCCGTCGGGCCGCCCGACCGACGCCGCGGCGTTCCTGGCCGAGCTGGCCGACGTCCGCTCCGAACTGGGCCTGCCGGTCGTCCCGATCCCGCCGCGCGTCCGCCCGCGGCGCTCGGACCGCTCGGAGACTTCTCGCAACGACACCGTCCGCACCGCCGGCCAGCAGGGCACGACCGATCTGCTGAGCCGGGCCGGGTCGCACGACACGACGGTCGTGGCGCGCCGCAGCGTCGCGCCGAACGGGGCGACCCGCACCGGACGCATCCCCCCGCGCGACGACAACGCTCCCCCGCCGCCGGTCGTCATCCCGCCGCCGAAGCCCCGCAAGCAGGTGTCGTCGCGCACCCGCGGCCGCCGGCGCGCGTTGATCGCCACCCTGATCGTGCTGCTGCTCGGCGCCGGCTCGTTCCTCGGCGCCAAGGCCGTCATCGAGTGGCGGTTCGCGCACGTGCCGAACGTCGACGGCGCCGTGCCGTCGGTCGCCCTGGCCAAGCTGAAGGACGCCGGCTACACCGCCCGTTCGCAGCCCGGCCCCGAGTTCAGCGACACCGTGCCGGCCGGTCACGTCATCCGCACCGACCCGCGTGGGGGCACCCGGCTGGCCACCGGCAAGACCGTGACGATCACCGTCTCGGCCGGACCGCAGCTGTACCAGATCCCGAACGTCCAGGGTTCGGATCCGGAGGCGGCCCGCGCCGAACTGCTCGGGCTGGGACCGCTGACGGTCACCCAGCAGGTCCAGAAGGAGTACAGCGACACCGTCAAGGCCAACACGGTGACGCGCACCGTGCCGGCGGCCGGGCAGAAGATCTCGCACGGGCAGGCGATCACGATCTACGTGTCCCTGGGCCCGCCGATCATCGACGTCCCCAAGATCGCCCAGGGCACCCCTGTCGACGACGCGACCAAGACCCTGAAGAGCGCCGACTTCAAGGTGACGACGCTCGAGCAGTTCGACGACACCGTGCAGAAGGGCACCGTGATCTCGGTCGACCCGAGCGACCGGGCGACGAAGTTCAGCACGATCACGCTGACCGTCTCCAAGGGCCCGGACATCGTGAACGTCCCGGCCATCGCGCCCGGCACCCCGGCCGACCAGGCCGCCCAGGCCGTCCGCGACGCCGGCCTCGAACCCAAGTTCTCGGTCTTCGGCGGCACCGACCCGGGCACCGTGATCGCGATCGTCCCCGGCGCCGGCACGCCCGTGCACACCGGCACCACGGTCACGATCTACACGCTCGCGAAGTAGAGGCTCAGCTCGCCGAGGCCTCGGCCACCACGACGGCAGGCGCGGGCTTGCGCACCATTGCCTTGACGAGCTCGCCCGACGAGCGCCAGATCACCGCGTCGATCAGATAGTGGTGCAGGTTCAAGAAGACGAAGAACGCGGCCGCGAACAGCAGCGTCCCACCGCCCGTCCCGAGGTGCGCATCGAGCATCTGCGGCAGCCACCGGCTGAGCAACAGCCCGCCACACGCGGCGCCGACGAAGACGTTGAGCCACCAGGCCACCCCGTGCGTCCCCGGCCGATCGGCCGCGACGGCGAGCTCGGCCCGGTGCCCGACGGCGAGGTACTGCAGCGCGTGGAACGGGGCGAGCAGCAAGAAGGTCCACACCGGGTTCGGGGCGAGACCGAGCCAGAGGAAGGCGGCGACGTAGGGGGCGACGAGCACCGACGGCAGGCGCATCCCGGTGCGCCGGCGCAGCTGCGCGAAGACGATCGCGGTCGGCACCGCCGCCGCCACGGCCATGATGCGCAGGGCGTCGATAGCGTGCGCCGGCAGCAGCGAGAACCCGACCCGGAAGCCGGCGAAGCGATACCCGGAACCCTGCACCAGCACCTGGGCCGCGCCGAGCGCCCACAGCGGGTAGAGGCCGAAGCGCAGCACCCGTACCGCTGCGGGGCCGAGCGACACGCCACCGAACGCGGCGCCGACCCGGCCGACGCCGTACACCTGCTTGATGTAGTGCCACGTGGTCATCAGGTAGACCGACGTGATCAGCGCGCTCGTGACCCGCGCGACCGAGGACGCGCCTTCGGCGAGCGAGACGGCGACGAGGACGACCAGCGTCAAGGCGAGCAAAGCCGGGCCGACCGCGAGAGCGAAGGGGCGCTTGCGCAGCGCGGGCGCGCCCTCGCTGTAGGCCAGGTGGTAGGACAGCCCGAAGTGCGCCGCGGTGATGATCGCGCCCGTCCAGTAGACGGTGGTGGTCAGGTTCGGGCCGAGCGTCAGGCCGGCCCGATCGGCAACGACCCCACCAATCCAGACAATCACCGCAAGCCATCCGACGAGCCAGCTGTCGAGCCCGCGCGCCACCAGGACTCGGGGGTTCCCGGGCCGCGACATTGCGCTAGCGTACGCAGCCAGCGCACCTGGTCAAAGGTGTCGCACGGGGTTGAGGCGAGGGCAGATGAAGCAGCGTTTCGGGGCCATCCTGTGCATGCTCCTCGGCGGTGTGATGATCGCCGGCGGGCTGGGCGGCACGTCCGACGCGACCGCCGGGTCGGTCGCCCCGACGTGCGGGCAGATCCTCCAGATCGGCACGCCGGCGGCCACCTGCCCGACCGGCACCATCACCTTCTCCGAGACCACGGTCGGCACGACCTCCCACGGGCCGTGGTCGGTGAAGATCACCTCGTCGTGCCTCGACCCGAACACGAACAGCGCAGTGGACATGACGGTCACCGTGCCCGACGGCGGCAGCAAGGCGAGCGGTCTGCTCTACATCTACCCCGATCAGAGCGGCGCGACGACCTGCTCCTACGCCTACACCGAGGCCCCGGCGCCGCTGTACGACACGACCTATGCGCCGACGTCGCCGCAGAGCATCACCTTCCAGGCCGAGGGTCCGAGCAACCTCGACGTCTCCATCACCAACACGTTCGTGCCGCCGACGAGCGTCACCCGGGCGCCGTCGTCCCCGGCGAGCTCGAGCCTCGCCGCGACCAGCGAGGCGCGCACAACCGCACCGGCGTCCAGTGCCGGTGCCAGCGCGATCCAGCTGTCCAACACGGGCCCGCGCAGCCAGGTCGGCGCCACGCTGTGGGTCGGTGTCGCCGTGTTCCTCTTCGGCGCTGTGCTGCTGTTCGTGGGACGCCGGCCACAGGGCGCCCGCGCCCGGAAGTAGTCGCCGACCGGGTCCGTAGCATCGGGCCCCGTGCCTCCCCGACCGATCGCCCCGATCGGCGCCCACGTCTCGGTGGCGGGCGGGCTGGTCAAGGCGCTGCCCCGCGCCGCCGCGATCGGCGCCGAGGTGCTGCAGGTCTTCGTCGCCAACCCGCGCGGCTGGGCACCGCCCGCGCCGGACGCCGACGGTGACGCCGCCTTCGCGGTCGGCTGCACCGCACCCGTCTTCGTCCACGCGCCGTACCTGATCAACTTCGGCTCGCCGTCGCCGGAGACACTGGCCCGCTCGGCCGACGCGTTGCGCTTCTCGCTCACCCGCGGCGCCGCGATCGGCGCCGGCGGCGTGGTGGTGCACGCCGGATCGGCCGTGCTCGGCAACCGCTGGGACGACGCGATGCACCAGGTGCGCGAGCACGTGCTGCCGGTGCTCGACTCGGTTCCGGGCGGGCCGGCGCTGCTGATCGAGCCGACCGCCGGTGGGGGCGGCGCGCTCGCCTCCGACGCCTCCTCGCTCGCGGCGTACCTCGACGGGCTCGACCGCGACGAGCGCGTCGGCGTCTGCCTGGACACCTGTCACATGCACGCGGCGGGACACGACCTGTCGACCGTCCGCGGGTTCACCGCGGCGCTGCGCGAGTTCGGGAGGGCGGCCGGGCGCGGGCGCATCGGGCTCGTCCACGTCAACGACAGCCGCGATCCGGCCGGCTCGAAGCGCGACCGTCACGAGGCCATCGGCCGCGGCACCATCGGCGCGGCACCCTTCGCCGCCCTGTTCGCCTCGCCGGCCACGCGTCGCGTGCCGATGGTGGTCGAGACGGCCGACACCGACCATGCCGCCGACATCGTCACGCTCGTCGCGCACCGCGACGCCGCCACCGTGGGTGCAGGATGAGCGCATGCACGCGAAGAGGATCACGGCCAATCTGCGGGTAGCCGACCTGGACGCCGCGAAGGACTTCTACACCGGCTTCCTCGGCCTCGAGACCGAGGAGTTCAACCTCGGCTGGGTGGCGCGTTACACCGCGATGGACAGCGGCGCCCACGTGCAACTCGTGACGGGTGACGCGACGTCGCCCGAGCCCTCGGTGATCTCCGTCCACGCCGACGACGTCGACGCCGCCTACGCCGAGGCCCGGGCGGCCGGCTACGAGATCGTCCACCCGTTGACGACGGAGGGGTGGGGCGTGCGCCGCTTCCTCGTCCGCGCGCCGGACGGCAACGTGATCAACGTCGTGCAGCACCGGGAGCGGTGAGCGGATGCGCACGAAGGACGTCACGCGCATCGATCTCGGCACGTTCGTCCGGCCCCCCGAGGAGACCGGCACGGGTGCGTCTCGCGTCGAGGTGGTCTACGGCTACCTCGCCCGCACGCCCGCCGGGCTGATGCTGCTCGACACCGGTCTCGGCGCGGCCGACGAGGAGACCGACGCGTGGTACCGGCCGCGGCGCATCGACATCGCCGACGCCCTGCACCGCGTCGGCGTCGCCGTCGACGACATCGCGCTCGTGGTCAACTGCCATCTGCACTTCGACCACATCGGCGGCAACCCCCGCTTCGCCGGCCGGCCGATCCACTGCCAGCGGCGCGAGCTGCACACCGCGCAGACCGAGGAGTACACGTTCCTGGACCTCGTCGACTTCGCCGGCGCGCAGTACGAAGTGCTCGACGGCGAGGCCGAGCTCGCGCCGGGCGTGCACGTCATCCCCACGCCCGGTCACGTCGCCGGGCACCAGTCGGTCGTTCTCGAGTGCGAGGACGGCACGCTCGTCTGGGCCGGTCAGGCGCTCGACACCGCGTCGGCGTGGTCGGCCGACGTCCTCGCCGCCCGGGCCCGCGAACTCGGCCACGTCGACCCGCTGCCGGCGCCCGGCCCCTGGCTCGCCCGCATCCTCGAGTTCGACCCGAAGCGGGTCGTGTTCGCCCACGACTCCGCCGTCTGGGTTCCGTAGAGCCCGTCGATAGGCTGGCGGCATGGTCATCGTGATGGCACCGGGTGCCACCGACTCCGACGTCGACAACGTCGTCACCCACATCGAGGCGCACAACGGGCAGGCGTTCGTCAGCCGCGGCGTGATGCGCACGATCATCGGTGTCGTCGGCACCGAGGACGTGCTCGAGACGCTCGACGCCGACGGGCTGCCCGGTGTGGCCGAGACGATGCGCATCACCGCCCCCTACAAGCTCGTGTCGGCGCAGAACCACGCGAAGCGCACGACGATCCGGGTGGGCGGTGTGCCCATCGGGCCCGACACGTTCACCCTCATCGCCGGACCGTGCGCGGTCGAGACGGCCGAGCAGACGCTCGAATCGGCCTGGATGGCCAAGCAGGCGGGCGCGACGCTGCTGCGGGGCGGGGCGTACAAGCCGCGCACCTCGCCCTACGCCTTCCAGGGGCTCGGGGTCGAGGGCCTGCGCATCCTCGCCGACGTTCGGGACCAGGTCGGGCTGCCGATCGTCACCGAGGTCGTCGACGCCGCCGATGTCGACATCGTTGCCGAGCACGTCGACATGCTGCAGATCGGCACCCGGAACATGCAGAACTTCGGACTGCTGCAGGCGGTCGGCGCGGCCGGGAAGCCGGTCATGCTCAAGCGCGGCCTGACCGCCACCTACGAGGAATGGCTGATGGCCGCGGAGTACATCGCGCAGCGCGGCAACCTCGACATCGTGCTGTGCGAGCGCGGCGTGCGCTCCTTCGAGCCGGCGATCCGCAACATGCTCGACGTGTCGGCCGTGCCGATGGTGCAGCGGCTCTCGCACCTGCCGGTGATCGTCGACCCGTCGCACGCGGCGGGGCGGCGTGACCTCGTCGTGCCGCTGGCCCGGGCCGGTATCGCGGCCGGCGCCGACGGCGTGATGGTCGACGTGCACCCCCGGCCGGAATCGGCGCTGTGCGACGGCGCCCAGGCGCTGCTCGGGGAGAGTCTCGACGACCTCGCCCGCGCCGTCGCCACCCTGCCGCCGCTGCTCGGACGCACGTCGGCGGCCCACCTCGCCGGCTGAGGCACGAAGACCTCAGCCGGCAACGGTGGAGTGCCTACCGCTGGGGTGGCGGCGCCCAACCCTGGTTCGGCGGCTGCGGCCCCGGCGGCGGGAAGTTCGGCGGCTGACCGCCGTACTGGCCCGGCTGGGGGCCGTACTGGCCCGGCTGGGTGCCGTACTGGCCCGGCTGTCCCCCGCCGTACTGGCCCGGGTACCCGCCGCCGTAGGCCCCGGAGGCGATCTCCTTCTTGTGCCGGCCGCGCTTCACGAGCCCGACGATGAGCAGCACGATCGCGGCGATGATCAGCAGCACCCCGGGTACGAGCAGGCCCGCGCCGAGCGCGGTGCCACCGGCGATGGACTCGCCGAACGCGAGGTCGGCGCCGGCCTTCTCCTGGCCCGAGGGCTGCACCTCGACCTGATAGGTCCCGGCCTGGGTGATCTTGAGCTGATAGATCGCGACGCCCTTGTGACCGTTGTTGTCGTAGGTGAGCCGGTTCTTGATCCGGCCGCTCTCCCGGCTGGCGCCGCCGTAGAGCGTGTCGAGGATGGTCTTCGTGCCGTCGGGTGCGGTGATGCGGATCGCCGGCACCGGGACGGTGTCGATGCCCGAACTGACGTCCGAGGCCTCGTAGTAGACGAGCTGGTTACCACTCTTGAGCTGGACCGTCCCACCGGTCGCGACCGGCACGCGGGCGAAGCCGTCGACCTTGTTCAGCGACTTGGTGGCGATGATGATGCTGCCCACGACCACCAGCGCGATGCCGAGCACGCCGAAGATCAGCGCGAGACGCAGCGGGGTCCGTCCCCGCAGCCGGGTCGGCCGGCCGGAGGCGCCGGACGGCGGCGGAGCGGACGGGTAGGGCGACTGACCGGGAGGTGGCGAATAGCTCATGGTCCAGAGTGTCCCGCGATCAGGCCCCGGATGCTGAGAACTGCATGAAGTTCAGCGCGTCGTGACGAGCGGGCCCAGGACGGCGATCGCGCGGTCGAGCGCGTCGTCGTCGATGTCGAGGTGCGTGACGAAGCGCAGGAACGTGGGTCCGAGCGCCGAGACCAGCACCCCCGCCCCGGCCGCCCCCTTCGCGACCGCGGCGGCGTCGGGAACCTGGAGCACGACGATGTTCGTGTCGACGGTGGCCGGATCGGCCCCGAGCGCCTCGGCGAGGCGCCGGGCCCGGGTGTGGTCGTCGGCGAGGCGGGCGAGGTGGTGCTCGATCGCGTACAGCCCGCCCGCGGCGAGGATGCCGGCCTGGCGCATGCCGCCGCCGAGCCGCTTGCGCCACACGCGGGCCTCGGCGATGCGGGCCGCGGACGACACGAGCACCGAACCGACCGGCGCGCCGAGTCCCTTGGACAGGCAGACCGAGACGGTGTCGAAGCCGCCGGCCAATTCGTCCAGCGGCGTGCCGGTGGCGACGTGCGCGTTCCACAGCCGCGCGCCGTCGAGGTGCAGGCCCAGGCCGGTCTCGCGGGCCAGCGCCTGCACCGCGGCGACCCGCTCGGCCGGCTGCACCGTCCCGCCGCCGAAGTTGTGCGTGTTCTCGACCTCGATGGCGGCGCTCGACACCAGGTAGGGGCCGGCGTTCGGCGTGATCATGCCGGCGATCGCGTCGACGTCGACGATGCCCCGCACCGCGGCGTAGGTGCGGAACGTGATGCCGCTGAGCACCGCCGCGGCCCCGAGCTCGGCCCGGGCGATGTGGGCGAGCGAGTCGCAGACCAGCTCCTGGCCCGGGGCGACGAGCAGCCGCAGGCCCAGCTGGTTGCCCATCGAGCCGGACGGCACGAACAGGCCGGCCTCGTGCCCGAGCAGGGCGGCGACCCGCTGCTCGAGCTCGATGATCGACGGGTCCTCGCCGTACACGTCGTCGCCCACCGGCGCGGCAGCCATCGCCGCGCGCATCTCCGGGGTCGGCTGGGTGACGGTGTCCGAGCGCAGGTCGACGTTCATTCGGCGGCGCGTGAGCGGAAGTCGGACACCAGGCGCTCGGCCACCCGGAACGCGAGCTCGAGCGACTGCTCGATGTTGAGCCGTGGGTCGCACGCCGTCTCGTAGCGCCGCCCGAGGTCGGCCGCGGTCAGCTCGGCCGTGCCGCCGATGCACTCGGTGACGTCGTCGCCGGTGAGCTCGACGTGCAGCCCGCCCGGGTGCGTGCCCAGGGAGGCGTGTACGTCGAAGAACCCGTCCACCTCGTCGATGATCCGGTCGAGGTGGCGCGTCTTCACGCCGTCGGCGGTCTCCTCGGTGTTGCCGTGCATCGGGTCGCAGTGCCAGACGACGAGGTGCCCCGTGGCCGTGACCCGCTCGACGATCGCCGGCAGCACGTCGCGCACCCTCGCGTTCGACATGCGGCTGATGAGGGTGAGCCGGCCGGGCGAATTGTCCGGGTCGAGGCGCTCGACGAGCTCGGCCGCGAACTCCGGCGTCGTCGTCGGCCCGAGCTTCACGCCGATCGGGTTGGCGATGCGGGAGACGAAGTCGAGGTGCGCGCCGTCCATCTGGCGGGTGCGCTCCCCCACCCAGACGAAGTGGCCCGAGAGGTCGTAGGCCCGACCGGAGTCGACCCGGGTCAGCGCCCGCTCGTACTCGAGGATCAACGCCTCGTGCGACGAGTACAGCTCGACGCCCTCGAGCGCGGAGTCGTGCACGCCGCAGGCCCGCATGAAGCGGACGGCCCGGTCGATCTCCGAGGCCAGCTTCTCGTAGCGCGTGCCGGTGTCGGTGGTGCGGGCGAAGGCGGTGTTCCAGGCGTGCACCCGGTCGAGCGAGGCCAGACCGCCGCCGGCGTAGGCCCGCAGCAGGTTCAGCGTCGACGCGGCCGTCGAGTACGCCCGCAGGATGCGCTGCGGGTCGGGCCTGCGCTCGCCGACAAGCTCGTTGACCATGTCACCGCGGTAGGAGAGCTGACCGGTGGAGTCGATGTCGGACGAGCGCGGCTTCGCGTACTGCCCGGCGATGCGGCCCAGCTTCACCACCGGCATCGACGCGCCGTAGGTGAGCACGACCGACATCTGCAGCAGCACCCGCACCTTGCCGGCGATGTCGGCCTGCGAGCTGGTCGCGAACGTCTCGGCGCAGTCGCCGCCCTGCAGCAGGAACGCCTCGCCGCGCGCCACGGCGGCCAGCCGCTCGCGCAGCTGGTCGACCTCGGACGCGACCACGAGCGGCGGCAGGCCGGCCAGGGTGGCCGCGGCGGTCCGCAGCGCGGCGTCGTCGGGCCAGTTCGGCTGCTGGGCCGCGGGGAGCGCGCGCCAGGCGTCCAGACCGAGATCGGTCGGGTCGGGGTCGACCCCGGTCACGGGATCGGCCGAGCTGGACGGCAGGTGGGGCGCAACGGTCACCCGAACAGCGTATTCGGCACGGGAAACGCGACGGCGTGGCCGGGTCGCGTGAGGGGCGCCCGGCGGCATCGGGCGTCAGCCGAAGAAGACCTCGGCCTCGCCGTAGAGCTCGGGGGTGACGACCTTGAGCTGCGTCGTGGCGTCGGCCAGCGGCACCCGGACGATGTCGGTGCCGCGCAGGGCGACCATCTTGCCCCAGTCGTGATCGGTCGCGGCGTCGACGGCGTGCAGCCCGAAGCGGGTGGCCAGCATACGGTCGAACGCCGTCGGCGTGCCGCCGCGCTGGATGTGCCCGAGCACGGTCGTGCGGGCCTCCTTGCCGGTGCGCTTCTCGATCTCGCCGGCCAGCCATTCGCCGATGCCACCGAGCCGGACGTGGCCGAAGGCGTCCAGCCCTTTGTCCACGGTGGCGTTCTCACCGCCGTCGGGGGTGGCGCCCTCGGCGACGACGATGATCGGCGCATAGTGCGCCTGGAAGCGGCTCTCGACGTACGCGCAGACCCGCTCGAGGGAGAACGGGAACTCGGGCAGCAGGATCACGTTGGCCCCGCCGGCCATCCCCGCGTGCAGGGCGATCCAGCCGGCGTGGCGACCCATGACCTCGACGATCAGCGCGCGGTGGTGCGACTCGGCGGTGGTGTGCAGCCGGTCGATGGCCTCCATGGCGATGTTCACCGCCGTGTCGAAGCCGAAGGTGTAGTCGGTGGCGTTGAGGTCGTTGTCGATCGTCTTCGGCACGCCGATGACGTTGACCCCGCGCTCGTGCAGCTTCGTCGCCACGCCGAGGGTGTCCTCGCCACCGATGGCGATCAGGGCGTCGATGCCGAGCGTGTGCAGGTTGTCGACGACCTTCTGCACCCCGCCCTCGACCCCGAACGGGTTGGTGCGCGACGAGCCGAGAATCGTGCCGCCGCGCGGCAGGATGCCGCGCACCTCGGCGATGCCGAGCGGCATCGTGATCGACTCGAGGGGCCCGCGCCAGCCGTCACGGAACCCGACGAACTCGTGGCCGTGCATGCCGGCGCCCTTGCGCACGACCGCCCGGATGACCGCATTGAGCCCGGGGCAGTCGCCACCGCCCGTGAGCACTCCGATACGCATGATCGGACCCTAACCGAGTCGGGACGCCACCGCGTCGAGAACCTGCCAGCGGGCCACATTGTGCCGGGCGTCGGCCAGGGCGTCGTGCTGGTCGGGCGGCGCGGCCGGCAGCGGCGGGCAACCGGCGTCCTCCCAGCGCTGCCGCAGCTCGTGGGTGAAGCGCGGGATGGCGCGCGGCAGCGCCCGCATGTCACCCCAGAGCTGGCAGAGCACGACGTGGTCGTAGGCCGACATCCAGGCCCACAGCTCGATCGGCTCGTTCGGCTCGGTCAGGAAGGCGAGCAGGTCGGCGCGGATCCGTTCCGGCGAGCGCCACGCGGGGTCCGACGGGCTGGGCAGCTTGTCCAGCACGTTGCGCCGCACCCAGTCGATCGCCCGCGACGGGTCGAACGCGGTCGAGATGGCGTAGAACTCGCGGCCCGTCTCGTCGACCACGCCGATCGAGACCAGCTCGATCGTGTTGCCGTCCTCGATGAACTCGCAGTCGTAGAAGAAGCGCACCGGTCAGGACGCCCGGGTGCGCGGGGCGCGGTCGCCGAGCTCGCGGACCTCGGCGGCGGAGCGGGCGCCGAAGGCGTTGTCCTGGCCCGACGCCTTCTTGACCTTGGCCGCGTACTGGTCGACGTACTCCTGCCCGGACAGCTGCATGAGCTCGTACATGATCTCGTCGGTCATCGAGCGCTCGACGAAGCGGTCGCCGGCCATGCCCTCGTAACGGGAGAAGTCGAGCGGCTTGCCGAAACGCACGCCGGGGCGCGGCCGCAGCTTCGGGATGACCCGGCCCTGGGGCTGGATGATCTCGGTGTTGACCATGGCGCACGGGATGACGACCGCGCCGGACTCGAGGGCGAGGCGGGCGACGCCGGTCTTGCCGCGGTAGAGGCGGCCGTCGGGCGAGCGGGTGCCCTCGGGGTAGATGCCGAGCAGTGTGCCCTCGCTGAGCACCCGGACGCCCGTGGTGAGCGCGGCGCGGGCGGCGTCGGCGTCGTCGCGGTCGATCGGCACCATGCCGACCATGTTCATGAAGGCGCGGCTGATGCGGCCCTTGAGCCCGGCCGTCGTGAAGTACTCGGCCTTGGCCAGGAAGGTCACCTTGCGCCGGACGACGATCGGCATGAAGAACGAATCGCAGAACGACAGGTGGTTGCTGGCGATGATCGCCGGACGGTCGTCGGGGATGTTCTCCCGGCCCTCGGTCCACGGGCGCCAGATCAACCGCAGCAGCGGGCCCAGGAACACGAACTTGGCGAGCCAGTACCCCACTGTCTCTCCCGCCGATACTGATCGAATGCGTGCCTGATGTTGGGGAGAACCCTAATGCCGCGCGGCCCGTGTCACCAACCGCCGGGCGCGTCGCGGACGCGGCGCTCGTGCCGGTCGCCGTCGGTGGCATCCGCGAGGCATGATGAGGGCCGACATCCACGACCCTTACGGAGGCAGCGTGCAGCCGGTCAGTGGCGGGGCTCCGGGCGCAATTCCGGACGAACAGCCGTTCTCGGCCGACGGCGGCCCCATCGGCGTCGTGGTCAGCCACGGCTTCACCGGCACGCCCGCGAGCGTGCGCGACTGGGCGATCGCCCTGGCCGACGCCGGGCACTCGGTGCGGCTGCCGCTGCTACCGGGGCACGGCGGCACCTGGCAGGACACCAACCGCACCCGCTGGCCCGAGTGGTACGGCGCGATCGAGGCGGCCTACCTCGAACTCGCCGAGCGCTGCGAGACCGTCTTCGCCGTCGGCCTGTCGATGGGCGGCACGCTCGTCACCCGCCTGGCGCAGCACTACCCCGACAAGATCGCCGGGCTCGTGCTCGTCAACCCGGCCTACGGCACCCAGCGGATCGACGCCAAGCTGGCGCCCTACATCGCCTGGGCCGTCCGCTCGCGTCCGTCCATCGGCGGCGACATCAAGAAGCCGGGCGTCAGCGAGCCGGCCGGCGACCGCACCCCGGTCGTCGCGTTCGCGTCGCTGTACAAGCTGTGGAAGCTCACGGTGGCCGACCTCGACAAGGTCCGCGCGCCGATCCTGATGTACCGCTCCCGCGAGGACCACGTCGTCGACCCGCTCTCGGCGAGGCTGCTGAAGGCGGGGGCGGTGAACACGACCGTCCACGAGGTGATGCTCGAGGACAGCTACCACGTCGCCACGATGGACAACGACGCGCCGACGATCTTCCGCGGCAGCGTCGAGTTCATCGCCTCGCACGCCCCGGCGGCCCCGGCGGGCGACCAGGTCGGTGACTCCAGCGGCGACCCGGTCCGGCCGTGACCGCGCCCGAGCCCGCCGCCCCTGAGCCCGGCCGGCTCGACAACGGGCTGCGCGCGCCGACCTACGTGCCGCTCACCGACGTCGACCCGGCGGTCGGACGCCACCTGCTCACCGCCCTGGGCCGGGCCCGGATCGCCGCCTACCTGGGGGCGTCCCCCGTCGAGGCGAGCGACGGAGGGCAGCGCCGACTGTTCGTCGCCTCCGAGGAGCGGGTCGACGCCCGCACGATCGTCGCCGCAGCCGTGCGCGCGCTGGGGCGGGACGACGACCCCGTGCCGGAACCTCCGGCCGATCCGCTCGCCGACGTCGACACCGACGCGGTCTTCCAGGCGCTCGTCGCCGACTGGCACGTCGACACGCACGCCGCGATCCGCAACGCCGAACGCGATCTCAGCCAGGAGGACGCCGACTGGCGGGCCCGGCTGGCCAAGCCGGCGGCCGAGGACCCGATCTGGCTCGATGACGACCACTACATCCCGCCGCCCCCGCCACCACTTCCCCGCCTCGCCGCGCCGACGATCTTCGCGATGACCGTCCTGGCCTTCTCGATCCTGATCCTCGGCATGGGCGGTCAGTTCGGCCTGGCCGGCAACCTGACCCTGGTGCTGGGTGTGGTCGGCCTGCTCCTCGGGGTCGGCATCCTGTTCAGCCGCATCCACGAGCACCACCGCGACGAGGACGACGACGGCGCCGCGATCTGACGCGGTTACTCGACCGGCGCCGCGGCCGGGAGGTCGAGCTCGACCCGCACCCGGCCGCCCGGTTGGGCCACCCCGCCGACCTCGATGCGGGTGTCGACGAACACCCCGCCCCCGACGGCCGTGCGCCCGGCGGCGAGGCGGTCCCACGCGGGCGTGCCCGGCTCGACGCCGTCGACGCTCAGCAGCGCCGGCGGGCGGCCCGGGTGCATCCCGGCGAGCGCGGTCTCGAGCTCCTCGGCCTGGGCCAGCCGGTCGGCGGCGCTGCCGCCGAGGCGGGCCCCGGCGGCCACGAACTCGCTGCCCCGTAGGGCCAGCACGGCGAGCGTCGCGCCGGGCGGGCGGAGGCCCGAGGTGCCGGTGAACGCGAGGTCGCGCAGGCCGGTGACGTCGACGCCGAGGGTGGAGAGCAGCAGGTTCCCGCCGCCGGTGCGGCCGCCGCCGACCACGACGAGGTTGGCCTGCCGGGCCAGCGCGGCCGAGATCGAGCGCCACCGCAGCAGGCTGGGCGAGCCGTGCACGCAGGCGAGGTCGACCCCGGCCTGCTCGATCAGCGCGGCGAGGGCGGCGCGGTCGCCGGCGATGTCATGGGCGCGGACGGAGAGCAGACGCAGCGGGGGCACGCCCCCATCATTTCCTACCGGCGCGGGGCGGCCTGCAACCGGGCGAGGTCGGCCGCCCCGACCAGTCCGGCGTCCGGGCCGAGCGCGGCGAGCGTTACCCGGGCGGCGGGCCGGAAGCCGCGGCCGGTCAGGCTGTGCTCGAACTCCTCCCGGGCCGGCCCGACGAGCAGTTCGCCCGCCGCGGATACCCCGCCACCGATCACGAAGACCGACGGATCGATGACCGCCGCCAGGTTGGCGAGCCCGTGGCCGAGCGCGCGGCCCATCGCGGTGCAGATCGAGCGCGCGGCCGGGTCGCCGGCCAGCGCGGCCGCGGTGACGACCGGGCCGGTGATGTCCTCGACCGAACCCGCGAGCTCGACCATCCGCGCCGCCGCCATCGGCGACTCCTGGGCCAGCTCCCTTGCGTCGCGGGCCAGCGCCCGGCCCGAGGCGTACATCTCCCAGCAGCCGCGATTGCCGCAGGCGCAGCGCCGCCCCTCGGGCACGAGCGTCATGTGCCCGTACTCGCAGGCGATGCCGAAGGCGCCGCGATAGACCTGGCCGGCGGCGACCAGGCCGCCGCCGATGCCGGTGCCGAGCGTGACGCACACGACGACGGCCTCATCCTGCGCCGCCCCGAAGCGGTACTCGGCCCAGGCCGCGGCGTTGGCGTCGTTCTCCACGAGCAGCGGCAGCTCGATGTGTTCGGCCAGTTCGGCCAGCAGCGGTTCGTCGCGCCAGGCGAGGTGCGGTGAGAAGAGCACGGTCGCGCGGTCGTTCGCGATCCAGCCGGCGGCCCCTACGCCGACGGCGTCGACGTCGTTGCGCGCGGCCAGGGCGTGCACGACGTCGACGATGATCGCCTCGATGTCGGCGACGTCGTTGCCCGGTGTGTCGCGCCGTTCCCGGTCGAGGATGTTCCCCTCGTCGTCGACCACCCCGGCCGCCACCTTGGTGCCGCCGATGTCGACCCCGATCGTGAGCCCCACGGCGGCTCAGCCGTTGTCGCCGGTGTCGTCACCGGAGACGTCGTCGATGCCGGGGGCGGCTGCCGGCGGTTCGGCCGGCGCCTCGTCGTCGAACCGGATGTGCTGCACGCGCGGGGACGGCTTGGGCCGGTTCGGACCGCGCTGGTGCGCGGTCTCCGCCGGCGGCGCGGCGCGCGCCGCGGTGTCGAGCAGGGCGCGGAAGGCGCCGGTGATCGCGGTGCCGGCCTCGACGACCCGCTCGGTGACCTCGGGGTGCTCGCCCCGCAGGATGCTCGCGAACTGGCACAACGGGCACCACTGGCACTCGGGGCCGCCGTGGCCCGACGGCGGCTCCGGCATCGTGCGCTGCGCCCACTGCTGGACGACCGCGAACAGCTTGCGGGCCTCGTCGGCGAAGGGCCCGACGCCGTCGGCCGCGCCGCCGGCCTCGTTCGCGTCGTCGTCGATCGGATGCTCAGGCATCGTCGTCCCCTGCTCCTTCGGGCCGTCCTCGCGGACCGGGTCTCGGTCGGGGCCGCGGGGTCACGCCGGCGGGCCACAGGTCGGGATCGGGCCGGAAGCGCACCCGCAACTCGCGGCCGTCGAACTCGCCGCCGTCGACGATGCAGCGGCGCAGCACGCTGGGCAGGCTGAGCACCCGGCGGTTGGCCCCGACGCTCACGACGAGATCGTCACCGGCGCGCGCCGCGTCGACCGAGGCCCGCTCGGCCAGCGGCAACGCCATGCGCAGGACGAAGTTCGGTCCGTCGGCGTCGACGCTGAGCAGGGCCGGTCCGGCACCGACCGGGGCCGGGTCGGCACCGGGCAGCTCGCCGTAGAGCGAGGCGGCGACCTCGCGCAGCGCCGCCGCGCCGATCGGCTCGGCGGCACGGTAGGGCAGTTCGGTTACCGGCAGGCCGGCGAACGACTCGCGGATCGCCGCGAGCTGCGTCTGCTGGGCCCTGGCCCAGCCCTGGCGCCACTCGTCGTCGCCGGCCGGGAAGACGCGGTTGGCGACGACGAGGTCGACCGAGTAGCCGTAGAGCGCGAGAGCGGTGAAGGTGCGCCGCGCCTCGGCGGCGACCACGGCCTCCGGGGTCAGCACGAGCCGCACCGAAGTGACCGTCGGGTCGCCCAGCAGCTCGCGCACCGCCGCCAGCTCGTTGTTGAGGCGCAGCAGCGCGTCGAACAGGCTGTCCGGCGGGATCGCGTCGCCGCGCCCGAGCAGTGAGGCGATCGGCCGCATGCCCTTGGCAATGCGGCGCTGGGCCGGGAACACGCGCTGCAGGTACCAGGTGAGCGCCTCGGGCAGCGCGAGCAGTCGCAGCGTCTCGGCCGTCGGCGCGCAGTCGACGACGAGGGCGTCCCAGTTGCCGGTCACGGCGAGGTCGCGCACGGCGAGCAGCGCCAGCACCTCGTCCACGCCCGGCAGCACGGTCAGCTCGTCGGCGGTGATCGGGTCGACCCCGCCGCGGGCGAGCATGTCGACGAGGAAGGCCTGCACGTCGCGCCAGGCCGCCTCGAAGCGTCCCTGCGTGTCGATCTGCACCGCCCACAGGCTCGGCGCGATCTCGGTCGGCTCGTCGGAGAGCGTGACATCGAGCGCGTCGGCCAGCGAGTGCGCGACATCGGTCGACAGCAGCAGGGTCTTCAGCCCGCGGTCGGCCAGGCGCAGCGCGGTGGCCGAGGCGGTCGTCGTCTTGCCGACGCCGCCCTTCCCGGTGAACAGGACTATGCGCATGCGCTCAGACCTGGCGGCTCTCGACGCGCTTCTTCAGCTCCTTGAGCGCGGTGTCCATCACCACGCGCTCGGCCTTGCGCTTGAGCAGGCCGAGCATCGGGATGATGAGGTCGACCGAGAGCGAGTAGGTCACGTACGTGCGCCCGGCGCCGTCGGAGCGCAGGTCGTAGCACCCGTGCTGCGCCCGCATCATCTGACCTTCGGTGAGGTTCCACTCGACCCGGTTGTCGCCGCTCCAGTCGTAGACGAGCTCGTACTGGTCGCGCACGATCCCGGCGTCCAGGACGAACGCGACGCGGCGGGCTCGACCGTCGGGGCCGTCCTCCACGACCTCGGCCTTCTTCACCGAACCGGCCCACTTCGGATAGTTCGGGAAATCGGAGATGACGCCCATGATGTCCGCGGGATCCGCGTCGATGGTGATCGACTGGGTCGACTCGTCGGGCATGGGTCCAGAGGCTACCCGCCACGCGGTGCCCGCTCGTGCCGGACGACGCCGCTCCGCCCGCGCCACGGGCGGGGCCGCTGTCAGGGCGTGCGTCAGGTCACCGAGGCGTGCGACGCCGACGTGTGCCGGTCGATGCGACCGGGGTCGAGCTGATCACCCAGCGCCCAGAACGCGCGTTTCGTGTGCAGCCGGTACTCGCGGGTGACCCGGTCGCGCAGCCGGTCCTCCAGCGTGTGCCCCTCCGCCGGGTCGAGGCGGAGGAAGAAGTGCGCCACGACGCCCTCGCCCATCGGTTCGAGCCAGACCTCGGCGCTGCCGGCCAGGCCGACCGCCGCGCCCGACTGCACCGCGCCCACATGCCAGCGCACGCCCTTCTCGGCCCGCCACTCGTCGATCGTGAGCTCGAGCCCCGGCCACCAGCGGCGCCAGTTCGCCGGCTCGGCCACCACCGCAGCCACGGTGACGGGCCGGGCCGAGATCCAGGTCGAATCGACGATGTCGACGGCGGGCACGATGGCCAGGATGCCACGGGTCGAAGGGCCGGTCGCGTCGTACCGGGCGACGGGCTAACGTGGGCCCGCGCCGGCAATGCCGCCGCGCGGTCACGCCCCGGTCGCCGGAACGTCAACAGTTGTCCCCAGAAAGGACGCCGGACGAGTGCACGAGCTGCATGTCGCCAGCAAGATCACCACGCTGAGCCAGAACAACACGGCCGATTTCGTCTTCGACAACGCCGCGTCGCGCCCCGATCACGTCGCGCTGCGACGCCGCGTCGGGGGCTCCTGGCAGGACGTGAGCGCCAAGACGTTCGCCGACGAGGTGACCGCCGTGGCCAAGGGGCTGATGGCGTCGGGCATCGCGCCCGGCGACCGCGTGGCGGTCATGAGCAAGACCCGCTACGAGTGGACCGTCGCCGACTTCGCGCTGTTCACCGCCGGCGCCGTCGTCGTCCCGATCTACGAGACCTCCAGTGCCGAGCAGGTCGACTGGATCCTGTCCGACTCCGGCGCGGTCGGCGTCTTCGTCGAAACGGCCGAGCACGCCGGCGTCGTCGACTCGATCCGCCCGTCTGTGCCCGATCTGAAGCACGTGTGGGGCTTCGACGACGGGGCGATCGACGCGCTCGTCGCGGCCGGGGCCGACATCGCCGATGCCGATGTCGACGCGCGGCGGGCCTCCGTGTCGCTCGACGACACCGCGTCGATCATCTACACCTCGGGCACCACCGGCCGGCCGAAGGGCTGCGAGCTCACCCACCGTTGCTTCGTCGTCGAGGCGGTGGAACTGCTCGACCTGCTCTCGGACTTCTTCAACGCCGACACCTCGACCCTGCTGTTCCTGCCGATCGCGCACGTCTTCGGCCGGGCCATCGAGATCGGCGCGCTCGCCGCGGGCTGCACGCTCGGCCACACCGCCGACGTCAAGAACCTCATCGAGGACCTCGGCGGCTTCCGGCCCACCTTCGTCCTCGCCGTCCCCCGCGTGTTCGAGAAGGTCTACAACACGGCCAAGCAGAAGGCCCACGGCGACGGCAAGGGCAAGATCTTCGACCGGGCCGAGTCGGTGGCGATCCGGTTCTCCGAGGCCACCGAGAAGGGCTCGCCGTCGCTGCTGCTCAAGCTCGAGCACGCCCTGTTCGACAAGCTCGTCTACGGCAAGCTGCGGGCCGCCCTGGGCGGCAACTGCGTCGCCGCGGTGTCGGGCGGCGCCCCGCTGGGCGCGCGGCTCGGCCACTTCTTCCGCGGCATCGGCGTCACGATCTACGAGGGCTACGGCCTGACCGAGACCACCGCCGGCGTCACCGTCAACCGTCCCAATGCCATCAAGGTCGGCACGGTCGGCCGACCGATCGGCGGCACGACCGTCCGGGTCGCCGAGGACGGCGAGCTGCTGTTCAAGGCGCCGCACATCTTCCGCGGCTACTGGAGGAACCCCGACGCGTCGGCCGAGGCGCTGTCCGCGGACGGGTGGTTCCACACCGGCGACATCGGCGAGATCGACGACGACGGGTTCGTGCGCATCACCGGCCGCAAGAAGGAACTCATCGTGACCGCCGGCGGCAAGAACGTCGCCCCGGCCGTGCTCGAGGACCGCGTCCGGGCGCACTGGCTGATCAGCCAGTGCCTCGTCGTCGGCGACCAGAAGCCGTTCATCGCCGCGCTCATCACCGTCGACGTCGAGTCGCTGCCGCAGTGGCTCGAGCAGGCCGGCAAGCCGGCCGACACCCCGGTGCACCAGCTCGTCGACGACTCCGCGCTGCTGGCCGAGATCCAGACCGCGATCGATGACGCGAACAAGGCGGTCAGCAAGGCCGAGTCGATCCGCAAGTTCGCGGTGCTGGCCTCGGACTGGACCGAGGCCGGCGGTCAGATCACGCCTTCGCTCAAGCTCAAGCGCAGCGTCGTGCACAAGGAGAACGCCGACGAGATCGCCGCGCTGTACGCGGGCGCGAAGGGCGACTGACCGGGCTCAGGCCTGCAGCAGGTCGGTGAGGCGCTGGGAGAGCAGCTCCCAGCGCCACTGCTCCAGCACCCAGGCCCGCCCGGCCGCGCCGAGGCGGGCCCGCAGCTCGGCGTCGTCGAGCAGTTCGGTCAGGCGGCGCGTCAGGGTCGCGGTGTCGCGACCGCCGACGACGTAGCCGGTCTCGCCGTCACGCACGGCGTCGGGCGCGCCACCGGAGTCGCCGGCGACGACGGGCAGTCCGGTGGCCGAGGCCTCGAGGTAGACGATGCCGAGACCCTCGACGTCCATGCCGCCGCGGCGGGTGCGGCACGGCATCGCGAACACCTCGCCGGCCGCGAAGTGCGCCGGCAGCTCGCGATGCGGGACCCCGCCCGCGAACACGACGTGTTCGGCGACGCCGAGCTCGCCGGCAAGCTTCTCCAGCTCGCCGCGGTAGCGGCCCGCGCCGACGAGCAGCAGCCGCACGTCAGGGTGGTGGCGGCGCAGTGCGGGCAGCGCGCGCAGCAGCGTGTCCTGCCCCTTGCGCGGCACGAGGCGCGAGACGCAGACGATGACGGGCTGCTCGCCCAGCCCGTACCGGGCCCGGATCGCCGCCCCGTCGACTTCGGGGCGGAAGGTCTCGACGTCGACTCCAGGTGTGAGCTGCACAAGCTCGGCCCGACCGGCGAAGGCGCCCGCCATCTTGCCCTTCGTGTACTCGCCCAGATAGGTGATCACGTCGCACTCGGCCCCGATGCGGCGCAGCAGCTGCCGGGCCCCGGGCAGCATCGCCCACCCGGCCTCGTGGCCGTGCGTGGTCGCGACGATGCGCTCCGCGCCGGCGGCGCGCAGGGCCGGGGCGAGCAGGCCCAGCGGTGCCGCGGCGCCGAACCAGACCGCGGTGCAGCCGAACTCCCGCAGCGCCGCGACGGTCCGGCGCCGGGCCCCCGGCGTCGGCACGAGCAGTCCGGTCGGGTGCCGCACCACCGGGAACGGCTGGGCGGCGTCGAACGCGGCGCTGCCCTCGTGGTCGGAGGCGTAGACGGCGACCGAGCCCTCGGGCTGGCGGATCGCGAGCTCGTGGACGAAGGACTGGATGCCGCCCTGGCGGGGCGGGAAGTCGTTCGTGACGATCAGGGTTCGCCGGCTCATGCCAGTTGCGCCCTCAGATAGGTGCGCCACTGGGCGACGAACGCGGCGACGCCGACGTGCAGGACGGCGCGCAGCGCGTCGGCCACGGCTCCGTCCGGGGCCTCCGGCGAGGCGCCGACCATCCGGTAGAACCGCACCAGCCCGGCGGCCCCGGCGCGGGCCGCGATCAGGCGACAGGCCAGCCAGGACGCCTCGTAGGACTGCGCCGCGGTGGCCGGGATGTCGAACGCGGCGTCCTTCGGCAGCGCGGTCGGCAACCGGCCGCGGCGTACGTCGGCCCGCAGTTCGGTCGCGGCCACGGTGACCGGTTGGCCCGAGTGCAGGTTCCCGACGTAGTCGGCAAAGCCCTCGGCGATCCAGCGGGGCGTGGCGTCGGTGGTCGCGTTCCCGTCGGCGATGTGGGTCACCTCGTGGGTGACGACGATCCGTCGGCCGACGTCGCTGAGGCGGGTCAGCGCAGCGGTCTCGACGACCAGGCGTGCGCCGAGGACGGATCCGGTCACCGGATCCAGCCCGTCGTTCTCGGCCACCGCGGCGATGTCGGTGGAGACGGCCGAGGTCGCGCCGAGCGCGACCCGCAGCTCGGCCTTCGACGCGGGCACGAACACGGCGACGTCCTGGGACCACTTCGGACCCCACACCGCGGTGACGTCGGGGACCGCCGCATCGACGAGGGCGGCGACACCGGCCAGCACGTCGGCGTTGTCGATGTGCCCGAGCACCAGGCTGTGCGCGCCGCGCTGGACGACGAGGTCGCCGAAGTCCCACGGCCCCTTCCAGCTGACCCCGCCGGCGTCGGCCAGATCGCTGTCGCTCGCCACGCGCACGTGGCCGCCGACCCGCACGAACGTCCACCACACGTCGTGCTTGGTCGGCACCGGATCGACCGCGCGCAGGGCGTAGGCGAGGGTGACCTGCATGATCACCGCGGACGGGCCGTACCTCTTCCGCGCCGCGGCCTGGGCGTCGGCCGCGTCGACCCGCGAGTTGAGCGTCCAGGACCACGACGTCAGCGGCAGGGTGACCAGGTTGTCGAACGACGCCGCCTGGGCCGACCGGAACCCGGCGGCCCTGCGGTCCGGATCCAGGTCGGTCAGGAACGTCGACCGGTCATGGCCGAGGACGGCCTTCCCGTGGCGCGCGAGCAGGGAGTCGATCTCGGACGTCGCCGGTGCCGCCGTCGACGGAGCCGACGCCGAGCACCCGGTCACCAGACCCGTGAGCAGCAACGTCACCGCGGCCAGAGCCGTCCGGTGGCGCCGCCGCGCGGGAAACAGGATGGCGCTCAGCCGAGATGCGTGGCGCCGGCGTAGTCACTGTTGAACGCGCTGAGCGGCACCACCGAGACGTTCTCGCCCTCGGTCGGCGCCGACACCATCATCCCGTCGCCGATGTAGATCGTGACGTGCTCGATCGGCTGGTAGAAGAAGACCAGGTCACCGGGCCGGAGCTGGTCGCGCGAGACGTGCGTGCCGTAGTTGTACTGGTCGGCCGCCGAGTGCGGCAGGCTCACGCCGCCCTGCTGCCAGGCCATCATGGTCAAACCGGAGCAGTCGAAGCTGTCCGGCCCGGCCGAGCCGAAGACGTAGGGCTTGCCGACCTGGTCGAGCGCGTACTGCACCGCACGGCGGGCCGCGGCCGACAGCGGCCCGAGGTTCGCCTTGATAGTGCTCACGGCCGAGGCCGCGAGCGCGGGATTGTTGGCCCGCTGGAAGGCGTACTGCTGGGCCGAGCTGAGGGTGCTGAGCAGCTGCTTGTACTTCGCGATCTGGGTGGTGACGGCGTCACGCTTCGCGGCCAGGCCGTCGCGCTCGGCCTTCGCGGCCGCGAGCAGGGACGCGGCCTGCTTCGAGCGCGAGTCCGCGGTGTCCTTGGCCCGCGAGACCGCCGAGATGACGTCGGTCTCGTGGTTGGAGATGAGCTGCATGGTGTCGAGCCGGTCGGCGTAGTCGCCCCGGGTGGACGTCTCGAGCAGCGCGCCGGCGGCCCCCAGCGAACCGGACTCGTACTGGGCCTGCACCATCTGGGTGAACGCGACGTTCGCCTGGCGGTACTCGAGGTTCGCGGCGGTCGCGGCCCTGCGGGCCACCCCGGCGGCGCGATCGCGCACCTGGACGAGCACCCGCGCCTGGTTGAACTGCTCCACCAGCTGGGAGTTGCGCAGGGCGAGCTCACCGAGCTGCTTCTGCACGGTCGTCACCGACGGCTGCTGCCGCGGGCCGGGGCTGGCCGAGGCGAGGGTGGGCGCCAGCACGGCGGCCGCACCCAGGGCGGTGATGACGACTAAGGGCTTGCAACGACGCGCGAGACTGAACGCCACGGTCGGCGGTTCTCCTTCTTCCTCGACCGCCTACCGGGTTAGCTGACGGGTTCGGGCCAGGAAGTAGCCCTACGGCGCGGGACAGCAGTGCTGATCGAGCACGCTGCACCGAGCCGATTCACCCCGGGATCACGGTGGGTCCCCGGTTCGCTGCTCGCGACACGACAACTCGTCCCGGATCTGGGTGAGGTGGGGGTCACGAACGGTGTTGCAATTCGGCGGAACCGCATCGGCGACGGCCTGGGGGGCCGCCGTGGAACCGACTTGGTCTCGGAAAGGTTACGACGGCGTTCAGGGCAGGGCAACGCGACCCCCCACCCGTGACAACAAGTCCTCAGATTTCAGGCACTCCATCTACTCCTACCCGGCGAATCGGACATCAGTCGCAGGGGTGGGACGAGCCCGGCCCCGGCCAGGCTGTCCAGGGCGTCCTGCTCGGTGGCATCGAGTTCCACCGGTCCACCAGCGGCAGGGGGCCGGCTACCGAGCAGGACGGTGATGACGCAGTCGCCGCAGGCACGATCACGCGCCACGCAGGTCGAGCAGTCGATGAGCATCGCAAGAACCCTTCGCTCCGTCAGGCGCCGGGATTCCGGCGTCGGGGCGAGGCTAGGAAGAGCCACCGACAATTTCGTCGCGGGTCAGGCCAGGCGGGTGAGAAAGACCACCGACGGCACCGACCAGGCGCCGTCGCGGGCGGTGTCACGGACGACCTGCTGATCGCTCGTCACCACGACGACGGGACGCCCGGCGGGCTCGCCGGCCACGAGCCGCCGGATCAGGTCGTCGGCGATCTCGTCGGCCGCGCTGAACAGGACGCGGATACCCCGCGGCGCGGACGGCTGCACCGGGGGCTTGTTCCCGCCGTCGAAGACGACCGTGATCTCGGCGCCGGACTGCGCGGCGATCGGGGCCACCGACCCGACCAGCCGGGTGCGCTGGTCGGCGAGGGACAGCTCGCCGTAGCCGGTCTTGGTCACGTTGTAGCCGTCGATCACCACGTGGACGTTGGGAAGCGCCAGCAGGCGGTCGAGCGCCGCCGGATCGTTGGCTCGGCGCCCGCCGCCGTCGACCCCGGCCGAGGCGACCGCATCGGCCGGCCGGGCCGTCGGGGCCGGCAGCGACAGCTCGCGCCGCACCCCGTTGGCCGCCTGGACGAGGGTGTCGACGAGCAGCCACAGCCGCGAGTCGTCGACATCGCGCTCGACCCGCGCACCCCGCCGGGCCGCCTCGGCCAGCCGTTCGGTCTCGGCGATGCGCCCGCGCAGGCGCCGGAGTTCGGCCTCGTGCGCCGTCCGCTCCTTCGCGAGCCCGGCCTCGAGGTCGGCCCCGGCCGCCCGGGCGGCGTCGCGCTCGCGCTCGGCGGCCCGCAGCTCGCGGGTGCGGTCGCGCAGCCCCTGACGCAGCGTGGCGAGCTCGGCCTGCGTCTCCTCCCCCGCCCGGGCGACGGCGTCGCGCAGGCGGGCCTTCTCCCCCCGGCCCTGGGCCCGCAGTTCGACGAGTTCCGCCCGCAGCCGCGCGGTCTCGTCCCCGGCGGCGGCCGTCGCGCCGCGGTCGGCGTTCCAGCGCGCGTTGGCCTGGGCCACGGCGTCCGCCCAGCCGTCGGGACGGGTGAGGTAGGCGACGACGGCGATGTCCACCGGGTCGGCCGCCGGGGTCGTGCGGCCCTCGCGCACTGCGGCCACCAGCTCCTGCGACGTCTGCTCGACCGCCTCGGCGACCTTGCCGCGAAAGCCGTCGTCGGCGTCGAGCACCGCGGCGAGCACGGCGGCGCCCAGCCGGCGGCGCTTGGCCGGCGCGAACCGGGCGAACGGGCGCAGGCTGACCGGCACGTCCTCGGCCGGGAGGCGGCCGAGGAGATCGGACGCCAGCGCGATGACCTGCTGGCGCGCGGGCTCCACGAGGGCGATGTCGCCCGGGCGGGCAGCTGCTTCGGAGGTCACGACCGCAGGGTACGGCCGCAGGATTTGGCGCGTCTGCGCGATTTCGTCAGACCCCCCGCCTACCTTGCGAGCCATGACGTCGGCAGCGCACCAGCAAGCCCGCCTCGGCCAGCAGTTGAGCCTGGACGAGCTGGGCGAGCCGCTGCACGCGATCACGTTCGTCGTCGTCGACCTCGAGACCACCGGCGGTGCGGCCAACGGCGATGCGATCACCGAGATCGGGGCGGTCAAGGTCCGCGGCGGCGAGGTGCTCGGCGAGTTCCAGACCCTCGTCAACCCGCTGATGGCGATCACCCCGTTCGTCAGCGTCCTGACGGGCATCACCGACTCGATGGTCGGCACCGCCCCCACCATCTCCGCCGCCGTGCCGGCGTTCCTCGAGTTCGCCCGCGGCAGCGTCCTCGTCGCGCACAACGCCCCGTTCGACATCGGGTTCCTCAAGGCGGCGTGCGCCCAGCTGTCGCTCCCCTGGCCCGCCTTCGCCGTCGTCGACACGGCGGTGCTGGCCCGTCGGGTGCTCACCCGCGACGAGGTGCCCAACTGCAAGCTGGCCACGCTCGCGCCGTTCTTCCGCGCCGCCACCACGCCCACCCACCGCGCGCTCGACGACGCGCGGGCCACCGTCGACGTCCTGCACGGGCTCATCGCGCGGCTCGGCAGCGTCGGGGTGCACTCGCTCACCGAGCTGCGCGAGTTCACCGCGCAGGTCACCGACGCCCAGCGCCGCAAGCGGCACCTGGCCGACGGCCTGCCTCCGCGCCCGGGCGTCTACATCTTCCGCGACGCGCAGGGCCGCCCCCTGTACGTCGGAACGAGCCGCAACCTGCGCTCGCGGGTGCGCCAGTACTTCGTCGCGAGCGAGACCCGCAGCCGCATGGGCGAGATGGTCGGGCTGGCCGAGCGGGTCGACCCCATCGAGTGCGCGCACACCCTCGAGGCCCAGGTGCGCGAGCTACGGCTGATCGCGGCCCACAAGCCGCGCTACAACAAGCGCTCGAAGTTCCCCGAGCGCTCGGTCTGGCTCAAGCTCACCGTCGAGCCCTACCCCCGCCTGTCGATCGTGCGCGACCGGCGCGACGACGGCGCGTCCTACCTCGGCCCGCTGCGCACCCAGCGCCAGGCCGAGGCGGTGCGCGACGCCATCCACGACGCCGTGCCCCTGCGCCAGTGCAGCGACCGCCTCTCGCTGCGCCGGGTCGTGCGGGCCGCGTGCGTGCTGGCCGGCATCGGCCGCTGCGGCGCGCCGTGCGAAGGGAACATGAGCCCGCAGCAGTACGCCGCGCTCGTCGGGCTGGTGGCCTCGGCCTGGGTGGGCGATGTCCGACCCCTGGTCGAGCCGCTCGAGCGCAAGATCGCCGCGCTGGCCGAGACGCAGCGCTACGAGCAGGCCGGGGTCCTCCGCGACCGCATCTCCACCGTGGTGCAGGCGTGTGCCCGCATGCAGCGCCTCGCGTCGTTGCGGGCGGTGGCCGAGCTCGTCGGGGCCCGGCCCGACGGCGACGGCGGGTGGGAGATCTCGATCGTCCGCGCGGGACGCCTCGCCGCGGCCGGCCACGCGCCCCGCGGCGTGCCGCCCTGGCCGGTCATCGAGGCGCTGCGCCAGACGGCCGACGTCGTCGACCCGAGTCATGAGCCGCTCGCCGAGGAGACGGAATGCATCCTGCGCTGGCTCGAGGAACCCGGCACACGCTTGGCCGACGCCAGCGGCGGCTGGATGATGCCGGCGTTCGGCGCCGGACGGATGAGCAGCTACCTCGCCGGTGGCGCCCGGCAGGCGGCCGATCCGTTCGCCGATCGCCGTCGTCTCCCGGTCGTCAGCCGGCCGACCAGAGCTTCCGCCTGAGCGCGGGCTGCCGCGCTAGGGTCGTCGCGTGAGCATCAGCAGCGAGGTCCGGCCGTGATCACCGCGATCGTGATGATCGCCGTCGAGGCCGACAAGATTCCCGAGGTCGCCCAGGAGATCGCCGGGTTGGACGGCGTGAGCGAGGTCTACTCCGTCGCCGGTGACGTCGACCTGATCGCCGTCGTCCGGGTGCGCGAGTTCGAGGCCATCGCCGACGTCATCGCCGGCCGGCTGTCGAAGGTCGCCGGGGTGGTGCACACCGACACGCACATCGCGTTCCGGGCCTACTCGCGCCACGACCTCGAGTCGACGTTCTCCATCGGCGTCGAGTGAGCGACGCGCGGCTCCGGGCGCAGACGGCCTTCGGGAGCCGACCCCGACCGCAGCGAGTAGGTCGCTACCGGCCGCGGGCGTCCAGCTTGGCCAGCCACTGGTTGTAGGCCGCGCGGGCGGCGTCGTCGTCGGCGTCGATCGCGGCCGGCCCGGCTCCGTCGTCCGACCCGGTGTGGGCGTTGAACGCCGTCACCCGCGCCTGCTCGAGCCAGCCCTGCTCGGCCGAGGCGAAGTCGGCCGTGCGCAGCCAGCCGACGACGAGCCCGACCATGATCAGCGCCATGATCGCGTCCCCGCCGAACCACATGATCGCGCCGCCGGTGCGGGTGTCGGACAGCGCGTCGACGTGCAGCGCCGAGGGCAGCAGCGCGATCGCGTGCGTCCCCTGCATGAGGACGATGCCGGTGAAGGTGTCGACGGCCATGGCGATGGCCAGCAGCACCCAGCGGGTCGGCGAGGCCAGCCGCCAGCGCAGCGGCTCGTCCCCGACGACGAGGGCGAAGAACTGGCACCCGACCAGCACGTAGACGAGGTGCTCGACCTGCCCGGCCCAGCCGTTGCGCATGATGGTGTCCATCAGCCCGGTCAGGTGGCTGCCGACGATCACGGCAGCGTACGAGGCGAGCGCCACCGGCGGGGCGCTCAGGACCGACACCACGGGGCCCCGCAGCCGGCGCTCCCAGCGCGCGCGGCGTTCCTCGGGGGAAGCGGCCAGCGCCAGCCCGATCGGACGCCCCCACATCAGCAGCGCCGGCGCGACCATGACGAGAGCGAGGTGCCCGGCCATGTGCGCGGTGAACAGCACCTGGTCGTAAACGGCGATGCTGCCGTTGGTGGCGAAGGCACCCACCGCCAGACCGCCGAAGAACGCGAGGGTGCGGCGCACCGGCCAGACCACGCCGGGCGAGCGAAGCGGCACGAGCGCCACGCCGGTCAGGTAGGCCGCACCGGCCAAAACCAGCACGGCCACGGCGACGGCATCGAGTTGCCACGCGGACAGCAGGGCCGAGGTCAGCGGCCGGGTGGGATTGGTGGCACCGGCGCGGGTCAGGGCGTGCATCGCGGGCATGTCGCGGCTGTCCGGTGCGGCCGCGAGGAAGTGCCACACCGCCGCGACCAGCGCGGCGACCAGGACGGCCGCCAGCGACCAGGCGGCGAGGGCGAGCCGCGGCAACCGGGACGACATCACGGCCCCAGTATCCGCGCTGCGGGCTAGGCGCCGGCGGCCGCCCGACTCGATGTGATCCAGCGGTCGAGCAGGTCGAGCGCGGCCCCGCTGTCGATCGCCTCGGCGGCGGCGCGCACGCCGTCGGCGAGCGCGTCGGACAGGTTGTCGATCGTGTAACCGTCGTAGGCGACGATGCCTGCGGCGGCGTTGAGCAGGACGGCATCGCGCGCGGGCACCGCGACCCCGCCGAGCACCTCGCGCACGACGGCCGCGTTGAACACCGCGTCGCCGCCGCGCAGGGCCTCGGGCGCCACCGCGGTGATTCCGAACACGGCCGGGTCGAGTGAGGTCTCGGTCACCGCGCCGTCGGTCGCGGCCCACACGCTCGAGGTCGTCGTGGTGGTCAGCTCGTCGAGCCCGTCGTCGCCGCGGAAGACGAGGGCGGAGTCGCCCCGCCCGGCGAGGACGGCGGCCATGACCGGCGCCATGCGGCGGTCGGCGCAACCTATCGCGGCGGCGGTGGCGCGGCCCGGGTTCGTCAGCGGGCCGAGGAAGTTGAAGACGGTCGGCACCCCGAGCTCGGCCCGGACCGGGCCCGCGTGGCGCATGCCCGGGTGGAACACGCGGGCGAAGCAGAACCCGATGCCGACCTCGGCGACGGTGCGGGCGACGCCGTCCGGGGTCAGGTCGATGGCGACGCCGAGCTCCTCGAGGACGTCCGCCGACCCGCACGCCGAGCTTGCGGCGCGGTTGCCGTGCTTGACGACGCGGCGCCCGGAGCCGGCGACGACCAGTGCGGCCATCGTGGAGATGTTGACGGTGTTGGCCCGGTCGGCCCCGGTGCCGACGACGTCGACCGCCCGCCCGTCGACGGTCAGCGGCGTGGCGCGGTCGAGCATCGTCCGCACGAAGCCGGAGAGTTCGGCCGGCGACTCGCCCTTGGCCCGCAGCAGTACGGCGAAAGCCGCGAGCTGCGACGGCGCGGCATTGCCGGCCATGATCTCGTCCATCGCCCACGCGGTGTCGTCGGCGTCGAGCTCCTCGCCGCGCACCAATGGGGCGAGGACGGCCGGCCAGCTGCGGTGGGCGGCGCGCGCTGTCACGGGATTACCGGACGACCGGGATGCCGGTGTCCCGGCGACGCAACTGCTCGGCGATGACGGTGGCGCTCTCGACCGGGTCGATCGGGGTGTTGATGACGGCGTCGGCGAGCGACCAGCTGGCCAGCCAGCCGTCCTGGCGGCGCGCGATCAGCACCACGATCGACGGGCAGTCGTCGATCTCGTACTTGAACTGGCGGGCGAGCCCCATGCCACCGGTGGGCTGGGCCTCACCGTCGAGGATGGCGACGTCGATGCCGCCCTGGTCCAGCTCGCGCTGCACCTCGGCCTGCGCGGCGCACTCGACCCACTCGATGCGTCCGGTGTCCGGGGCCGGGCGGCGGCCGACGGCGGTGCGCACCTGGGCCCGGACCTCGGGGCGGTTGCTGTAGACGAGCACGGTCACCCTGGAGTCACGGTCCGGTACGGCCGCCATCGCAATCCCTCGTTTCTGCTCGATATTCGCGTCGAGTTCGCTGATCGTATCTACGCGGCAACACGGGCCACCCCAGTGCCTTCCGTCCCGCCGTCGAGGGCCATAATGCCAAGGTGACCTCGACCGCCACCGTGCCCAGCTTCGAGTCCAGCAAGGTGCACTCGCTGACCCGCCCGAATCTCGTCAGTGTCGGCACCATCGTCTGGCTCTCCAGCGAGCTGATGTTCTTCGCCGGCCTGTTCGCGATGTACTTCACGATCCGGGCCGTGCACGCCACCGACTGGCCCATGCACCTCGCCGACGGCGCACCCATCAAGCTCAGCGTCGCCTACGCAGTGCCCTTCACGGTCATCCTCGTGGCGTCCAGCTTCACGTGTCAGTGGGGAGTGTTCGCCGCGGAGAAGGGCGACGTCTTCAAGCTGCGCCGCTGGTTCGTGCTGACGTTCTTCATGGGCCTGATCTTCGTGCTCGGCCAGGCGAACGAGTACCGCATGCAGGTCAATGACGGGAACACCATCTCGGCCACCGGTTACGGGTCGGTCTTCTACCTGACCACCGGCTTCCATGGCCTGCACGTCATCGGCGGCCTCATCGCCTTCATCTTCTTCCTCATCCGCACCGCGTTGGGCAAGTTCACGCCCGCCCAAGCGACCGCGGCCATCGTCGTGTCGTACTACTGGCACTTCGTCGACGTCGTCTGGATCGGCCTGTTCGCGGTCATCTATCTCATCCGATGACGTCCGCTGCCGCCGCGCCATCGACAATGCAGCGCCTGACCAGGGAGGAATCGTCGTGACCGACGACATCGAGCCGAACGACCTCGATCCCATCGCCGACGAGCTCTACTTCGAGCCGGCCGTCCCGGCCACCGGTTCCACGCCCCGCGTGACCCGCCCGTCGCGCCCGAGCCGCTTCGCCCGCTCCGACAAGCGCGGCCCGCGCTCGTCGAAGCGGCCCGGCCTGCGCCGCCGCATCGGCGCCGGCATCGTGCTGCTGGGCGCGCTCGGCACCATGGGCTCGGCCTACGCCGCGTTCGCCACGTCGTCGGGCGCCGCGAGCACCGGCATGAGCGCGAGCGACATCTCGGCCGGCCACCAGCTCTACCAGGTCAGCTGCATCACCTGCCACGGCGCGAACCTCGAGGGCATCAAGGGCCAGGGCCCGTCGCTCGTCGGCGTCGGCGAGGCCGCGGTGTACTTCCAGGTCATCACCGGTCGCATGCCGGCCGCGGGCCAGGGGGCGTACGAGCCGCGCAAGGAAGCCAAGTTCGACGAGAAGCAGACCGAGCAGCTGGCCGCGTTCGTCGAGTCGCTCGGCGGCGGTCCGAGCGTGCCGCAGGGCAACCTGCGCGGCACCGACGCCCAGATCGCCGACGGCGGCGCCCTGTTCCGGTTGAACTGCGCGTCGTGCCACGGCACGACGTTCAAGGGCGCGCCGCTGTCCGCGGGCAAGATCGCGCCCTCGCTGAACGAGTCGACCGACAAGGTCATGTACGCGGCCATGCTGTCCGGCCCCGAGAACATGCCGGTGTTCAGCGACAACCAGCTGACCCCGACGGAGAAGAAGTCGATCATCGCCTACGTCCAGACCCTGAAGGCCTCCCGTGACCCGGGTGGCGCGGGCGTCGACCGCATCGGACCGGTGTCCGAGGCGCTCGTCATCTGGGTGGCCGGTGTCGGCGTGATCATGGTGGCCATCCTGTGGATCGGAGCGCGGGCCCGATGACCGAGTTGAAGCACGGCGAGCACGGCGAGACCGAGCCGCTCACCGCCGACGAGATCCGCCAACTGTCGCCGGAAGAGGCGATGCTGGCCGGATCGGAGGCCGACGGCGTCCACATCGTCCACCGGCGCGACCGCTTCCCGGTCCGCGGCACCAAGGCCGAGAAGCGGGCCGAGCGCGGTGTCGCGGCCTGCTTCGCGATCTCCGCCCTCGCGGGCTTCGGCTTCATCGTGGCGTTCATCGCCCTGCCGTACAAATGGCACCTGCCGGGCACGCCGCAGAACTTCCGGTTCTACACGCCGGCGCTCGGTGGCCTGCTCGCAGTGATGCTGCTGTTCATCGGTATCGGCATGGTGCTGTGGGCCAAGTGGCTCATGCCCGAGGAGGAGGCGGTCCAGGACCGTCACGACGAGCCCTCGACCGAGGAGGACAAGCTGCTGACCGAGGCGACGCTGCTCGTCGGCCTCGAGGACACCGGCCTCCCCCGCCGCTCGCTGATCCTGCGCACGCTCGGCCTGGCCGGTGGCGCGCTCGCCACGGTGCCGCTGGTGGCCATCGTCGGCGCGATGATCAAGAAGCCCGGCACGCAGCTGCTGCACACGATGTTCGAGCCGAACAAGACGCTCTTCCCGCCGAACGGCCACGTGCCGCTCGTGTTCGAGAACTTCCGCCGCGTCGGCCCCGACGACATCGAGCCCGGCGGACTGGTCACCGTCTTCCCCGGCGTCCGCGAGAAGGTCAACGGCTACGACGGCGTCACCAGCGCCTCGTCCCCGACGCTGCTCATCCGGCTGCGTCCGGGCCAGAAGGTCAAGGCCCGCAAGGGCCAGGCCGGCTTCGGCTACCCGTCGGACAACCCGGAGTTCCTCGCGTTCTCCAAGATCTGCACGCACGCGGGCTGCCCGGCGTCGCTGTACGAGCAGCAGACGAGCCGCCTGCTGTGCCCGTGTCACCAGTCACAGTTCGAGGTGCTCTCCGACGCGAAGCCCGTATTCGGGCCCGCCTCGCGCAGCCTGCCGAAGCTGCCGCTCGGCGTCGAGGTCGGCGAAGATGGTAGACAGTACTTCGTAGCTTTGAGTGACTATAAAGAAGCAATCGGTCCGGCCTTCTGGGAGCGTCCATGACCAGCACGCAGACCCGCAGGACGAATGAGCCCCGCACGCCCCAGGGCAAGGTGGGCGCATTCATGGACGAGCGCCTCAAGCTCGCCGGCCCGATGCGCAAGCAGCTGAACAAGGTCTTCCCCGACCACTGGTCGTTCATGATGGGCGAGATCGCGCTCTACTCGTTCGTCATCCTGCTGCTCACCGGCACGTACCTGACGTTCTTCTTCGACCCGTCGATGACCGAGACGGTCTATCACGGTCGTTACGTGCCGATGCAGGGCATCACGATGTCCAAGGCCTACTCCTCGACGCTCGACATCAGCTTCGACGTCCGCGGCGGCCTGATCATCCGCCAGATCCACCACTGGTCGGCCCTGCTGTTCATGGCCGCGATGCTCGTGCACATGTTCCGGGTGTTCTTCACCGGTGCGTTCCGCAAGCCGCGTGAGCTCAACTGGCTGATCGGCCTCGGCCTCATCACGCTCGGCCTGGTCGAGGGCTTCGCCGGCTACTCGCTCCCCGACGACCTGCTCTCGGGCACCGGCCTGCGCATCGCCGACGCGATCATGCTGTCCATCCCGGTCATCGGCACTTGGGTCTCCTTCCTCGTCTTCGGTGGGGCGTTCCCCGGCGAGGTGATCATCGGACGGCTCTACATCGCCCACGTGCTGCTGGTGCCGGCCCTGCTGGCCGGCCTGATCGGCGCCCACCTGGCCCTGGTGGTGCGGCAGAAGCACACCCAGTTCCCCGGGCACGGACGCACCGAGGACACCGTCAGCGGCGAGCGCGTCTTCCCGGTCTACGCCGCGAAGGCCGGCGGGTTCTTCTTCATCGTGTTCGGCGTCTGCGCCGCCCTCGGCGGCCTGGCCCAGATCAACCCCGTGTGGCTGTTCGGCCCGTACATGCCCTCGCAGGTGTCCTCGGGCTCGCAGCCCGACTGGTACATCATGTTCCTCGACGGCTCGACCCGTCTGTTCCCGGCCTGGGAGATACGGGTCTTCCACCACACGATCCCAGCCCTGTTCTGGCCGACGGTCGTGTTGCCGGGAATCCTGTTCACGCTGGCCGGCGCGTACCCGTTCATCGAAGCGAAGATGACGAAGGACCGCGCCTCGCACCACCTGCTCCAGCGCCCGCGTGACGTCCCGGTCCGCACCTCGCTCGGCACCATGGCGATCACGTTCTACGTCGTGCTGCTGCTCTCGGGCGGCAACGACATCATCGCCAAGGCGTTCGACATCTCGCTGAACGCGATGACGTGGGCCGGCCGCATCGCGCTGCTGATCCTGCCGCCCATCGCCTACCTGGCCACGTACCGCATCTGCCTCGGGCTGCAGCGGCACGACCGCGAGGTTCTCGAGCACGGCGTCGAGACCGGCATCATCAAGGTGCTGCCGACCGGCGAGTTCATCGAGGTCCACCAGCCGATCGGCCCGGTCGACGAGCACGGCCACGGCCAGCTCGCCTACTCCGGCTCCCCGGTGCCGAAGCGGATGAACCAGCTCGGCGCCTCCACCCCCCTCCGCCACATCCGCGGGTTCTTCTACCCCGTCAAGGAGAAGCCGGAGATCCAGGCCGCGCTCGACGAGCTGGAGGCCAAGGCCCTCGAGCCCGGGCACGACGCCGAGGCCGCCGAGTCGCGCAAGCAGCTCACCGACTGACGCACCACCACGGCTGACCGAGGGCCGCGACCGCACCGCCGGTCGCGGCCCTCGTCGTTTCTGCCCAGCCCCTGACGTGCGGGCTGTTCCGCTGCAACGGCGTCCGAGCGCGGCTGAGCCGCGACGATCGTGCGGCGACGCTGCGGGGTGCGACACGCCGCGCGGACGCAGGCCCCGTCGCCACGCACCGGCCGACCGGTGCGCGATGGGCGCCCCGGTGGCACGCCGGCGGGCGTGGTCGACACGCTGGCGCCGGGCGAACGGCTGGCCGAGATCGAGCACGGCACGGTGTACCGCAACGGGCGGCGCTACCTCGAGTTCGTCATCGACGGCGAGCCGCTGAGCCGGCTCCTGGCCGGCCGACGGGCGTCACCGGCGACCTACCCCGCGCTGGGCCTCGACTGGCCCGCCTCCAGCCGTCACGGGGTCGTCGACGAACTGCTCGGCGTCGCCCCACCCGCCGGGGCTGCGCGGGCGCACGATGCCGTACGTGTGCCCCGAGGGCGGCGACGCCGGCTGCGGCGCAGTGACGGCACTCGCCACCGCCGACGAGACAACGGGCGTGTGGCGCGATCCCGGTTTCCAGGCCGACCACGACCCGCTCGACGGCCACGAACTGTTCCGCGGCATCGGCCCGTTCGTCTTCGACCGCGCCGCGTACACCGCGACCATCGAGCGCTTCCGCCCACCGAGGTCCACGAACGACGACGGCCGCGCGGATCCCCAGGATCCACGCGGCCGGTGAGGCGCGGCGCGTCAGCCGATCGGCCGGTTGTTCCCGCCGATGTAGTACTCGAAGAGGAGACCGCCGACGGAGAACATCAGCAGGGCCACGCCGACCAGCACGAGCCACACCTGCACGAAGGCCAGGCCGATGCCCACCACCGTGGCGCAGCCGGCGAGGCCGACGGGCCAGTAGCTGCCGGGGCTGAAGAAGCCCAGGTCGCCGGCCATCTCGGCGATCTCGGCGTCGTTACGGTCCTCGGGGCGCGGGTCGATGCGCCGCGACACGAACAGGAAGAACGAGCCGGGGATGCCGAGCAGTCCGCCGGAGAGGATCAGCGCGGCGACTCCGACCGGCTCGACGCTGCCGGTGTCGATGTTCGTCCAGATGCCGTATCCGATGGCCGCGACCCACAGGAAGACGGCGACGCCGAGGAACAGCCGGGCTTCGACCTTCATGTCAGTTGCTGCCCTTCTGCGACGCGGCCCGCGCGGCACGGTCGGGGTTGAACGGGTACGTGGTGGTGGCAAGCGCCGGCATGCCGGCCTGGGCCAGCGCGAGCCGCTGCCGGGACGGGTTGTCCGGGCCGATGGCCTTCAGCGCCGCCAGGTACTTCTCGAAGGTGCCCGTCGGGACGACGCGGACCTCGAAGTTCATCTGCGAGTGATACGTGCCGCAGAGCTCGGCGCAGCGGCCGACGAAGCGACCCGTCGACGTGGCCGTGAACTCGAACCGGTTGTCGCGGCTGGTGTCGGTCGAGCCGAACGGGATGACGTCGCGCTTGAACAGGAATTCCGGGACCCAGAACGAGTGCAGGACGTCGTAGGAGTGCTCGTCGACCTGCACCGACTTGCCCACCGGGACGACGAGGACGGGGATCTCGTCCTGCGAACCGACCGTGGACAGGTAGTAGGGCTTGGTGGTGTCGGTGGGGTCCTTCAGACCGGCGTACGCCTCGGTCTGCGCGGCCCCGCCGTTGGCCCGGTACGTGTGGTACTCGAACTGCCAGTTCCACTTGAACGCGTCGACCTGCACGGCGACGTCGGGGTTCTTGCTCAGGTGGTTGACGTAGTTCTCGACGATCACCGTGCGGTAGAAGAGCCCGGCGATGACGATGAACGGGAAGGTGAAGCAGACGGCCTCGACGGCGAAGTTGTACTTCGTCTGGCGCGGCAGCTCGTCGTTGCGCTTGCGGTACTTGATGCAGGCCCAGAAGATCAGGCCCCACACGATGGCGCCGAGGAACAGCGCGGTGACGCCGGACCAGGTGTAGAGCACCCGCATGCGGGTGGCCTGCTTCGTGACGCCCGTGGGCCACCCGAAGCGGAGATTGCGCTCCCAGTCACTCGCCGAGCAGCCCGAGAGCAGCAGGGTCAGGAAGCCCAGGAGGGCCGCCATGCGACCACCCCGTGCCCATCGACTACGAAGCACCTGCCAACCGCCTCTCGGACACGCTTTTTTCGACGTCGTGAGCCTACTGGACCCGACCCCGGCCGCCCTGCGCGGGTCGGGCGATTCGCGGCTACCGTCGTGTCGTGGCGACCTACCTCGATGCCGCCGCGGGCGCGCCGCTGCATCCGGTCGCGCGCACGGCGCTGCTCGCCGCGCTCGACGACGGGTGGGCCGATCCGGCCCGCCTGTACGGCGCGGCCCGCCGGGCCCGGCTGCTGCTCGACGCCGCCCGGGAGTCCGTCGCGGCCGATCTGGGCGCCCGCCCCGACGAGATCAGCTTCGCCGCCAACGCGACCCAGGCCCGGCACGCCGCCGTTCTGGGCGCGCTTGCCGGCAACCGCCGCTCCCCCGGCCTGGTGCACAGCGCGGTCGAGCACTCGGCCGTGTTGCACGCAGCGGCCCGGCACGTCGAGCAGGGCGGGCACGCCACCGCAATCCCGGTCGACCGCTTCGCCCGGGTCGACGTCGAGGCCTTCGTCGCCACGGCGACCGCGCCGGGCGTGGCCGCGGCCGCCCTGCAGGCGGCCAACCACGAGGTCGGCACCACGCAGCCGGTGAGTGACGTCGCAGCGGCGCTCGGGCGCGTCCCGCTCGTCGTCGACGCCACCCAGACCGTCGGGCACGCCGACCTTCCCGCCGGCTGGTCGGTGCTGGCCGCCGACGCCCGCACCTGGGGCGGCCCGACCCTCGGCGTGCTCGGCGTGCGCACCGGCACCCGCTGGCGCTCGCCCTACCCCGAGGACGAGGGCGAATCCGGCCGGATCCCGGGCACACCCGACCTGCCGGCGATCGTCGCCGCCGCCGCGTCGCTGCGCGCGGTCGAGGTCACCCGCGCGGCCGACGCCGCCCGGCACCACACCCTGATCGACCGCATCCGCGCCGCCGTCGCGACGATCCCCGACGTCGAGGTGCTCGGCGATCCCGACGACCGACTGCCGCACCTCGTCACGTTCTCCTGCCTCTACGTCGACGGTGAGTCGCTGCTCGGCGCGCTCGACCGGCGCGGCTTCGCCGTGTCGTCCGGGTCGTCGTGCACCTCGTCGACCCTCGAGCCGTCGCACGTGCTCGTCGCGATGGGGGCGCTGACGTCGGGCAACCTCCGCGTCTCGCTGCACCACGCCACCGCCGACGCCGACGTGGACGGCTTCCTCGCCGTCCTGCCCGGCGCCGTCGCCGAGATCCGAGCCGCGCTCGGGGCGGCCGGACTGTGATCCTCGACGCCCGCGGTCGGCGCTGCCCGCTGCCGGTCCTCGACCTCGCCCGGCACATCTATGACATCGAGATCGGCGCGACGATCACCGTCGAGGCCGACGATCCGGCGGCCCGGCCGGACATCGCAGCCTGGTGCCGCCTGCGCCGACACGACTTCGTCGGCGAGATCACGGCCGCCGACGGCACGCCCGGCTTCGTGGTGCGGCGCAGCCACTGAACCACGACCCGGGATACTGGGCAGCGTGTGTGGACTGATCGGATTCCTGTCAGCGACCGGTGACGCGGCCTCGGTCGCCGCCGCGGTCGACGGTGCCCTGCCCGACATGCGGCACCGCGGGCCGGACGAGAGCGGGGTCTGGCACGACGACGACGTCGCCATCGGCTTCCGCCGGCTCTCGATCATCGACGTCGAGCACTCGCACCAGCCGCTGCCGTGGCGCAACGGCCGCTACGAGCTCATCTTCAACGGCGAGATCTACAACTACCTCGAGCTGCGCGAGCGGCTGGCCCGCGAGTTCGGTGCCACCTTCGAGACCGACGGCGACGGCGAGGCCATCGTCGCGGGCTACCACTACCTCGGCCCGAAGGTCGTACGCGAGCTGCGCGGCATGTTCGCGTTCCTGATCTGGGACTCCCAGGAACGGGTGATGTTCGGCGCCCGGGACTGGTTCGGCATCAAGCCGCTCTACACCTACAGCGACGAGCGCGGCACGTTCTTCGCCAGCGAGAAGAAGTCGCTGCTCGACGTCGCCACGCCCGAGGTGAACCGGGAGGTGGATGCCACGTCGCTGCAGCACTACCTGACGCTGCAGTACGTGCCGGAGCCGGCGTCGATGCACACGGCGATCCGCCGCATCGAGTCCGGCACCCACTTCACACTGCGCCCCGGCGAGCAGCTGCGCCCGCGGCGCTGGTTCCACCCCGACTTCGCGATCAAGCCCGTCCCCGACGCCGAGAAGCTCTACCAGCAGATCGCCGAGGCGCTCGAGGACTCGGTCGAGAAGCACATGCGGGCCGACGTGACGGTCGGATCCTTCCTGTCCGGAGGCATCGACTCGACGGCCGTGGCCGCGCTCGCCCGCCGGCACAACCCCAAGCTGCTCACCTTCACGACCGGCTTCGAGCGCGAGGGCTTCAGCGAGATCGACGTCGCCGCCGAGTCGGCCGCGGCGATCGGGGTCGAGCACATCACCAAGGTCGTGACGCCTGAGGAGATGATGGAGTCGCTGCCGCTGATCGTCTGGTACCTCGACGATCCGGTGGCCGACCCGGCGCTCGTGCCGCTCTACTTCATCGCCCGCGAGGCCCGCAAGCACGTCAAGGTGGTGCTCTCGGGCGAGGGGGCCGACGAGCTGTTCGGCGGCTACACGATCTACAAGGAACCGATCTCGCTCAGGGCGTTCGACTACCTGCCCAAGTCGGCCCGGCGCGGCCTCGGCAAGCTGTCGACCCGCATCCCCGAGGG
This sequence comes from Jatrophihabitans sp., assembly GCF_036000465.1. GTDB lineage: Bacteria > Actinomycetota > Actinomycetes > Mycobacteriales > Jatrophihabitantaceae > Jatrophihabitans. Next base: position 228,983 of record NZ_DASYFV010000016.1, on the reverse strand, counting down.
CAAGCGGGGCAAGGACCTGCTGCGCCGGGGCGCGATCGGCATCGAGGAGCGCTACTACGGCAACGCGCGCATCTTCCGTCCGGAGGAGATGCAGGGGCTGTACAAGAAGTTCGACCCGGCCGTCTCCTACATGGACGTCACCCGCAAGCTCTACGAGCAGACGACGCACCTCGACGACTCGACCCGGATGCAGTACGTCGACCTGTTCACCTGGCTGCGCGGCGACATCCTGGTCAAGGCCGACAAGATGACGATGGCCAACTCGCTGGAACTGCGCGTCCCGTTCCTCGACACCGAGGTGTTCGCGATCGGCTCGTCGGTGCCGACGGACCTGAAGCTGACGAAGGAGACGACGAAGTACGCGCTGCGTCAGGCGCTGACCCGCATCGTCCCCGAGCACGTGCTGAACCGGCCGAAGCTCGGTTTCCCGGTGCCGATCCGGCACTGGCTCAAGGACGTCATGTACGAGTGGGCCCGCGCCATCATCACCGAGTCGCAGGCCGACGAGCTGATCGACAAGTCCGAGGCGCTGCGCCTGCTCGACGCGCACCGCGACGGCCCGCACGACTACTCGCGCAAGATCTGGACGCTGCTGGTGTTCCTCATCTGGCACGGCATCTTCGTCGAGCAGCGCATCCACCCCGAGATCCCGGAGCCGGTCTACCCCGTGCGCCTCTGACGGCGGGGTTGCCCCAGGTCACGGCGGCCAGGGTGACGGCACCACCCACCGACCCGAACGGCCCGACCGGGTTGTCACCGAGCAGGAACAGCATCCCGGCCGGGACGAGTTGCGGCGCGGTCCGCAGGCAGCAGTTCCCGGGCGCTGCGGCTGTCACCGCGGTACGTAGCGGGACTGACGCCCTACCGGTTCAGGACAGGTGCGGCAGAACCTCGGCGGCGCAGTCGTCGCCGTAGGACTCGGCCAGCCGGTTGCTGAACTCGTCCTTCGCCACGACGTACTCCTGCGTGCCGACGGTCTCGAGCACCATCGTGGCGAGCAGGCTGCCGACCTCGGCCGCGCGCTCCCAGGAGAGCTGCCAGTCCTCGCGCGCGGTCAGGAACCCGGCGCGGAAGGCGTCACCCACGCCGGTCGGGTCGTGCCGGTTGCGCTCCTTGGCGACCGGCACGTGCACCCGCTCGAGGTCGCGTCCGACGATCTCGACGCCCTTCGACCCCAGCGTGGTGACCCGGACGCCGACGCGGGCCATGACCTCGTCCTCAGACAGCCCGGTCTTCGACTCGAGCAGGCTCTTCTCGTAGTCGTTGGTGAACAGCAGCTCGGCGCCCTCGATCAGGCCGCGCAGGGCGTCGCCGTCCATGCGGGTGATCTGCTGCGACGGGTCGGCAACGAAGCGCAGCCCCTTCTCGCGGCACTCGGCGCTGTGCTTGACCATCGCCGCCGGGTCGTAGGCGCTGATGACGGCGAGATCGGCGCCGGTCGCGTCCCAGATCGGCGCGATCTCGATGTCGTAGGCCTCGCCCATCGCCCCGGCGTAGAACGAGCCGATCTGGCACATGTCCAGGTCGGTCGTGCACACGAAGCGGGCGGTGTGCTGGGTCTTCGACACGTGCACGTGCTTGCAGTCGACGCCGGCGGCTTCGAGGAAGCCGCGGTACTCGTCGAAGTCCTGGCCGACGGCCCCGATCAGCACCGGCGCACCGCCCAGCTGGGCCATGCCGTAACAGATGTTGGGGGCGACGCCACCCCGACGCACGACCAGCTCGTCGACGAGGAACGAGAGCGACACCTTGTGCAACTGGTCGGCCAGCAGCTGGTCGGAGAACTTCCCCGGGAAGTGCATGAGGTGGTCGGTCGCGATGGAACCGGCAACGAGAACGGGCATGGCGCGGACGCTACCTAACGACGAAGTGGCTGGCACGTTCAGGCAGCAGCGCTACCGCAGGGCGACGCTGGACCGCGACGACAACAGAAAGTCGCCGAGAGGCGGGCGGGTCAGCCGCAGAACGAATTCCCACAAGCGCAACCGCCACCCGCGTTCGGGTTGTCGATGGTGAAGCCCTGCTGCTCGATCGTGTCGGTGAAGTCGACGGTGGCGCCACCGAGGTAGGGCGCGCTCATGCGATCGACGACGACCGGGACGCCGTGCGGGGCCAGCTCGGAGTCACCGTCGAGCACGCGCTCGTCGAAGAAGAGCTGGTACTGCAGTCCCGAGCAACCGCCCGGCTGCACGGCGATGCGCAGGCGCAGGTCGTCGCGGCCCTCCTGCTCGAGCAGGGCGCGGACCTTCGTTGCGGCGGCCTCGGTGAGCTGGACCTCCTGAGCCGGCGCCTCGGCCGGGGCGGTGGTCAGCTCGACGGAAGTTTCCGTGGTGGTCATGTCGCTCCCTGGATCAGTTCGGTGGCGAGCGCCGCTCTTCGGCGCCGGCAGCCGGTGTCGTTCGCCCCAACCGGGAGTTCCCGGCGAGGTATTCCCATGGTAACCGTCGGCACGCAGGAACGCGGTCGGGCGGCGCATCGGATTACCCTCACGGCGTGACCTTCACCGAACCGGTCTCCACCCCCCTCGCCCTGCTCCTGCTGGGCCGGGGTACCGATCCCGACTCCGAGCGCGGCGTGGACTGCCCGGGCGAGTTGCCGCCGTCGTCCGACCCGGATCTCGTGGCCCGGGCCGAGGCGGCCCGCGCGGCCCTCGGCGACCGCGCCTTCGTGCTCGGCCACCACTACCAGCGCGACGAGGTCATCCGCTTCGCCGACGTCACCGGGGACTCGTTCACACTCGCCCGCGACGCGGCGGCCCGCCCCGACGCCGAGTACATCGTGTTCTGCGGCGTCCACTTCATGGCGGAATCGGCGGACATCCTGACCGGGCCCGAGCAGCAGGTGATCCTGCCCGACCTCGCCGCCGGCTGCTCGATGGCCGACATGGCCGCCTACCAGCAGGTCGTCGAGGCGTGGGACGTGCTGGCCGACGCCGGTGTCGCCGATGTCACCGTGCCGGTCACCTACATGAACTCCTCGGCTGCCATCAAGGCGTTCACCGGCGAGCACGGCGGCACCGTCTGCACGTCGTCCAACGCCGAACGGGCACTGCGCTGGGCCTTCGACCCGGTCGCCCGCGGCGGGGCCGGCGGCGAGAAGGTGCTGTTCATGCCCGATCAGCACCTCGGTCGCAATACCGCGGTGCGGCAACTGGGGCTCCGCCTCGAGGACTGCGTCGTGTTCGACCCGCACAAGCGCAACGGCGGCCTGACCGTCGAGCAGCTGCGCGACGCGAAGATGATCCTGTGGCGCGGGCACTGCTCGGTGCACGGCCGGTTCACCGCCGACAACGTGGCCGAGGTGCGGCGCCGCATCCCCGACGTCAACGTCCTGGTGCACCCGGAGTGCCGCCACGACGTCGTGCTCGCCGCCGATCACGTGGGCTCGACCGAACACATCATCAAGACGCTGGACGCGGCCGAGGCCGGCACCAGCTGGGCCGTCGGCACCGAGCTCAACCTCGTGCGCCGCCTCGCCGATCGGCATCCCGACAAGAACGTCGTCTTTCTCGAGAAGACGGTCTGCTACTGCTCGACGATGAACCGCATCGACCTGCCGCACCTCGTGCACTCGCTCGAGTCGCTGGTGCGCGGGGAGGTCGTCAATCGGATCACGGTCGAGGCGCGGATGGCCGCGAACGCCCGGCTGGCCCTCGACCGGATGCTGGCATTGCCGTAACGGCGTCCCGGTTACCCTGGGCGGGTGAAGTTATCCCGCCGTGGCGCGTCCGACGAACCCGAGACCGAGGTCGTCGAGCCGACCGAGTCGTCCGTCAACCTGGGGAAGGGACGCCCGACCCCCAAGCGCCGTGACGCCGAGGGCCGCCGCGGTCCGGTGACCGCACCGAAGACCCGCAAGGAGGCCTACGCGCGGCAGAAGCAGCTCGGCCGCGAGCAGAAGGCCACCCGCGTCGCCGCGAAGCCGCAGTCGGCCGCCGAGCAGCGGGCCGCGCTCAAGCGGGGCGACCCGTCGGCGCTGCCGCGCCGCGACCAGGGCCCGACCCGCAAGCTGGCCCGCGACTACGTCGATTCGAAGCGGATGTTCAGCAACTACCTACTGTGGCTGTTCCCGCTGTTCATCGCCAGCTACGCGGTCCCGATCCTCTCGCCGGTGACGATCCTGCTGTTCCTCGGCTTCGTCGTCGAGTGGTTCCTCGTCGGCCGGCGCATCCGGGCAATGGCGGTCGAGCGCTTCGGCAAGGCCGAGGGCAGCCCCCTGGGCATCGGCTTCTACGCCGGCAGCCGGGCCTACCTGCCGCGCCGCTGGCGCCTCCCCGGGCCGCAGGTCGAGCGCGGCGAGGACTTCTGAGGCGCAGCTCACCACGGTCGGGTAGAAAGGGCGGCTGACCCCCTCGATCGAACGATGTGGAGCAGCCGTGATCACCAGCACGATGCAGGACGACTTCCAGCTGACCGTCACCGCGATCCTGCAGCACGGCTCCCACATCTACCCCGACAGCGAGTGCGTCACGTGGACCGGCAACGGCGCCCGACGCGCCACCTACGCCGAGATCGCCCACAACGCCGAACGGCTGGCGGCGGCGCTGACCGGCCTCGGCGTCGAGACCGGTGACCGCATCGGCACGTTCTGCTGGAACAACCAGGAGCACCTCGAGGCGTACTACGCGGTGCCGTGCATGGGCGCGGTGCTGCACACGCTGAACATCCGGTTGCCCGCCGCGCAGCTCGTTCAGATCGTCGAGCACGCCGAGGACCGCATCGTCATCGTCGATTCCACGCTCATCCCGGCGATCGCCCCGGTGGCCGATCAGCTGAAGACGGTCGAGACCTACATAGTCGTCGGTGAGGGCGATGCCTCCGCGTTGGCCGCCACGGCCCAGGTGCTGCGCTACGACGAACTGCTGGCCGCGCACGAGCCGGGCTTCGACTGGCCCGAGATCGACGAGCGGGCGCCCGCGTCGATGTGTTACACGAGCGGCACCACGGGCGACCCGAAGGGTGTCGTCTACTCACACCGCTCGACCTACCTGCACGCGCTCGCCACGCTGAGCGCGTCGGTCACCGGCTTCACCGAGCGCGACAAGATCCTGACCTTCGTGCCGATGTTCCACGTCAACGCGTGGGGCATCCCGTTCGGTGCGTTCCTGTCCGGCGCGACGCTGCACCTGCCCGGCCCGCACATGACGCCCGAGCCGATCTGCACGTTCATCGCCACCGAGCGCTCGACCGCCGCCTCGGCCGTCCCGACCATCTGGGGCGGCATCCTGCAGTACGGCAACGAGCACGACATCGACCTGTCGTCGCTGCGCATCGGGACGTCGGGTGGCGCGGCCATCCCCCGCTCGCTGATGGAGGCGTTCGAGACGAAATACGGCGTGCGCATCATCCAGGGTTGGGGCATGACCGAGACCTCGCCCGTCGGCGGCATGGCGCACCCGCCGGCCGACGTCGAGGTGGGCTCGCCCGACGAGCTGGGGTGGCGGCTCAAGACCGGCCGGGTCGTGGCCGGGGTGCAGATGCGCATCACGTCCGACGAGGGCGACGAGTTGCCCTGGGACGGCGAGACCGTGGGCGAGATGGAGGTCCGCGGCCCGTGGATCACCGGCTCGTACTACCGCGCCGACGTCCCGGAGAAGTTCCATGACGGCTGGCTGCGCACCGGCGACATCGGCAGCATCGACCGCCGCGGCTTCTTCCAGATCACCGACCGCAGCAAGGACGTCATCAAGTCCGGCGGCGAGTGGATCTCCTCGGTCGAGCTCGAGAACCTGCTGGCCGGTTCCCCCGACGTCGTCGAGGCCGCGGTAATCGGCATCCCGGACGACCGCTGGACCGAGCGTCCGCTCGCCTGCGTGGTGCGCCGCGCCGGCAGCGACGTCGGCCCCGAGACGCTCGCGCAGTTCCTCGACGGCAAGGTCGCGGCGTGGCAGGTGCCGGAGAACTGGACCTTCATCGACGAGGTGCCGAAGACGACCGTCGGCAAGTTCGACAAGAAGGTCCTGCGGGCGAACTTCGCCGACGGCGATCTGAAGGTGGAGCGCACCAAGCCGTAGGCGTCAGGCCGGTGCCACGCGCGCTGTCGCCGCCGATCGCGTCCTCGGTGCGTTCGCGTCCGCTACCAGCGCGCCACCGGGAACCCACGAGTTGCTGTCGAGTCGGGTCCGGGCCGAGAAGATCGGCCGGGAGTTGACGCGGGTTCGGTATCACTTAACATCATCTCCGGGTTCGGGTTGGGCCCGCTACCTGGAGGTGTCGTGACGGCCAGCAGCAAGGAGCCCGGCGGCCCCGTGCTCGATGATTCGCCGTGGCAGCTCCTCCGTTGCCCCGTCACCGGGCGCCGGATGACGTTCCAGCGGGCCGCGGACCAACCTCTGCCCGGTGACGGCTTCGGCGTGTTGCGCGGCGGGGCAAGCCCGTACCCGGTGGTCGACGGTGTTCCCATCCTGCTGCGCGGCCGCGTCACGGTGCGAAACCACGTCACCGGCGACGAGGAAGCCGGCGGCCCCGACACCGCCGCCCTGGTCGCGCTCATCGAGACAGGGCACAGCCTCGACGCGCTGCTCGCCCTGCTCACGGTCACGCCGTCCCCGCAGTGGCGTGGCAGTCACATTCCCGGGTCGGGTCGCCTCCTCAGCCAGCCCCGCATCGGCGCCCTCGCTCGCTGGATTCGCCGACAGCGATTGCGGGCCCACCTGGGCCACGGGCGGCGCGCGGGGACCCTGGCCTGGTGGTCGGAGCTGTTCCACACCCGCAGCCAGGGCATCGACGGCGAACTCGTCCACTACTTCCGCCACCGCACGACGCAACCGCGTTACCTCGCCGCCCACGCCGCTGCCCGCCCGGTGCTGGCCAGCACCGGGGTCGTCCTCGACCTCGCCTGCGGCTACGGGCACCTCAGCCGCGACATCGCCGCAGGCCCCCCCACCGCCGTCGTCGGCGTGGACCGCACCTTCTTCCAACTGTGGCTGGCCACCCACTTCGTGGCCCCCGGCGCCCGGTTCGTCTGCGCCGACGCCTCTACCGCCCTCCCGCTGGCCGACGGCTCCATCGCCGCGGTGATCTGCTCCGACGCCTTCCACCTGCTGCCCAACGCCGAGACCATCCTGAGCGAGCTGCTCCGGGTGTGCCCGGACGGGCCCGTCGTCCTGACCCGGGTCGGCAACCTCGACCACGAGCCCCACGAAGGGCTCGAACGCAGCGCCGGCGGCTGGGCCGCCCTCATCAGCGACCACCACCACCTGATCACCGACGAGGACCGCCTCGTCCGCCACTACCTCGATCGCACCACCGTGACCGCCTCCACGGCGCAGGAGTGCGCCGAGGCCAAGTGGCTGACCCTGCTGCTCAGCGGCAACCCCGACACCGACCTCGCGCCCGAGGCCCCCGACGGCTGGCCCCACGACCAGGGGCACCTCCACATCAACCCCCTGTACACCCAACACCCCCGGGCAGACGGCGGCCTCGACCTCGAGCTGACCATGCCCTCGTCCTGGTACGAGTTCGAGAACAACGCCCTGCGCGGCTACCACCCCGCTGCCGCGACCGTCAGCGCCGCTGCGGTCCGAGCCCTGAGCAGCGGCACACGGACACCCGAGATCGACCGACTGATCACCGACTTCGTCGTGATCGGTCGCGCACCCATCCCGTCCTGACGTCGCCGCTGCCCACCGGCAGTGGTGGTTCCGGCTCGATCGAAGACCGTAGGGCTACGGAGCGAGCTCAGGTGTGCGCGCGGAGCCGCGGCGGGACTGCTCGCCGACCACCGATGTCGCTCAACCGCGACGCGCGATCACGTAAACCGGCCCGAAGATCACGAACAGGAGCAGACAGGCCACGGCCCAGGCCTCGGGAGTTGCGATCGTGATGGAGCCGAGGCGGACGACGACGGGAGTGCCTCGTCGTGCCCACCGCCGCGCGTCGGCGAGGACCCAAAGGGCGAAGCACACGACTACGCCCACGACGACCAGTGGCGCGAGTACGGGCACGTCGAACAGGCTAGGTGACGCCCATCGGCGACGGTCACATTCGCGCACAGAGCCGGCCTGCGCTCAGCCACGGCGATCGATGGATCTTGCTGGGCCACCTGGACGGACGACGTTGGGCCCCCTCTCCGGGAGGCTTCGGACTCGGGCTTCTCGCTCGTTGTCGGGAGCACGCTAGCGGTGTGCGTCGGGTACGAGCCCGGGAGGTCATCATGCGAACCCGTGATTTCCGGCAGACCGGCATCAGGCCGTCGGCGGTCCTGGCGGCGGTAGCCGCCCTGATGGTCGGGTTGGCCCTCCCGGTGGCCGCTGCCCCGCCGCCGGCCGCGGGCGGGACCACTGCCTACTTCAACATCGGCGGGCCGGGCGGGATCGTCACCGGGCCGGACGGGAACCTCTGGTTCACGAACGGGAGCAACGACACCATCGGCAAGATCACGCCCGCCGGCGTGGTGAGCCTGTACAGCAGCCCGGGAAACATCAGGCAGCCGAGCGCGATCATCGCCGGGCCGGACGGGAACCTCTGGTTCACCAACAACGGCTGGGGCGGCGGGAACATGATCGGGCGGATCACGCCGAGCGGCGCGATCAACTCGTACAGCAGCGCCGGGATCCGGGCGCTGCGGGACATCACTGTCGGGCCGGACGGCGCGATGTGGTTCACGAGTCACGGCGCTCCTGCAATCGGCCGGATCACGACCGACGGCACCATCACCTACTACACGAATCCGGGTATGCAGGGGCCCGAAGGGATCACCGCCGGCTCGGACGGGGGCCTGTGGTTCACCGACGACAGCGGCAACATCGGTCGGATCGATCCCACCACCCACGAGATCACCTTCCGTTACCTCGCGGGCTCCGGGATCGTCCGGCCGAGCAGCATCGTGAGTGGGCCGGACGGACAGCTCTGGTTCACCGACCAGGGCACCCAGGACAGTTCGGGGAACCAGATCGACGGCTCCATCGGGTACATGTCCACGACGTCGGGCACGTACGGGTACTACACCGACCCGAGCCTGTTCAACCCGGTGGGGATCACCGTGGGCCCGGACGGAAGGCTCTGGTTCACCAACCAGAGCACGTCCACCGATTGCCCACCGTGCGGCACCACCCCGACGATCGGGCAGATCACCACCGCCGGCGTGATCTCGCACTTCACCGACCCCGACAAGCTGGACCAGCCGTACGGAATCACCACCGGTCCGGACGGTGCGCTGTGGTTCACCAACTCCGGAGGCGGCGGTCTCGGCGATTCGATCGGCCGGATCACCACCGGGGGTGCGGTCTCGGTGTACAAGGGCAACGGCATGTACGCACCGCAGGGGATCGTCAGCGGACCGGATGGTGCGCTCTGGTTCGCCAACAGCGGGGGCGGGACGGGCATCCCGAGCTTCAGCTCCATCGGCCGGATCGCGACCAACGGCGCCGTCACCTACTTCAGCGACCCCGCGAACATCGCACAGGCGAACATCGCGCAGCCGTTCGCCATCGTCGCCGGACCGGACGGGAACCTCTGGTTCACCAACAACGGCTGGGGCGGCGGCGACATGATCGGGCGCATCACCCCGAGCGGCGAGATCACCTCGTACCGCACCTCCGGGAACGCCGCCCTGGGCATCACGAACGGTCCGGACGGAGCCATCTGGTTCACCAGCCCCGGCGGCCGCGCGGGGGGCCCGGCCGTCGGCCGGATCACGACCGGCGGGACGATCACCAGCTTCGGCGACGCCCGACTGACCGAGCCGAACGGGATCACGGCCGGGCCGGACCGAGCTCTCTGGTTCGTCGACGGCAACCGGATCGGCCGGGTCACCACCGCCGGTGCGTTCTCCTTCTACTCCGACCCTCGGATCCAGAATCCCCATGGCATTGTGACCGGCCCTGACGGAGCCCTCTGGTTCACCAATGTCGGTTCCTACGACGACCTGGGCAACCCGATCGGAAGCTCGATCGGCCGCATCACCACGAACGGCAAAGTGAAGTTCTACTCCGACCCCTCGGTCGTCTCGCCCTACGGGATCACCGCCGGACCGGACGGCGCGCTCTGGTTCACCAACAACGCAACCGACAACATCGGCCGGATCACCACGGCCGGCAAGGTGAGCAGCTATGCGGCGGTCAACCCGACGCCGCAGTCGGAGATCACGACGGGCCCCGACGGCGCATTGTGGTTCACCGAGATGAACAACGTGATCGGCCGGATGGACACGGCGGTCACACCTGAGGTCACCGGCTTCACACCCGTGACGGGAGCCGTCGGCACCAAGGTGACGATCACCGGCGTCAACCTCGGCCACGCGAGCCGGGTGGCCTTCCGCGGCACGACCGCCGCCATAGTCTCCAACACCTCGACCAAGATCGTGGTCCGGGTCCCCGTCGGAGCCGGCACGGGTCCGATCACCGTCACGACCTCGATCGGGACGGCGACCAGCCCAGCAACCTTCGTCGTAACCTGACCCCGTCATTCGGCCGGCCGAGCCAGATCCTTGGCTCGCCGCCGGTCGCCTCATCAGGCTGACGGCCTTGCGCGTCAGCGCCTGTGTCTCATTCGCGTCACGCCTGCAACTTCGCAGCGTGGTTCCGGCGTCTCACAGGTGTGATGACCCTGAACGCATCCGGGCGCCGAGGGCGATGCCGCGGTCGGCATCCACCTCCGAGAGGGACCGGTGACGGCTCCCGCGACGATGCTGTTGCGGCGGCGAGTCGGTGATGGCCACGTCGTCGGCTTTCACGTCCGCGTCCCACGGCGCCGGCATGGCGCGAGCCCTCCGATCCCGAATCGGGGCGATGCCAGAATTGGCTGCACCGGTCGACGAGGGGCACACCTCCTACGACGAGCGCGGATGGCTGACCGTTCCGCCGAGCCGGGCGCGGCGGGCCGTCCTGGCTGCCGCCATGACGGCGTGGCTGACCTACTGCGCCGTCCTGGTGCGTACCGGCTCACCGGAGACGATCGCGTTCGCCGTGCTGGCCGCCGGTGCCCTGCTCGCAGCCTGCGCAACCGCGACCCGGCGCTCGCTCGCCGGCCGAGCGGGGGTGCACGTCGATCGCGACGGGATATCGTGCGGCCGGCAACGGATCAGGTGGTGCGACGTCGGCGCCGTGACCACTCGCTCGCGCGCTCGCATCCAGGTCGTGTACGTCGGTCGCACGGCTGAGGCGGAACGCGCCTACCTCGCCCGGCTCAGCCCGCTCCGCCGTGTCATCGAACCCGCCGACCGTCAGGTCTTCCAGGCAATGACGATCTACGTGCCGCCCCGCGCGAGGCTCGACGCCGAGACCTTTGCGCAGTGGCTCACGCGGTTGCGTGACCAGCGCTGACCAACGGCTCGCGTCCGGGCCGACTGCGCGGCCATCGGCAAGCGCGTCATGGCCAGGGGATCGTGGCCCGGGGCATCGGTGTCCTAGGCTCCGTCGGTGCGAGCGGTGCGGTACGACCAGTTCGGGGCGACGCCGACAGTCGTCGACATCGAGGATCCGGTGTGCCCGCCCGACGGTGTCGTGATCCGGGTCGAGGCGACAGGTCTGTGCCGCAGCGATTGGCACGGATGGATGGGTCACGACCCGGACGTCGTCGTACCGAATGTCCCTGGCCACGAGTTCGCCGGCGTCATCGCCGAGGTCGGACGCGACGTCTCGACGTGGCAGGTCTCGGACCGGGTCACCTCGCCTTTCGTCTGCGCGTGCGGCAGGTGTCCCACCTGCCTTCGGGGTGACCTTCAGGTGTGCGAGCGCCAGCAGCAGCCCGGCTTCACCTACTGGGGCTCGTTCGCCGAGTTCGTCGCTGTGCCGGTGGCGGACCTGAACCTGGTGGCGCTGCCCGAGGCGATCGGATCGGCGTCGGCCGCTGCTCTCGGGTGCCGATTCGCGACGGCCTACCGGGCGGTCACGGCACATGCGCGGCCGGCACCGGGCGACTGGGTGGCGATCCACGGGTGCGGCGGGGTGGGGTTGGCGGCGGTCATGATCGCGGTGGCCGAGGGTGCCCGGGTGATCGCGGTGGACCCCGTGCCCGAGGCACGGGACCGTGCCCTGCGTCTCGGCGCGGAGCACGCGACCGCGGATCCGAGGGAGATCATCGGGTTGACCGGCGGCGGCGCTCGCATCTCGATCGATGCCATCGGCGGAGCCTCTTCGCTGCTCGCGTCGGTGGAATGCCTGCGACGCCGGGGGCGGCACGTCCAGGTCGGGCTCCTCGGCGGTGACACCGTCGTTGCCGCGCAGGTCGTGACCCTCGCCGTGGCGCGCGAACTGGAGATCCTGGGCAGCCACGGCATGTCGGCCCGGGACTACCCGGCGATGCTCGCCCGGATAGTCAGCGGCGAGTTGGATCCGGGTCGGCTGGTGACCCGCCGCATCGGTCTGCGCCAGGGCGCGGTGGCGTTGAGCGCGTTGGGGGAAGCCACCGTCGACGGGGTGACGGTGATCGAACCGGGCCGGGCCTGAACCGGTTCGTGGGCTCAGCCCTCGGCGAGCGACATGGGGCCGTACACCTTGCGCTCGTCCTCGTAGAGGGTCGCCTGGGCCACACCGGCCTCGGAGAGCTCGTGCCAGACCTCGCCCAGCCAACTCTCGGCGTCGGACTGGTTGGGGTGCGTCGGAGACGGCGGGTCGGGCAACTGGCTACCGTCGGCCTCTTCCAACCGCCACATCCAGCTCATGTACGACTCCACTCGTCCTTCGTGTCGATCCGAGGCCGACTCCCGGTCCCGCAGTGTCAATCGACAGTAGCGGCCGGGGCGTTACGTTCGTGATGGGTGGGATGCGCGCCCTGTCCACCGGTCTGTGACAGGCAGTCACCGGACCCGCCGGACAGCGTTCGGCGCCGGCTCGACGAGATCCGGATGAAGCACCGCCGCGAGCGCTTCGACACCCCCGACGACGCGCGGTCCGGGGCGCACGATCAGCCCGTCGCCGTCGATGGCCCAGACCGGCACGTCCGGAAGGTGCCGGGTCACGACCTCGGCCTGTTCGGCCGCGCCGTCGAGGTGGTAGCCGCACGGCGACACGACGACGACGTCGGGCCGGGCCGAAGCGAGGGCCTCCCAGGTCGTCGGTACCGAGCGCTCCCCCGGGGTCGCCGCGACCGGCTCGCCGCCGGCCGCCCGGACGAGATCGGGGATCCAGTGCCCGGCGGTGAACGGCGGGTCGACCCACTCGACGACGGCCGCCCGCGGGCGGGGTCGACCCGCGACCCGGCGGGCAACGATGTCCAGGCGGGCGCGCAGGCCGGCAACCACGGCGGCACCACGATCCGGCACCCCGGCGGCGGTGGCCACGGTCGCGATCGTGGCGAGCACGTCGTCGAGGGAGTACGGATCCAGGGCGACGACCTCGGCCCGGCAGCCGAGGAAATCGAGCGCCTCGGTCACGGTGGCCGAGGGCAGCGCGCAGACCCAGCACAGATCCTGGGTGAGGACGAGATCGGGGTCGAGACCGGCCAGCGCGTCGCGGTGCAGGTGGTAGAGGTCGGCGCCGGCCGCGGCCTGCGCGCGCACGTAGGCGTCGATCATCCCCGGCGTCATGTCGCTGGTGTCGCGACCGCCGACCACGACCCGGTTGTCGGTGCGGGCCCGGGCCGGCTCGTCGCACTCGAAGGTGACGCCGACGAGGTCGTCGCCGAGGCCGAGGGCGTAGACGATCTCGGTGGCCGAGGGCAGCAGCGAGACGATGCGCATCGGTCAGGCCGCCGGCCGGAACGCGACCGGCGCCTCGAACGACGCGCGCCGCGCCGCCCGGCGGAACGTCATGAGAACGGCCGGGCCGACGAGCAGGATCAGGACGAAGTTGGTGACGGCCCGTCCGGTGTCCCAGCCGAGCGAGGTGGCGACGTCGAAGAGCAGGTAGCGGTGCCACTGCTCCGCGAACGGCGCCCCGGGCAGGTAACCGATCGAGCTGCCCGGGTCGGCGAAGAACGGCCAGAACGACAGGTTGAGCAGGAACCCGAACACGTAGCCCGCGGCCGCGCCGTACACCGCGAGCAGCAGCACCTCGGCCCGCCCCGTCGCCCGCGGCAGCAGCCCGGCGCCGAGTCCGACCGCGGCACACCCGAACATCTGGTACGGCGTCGAGGGCCCCATCGCCCCGGTGATCACCGACGATGCGAACAGCGATGTGCAGCCGAGGGTGAAGCCGAAGCCCGGGCCGAACACCCGACCGGCCAGGACGAGCACGAAGAACACGGTCTCGATGCCGGCCGTGCCGGCGCCGAGCGGGCGCAGGGCCGCGTTGACCGCGGACAGCACCCCGAGCATCGCGACCGCCTTCGAGTCGATCCCGCCGTCGGCGATCTCGGCGAACACGACGGCGAGCACGAGCAGGAGCAGGACGCCGAAGAGCACGGGTGGTGCGAAGGTGCTGCCGAGCCGGCCCGGCACGACGACGAACGGCCACAGGAACGCGACCAGCCCGACGATGCCGGCCAGCGAGATGGCCAGGCCCGTGCGCGGCCGCACCCGGATGGCGACGCTCATCGGGCCTCCCCCAGCGCGGCGGCCACCTGGGCGACGGTCAGGTAGGGCAACGGCGCGAGGATCTTCGCCACCTGCGGGGCGAAGGCGGGGGACGCGACGATGACATCGGCGGTCGGACCGTCGGCGACGACCTCGCCCTCGGCCAGCACGATCACGCGGTCGGCCGCGGCGGCGACGAACTCGACATCATGGGTCGAGACGACCACCGAGCGACCCTCGGCGACCAGCCCGTCGACGATGCGGCGCAGCGCCTCCTTGGCCGGGTAGTCGAGGCCGCGGGTGGGCTCGTCGAGCAGCACGACACCGGGCGCCGCCCGCAGCTGGACGGCCAGCACGAGCGCCAGTCGCTGGCCCTCGGAGAGATCCCGCGGGTGCAGGTCGTCGGGGATGCCGGGCACGAGCCGGTCGAGCAGGTCGCGGGCCGAGCGCGGGCCCGGCCCGGACTCGGCGTCGGCCTGGGCCAGCTCGGCCGCGACGCTCGGCAGGTACAGCAGGTCGGCCGGGGTCTGCGGCACCAGCCCGACCAGCCGGCGTCCCTCGGCCCGGCCCTCGTCGCGCGGGTCGGCGCGATCGGGCCCGACGGCCACCGTGCCGCCGGCGCGCGGCCCGGAACCCTGGAGCGCCCACAGCAGCGACGACTTGCCCGACCCGTTGCGTCCCATCAGGGCGACGACCTCGCAGGCGTGCAGATCGAGCGAGACCTCCCGGACGGCGACGACCGGACCGTAGGCGACCGAGATGCCCTTGGCCCGGAGCAGCGGCGCCGCGGCCCCGGGACCGGACGGTCGCAGGGTCGGCACGGCCCGGGCCGAGATGACCTCGCGCAGCCGGCCGGCGCGGCGGCGGGCGTCGCGCACCGACAGCGGCAGCGGCGCCCAGCCGGCGAGGCGGCCGAGCTCGACGACGGGCGGGGCGACGGAGCTGGTCGCGAACATCGTGTCGGGCGGCCCGTCGGTCACCGTCCCGTCGCCGGGCAGGTGCACGACCCGGTCGGCGTACTGGACGACGCGCTCGAGGCGGTGCTCGGCCAGCACGACGGTGACGCCGAGGTCGTGGACGAGCCGGGTGATCGCGGCCAGCACCTCCTCGGCGGCGGTGGGATCGAGGGCCGAGGTCGGTTCGTCCAGGACCAGGACCCGCGGGTGCGCGGTGAGCACGGCGCCGATGGCCACCCGCTGCTGCTGCCCGCCGGACAGCTCGTGCAGCGCCTTGTGCCGCAGCTCGGCCAGGCCGAGCAGGTCGAGCGTCTCCTCGACGCGCTTGCGCATCACGGTGGGCGGCACGGCGAGCTGCTCCATGCCGTAGGCGAGCTCCTCCTCGACCGTGTCGGTGACGAAGCCGGCGAGCGGATCCTGCCCGACCACCCCGACCAGGTCGGCCAGCTCGCGCGGCGGGTGGGCGGCGGTCGAGCGGCCGTCGATGCGGACAGCGCCGACGAGCGTGCCGCCGGTGAAGTGCGGCACCAGCCCGTTGATCGCGCCGAGCAGGGTCGACTTGCCCGTTCCGGTGCGGCCGACGACGAGGCAGAGCTCGCCCTCGTCGACGCGCAGGTTCACGTCGCGCAGCACGGGGCCGGTGGCGTCGGGGTAGGTGATCGTGACCCGGTCGAACTCGATCACGCCGGCACCTGCTCGCGGACGGGCGCGCGGGCGGGCGTGACTCGCGATGCGGCGGGCGCGACCGGGGGCGGCGCCACCACGCCGGCCAGCGCGGCCAGCAGGATCGCGACGACCGGGACGAGCGGGAGCGTCGGCCAGGCGAGAGGCTGGAAGGTGGGGCTGAGCCCCGGGTCGGACGACGCGAACAGCAGGGCCGCGCCGAGCACGCCGCCACCGGCGACGACCCACTCCGGGGCGCGCCACGGATCGGGCCGGTAGGTGGTGCGGGTGATGCGGCGCCCGCCGAGCGCCAGGCCGGCGGTGCTGAGCAGGCCGCCGACGAGGACGGCGGGCAGGCCGAGGTAGTGCGGGGTGGTCGGGTCGAGCAGGCCGTAGACGCCGGCGCACAGCCCGAGCAGGCCGGTGATCAGCAGCGCGCCGGTGACCCGCCGGCTCGTGCGGGTGGCGGTACCGGTGCGGCCGTAGCCGCGACTGTCCATCGCCGCGGCCAGGCGCAGCGAGCGTTCGAGGGCGTCCTCGAGCACCGGGATCGCGATGCCCCGCAGCGCGCGTAAGCCCTTGCCCTGACCGGCGCGCAGGCGCCGGGCGCGACGCACCCGCTGCACGCTCTCGATCAGCTGCGGCGCGACGGTGACCGCGACGACGACGGCCACGCCGAGCTCGTAGAGCGCGCCCGGCAGCACCCGCAGCGCCCGCTTGGGGTTGGCGAGCGCGTTGGCCGCGCCGATGCAGCACAGCATCGTGCCCAGCCGCAGCCCGTCGGTGGCCGAGGCGAGGAGCGCCTCCAGCGACACCGGCCCGCCGAGGTGCACGCCGGCGTACCAGTGCGGCGTCGGAACGGTGGGCAGCGTGAACAGCACGTGATCGGTGGGGGCCGCGCCACTGGCGAAGACGGTGCGGAAGACGACCCGGATCGCGATCACGATCACCGCCATCCAGAGGTAGTACTTGAACGCGCGGGCCCAGGGTGCCTCGGTGCGCCGGCTGGCGATGACGAAGCCGAGCACCGCCAGCACGAGGACGAGCAACAGCGGGTTGGTGGTGCGGCTGACCGCCGTCGCCAGACCGATCGCCCAGACCCACCAGGCGACCGGGTGCAGCGCACGGGGTAGCCGGCTCGGACCGCGCGGCATCACCCGCCGCCCGACCGGTGCCGCTGCCGCTGTGCGCATCACCCTCGCCGTCGTCTCCAGGCCGCCCATCCTCCGCCTGCGGCGATGATCCCGACGAGCCCGGCCCCGGCGAGGGCCGGGGCGGCCGATCCGCTGGCGTTCGCAGCGACGGCCCGCGTCGAGGTCGACGCCGGTGCCGGGGTCGTCGACCTCGACGCGACCGGCGTCGTGGTGGCGGGCGTCGTGGTGGCCGGTACCGGTGGGCTCGATCGGCGCACCGTCGAACTCGACGGGCGGCCGCTGCTGCGACGGGCCACGGTAGAGGGCGACGACGGGGCGACCAGCCGTGGTGCCGTCGTCCGGACCACAGAAGGGGTCGTGGTCCGTCGCACGGGCGGCGGCGACTGGGGGTCGAGGTGGCCGCAGAGCGCGGCGTAGAGCCCGGCCGGGTTGCGCGGCGGCGGCGCCGAGCCGTTGCCGAACACCCAGCCCTCGACGGATCCGGCGGGTGGGGTCCAGGCGTTCGCCCCGTCGGCCGAGTACGACCAGCGGCCCGAGGTGTCGTGCCAGTAGGACCAGTAGTGCCGCGAGTCGGTGAAGGGCGGGCTCGGGTAGTTGTCGATCTGCCAGATGATGTGGTCCGACGGCCGGTAGCCGACCTCGACCACGGCGTTGAGCACGGAGTCACCCGAGCCGCCCGCGCGCACGCAGTAGGTGCCGTGGCCGGCGATGACGAGCGCGACGTAGTGCGGGGTCGCCGCGAGCGCCGGCGCGCCGGGGAGGAGCGTCGCCGCTCCCACCCCGAACGCGACCGACAGCGTCGCCGCGAGGCGCCGCATCAGTGGCTGCGCCGCCGTCCGAGCACGAGCAGGCCGGCACCGAGCGCGACGGCCAGCGCGCCGAGGACGCCGAGTTCGACGGTCGTGCGGCCGTCGCGGCCCGAGTTGGCCAGGACGCCGGTGCTCGACGTCGTCGTGCCGGCCGGGGTCGACGACGGTGCGACGGGCGAGCCCGTGGCGACCGCGGCAACGACGGTCAGGGGCCGCGAGACCGAGAGCCCGGACGTGAGACCCGTCAGCGTGAGGGTGTGCGCGCCCGCCGGGATCGTGGCCGGCACCGTCCAGGCGATGGTGGCGACGCCGAGGGCGTTGGCCTTGGCTGTGCCGACGGTGACCGGCGTCGAGTGGATGACGGCGCGCACCGCCTCACCGGCGAGGAAGCCGGCCGCGGTCGCGGTCTGCCGCTGGCCCGCCTCGACGGTGCCGGCCGACAGCCGCGCGGTCGGGGCGAACACGGCCACGCCGTCGCCGGCCCCGGTGGCCGTCACGGTGGCGAGGCCGCCGTTGTCGACGAGCCCGGTCACCGCCTGCGCGGTGGCCAGCACCGACGGTGAGGCACCCTTGGCCGCGGTCGTCGCGGTGACCGTGCCGTTGTACTTGATCGCGCCCGCGCCGGCCGACCCGGCGCGAACCTGCTGCGACCGCAGCCAGGCCCGCTCGGTGCTCACGTCGGCGTGGCCGCCCTGCAGGGCGGCAGTGGCGAGGCCGGTCGAGTTGGCGTTGGCGATGCCCTGCGATTCCCAGTAGCCGCCGGCCTTGCGCTGCGCCTGCAGCCACGCGACGGCCTTCTGCACCTCGGTGGTGTGCCCGCCGAGAGCGGTCAGGGCCATCAGCCCGTACGACGTCGAGTCGAGGTCGGCCGCGCCGGAGCCGCAGGCGCTCGCCCCGCCGCTGAAGCCACCGTTCGCGCACTGCAGCGACAGGAAGTACGAGGTGGCGGCGGCCGAGGGGGTGTACGCGCCGCCGGCCCGGGCCTCGGCGAGGATCACGAACGACTCGTTGATGCTGGTGTCGAACAGGTTGGCGCCCTGGCCCGCGACGACGCCGGTGCCGCACGAACTCACGCACTCGTCCGACCTGAGCTTCGCCAGCAGGTTCCGGCCGCCGAACGACGTCGGGTTCGCGCCGGCGACCCTGGCGGCGAGCGCCATCTTGCCGATCGACCCGTCGGCCGGCCCGAACTGCTGGGCGCCGGTGATGTCGGCGTAATCGTTCGCGTGCGCGGCGAGGTAGGAGACCGCCGTGGCGATCCTGGTGCGGCCGGTCTTCGCGGCGGCGAGGGCGAACACGACGTCGGCGTTCTCGCCGTAGTTGGCGTAGTAGCTGCTGCCGTAGGGAGCGAAGTCGAAGTGGTTGCCGTCCGGGGCGGGCAGGTGCGAGCCGTTCACGAACTGGGTGGTGAGCCAGCCCGCGGCGGCCTGGGCCGGGCTCGAGGTGACGGTGTAGGTCGGCGTCGCCGCGATGGCGGCCGGGGCGGTGGCGAGCAGGGTGACGGCGGCGATACCCGCGCCGGCCGTGATGATGCGGTGCGTCTGCATAATGTCCTCGGTGTCGGGCGATCTCGAACCGAGGTGTCACGATGGCCGCGGCCGCACCGGCGATCCCGGCCCGTTCGCAACCGTCGGAACTCCGGAGCCGTAGACCACGACGGCGAATGGTGGAGCCGGTTCCAGGCCAGGTGTTCCGACTCGTCGGCCACCGCGATGTGGTGGACGACCTACGGCTGCGGGTCAGCGCCGGACTTGGACCGGCTTCCCCTGGGGCTGGATCAGGTGCGGGGCAATGTGACCACAGCGCGTGCGGGCCGGTCAACGCAAGGCGGCCCGGCGAGCGGCAGGTCACGTCGCCCGACGACCGGTGCTGGGACACCCGGCGCGCGCCGCGGCGCCGGGTTACGACGGGGCCCGGCGGGCATACTGGCGCGGTGACGGACCTGGCGAGCGAGCAGCCCGGCGACGCGGTCGGGACGACCGGCGTCCTCGGCCTCGGCGCCGACATCGACTGGCCCGACGCCGGAGCCGCCGAGCGGGCCCGGGGCGCCCGTCCCGGCCCGGCCGGCCGTCTGCCCGACCTCGTCGAGTGGCTCGCCACGACCCAGGGACGCTTCCCCCCGACGGCGCCGCACCGCCCGCGACTCGTCGCGTTCGGCCGGCTTCCCGCGGCCGCGGCGGCCCTGGCCCAGGCATCGGGCGTGGGCGTGCGCGAGATCCGCCTCGACTCCGGCACGACGGTGGCCCGGGCCCTCTCGCTCGGGGCCGCGGCCGCCGACGCCGAGGTCGACGCCGGCGCCGATCTGGCCGTCGTCTCGGCCGCCGGCGACACCCGGGCCGCGGCCGTCCTCGTCGGCCTGCTCACCGGGGCCGAGCCGGTCGCCCTGCTCCCCCGCGGCCCGGCCGCCGCCGACACGGCGGCGTGGATCCGCGCGGCCAGCGCCCTGCGCGACCGCCGGCGCGAGGTGGTCTCCCTGCGCTCGCAGCCCGATCAACTGCTGGACGCGCTGGCCGATCCGGAGCTCGGCGCGGTCGTCGGCTTCGTGCTGCGGGCCACGGCGCGCCGCACGCCGCTGATCCTCGACGGTCCGATCGCACTCGCCGCCGCGGTGCTCGCCCACGACGTCCAGTCCCGCGCCACCCGCTGGTGGCGGGTCGCCGACTCCTCGCCGGACCCGGTGCAGTCGCGCGCCGTCCGCGAGCTGCACCACGAGCCGCTGCTCGGGCTCGACACGGCCCCGGGCGACGGCGTCGCCGGCGTCCTGGCCGTGGCCGTCCTGAACGCGGCGGTACGAGTGGCCGAGCAGTGGGGGGACGAAGCATGAGCGAGGCACCGCCGAAGCGCGACGCGGTCGAGGCGGTCACCTGGCCGGTCCGGGTGGCCGCGGCCTGGACGTGGCGCCTGCTGATCATCGGCGTCGGGCTCTACTACCTGGCCCAGGCGTTCCTCACCATCGAGCTCGTCGCGTTCTCCTTCGTCCTCGCCCTGTTCTTCACCGCCGTGCTGCACCCGCTCGAGCGGCGGCTGCGCCGGATCCTGCCCGGGCCGCCGTCGATCCCGGCCGCGCTTGCCCTGCTGATCGGGCTGGCCGTGCTCGCCGGCATCGGCTGGTTCGTCTCGTGGCAGATCACGCAGCACTCGACCCAGCTCGGCGACCAGGTCACCGCCTTCGTCGACAAGGTCAAGGACTGGCTGCAGACGGGGCCGCTGCACCTGAAGTCGGCCGACCTCGACAAGCTCAGCCAGCAGATCACCGACGCCGTCAAGAACAACAAGGGCACTCTGATCAGCGGGGCGATCACGACCATCCGCACGGTGGCCGAGTTCCTCGGGGCGCTGCTGCTGATCCTGCTCTCGACCTTCTTCCTGCTGCGTGACGGTGAGGCGATCTGGCAGTGGACGCTGCGCCTGTTCCCGCGCACCGCCCACGCTCGCATGGACGTCGCCGGCCGGGTCGGGTGGCGCACCCTCGGCGGCTACATGCGCGGCCAGGTGCTGATCGCGCTGTTCCATGGCATCTCGGTGATGATCGTGCTGTTCGTGCTGCGCGTGCCGCTCGCGGCCGCCCTGGGCGTGCTGATCTTCCTGGGCTCGTTCATCCCGCTGATCGGTCTCACCGTCACCGGCTCGCTGAGCGTCGCCGTGGCCCTGCTCGAGCACGGCCTCACCGCCGCGCTCGTCGTGGCCATCGCGATCGTCGTCCTCATCCAGCTCGAGGCGCACCTGCTGCAGCCGTTCATCATGAGCCGCAGCGTCGCGGTGCACCCGCTGGCCATCGCGCTCGCGGTCATCACCGGCACCACCCTCGCGGGCATCGTCGGGGCGCTGCTGGCCGTGCCGCTCGTCGCATTCCTGAACTCGACGGTCCACGCCCTGCGCGAGACCCCGCCGGAACCGGTCGGCGACGCGGACTTCCCGGTCAAGGAGTCGCCGCCACCGGCGGAGCAGCGGGTCGAGGTCGAGGGGTCGGCGGCCGACTAACGCACGTGCGAGTCGACGAACGGCGGCCGCACGACCTTCACCGCACTGCGCCGGCCCCGCACGTCGAGGGCCACCTCGTCGCCGTCCTCGACCCCGGCGTCGGCCGAGATCAGCGCCAGCCCGATGCCGACCCGGCGGGTCGGCGAGAACGTCCCGCTGGTGACCTCGCCGATCACGTCGCCCGCCGCCGACAGCACCGGCATGTGCGCGCGCGGGATGCCGCGGTCGAGGGCCTCGATGCCGCGCAGCACGCGGGCCGGGCCGGACTCCTTCTCGGCGGTCAGGGCGGCGCGGCCCCAGAACGCGTCCTTCTTCCAGCCGACGGCCCAGCCCGAACGGGCCTGCAGAGGCGAGATGTCGAGCGAGAGGTCCTGTCCGTGCAGCGGGTAACCCATCTCGGTGCGCAGCGTGTCGCGCGCCCCGAGACCGGCCGGCATACCGCCGGACGCGCGGACGACCTCGACGAGCGCGTCCCACAGCACCGTGACGTCGCCCCAGGCCGGGATGAGCTCGTAGCCGTGCTCGCCGGTGTACCCCGTGCGGCAGATGCGCACGTCGCGGCCGTCCCACGTCGCGTCGACGTAGGACATGTAGTCGAGCCCGGCCGGCAGGCCGATGCGCTCGAGCACCTCGGCCGAGCGCGGCCCCTGCACGGCGAGCACGCCGAAGTCCTGGTGCTGGCCGACGACCTCGATGCCCTCGGGCGCGGCCGCGGCCAGGCGCCGCACGACCTCGGACGTGTTGGCCGCGTTCGGCACGAGGAACACGTCGTCGTCGGCGACCAGGTAGGCGATGAGGTCGTCGACCACGCCGCCGGACTCGTCGCAGCACAGCGTGTACTGGGCCTGCCCCGGCGCGATCCGGGCGAGGTCGTTGGACAGGCACGCGTTGACGAAGTCACGCGCGCCCGGGCCGCGGACCGTCGCCTTGCCGAGGTGCGACACGTCGAAGATGCCGACGCTCTCGCGCACGGCGGCGTGTTCCTTCAGCACCCCGCCGCCGCTCGCGGTGTACTCGATCGGCATCTCCCAGCCGCCGAAGTCGGCGAGCTTGGCACCGAGGTCGACGTGCCGGTCGTGGAGGGGCGAGTGCAGCAGGGCGTCGGTCATACCGGTGAACCTACCGACGCGCTCCCGCGCCCGCCCGGGTCGGAGCCCTAGGATCGCCGGATGCCCTCAGTGTCGATCATCGCCCCGACCACCGCCCTGCGCGCCGACGCTGTCGTGGTCGGGCTGCGAACCACCAAGAACGGTCCGAAGCTGGTCGACGGGGCGGCCTCGATCGACGCCGCGCTCGGTGGGCGCCTGCACGACGCGCTGCGCGCCCTGGGCGCTTCCGGGCGGCCCGACGAGGTACTGAAAGTGCCGACCCTCGGGCTGGCCGACTTCCCGCTCGTCGTCAGCACCGGCCTCGGTGACGACCCGACCTCCCCCGAGGCGGCCCGGCGCGCAGCCGGGGCGGCGCTGCGGACGCTGTCCGGTCACCGGCGCGTGCACCTCGCGATCGACGCTGACCACGGCGCGCTGGCCGAGGGCGCGCTGCTGGGCGCGTACACGTTCACCGCCTACAAGTCGTCGCCGGCCAAGCCCGCGCTGCGCACGATCAGCATCGCCGGTCCGACCTCGGCCCGGGCCGCGGTTCGCCGGGCCGCCGTGGTCGCCGAGGCGGTCTGCCGGGTGCGCGACCTCGTGAACACGCCACCGAACGACCTCTACCCCGAGACGTTCGCCGCCCGGGCTGCCGAGCTGGCGAAGGAGGCCGGGCTGACCGTCGAGGTGCTCGACGAGAAGGCGTTGAAGAAGGGGAAGTACGGGGGCATCCTCGGCGTCGGCGCGGGCAGCGTGCGCGGCCCGCGGCTGGTGCGCATCACCTACCGTCCGGCCAGGGCGAAGGCGCACCTCGCCCTCGTCGGAAAGGGCATCACGTTCGACTCCGGCGGCCTCAACCTCAAGACGGCCAACCTGCTCTGGATGAAGTCCGACATGGGCGGCGCCGCCGCGGTGATCGCGAGCATCCTGGCGATCGCCGCGCTCAAGCTGCCGGTGTCGGTGACGGCCACGGCGCCCATGGCCGAGAACATGCCCTCGGGTACGTCCTACCGCCCGTCCGACGTGCTGCGCATGTACGACGGCAGCACCGTCGAGGTCGGCGACACCGACGCCGAGGGCCGGCTCGTGCTCGCCGACGCGATCACCCGCGCGCTGGAGGACGAACCCGACCACCTCATCGAGATCTCCACGCTGACCGGCGCCCAGCTGGTGGCGCTCGGCCCGCGGATGATGGGGGCCATGGGTGCGCCCGAGTGGCGCGACACGGTCGTCGCCGCCGCGGGCACGGCCGGCGAGGGCATCTGGCCCATGCCGCTGCCCGACGAGCTGCGGGCCGGGCTCGACTCCCCCGTCGCCGACCTGCAGAACGTGCCGACCGAACGGTGGGGCGGCATGCTCGTCGCCGGTCGCTTCCTCGGCGAGTTCGTGCCCGCGGGCCTGCCCTGGGTACACCTGGACATCGCCGGCCCCGCCTTCAACAACGGGGGCCCGCGCGACTACACGCCCAAGGGCGGCACCGGCGCCGGCGTGCGCACGCTCATTGCCGCCGCCGAGCACCTCGCCGGCCGCGCCGCCCCCAGCCGTTGAGTGGCGAGTTGTGCGTTCAGTGGCGCGTCCTTAGTCGCCATTGAACGCGGAAGTCGCCACTCAACCTGATCGGGGCGGGACGGGACGGACGGGCGGAGACGTCAGTCGCCCGCGGCCTTCTTGCGGGCGTTCCAGTCGCGCATGCGCTGCGGGTAGCCGACCTGCTCGATGGCGTAGATCGGGATCTTGTTCTTCTTCGCGAAGTCGGCCGCGCCGTCGGGGCCGTCGACCCGGCGTCGGGTCCACTCCCCGGTCGACGCGACGAGCAGGATCGTGGTGTCGGTGACGGTGGTGCGGGGCTCGACGAACGCCTCGACCCCGCTGCGGGTGTGCAGGAACTCGTCCAGGTGCGCGAGGTCGCCCCGGGAGGCGGTGCGCAGCGTGCCGGGCTTGTCCTTGCGTCGTCGCAGCAGACCCATCGCGGCATCATCGCACCGCCGGCCCGGAAACGGCCGAAGCACCGGCTGGGCAAAGGCCGTGTACCCACCCGTCGGCGGGCAGTGCCAAGATGGATCTGCGATCCAACGAAGGAGCATCAGTGGCAGAGAAGCAGTCCGACCTCGTCATCCTCGGCGGAGGCAGCGGCGGCTACGCAGCGGCGCTGCGGGCGGCCGAGCTCGGCAAGTCCGTCGTCCTCATCGAGAAGGACAAGGTCGGCGGCACCTGCCTGCACCGCGGCTGCATCCCCACGAAGGCCCTGCTGCACGCCGGTGAGGTGGCCGATTCGGCCCGCGAGAGCGCGCAGTTCGGCGTGAACGCCACGCTCGAGGGCATCGACATGGGCGGCGTCAACAAGTACAAGGACGGCGTCATCACCAAGAACTGGAAGGGTCTCACCGGGCTGATCAAGGCCCGCGGGATCGAGATCGTCGAGGGTGAGGGCAAGCTCGTCGGCCCCAAGACGGTCCAGGTCGGCGACGACACCTTCACCGGCACCAACGTCGTGCTCGCCACCGGTTCGTACTCGCGCACGCTGCCCGGCCTCGAGCTCGACGGCACCCGCGTCATCGCCAGCGAGCAGGCCCTCCAACTGGACCACGTCCCCGAGTCGGCCGTCGTCCTCGGCGGCGGCGTCATCGGCTGCGAGTTCGCGTCGGCGTGGACGTCGTTCGGCACCAAGGTCACCATCGTCGAAGCGCTGCCCCACCTCGTCCCCCTCGAGGACGAGGCGAACTCCAAGCTGCTCGAGCGGGCCTTCCGCCGCCGCAAGATCGACTTCAAGCTCGGGACGAAGTTCGCCAGCGTCGAGGACACCGATCACGGCGTGAAGGTCCACCTCGAGGGCGGCGACACGATCGAGGCCGAGCTGCTGCTCGTCGCCGTCGGTCGCGGCCCGGTGTCGCAGGGCCTCGGTTACGAGGAGCAGGGCGTCACCATCGAGCGCGGCTTCGTCGTCACCGACGAGTACCTGCGTACCTCGGTCGACGGCGTCTACGCCGTGGGCGACCTGATCTCGATCAACGGCGACCCGCACCTGCAGCTCGCCCACGTCGGCTTCGCCGAGGGCATCCAGGTGGCCGAGCACATCGCCGGTCTGCCGGTCGTGCCGATCGACTACGCCGGCGTTCCGCGCATCACCTACTGCCAGCCCGAGGTCGCGTCGGTCGGCCTGTCCGAGGCCGACGCCGCCGAGCGCTTCGGCGCCGACAACATCAAGACCGTCACCTACGACCTGTCCGGCAACGGCAAGTCGGCCATCCTGAACACCAAGGGTGCCGTGAAGCTCGTCGCCATGCAGAAGGATGGTGTTGTGGGAACGGTCGTGGGCGTGCACATCGTCGGCGACCGCGTCGGCGAGCTCATCGCCGAGGCCCAGCTGATCTACAACTGGGAGGCGCTGCCCAGCGAGGTCGC
Organism: Jatrophihabitans sp.; assembly: GCF_036000465.1. Taxonomy (GTDB): domain Bacteria; phylum Actinomycetota; class Actinomycetes; order Mycobacteriales; family Jatrophihabitantaceae; genus Jatrophihabitans. The sequence continues at coordinate 202,536 of NZ_DASYFV010000016.1, read as the reverse complement.
GCAGCTCATCCACCCGCACCCGACGCAGTCCGAGGCGATCGGTGAGGCGCACCTGCTCCTGGCGGGTAAGCCCCTGCACGTGCACGACTGACCCGCTCCCACCCACCCTGCCGTTCGTATTCTCCTGAAGGAGTCCCTGGACCATGCCGACGTCCGTGACCATGCCGCGCCTGGGTGAGAGTGTCACCGAGGGCACCGTGACCCGCTGGCTGAAGAGCGAGGGCGATCACGTCGACGCCGACGAGCCGCTGCTCGAGGTCTCGACCGACAAGGTCGACACCGAGGTGCCCTCCCCCGCCTCCGGCACCGTGCTGTCCATCAAGGTCCAGGAGGACGAGACCGTCGAGATCGGCGTCGAGCTGGCCGTGATCGGCGACGCCGGTGACGACGCCGGCTCGTCGGACGACTCCGGCTCGTCCGTGGCCGAGCCCGAGCCGGAACCCGAGCCGGAGCCGGAGCCAGAGCCGGAACCGGAGCCGGAGCCGGAGCCGGAGCCCGAGCCCGCCGCGCAGTCCGAGGCGGAGCCGGAGCCCGAGCCGGCCGAGAAGCCCAAGCCGCGGCCCGCCCCGGCGGCGGCGGTCGCCCCGGCCCCGGCCGAGACGCCGAAGGCGGCGAGCGAGCCCGGCGACGACTCCGACGACGACGTCGCCGGCACGTACGTCACCCCGCTCGTGCGCAAGCTGGCGAGCGAGCACGGTGTCGACCTCTCGACGATCACCGGCACCGGTGTGGGCGGTCGCATCCGCAAGTCCGACGTCATCGCCGCCGCAGAGAAGGCCGCCGAGCCCGAGCCCGAGCCGGCCGCCCCGAGCGCGCCCGCAGCGTCGAAGCCGGCGGCGCCCGCCGCCGCAGCAGCGTCGCAGCGCGGCAAGGTCGAGCCGATGTCGCGCATGCGCCAGGTGATCGCCACCCGCATGGTCGAGTCGCTGCAGACCTCGGCCCAGCTCACCACGGTCGTCGAGGTCGACGTGACCCGCATCGCCCGGCTGCGTGACCGCGCCAAGAAGGACTTCGAGGCCCGCGAGGGCGTGAAGCTGTCGTTCCTGCCGTTCTTCGCGGTCGCGGCGATCGAGGCCCTCAAGTCGAACCCGAAGGTCAACGCGTCGGTTGACATGGACGCCAGGACGGTCACCTTCCACGACGCCGAGCACCTGGGCATCGCGGTCGACACCGATCGCGGCCTGCTGGTACCGGTCATCCACGACGCCGGTGACCTCAACCTGGCCGGCATCGCCCGCAAGATCGCCGATCTCGCCGAGCGCACCCGCGCGAACAAGGTGAGCCCGGACGAGCTCGGCGGCGGCACGTTCACGCTGACCAACACCGGCAGCCGCGGGGCGCTGTTCGACACCCCGATCATCAATCAGCCGCAGGTCGGCATCCTCGGCACCGGCGCGGTCGTGAAGCGCCCGGTGGTCATCAACACCGAGGACGTCGGCGAGACGATCGCGGTGCGCTCGATGGTTTACCTCGCGCTGTCCTACGACCACCGCATCGTCGACGGCGCCGACGCCGCCCGGTTCCTGGTCACGATGAAGGAGCGGCTCGAGGCGGGCGCCTTCGAGCGGGCCCTCGGCCTCGGCTGATGCAGATCGTCCTCACCGGTGCGTCCGGGCTGATCGGCACCGCGCTCAAGCAGTCGCTGCGGGGGGACGGGCATCACGTCAAGACGCTCGTCCGCCACGACACCTCCGAGCCGGACGAGGACAGCTGGGACCCCGCGCACGATCGGCTCGACCCGGACTTCGTCGCGGGGTCCGACGCCGTCGTCTGCCTGTCCGGCGTCGGCGTCGGCGATCACCGCTGGACCGACGACTACAAGCGCCAGATCGTGCAGAGCCGGGTTGACAGCGTCGGCACCATGGCGCGCTCGCTGGCCGAGTACGGCGGTGCGCCGGTGCTGATCTGTGCCTCGGCCGTCGGCTACTACGGCGACACCGGCGACGCGCTGGTCGACGAGCAGACGCCGGCCGGTTCGTCGTTCCTCGCCGACGTCTGCGTTCAGTGGGAAGCCGCGGCGGAGCCGGCCAACGCCGCGGGGGTGCGCGTGACCCACCTGCGCACCGGCCTGGTGCTGGCCAAGCACGGCGGCCTGCTCAAGCGGCTGACCCCGTTGGTGAGGGCCGGCATCGCCGGCAAGCTCGGCAGCGGGAAGCAGTACATGCCCTGGATCTCGCTCACCGACGAGATCGCGGCGATCCGCTTCCTGATCGAGCACGATGTCGCCGGCCCGGTGAACCTGACCGGCCCGGCCCCGGTGCGCAACGCCGACTTCACCAAGACCCTCGGCCACGTGCTGCGCCGGCCGACCGTGCTGCCGGTGCCGGGCTTCGCCGCCAAGATCGCGCTGGGCGAGTTCGCCGACGACGTGCTGACCGGCCAGAACGCCGTGCCCAAGCGGCTGCACGAGGCCGGCTTCACCTTCGCGCACAACAACCTCGAGTCCGCGCTGCGGGCCGAGCTGGGCGTCTGACCGACTCACTGCCGTCGCAGTTCCACGATGCGCGGGCCGGTCGCCGTACGCCGCAGGACGACCAGCAGGGTGGCCGGCCCGACCCCAGGTGCGCTCCGGGCCGGGCGGCCACGGCAGGTGAGCGTCGAGGGCCGGAGCCGGGCGCTGACGACCAGTTCGGTGCCGTCGGGTCGGGTTCGGCTGCGCCCGCCCGTGTACTCGGTGCGGACGCCGAGCAGGCGGCAGCCGGCCGGCACCAGGCGCACCAGCAGCGCGGTGTCGGCGGCCAGCAGCGCGCCCGGCGCGTAGACCGAACCCAGCAGCCGCGGGTCCCGCTCGGCGAACGCGCGGGCCCGGACGGCGTCGAGGGCGGCCAGGGCCGCGAGCCCGGGGGGCGACGCAACGGGCGTAGGGCTGCGGCGGGCCGGTTGCGTCCGCGCGACAGCGAACGACCGCCCCGCGGACGTGCCCGACCCGGCCGAGGGCGAGCGCGCCGACTGCCCCCACACCGGCCAGGCCACCACTACCGCGACGGCCGCCGCCACGACGAGGGCACCCAGCCCGGCAACGGCCCGCCGATCGATCCGGCGTTGCCGGGGCCGCGGGATCACCGGGCGCGGCCGGGGCCCGACCGCGCGGGTCGGCGGGGGCGCCCCCGGCGCACGGAAACCCGGCCCGGCCGCGCCCGGACCCGCCGGCGCGACGAGCTCGGAGATCGACGCACTCGTGCGCAATCCCCCGCCGTCGCGACGCCAGGACAGCACGGGCTGCGAGGTGCCGCTCATCGTCTGCGCGGCATGCCGGCCACCGACCCGACGCGAGCCGCCCGGCGGAGCACCCGCCAGCACATCGTTCGCCACCCCCGTCGGCACCACCGTCGGCGCGGCAAGGCTCCCCCGGGACCGGCCGGCCGCGAGCTCGACGGCGACCGGACGATCGCTGTGGCGCAGGTCGAGGGCGAAGTCGGCGGCCGTGCCGCGCAGATGCCCCTCGGGCGACAGGCCGCGCAGCACCACGCGAGCCATCTCCGCCGGCACGCCGGCCGCGGCGAGCCGGTCGGAGACATCGAGCGGCGCGCCCGCGCGTGCGGCGGCCAGGGCCTCGTCGGCAGAATTCCCGGGCCAGGTCGGGGCCCCGGTGAGCGCGTGCAGAGTGACCCCGGCCAGCATGAAGACGTCGCTCTGGGTGCCCGGCATACAGCCGACCGCCACGGACGGATCGACGTAGCACGGCGTGCTCTCGGCGTCGGCGTCGTCGCCGGTCAGGCGGGCCACCCCGAGATCGGCCAGCAGCGAGACCCCGCCGGCGGTGAACAGCACGTTGGCGGCGCTCACGTCGCCGTGGACGACCCCCTGGGTGTGGGCGTAGGAAAGGGCCGCCGCGACGGGCGCGACGGCGGTGATGACCTCACCCGGGGTGAGCCGGCCCCGTACCGCGAGCAGGTCGGCGAGCGATCCACCGTCGGCGAGATCGAGCACGAGCACGGCGACCCCGTGGTCGGGCACCAGCGCGTGCAGCCGGACCAGATGCGGGTGGTCGAGCACACTGAGCAGCGCCGCCTCGGCGTGCGCGCGCCGCAGCTGCGCCGGGTCACGCACGGGGAGCCGTTTCAGCGCGACCGCCTCACCCGTCGCCGCCACCCGCCCCTGCCAGACGTCACCCGAGCCGCCGCGACCGAGCAGCCGCTCGACGGCGTACCCCCGCAGCTTCCACGTCGTGCTGGTCATGATCGCAACCGTAGGGCCGGATCGGGGCCGACCCCGGGTTGTCCACAGGGCGGATCCGACCGATCCGGCCACCGGCCCCCACCGGCAAATCGGCACGGAGGCGGCCATAGGGTCGTCGGATGACCGCCGACGCGCCGACCATCCTCGCCACCTCCGGGGGCGCCGTCCCCGCCGATCGCGTGCCGTGGCACCTCGGCCCCCTGACCGAGTACGCGATCGAACTCGCCGGGGTCACCGGCCGCGCGCCGCGGGTCTGCTTCCTGGCCACCGCACTCGGCGACAACCCGGGCATCGTCCTGAACTTCTACAACGCCGCCGCCCACCACCGGCTGTCGGCCTCGCACCTGGCCGTGTTCCCGATGCCCAACGTCGAGGACGTCACCGAGCACCTCCTGGCCCAGGACGTCGTCTGGGTGTGGGGCGGCAGCGTCGCCGGCCTGCTCGCGATGTGGCGCCTGCACGGCGTGGACGAGGCCATGCGGACGGCGTGGCAGGCCGGCGTCGTGCTGACCGGCGTCTCGGCCGGATCGATCTGCTGGCACGTGGGCGGCACCACCGACTCCTTCGGCCCCGACCTGCGCCCCATCACGAACGGTCTCGGCCTGGTGCCGTACTCGAACGGGGTGCACTACGACAACGAGGAGCAGCGGCGCCCGCTGTTCCAGTCACTGATCGCCGACGGCACGCTGCCCGCCGGCTACGCCACCGACGACGGCGTCGGCGTCCTCTATCGCGGCACCGAGTTCGTCGAGGCCGTCACCGAGCTGGACGACGCCGCGGCGTACTGGGTCGAGCGCGACGCCGATGGCGGCGCGGTCGAGACCAGGCTCGACACGCGCCGCCTCTGACCTGCGTCAGTCGCGCGCTCCGGCGCCGGCCAGCTTGGACGGCCACCAGATCTTCTTCCCGATGTCGTGGCTGAGCGCCGGCACCAGGATCGAGCGCACCACGATCGTGTCGAGCAGGACGCCGAAGGCCACGGTGAAGCCCAGCTCGGCCAGGAACACGATCGGCAGCACCCCGAGCACCACGAACGTCGCGGCCAGCACGAGCCCGGCCGAGGTGATGACGCCACCGGTGACGGCGAGGCCGCGGACGATGCCCTCCTTCGTGCCGTGCTCCACCGTCTCCTCCCGGACCCGGGTCATCAGGAAGATGTTGTAGTCGATGCCCAGCGCCACGAGGAACACGAACGCGAACAGCGGGAACGCCGGGTCGGCGTTCTTGAAGTGGAACACGTGGTTGAAGAACAGCGCGCTGACACCGAGCGCGGCGGTGAACGAGAGCACCACCGTGCCGATCAGGATGATCGGCGCGATGAGCGCCCGCAGCACGACCCCGAGCACCAACAGGATGACGAGCAGCACCAGCGGGATGATCACGTTGCGGTCGTGCCGGGAGGCGTCCTGGACGTCGAGGTTCACCGCCGACTGGCCACCGACGAGCGCATCGGCCCCGGACACGTCGTGCAGAGCAACCCGCAACCGACGCACGGTGTCGTAGGCCGCCGACGAGTCGTAGCTCGAGGTCAGCGTGGCGTTGACGATGGTCTTGCCGCCCTGCGGGGTCACCTGCAACGCCGGCGCCGCGCACCCGTTCGCGTCGAACGAGCCGGCCGGAATGGTGCCCCCGCCCGCCTTCGCCGCCGCGGCGAGCTTGCCGAAGTCGGTGGCGACGCAGACCTGCTGGTCGTCAATCCCCTTGACCTTCATGGCCGCGGCCCTGACGTCGTCGACCTTCGCGACGTTGGCCAGGATCTCCGCGGGAGCACCGGCTCCCTTGTTGAAGTTGGCGTCGTAGATGCCCTGGCCCACGATCGCGTCGGGCTTGGTCGTGAACCCGTCGACCGTCGACAGACCCTGGGTCTTGAGGCCGACGATCGCCGCCACGCACGCCAGGAGCAGGACGCCGGACACCGCCCAGTTGCGCCGGCTGTGCGCGGTGAGCCCGCGGGAGAACCGGCCCCACACGCCGTGCGTGGTCATGATGTCGGTCTGGTGGTCGAGGCGCGGGCGCTTGGGCCAGAAGATCCAGCGCCCCGAGATCACGAGCAGGGCCGGCAGCACCGTGAGCATGACGACGACGGTGCAGGCGATACCGATCGCGCACACCGGGCCGAGACCGGCGGTGGAGTTCAGGTCGGCGATGGTCAGGCAGATCAGGCCGAGGATCACGGTCGTCGCCGAGGCCAGGATCGGCGGGGCCGCTCCCTTCATCGCCGCGATCATCGCCGCGACGCGGCTCTGGTACTCGTGCAACTCCTCGCGGTACCGGCTGATCAGCAACAACGCGTAGTCGGTGCCCGCGCCGATCACGAGCACCGAGAGGATGCCCTGGCTCTGCCCGTTCAGCGTGATGACGCCGTGCTTGGCCAGCGGGTAGATGACGAGCGCCGCCGCGCCGAGGGCGAGCCCGGCGCTGAACAGCGGGAAGAACCACAACACCGGGCTGCGGTAGACGAACAGCAGGATGATGATGACGACCAGTCCGGCCGAGATGAGCAACGAGCCGTCGAGACCGCTGAAGGCGTCGATGAACGCGACGAGCACGCCACCGGCACCCGCGCTGTGGATCACGAGGCCGCCGGGGGCGCCGTCCCGGGCAGCCTTCAACACCGCCTTCTCGGCGTCGACGAGCGCCGGACCGTTCACCGGCTTGCCGTTGTCGCGGCCGATCAGGGGTACCCCGACGGTGGCCACCGCGTTGCTCTTCGTCGAGTACTGCGGGCGGCCGATCTCGTCCGCCGCCACGCCCTTGATCTGGCGGAACTTGGCGATGTCGGCCGCGATCTTCTGCTTGTCGGACGCGGTGAGACCGCCGTCGCGCTGGTAGACGACGAAGCCGGGGATCGAGACGATCGAGTTGAACTTCTCGGACTCGTTCGCGACCTTCGTCGAGTCGGCCGAACCGGGCAGGAAGGACGAATTGTCGTTCTTCTGCACGTCCGCCAACTTGCCCTGGTACGAGCCCCCGGCGAGGCCGATCAGGAAGATCACGATGGCCAGCGCGCCGAAGGCGTAGACGACTCGGGGCCGGCGAGGTTTGGGTGATGACTGCCGCTGCGACGACAGATCCGTCATCGTCATGATGGTGCCTCCTCAGGTTCTGCAAGACCGTATCGAGGAGCACCGACAGGTTTCGATGGGGATTCTCCCCCAATGACCCCTGACATTCGTCACCGGCGATCCGCGAAGGCTCGGTAGTTTGGACGCGTGAGCGAACTTCAGGTGAACCGGGCCGGTCTCGTCCCCTACGAGGAGGCCTGGGCCCGCCAGCGCGAGATCCACGCCGCGGTCGTCGACGGCACGAACCCGGGCACCGTTCTGCTCCTCGAGCACCCGCCGGTCTACACCGCGGGCCGGCGCACCGAGGTCTGGGAGCGACCGAGCGACGGCACCCCGGTCATCGACGTCGACCGGGGCGGGAAGATCACGTGGCACGGGCCCGGTCAGCTCGTCGGCTACCCGATCCTGCGCCTGGCCGACCCCATCGACGTCGTGGCCTACGTCCGGCGCATGGAGCACATGCTGATCGAGGTCTGCGCCGAGATCGGCGTGACCGCCGGCCAGGTCGAGGGCCGCAGCGGCGTGTGGCTACCGGCCGACGGCACCGGTCCCGAGCGCAAGATCGCGGCCATCGGCATCCGGGTCGCCCAGGGTGTCGCGCTGCACGGCTTCGCGATCAACTGCGACCCCGACCTCACCTGGTTCGACCGCATCGTGCCGTGCGGCATCGCCGACGCCGGTGTCACCTCGCTGAGCCGTGAGCTCGGCCGCGACGTGCCGGTCGACGAGGTGCTCCCGGTCGTGGAGCGTCACCTGGACGCGCTGCTCGTCGGCGCTCACGTCACCGCCTGACCGAGATGGCCCGGCACTCGCGCGGGGTCGACGGACGGTCGCGGGCGGCGCGGCGCATCGTGCTCACCGTCGTCTGGCTCGGCGGTCTCGCCGCCGGTCTGGTCGCGCTGCTGGCGGCGTCGGCGAAGTACGGGTGCATGCCGGGCAGTTCCGGGCTGGGCTGCCGTACGAGTGGCTCCATGCTCGGATTCGCCCTCGTGCCCGTCGTGATCCTGATCGTCACCGCGGTCACCGTGCTCACCGACCGTGGCGAACCGCGACACGTGATCGTCGTCGGCGGGGTCGGGATCGTCGCCCTGCTGGCCTGCTTCCTGGTGGCGGAGGGCATTCTCGGGACGGCCTGATCGCCCCGGGCGCGGCGTACTGTGGACCGGGTGACTGCAGTGCGCCCCACGCCCCCCGAAGGCCGCCGGCTCCTGCGTATCGAGGAGCGGAACACCCGGACGCCGATCGAGCGCAAGCCCGAGTGGATCAAGACCCGAGCCAGGATGGGTCCGGAGTACACCGAGCTCCAGGCGCTCGTGAAGCGCGAGGGCCTGCACACGGTCTGCCAGGAGGCCGGCTGCCCCAACATCTACGAGTGCTGGGAGGACCGTGAGGCGACGTTCCTCATCGGTGGCGACCAGTGCACCCGTCGCTGCGACTTCTGCCAGATCGACACCGGCCGGCCGCAACCGCTCGACCGTGACGAGCCGCGCCGCGTGGCCGAGAGCGTCCAGGCGATGGGGCTGCGCTACGCGACGATCACCGGCGTCGCCCGCGACGACCTCGACGACGGCGGCGCGTGGCTCTACGCCGAGACCGTGCGCCAGATCCACGAGGTCAATCCCGGGACGGGCGTGGAGCTGCTGGCCCCCGACTTCAACGCCGTGCCCGAACTGCTGGCCGAGGTCTTCTCCTCGCGGCCCGAGGTGTTCGCGCACAACATCGAGACGGTGCCGAGGATCTTCAAGCGCATCCGTCCCGGCTTCCGCTACGAACGCTCCCTCGACGTCATCCGCGCCGCCCGCGCCGACGGTCTCGTCACCAAGTCGAACCTCATCCTCGGCATGGGCGAGGACCGCGCCGAGATCAGCCAGGCCCTGCAGGACCTCCACGACGCCGGCTGCGAGCTCATCACCATCACCCAGTACCTGCGTCCCTCGCCCAAGCACCACCCGGTCGAGCGCTGGGTCAAGCCCGACGAGTTCGTCGAGCTCCGCGAGGAGGCCGAGGACATCGGCTTCGCCGGCGTCATGAGCGGGCCCCTGGTGCGCTCGTCGTACCGCGCGGGCCGTCTTTACCAGCAGGCCATCGAAGCCAGGGCTTGATCCGCCGGGCGGTTTCGCGAGGCCCGTCGCCCGCCCCTCAACGTTGAGTGGCGAGTCCATCTCTGAATGGCGAATAGATACTCGCCACTCAACCCCTCGACTCGCCACTCAACCTTCGGGGGCGACGCCACGCGCGAACGACGTGAGCTTGCGGTCCCAGCGAGGCTGCGAATCGGACCTCAGGACGGCCCCGAGCGGAGCGAGCGGGTCGGACCGGGTCCGACCCGGCGGGTGAGTTCAGTGCCAGTCGGTTCGGTACTGCACAGCGCTGGACCAGACAGCCTGGTAGCGAATGCCGTCCCTCGCGGTGGCGGCGGCGTACTGCATGTGGTGACCGGCGTAGATCGCGACGTGGTAGGCGGTACCGCCGCTGAGGTAGAAGACGAGATCCCCGGGGCGCGCGGCGGCGGCGGAGATCAGGCGCATGCCGCGGCGCTGGGCCTCGGCGTTGTGCGGCAGGGTCTTCACCAGCGCGTGCGAGTAGACCCAGGCGGTGTACCCCGAGCAGTCGAAGCCGGTGCTCGGGGTCGAGCCGCCGTCGACGTAACGCGTGGTGCCGACATAGCGCTTGGCGACGGTGACGATCCGATCGCCCGGCGAGGGCCAGTAGTGGCTGACCGGCTTCGTGGCGAGGGTGGTGCGGGCGCCGTTGGTTACACCGCCCGAGCGGGCCACGATCGTGGGGACGGTTCCACGGCTGACCGCGAACGAGAACGCGTGCCGGCCGGGGATGCGGTACTTGCTGACCAGTACGGGGCTGTCGTGGTCGGCGGTGGTGCGGCCGATGAAGACGCCGTTCGCGTAGAACTCGACGACGATCGAGGTCGCCGGCCGGGCCGGGTCGTAGGCCCAGCCGCGCACCACGAGCGCGTGCGTGAAGGTGTTCTGGACGGCCGAGCTGATGCCGCCCTTGGGCGGCGCGGTCGCCGCCCCGGCCGCGGGTGCCGTCAGCAGGGCGGCGGTGAGCGCGCCCAGCACGAGAGCCGGCAATGTGCGTCGGAACAACGTCTTCTCCCCAGGTCGGGCCCACGCCAAGATCAACGGCGGGACCTAGCGAGTATGCATAACGAAACGGTGACAGCGCAAACGTAGCTTTCACGCAAACCGGGACGAAGAGACTCGGTGCGTCCCCATTCGGGCCCGCCACTATCCTGGGCGGTATGGCCAAATCCGCGGGGTCGCAGAAGCCGGCGAAACCGAATCGCGCCGAGAAGAAGGTGCTGCGCTCGGCGAAGCGCGCCCAACGACGCGAATCGTTCAGCAATGTGCGTCAGGCGTTCACCCTCACGCGGCAGAACGACCCGAAGTTCCTGCCCTACCTGCTGCTGTTCGGCCTGCTGACGGTCGCGATCGTCTACCTGCTGGCGTTCTGGGTCTCCGGTTCCGTCTGGGTGCCGATCCCGCTGGCCCTCATCGCCGGTGCCTTCGTCGCCATGCTGGTGTTCTCGCGCCGCGCGCAGAGTTCGATGTTCGCCCAGGCCGAGGGCCAGGCGGGTGCGGCGGGCTGGATGCTCCAGCAGCAGCTGCGCGGCGACTGGCGGCTCACCCAGGCCGTCGCCGGAACCACGCAGCTCGACGCCGTCCACCGCCTGGTCGGTCGCCCGGGGGTCGTGCTCGTCGGCGAGGGGGCGCCGCACCGCGTCCGCGGCCTGCTGGCCCAGGAGAAGAAGCGCACGGCTCGCGTCGTCGGCGACACCCCGATCTACGACATCACGATCGGCACCGGCGAGAGCGACGTCCGTCTGTCGAAGCTCAACAAGTACCTGCTCAAGCTGCCGGCCAACCTCTCCAAGGAGCAGGTCGGCACGCTCGAGAAGCGGCTCTCGGCCCTCGGTGGCGCGCGCGCCCCGCTCCCCCAGGGCCCGATGCCGCAGGGTGCCAAGATGCGCAACGTGCAGCGCACCGTGCGGCGGCGGTCCTGACCGACCAGATGAGCGCCCCGCAGACGTTCCGCGGCGAGCAACTCGGCCTCCCGCAGACGGGCCGGGGCTCGCTGGCGCCTACCGGCCCGCGTCTGGCCGCCTTCCTCGTCGACGCGCTGGCCTCGACGCTCGTGGCGGCGTTGTTCGTCCGCTCCGGCGGTGGCACCTTCGCCGACAAGCTCCCCGGTTCGTGGAGTCTCATCCCGCTGGCCGTCGACTACCTGGTCGGCACGCTCGTCGCCGGCCGCACGGTCGGGATGTACCTGTTCGGGCTCCGTCTCGTCCGCGTCGACCGCACAGCCGCGGTCGACCCGGTGCGGGCGGTCGTCCGGACCGTTCTGCTGTTCCTCCTCGTGCCCGCCGTGGTCTTCGACCGCGACGGCCGCGGGATGCACGACCGCCTGACCGACACCGCCGTCGTGAAGGCGTAGGGCGACATGACCGCCCGACCCCGCGAAACATCCAGGAAACAATCGGGATACCCCGCGGCAACCGCGGCTCAATACGGTCGCGACACCAACACTGTTCAACGGAGGACGGATGTTCACTAGTCCCGACGAGGTCTTGCGTTTCGTCAAGAACGAGGGTGTCGAGTTCATCGACGTCCGCTTCACAGACCTCCCTGGTCAGCAGCAGCACTTCAACGTGCCGGCCGCGACGCTGCCCGAGGATTTCTTCACCGAGGGCGCCATGTTCGACGGCTCGTCGATCCGCGGGTTCGCCGCGATCCACAAGTCGGACATGAAGCTGATCCCGGATCCCGCGACGGCCTTCGTCGACCCGTTCCGCGCCGCCAAGACGCTGAACCTGAACTTCTCCATCGTCGAGCCGCGAACCGGTGAGCCCTACGAGCGCGACCCGCGCCAGGTCGCCGCGAAGGCCGAGGAGTACCTGCGCTCGACCGGCATCGCCGACACCGCCTACTTCGGCCCCGAGGCCGAGTTCTACGTCTTCGACGACGTCCGCTTCCAGACGAAGCAGAACGAGGGCTACTACCACATCGACTCCATCGAGGGCGCCTGGAACACCGGTCGCGTCGAGGAGGGCGGCAACCGCGGCTACAAGACGCGCTACAAGGGCGGCTACTTCCCGCTGCCCCCGGTCGATCACTTCGCCGACCTGCGCGACCAGATGAGCCTCGCGCTCATCAACGCGGGTCTCGAGCTCGAGCGGGCGCACCACGAGGTCGGCACCGCCGGCCAGGCCGAGATCAACTACAAGTTCAACACGCTGCAGGCCGCGGCCGACGACGTCCAGAAGTTCAAGTACATCATCAAGAACGTCGCCTGGGCCGCCGGCAAGACCGCCACCTTCATGCCGAAGCCGCTCTTCGGGGACAACGGCTCGGGCATGCACTGCCACCAGTCGCTGTGGAAGGACGGCTCGCCGCTGTTCTACGACGAGCTCGGCTACGCCGGTCTCTCCGACATGGCGCGCTACTACATCGGCGGCCTGCTGCACCACGCGCCGTCGCTGCTGGCGTTCACCAACCCGACGGTGAACTCATACCACCGCCTGGTGCCGGGCTACGAGGCGCCGGTCAACCTGGTCTACAGCGCGGGCAACCGCTCGGCCTGCATCCGGGTGCCCATCACCGGCACCTCGCCGAAGGCCAAGCGCATCGAGTTCCGCGTCCCGGACCCGTCGTGCAACCCCTATCTCGCCTTCTCGGCGATGCTGATGGCCGGTCTCGACGGCATCAAGAACAAGATCGAGCCGGCCGCGCCGGTCGACAAGGACCTCTACGAGCTGCCGCCGGACGAGGCCGCCGCGATCCCGCAGGTTCCGGGCTCGCTGCCGGCCGTCCTCGACCGCCTCGAGACCGATCACGAGTACCTCACCGAGGGCGGCGTGTTCACCGAGGACATGATCGAGGCCTGGATCAGCTACAAGCGCGCCAACGAGATCGACCCGATCCGCCTGCGCCCGCACCCGCACGAGTTCGAGCTCTACTACGACTGCTGAGTCGTGACCGCACTGGAGGCCCCGGATTCCGGGGCCTCCAGTCGTTTAATTCGTCGATGATCCTGGTTCAGTCCGCAAATAGTCCGCAAGAATCTCCGGACGTGCCGCGATCGCGGCCGCTAGGGCGGCCCCATGACGCCACCCCGGAGTTACCGATCCGCGTTCAGCGGGAATGCCGTGATCGAACGCGCGGGACCCGCGCACCAACGAAAGGGCGTCTCATGCGCATCGGCGCAGCACTCACCCTCATCGCCATCGGCGCGATCCTGAAGTTCGCCATCACGGTGCACAGCACGCACGGATTCAACGTGAACACCGCCGGCGTCATCCTCATGGTCGTGGGCATCATCGGCTTGCTGGCCGAGGTGGTGTTCATGAGCATGCGGCGACGTACGGACGTCGTGCACGAGACCCCCGCCGGCGCCACCCGAACCACCTACACCGAGCCGCCCGTTGAGCGGTACTGACCTGACCCGAGCCGCCCCTGCTCCGAGTTCACCGACTCGGTGCAGGGGCGGTCATCCGTGCGGGGCGGTCGGTGCGTGATGGACTCGTCCGCGCCTGAGGCGACACCCGGTCCGCGGGCTGCACCCGGCTGGGTCGAGCACGTCATCTGGTGGCACGTCTATCCGTTGGGCTTCGTCGGAGCGGACACGAGTGGCGAGGATCGAACGCCGGGCGGGGGGTTCGATCACCTTTCCGGCTGGCTCGATCACGCCGTCGAACTCGGTGTCAACGGACTCGCGCTGGGGCCGATCTTCCAGTCGGGCAGCCACGGTTACGACACCCTCGATCATTTCGCGGTCGATCCGCGGCTCGGCGATGCCGACGGGTTTCGCCGCCTCGTCGACGCCGCGCATCGGAACGGAGTGCGAATCCTGCTCGACGGGGTGTTCAACCACGTCGGACGCGGGTTCCCAGGGGTCCGGGAGGCTGAGCTGGAACAGGGCGGGAGTCGCGACGGATGGTTCCGGCGGGACCGCGACGGCCGCCTGGCCACGTTCGAGGGACACGCCAAGCTGGTCGCCCTCGACCACGGCGATCCCGCCGTCGCAGATCACGTCCGCTGCGTGATGCGGCACTGGTTGGATCTCGGCGTCGACGGGTGGCGCCTGGACGCCGCCTACGCGGTACCGCCGTCGTTCTGGCACGCGGTGCTGCCGCCGGTGCGGGAGAGCCATCCCGATGCCTACTTCGTAGGCGAGGTCCTGCACGGCGACTACGCCGACTACGTACGGCGCTCCGGCATCGACTCGGTCACCCAGTACGAGCTGTGGAAAGCGATCTGGAGCGCCCTGGACTCCCGCAATTTCTTCGAGCTCGACTGGACGTTGCGTCGGCACAACGACCTGCTCGACACCTTCGTCCCGTACACGTTCGTCGGGAATCACGACGTCACGCGGCTGGCCAGCCAGATTTCGGACCCCCGACACCACCCCCACGCGCTCGCCCTGCTGATGGTGCTGGGCGGAACACCGTCGATCTATTACGGCGACGAGCAGGGGCTGCGCGCGGTCAAGGAGGACCGGATCGGCGGCGACGACGCCGTTCGACCGGCGTTCCCGGCAACACCTCTGCCGCTGGAGAATGCGGCCGCCGAGGTGTTCCGACTGCATCAGCAGCTGATCGGCCTGCGGCGCCGTCACCCGTGGCTTCACCAGGCCCGCAGTGAAACGCTCCTGCTCCGCAACGAGGCCCTCGTCCTCCGCGTCCACGCGGCCGATGACCTGATCCTCGCGCTCAACCTCGACGAGACGGCTCTCCGCGTCGAGGGCACCTCGGCCGGTGAACTGCTGGCCGGCACCGCCCACCGCAGCAATGGCGGCTGGACCGTTCCCGCACACGGATGGGCCGTTCTGGGCTGACCACGGGCCACAGCCGTCGCCGACCGGTCTCACCGCAGCGCACATTCTGTGCGCCGATACGATCGTTGATCGAGCGGGATAACCGAGCACACAGATAGGGCACATTCCAGACATGGGCGCCAGGTCTGAACCGGAATCGGGTGGACTCCACCGAGGGCTGTTCGCCGGCGACCGAGTTGCGGTGGTTCGTGGTCTCGGCATGTGGTCCCGTCGGGTTCGGGCCGGCGAGGTCGGGGTGGTCGTCGCGGTCAACGACCTCGGCGAGGCCGAGGTTCATTTCGGTGACCGGGTCGAACTGGTGGATCCGGCCTGTGTTCGGCTGACATGGCGCAGCGGAGACCTCCGATCGGCATGACCGGAGGGAACAGCTCCCGAGTCGACAACCGGCCCGCCGTCCACTCGACGCGCGTCGGATGGGCCTTGGCGGCCGTGTCGTGCATCGGGTGGCTCGTGGTTCAGTTCGCGTTCCATCCGCATCTGCTCGACCTGGCCGTGTACCGGGCCGAAGGCTTTGCCGTGGTGCACCACATCGGTCTGTACGGCCCGATCGGGGCGCCGTACGACCTCCGCGCCACCTACCCGCCGTTCGCCGCGTTGATGTTCGTTCCGCTGACGCTCTTGCCGCTCGGGCTGTGCCAGGTCCTCGTCTCCACGCTCAACCTCGGCCTCATCGCGGTCGCCGCCCGTCTGACCGCAACGATGCTGACCCGGGACGGACTCAGGGTGCCGCCGCCGATCGTCCCGGTGGTGGTCGCGGCCGGGATCTGGCTCGAGCCGGTGTCGACCTCGCTGCACTACGGCCAGATCAACCTGCTCATCCTTGTCCTCGTTCTCGGCGATTTCGCCCGCGCTGACGGTGCGCGCGGGCGAGGAGTGGCGCTCGGCCTGGCCACTGCGCTCAAGGTCACGCCGGCGTTCTTCGTCGTGTACCTCGTGCTGACCCGGCGATTCCGCTTCGCCACGACGGCCGTCGCGACCTTCGCGCTGAGTGTCGTCGGCTCGGCTGTCCTCCTACCTGGGACGACGCTGCGCTTCTGGACGAGCACGTTGTTCGAGACCAGCCGGGTCGGGGACGCGATGAGTTCGCAGAACCAGTCCCTGCACGGGTTCCTGACGCGCTTGGTCGATCGCCCGGATGTCGGCACCCTCGGGCTCGTCGTGACCGTGGCCGCAACCGTGTTCGGCCTGGCCTGCAGCGTCGTGGGATTCCGACGTCGCGGAGAGATCTGGGGGGTGTGTGCGGCGGCCGTGACGGCGCTGCTCATCAGCCCGATCTCCTGGTCACATCACTGGGTCTGGTGTGTCCCCGTCGCGGTCCTGTTCGCCACGGTCGCCCACGAGGTCGACATGCCCCAACGGGTCTGGCTCGCGCTGCCGTTCGCGGCGTTCTACGCCTACGGCGACGTGTCGTCCCCCCTCAAGCACAGCCAGGACCCCGACCTGACGGCACGACATCAGCTCGCCGCCGGGCTGTACCCGCTCGCGGGCGTC
The DNA here is from genome assembly GCF_036000465.1 of Jatrophihabitans sp. Lineage (GTDB taxonomy): Bacteria > Actinomycetota > Actinomycetes > Mycobacteriales > Jatrophihabitantaceae > Jatrophihabitans. Next base: position 185,947 of record NZ_DASYFV010000016.1, on the reverse strand, counting down.
GCGTTCCTGATTCTGGTGGTGAGCCGGTGGAACCGACGCCCCGAGGCCGACGCCACTGCTGGGGGCGACTCGATGTCTGAGGAGTTGCCCCGATCAGGGCGAACGCCCTGAGCGCTCGGCACGCAACGGCAGGCTGCGAACGCTCAGCGCGCGAAGGCCGAGATGACGAAGACGATCGCCGGCAACGTGAAGCACAGCACCACCAGCCAGCGGGCGATCTCGCGACGTCGACCGGTGAGTCGGGTCAGCCGGTCGGCGAGCGCCGCGGTCTGCTCGATCTGCCCGATCGGACTGTTGGGGTTGTGGACCGAGCGGTCATCAGTGGGCATGTCGATCATCCCTTCGCCTGTTCGCAGTGGGGCCGGCCGACGGAGGCGTCGGGAGTGCCGTCTCTGCGGGAAAGGAGCCCAGGCCGGACGTCGTGATACGAGGTTTCGCTCGAGCCGTGCCCGGTGCCGCTCGGCCGGCGTCGCCACCCATCGAACCGGATACCCCCTAGGGGTACTTGCCCCATCTCATCGAGCGGAGTACACAGATACCCCTAAGGGGTATTGGTTCGGTCGATCGAGGAGGCGCACGCCATGAGCACGGTCTGGAACGGCATCGTCCACGCCCTCGGCATCGCGTTCTCGATGACCTGGCAGGTCACGTGGTCGCTGATCCTCGGCTTCACCCTGTCAGCGGTGGTCGAGGCGCTGGTCAGGAAGTCGACGATCGCGGCGCTGCTGCCCGATGACCGGCCGCGCAGCCTGGCGACGGCCACCGGCCTCGGAGCGGCCTCGTCGTCGTGCTCGTACGCGGCGGTCGCGCTGGCCCGCTCGCTGTTCCGCAAGGGCGCCGACCTCACCGCGGCGATGACCTTCCAGTTCGCCTCGACCAATCTCGTCATCGAGCTCGGGCTCGTCCTCGGCCTGCTCCTGGGGTGGCAGTTCACGCTGGCCGAGTTCGTCGGCGGACCCTTCATGATCGTCCTCCTCGCGCTGATCTTCCGGCGGTTCCTGACCCGCCGGCTGCGCGAGGAAGCACGCGAGCAAGCCGACAAGGGGCTGGCCGGGTCGATGGAGGGGCACGCCGCGATGGACATGTCCGTCACCGGCACCGGCTCGTTCTGGCGACGCCTCACCTCCCCCGACGGTCTCACCTCGGTGTCGCACAACTTCGTCATGGAATGGGCCGCGGTGCTGCGCGACATCGTCATCGGCCTGCTCGTCGCAGGAGCCGCCGCCGCCTGGATCCCCGACTCCTTCTGGCAGTCGCTGTTCTTCACCGACCACCCGATCGCAGCCGAGCTCTGGGGCCCGATCATCGGGCCGGTCGTGGCGGTGGCCGCCTTCGTATGCTCCATCGGCAACGTCCCGCTCGCCGCGGTGCTGTGGAACGGCGGCATCAGCTTCGGCGGCGTCGTGTCGTTCATCTTCGCCGACCTGATCATCGTCCCGATCATCGTCATCTACGCGAAGTACTACGGCCGTCGCGTCGCGGCGTTCCTCACCGCGACCTTCTACCTGACCATGGTGGCCGCCGGCTACGCCGTCGAGCTCGTCTTCGGCCCCCTGCACCTCATCCCGCAGGGAGCGCGGAACGCCTCGGTCGGCGACGACGGGATCAGCTGGAACTACACGACCTGGCTCAACGTCACGTTCCTGTTGCTGGCGGCGGCCCTGGTGCTGCGGTTCCTGCGCACCGGCGGCCGCGCGATGCTGTCGATGATGGGGGGCGGACCCGACGACATGGAACACCACGGCGAAGCGCGCACCGGAACTCAGGGAACCTAGCGTCGGCTCGGTCCCGGAGGTCACGTGGATCCGGCGACGAGTGGCCGCTCCGCCGTACGCACGCGGACCGGGAAGTCGACCTTCGTTATTCGCGCAACGACCCTTCGCTGCGTGGCCTTGCCGCCCGGGCCGAGTCGGAGTTTCGTAGAGGTCGAGCCGCCTGGTTCCCCCGGTCCGCTCGGAGCGCCCGCCGTCCTCGACCCCGAGGAAGGTGCGTCCGGCCGATGCACCCCCCGCTCGGCCGGCCACACCCCGGCGACGACGGCGGGTGCTCTGAGCAGTGGTCGCGCGACGACCGGCGCTCGCCCGCACCCGGACGATGGCGCCGCGCCGGCGAGTTCTGTGCCGGTTCTCCCCGGGTTCGTGATCGCCGTAAGTTGGACGGGTGCCAGCACTCACCCGCAAGGAAGCCGAGCAGCGCGCGAGCGAGGTCGAGGTCGACCGCTACGCCGTCGATCTTGACCTCACCGATCCCGGGGAGCGGTTCGTCTCGACGACGACGATCACCTTCACCGCGCACGCGCCGAGCACCTTCGTCGAGCTGATCTGCGACGAGCTCGTCGAGGCGACCCTCGACGGCACACCACTGCCCCCGTCGGTCCACACCGGCGAGCGGCTCGAACTCACCGATCTCGGCGGACGCCACGAACTGGTCGTCCGCGCCCGCATGCACTACTCGCACGACGGTGAGGGGCTGCACAAGTTCGTCGACCCGGCCGACGACGCCACCTACCTGTGCGCGACGTCGTCGGTCGACAACGCCAAGCGCTGGTTCGCCTGCTTCGACCAGCCCGACCTGAAGGCACACTTCGCGTTCACCGTGGCCTGCCCGGCCGAGTGGACGGTGTTCGGCAACGGGCCGGCGGAGGCCACCGGAACGGGCGGCTGGAGCCTGGTCGCCCCGCAGCCGATCTCGACCTACCTGGTCACCCTCGTGGCCGGGCCGTGGCACTCGGTGCGCGGCGAGCACGACGGCATCCCTCTCGGCCTGCACGCACGCGCCGCGCTCGGGGCTCAGCTCGATCGCGACGCCCCGGCGCTGCTGCAGCTGACCGCCGACTCACTCGACGCGTTCCACGAACTGTTCGGTGTGCGCTACCCGTTCGGCGAGTACCACCAGGCGTTCGTCCCGGAGTTCAACTGGGGCGCGATGGAGAACGCCGGCTGCGTCACCTTCCGCGACCAGATGATCTTCCGCTCCAAGCCCACCGAGGCCGAGGTGCTGGGCCGGACGAACACGATCGTGCACGAGATGGCCCACATGTGGTTCGGCGACCTCGTCACCATGCGGTGGTGGGACGACCTGTGGCTCAACGAGTCCTTCGCCGAGTACCTCGCCCACCGCGTGACCGCCCAGATCACCGACATGCCCGCCTGGGAGGACTTCAGCGCCGCCCGCAAGGCGTGGGGGTACGCGGCCGATCGCCGGGCGACGACGCACCCCGTCGCCGGCAACGGCGCCGAGGACGCGCAGGCGGCGCTCGACGACTTCGACGGCATCTCCTACGCCAAGGGCGCCAGCGTGCTGCGCCAGCTCGCGGCGTACCTCGGCGACGAGATGTTCCTCGACGGCCTGCGGCACCACATCACGTCCAACGCCTACGGCAACGCGACATTCGCCGACCTCGTCGCGTCCTGGGCCGCCCACGCCCGGCCGGGCACGCCCACCGGAGACGACCTCGCCCGCTGGGCACACGAGTGGCTGCGCACGGCCGGCGTCGACATCATCACCGTCGACGGCGACACCCTGCGTCGCGAGGCGCCCCTCTACGGCCCGCCCGCGCACCGGCCGCACTCGATGAGCGTGGCGGTGCTGCCGTACGGCGCGCGTCACGACATCGTTCTGGACGCCGACGAGGCTCCGCTCGGCATCGGTCGGGTCGGCGCCGACGAGATCGTGCTGCCCAACGCCGGGGACGAGTCGTGGGCGACGATCCGCCTGGCCGACGACCAGTGGTCCCGGGTGCCCGCCGTGCTGGCAACGACCCGTGACAGCCAGGCCCGTCCGGTGGTCTGGAACGCGTTGCGCACCGCCGTCGACGACGGCATCGTCGCCCCGTCCCTCGCGGTCGAGGCGGTGGTGGCCGGGCTGGCCGACGAGCTGGACGTCGTGGCCGCCCGAGTGCTGCGCTGGATCATCACCGCCGTGCCGCGCTACCTGGCGCCGGGACCGGCACGGGACGACGCGACGACCACGCTCGGCGCGGCCGTGCGGTCCCTGCTGGACTCCGCGCCGCCGGGCAGCAGCGCCCAGCTGACCGCGGCCCGGGGCTGGGTCGCGCTCACCACCGACATCGCGGCAATGCGGGGTTGGAGCACGGGCGACAGCGACGTCGCCGGGCTCGACATCGACGACGAGCTGCGCTGGGCCGTGCTTGAGCGCCGCGCCGAACTGGGCGACCTCACGCCCGACCAGATCGAGACCGCCTATGCCGGCGACCGCTCGGCCTCGGGCCTCGTGCACGCCACCCGGTGCCGCGCCCTGCGCCCGGACGCGGCCGCCAAGGCCGACGCGTGGGCGGCGCTGATCGATCCGGCCGGCCAGCTGTCGCAGTACCAGCTCAACGCGCTGGCCGGGGGCATCTGGGTGCCGGGCCAGGAGGAGCTCGCCGCGCCCTACGCGGCGCGGTGGTTCACCGACATCCCGGCGACGGCGCGGTTCCGCACGGGCTGGTCGCTCACCGGGATCGCCGAGCTGTGCTTCCCGGCGCTGTCGGTCGACGCCGCCACGCTCGCCGCGGCCGAGGCGCTGGCCGCCCGCGGCGACGTGCCCTCCGGGTTGCGGCGGACCGCCTCCGACGGTGCCGACGACCTGCGCCGGGCGCTCGCCGTCCGCGGGTAACCGGCACCGAGGGCCTCCGTGACGACGTCGGCGGATGTCGGCCCATGCCGCCCGCTCGACGATTCCACTATCCTCACGGCAACCGGTGTTGGGGGACGCGCATGTGCATGACGGTCCACCGCGCGTTCGACGCGGGCACCGACACCCCGGCAGCCGCCCGGCGATTCGGCTGCGCGGCGGTGATCGCGGCGCTCCGACCGTCGGGGTGGGACGTCGCCGACGACGCCGAGATCGTGATCAGCGAACTCGTCACCGACGCCGTGCGGGCCGGGGCCCACCACGTCGAGCTCCTCGTCGATCTGCACCACAGCCGGCTCGAGATCTCGGTGACCGACGACCGCGCGCCGGACACCTCGCCCGGCCCGCTCGAGACGAGCACGCCGAGCTCGCAGATCATGGCCGCGCTCACCACCCACCGTGGCGCGCGCACCGGCGACGACGGACGCACCATCAGCTGGGCCGAACTCGAGTGCGACCCGCTCGCCACGACCCTCGTCGACTGCACCGAGACGGCCGGCTCCCGCCGCTGATCCGCGATTTAGGGGTAGTCGACCACGGTCACCGGCGTGTCCGGGTTGGCGATGGTCGACGAGCCGCCGGTGTCGTTGACGACGTGGTTGATGCCGCCCTTCCCGTGCGAGGCGTCGAGGAAGATCGTCAGCAGGTCATGCAGGTGCACGCCTCGTGTCGTCGTAGGCACCTCGAAGGCGTGGTCGGCGAAGATGTCGACGCCCTGGTTGAAGAAGCTGTACGACCCCATGCCGGAACCGCTGAACTGCTTCACCCGCGTCGACACGACCAGCGCGGCGTAGCCCTTCGTCGTCGGTGTCGACATCCAGGCGGCCTGGCTCGGCACGTCGTAGGGCAGCTCGTTCTGGAAGAAGATCACCGAGCCGCGTTCGCCGTTCCAGACGACCTCGGACTTCTGGTAGTGCTCGACGAACAGGCCGGTCGCCGAAACGTCGTCGCCGTTCACGATCAGGCCGGTGCCGGCGGTGTTCTGCGTCCAGCCGACGCCGGTGCCGTGGTCGGCCCGCCAGGCCCAGATGTCGTCGAGCACGACGTGATCGCTGTTGACCTCCAGGCTGGTGGTCGCGCGACCGGCGTGGGGCCCGCCGATGCGGAAGAACACGTCCTGGATCCCGGTGGGATCCGCGGCGCTGCTCGAGCCGTTGCGCGTGTCGGAGGTGTCGTCGCCGTGCCGCCGGCCGATCTGCAGCAGCACGGGTGAGTTCACCGGTCCGGCGTCGATGGTGAGCCCGGCGATGTCGACGCCCGGCACGTCGGCGACGGTCATCGGCACGGCTCCGTCCTGCGCCGTGAGCGTTGCCAGACCGAGGCCGAGCACGACCGTGCCGGCCCGCTTCACCTTGATCGTCCGGCCGACGTCGTAGACGCCGGGTGTCACGAGCAGGTTGCGACCACGGGCGAGCTGGTTGTTGATCGTCGAGACGCTGTCGGACGGGTGCGCGATGTAGAAGTCCGAGAGCGGTATGGAGCGGCCCGACGTCGCGCCGGGGGCCCACGACTCCCCCACCGACCTGGTCGCCGGCGACGGGACGAACACCCGGTAGGCCCCGGCGCCGTCGACGTAGAGGTAAGGCTTCTCGCGGCTCGCCGGCGTCGCGGCGACGGTCGTGTACGGACCACCGCAGGTCCCGGCCGGGAAGCACTCGGCCGGAGCGTTGACCGTGCCGGAGAAGACCTGGTTCCACACTCCGTTCGACCACGTGCCGAGCGTCGAGTTGCGAACGAAGAACTGCTGCTGGGAGCCGTTGACGACCGTGCCGTCGAACCGGGAGTCGGCGATGAACCCGCCGCTGGCGAACGACGGACCGGTGCAGTAGTCCATCAGCGTCGTCAGGCCGTTGACGTGCACCCGACGCATCGGAGCGGCCTGCGACACGGCCCAGAACTCGCCGGCGTAGCAGCCGGCGCCGGGATTGGTGACGTTGATCGTCAGGTTCGACAGCGAGCGCCAGAAGTTGTTCAGCGCGACGCAACCACCCGAGTCGCACTGGTTGCGCACGTAGACCGAGCCGTTGATGACGACGTCTCCCGGGTTGCGGCCGAGCCCGGCGACCTCGGTGTAGTAACCGACCTGGAAGTTGAGCGGAGTCGCCGCCGAGCCGTAGACGCCCGGCTTGAACAGCAGGGCGTAACGCTCGGTGCCGAACTGGTTGGGCACCTGCTGGGCCGCGATCGCGTCGACCGTCGTCTGGATCTGCGATGTCGGCATCGACGGGTCGAAGACGTAGACGTTCGGGCCGAGGTCGGGCTGGCCGGCGGTCACGGCCGGGGTGGGCAGCGACGCGGCCGAGGCCGCGCTGGCGACGGGGACGAACGCGCACAGGGCGGCGATGAGGGTGAGCACGAGCGGTCCGGCACCGCGTCGGCTGCGAAGAGAGAACATGCTCCGAACCTGCACGTTCCGCCGCCGTTGCACAAGACCCGGAGGTCGAACCTCAGCGCAACCCGGGCCGGCCGGGCGCGAGGTCGGCGGCGGCAAGACCGCGCCGAGCGACGTCATCGGGGACCGGTTCGCCCCGCAACAGCGACGCGGCGGTGCGGGCCAGGGCGGGCGCGGTCTGGATGCCGTAACCGCCCTGTGCCGCGCACCAGAAGAAGCCGTCGACGGTGTCGGGGCCGACGACCGGGGTGCGGTCGGCGACGAAGCTGCGCAGCCCGGCCCAGGCCGAGCGGACGTGCCGCACGTCGAGGGTGGTCGCCTCGGCGATCGCGTCGAGGGCCCGGGCGATCTCGAGCTCGTCCGGCCGCGCGTCGGACGGCGGCTGCGGGGTCTCGTCCGACGGCGAACAGAGGTACTGGTGCCCCTCGGGCTTGATGTAGAACGTGTCGTCGATGTCGGCGATCATCGGCCCGTCGTCGCCGCCCGCCACCCCGTCGATCATGAACGCGGTCCGCCGAAGCGGCCGCAACCCGACGGGGCGCGCCCCGAACAGCATCGCGACCTCGTCGGCCCAGGCCCCGGCGGCGTCGACGACGACCGGCGCCTGCCACGTGCCGCCGGCGCGGTCGGTCACGGTCCACACGCCGGCGGTGCGCTGCGCCGAAACCATCCCCGCCGACGCCGCGATCTCGCCGCCGCGCCGGCGCAGCCCGCGGACGTAACCCTGGTGCAGGGCGTGCACGTCGACCTCCATGGCGCCGGGTTCGAGCAGCCCGACCTCGACGTGCCCGGGGCGCAGCAGCGGCTGCAGCGCGCGCACGTCGTCGCCCTCGAACAGCCGGACGTCGGGGACGAGCGGCAGCACGTCGCGGTGCAGTTGACGCAGCTGCTCGCCGCGTCCGGCAGCGGCGATGTGCAGCATGGCCCGCGGCGTCAGCAACGCCGACTCGACGTCGTCGGGCGGGTTCTCGAGGAACGCGCGGCTGGCCGTGGTGAGGGCGCGGATCGGCGCGCCGCCGTAGCTCTCCAGGAACATCGCGGCCGAACGTCCGGTGGTGTGGAACGCGAGCGTCGCCTCCATCTCGAGCAGCCCCACCCGTCGGTCGGCGGCGAGCTCGTAGCCGATCGACACCCCGGCCATGCCGCCGCCGATGACGAGCACGTCGTAGCTCATGCCGGCACCAGTCGAGGCGGCTCGAGCGCCACCGGCACGCCCCGACCGATCACGTCGACCGCAGTGGCGCACCAGGCCAGCAGGTCGTCGACCGGCAGGTCGCGCGGCGCCACCGCCCGGTGGGCCGCCACGTTCGCGGCCCCGCGCCCGATCAGCCGCGCGGCCCCCGCGGCGTTGCCGCGCGCCGCGTGCGTGATGCCGACCGCGAGCTGGGCCAGCCCGCGCCACAGCTCGCGTTCGGCGGCCGGCCCGGACTTCCACGCGTCCTCCAGCACCTCGTGCGCGTGGAAGGGCCGGCCGGCGTCGAGGAGCCGCTGCGCCTCGGCCAGCGACTCGGCGCCCGACCGCACGACCCCCTCGGGCGGGCCCGTCACCCCGGCGCTGCCGTAGGGCAACGGGCGGCCCAGCGCGTCGCGCGGGCGCGTGTTGCGTCGGGGCCGGGTCATCCCCCATCTGTATCACCCCGCGCGCCGACGCTCTCCTCCACGGCACGACGACCGTTCAGGTCATTCGGATTCAGGGGGAACACCATGACCACCACCATGACGCCGGTGCCGGCCGCGTCCGGGGCGAAGATCCTCAGACTGCGCACCACCGACGACCTCGTCGCCGCGCGCGATCGCCACGTCGGCCTGCGCCACCGGCAGGTCGTGCTCGACCTGCCCGGCCTGGCCGCCGACGAGCGCACCGGCACTGCCGAGAAACTCACCGAACTGCTCGACGAGTGCGGCTGCGACACCGGCGCCCGCGCGATGGTCGCCGGTGCCGTGCTCGTGCTCGGCGGCCTCGTCCTCGCCACCGGCGGCCGGGTGCTGCCGACGCTGGCGCTGAGCCCGCTCGCCGTCCTCGGCGCGGTCGTCGGCGCCGGCTCGGGCAAGGCCTACGGGCTCGCCCGCTCGCGGCGGCAGTTCCGCCGCGAGATCGATGCGCTGCTCGCGAAGGGGGTGTGACGCCATGCCCGGAACGTGGTCGTCGATCGCCTCCATCTGCTCGTCCAAGCGCACCGTCGCCTACGCCGTATGCATCAGCTGGGCCGACCGCGGCATGGCCGTCTGCGCGTCGTGGGCCGACCGCGGCTCGAACCAGTGCTCGTCCTGGGCCGACCAGGGCTCCAACCAGTGCTCGTCCTGGGCCGACCAGGGCTCGAACCAGTGCTCGTCCTGGGCTGACCAGGGGCACAACGAGTGCTGCGACTGGTGGCCCTGCTCGTGGGCCTGCGACGCGTTCTACTGGGTCGCGAACTGGGTCTGCCAGGGCTGGTACTGGGTGGCGAACTGGGTGTGCCAGGCCTGGTACTGGGTGGCCAAGTGGGTCTGCCTCGCCTGGTACTGGGTGGCGAAGTGGGTCTGCGTGGCGTCCTACTGGATCGCCAAGTGGGTCTGCCTCGCCTGGCAGTGGATCACGCACATCATCTGCTCGGGCAATGCCGGCCCGGTCTTCCTGATGACCGACGGATCGATCCTGCTCAACGAGAACTCCGGCGGCTACGGCACGCACAACTGGTGGAAGCTCGCGCCCGACGCGAACGGCAACTACACCGGTGCCTGGACGCAGGTGGCGAGCGGCAACGTCGCCCGCAAGTACTACGCGTCGGCGGTGCTGGCCGACGGTCGGCTGTTCGTGTGCGGCGGCGAGTACAGCGACAGCAGCGGCAGCCAGAGCCAGGACGAGGCGGTCTCGGCCGAGATCTACGACCCGGTCGCCGACACCTGGACCGTGCTGCCTTCGCCCCCCGGCGCCACGCAGATCGGTGACGCGCCGCTCGCAGTGCTGCCCGACGGACGCGTGTTGCTCGGCGAGATCGACAACACGACCGTCTTCGTGTTCACGCCCGGGCCCGACACCTGGACGACCGCGGCGAACAAGGGCACCGCACCGTCGGAGGAGTCGTGGGTGCTCATGCCCGACTCGACGGTCGTCACCGTGCGCACCGACGGCTCGGGCCAGGCCGAGAAGTACGACATCGCCACCGACACCTGGGTGTCGGCCGGGACGTTGCCGTCGAACATCGTCGAGAACGCGTCGGCCGAGATCGGTCCCGGCATCCTGCTGCCCGACGGGCGGGCCTTCTACGTCGGCACCAACGCCAACCTGACCGCGCTCTACACACCGGGCGCGACCTCGAAGGCGGCCGGCAGCTGGTCGGCGGGCCCGACCATCCCGACGCAGAATGGCGACCCGCTGCCTTACGGCAGCAAGGACGGCCCGGGCGCGCTGCTGCCCGGCGGCAAGATCCTCTTCCCGGTCGCGCCGGTGGACGGGTCGCGCAACAACTACCTGTCCGGCATGCGGTTCTTCGAGACCGACGGCACGGCGATCACGCGGGTGACCGACCCGCCGAACCCCGACGGAGAGACGTACAAGGGCCGGTTGCTGCCGCTGCCGAACGGCGACGCTCTGTGGGCCCGCGAGGACCGCGACGAGATCTACGCCTACACCAACCCGGAGGCCCCGCAGGACGCGTGGCGGCCGATCATCGACAAGTGCCCGCGCGCGATCGTGCCGGGCAGCACCTTCACGCTGACCGGTCGGCAGCTCAACGGACTCTCGCAGGCACAGGGCTACGGCGATGACTACGCGGCCTCGACGAACTACCCGCTGGTGCGGATCCGCAACGCGGCCAGCGGCGTCGTGGAGTACTGCCGCACCTCGGACCACACCTCGATGGGCGTGGCCACCGGTTCGACCGCCGTGAGCACGACGGTGCACGTGCCGGCGGGTCTCACCCTCGGACGCGCAGTGCTCGAGGTCGTCGCGAACGGCATCGTGTCCGAGCCCAGACGGGTCAATGTGGTCGACCGGGATCACCCCGACGACCAGGCGCGGCAGGGTCTCGAAGAGGCGCAGTCGCGCGGCTGAGCGCCCAGGCGACGGACGGCCCCGCCCCTCACCGGGGCGGGGCCGTGCGTTGTCGGTGGTCCGGACCACACTCGCCGCATGGCCTACGACCGGGAACTTGCGAACCGCCTGCGCGAAGTGCTGGCCGCCGAGCCGGACCTGACGGAGAAGGCGATGTTCGGCGGCCTCGCCTTCCTGATCAACGGCAACATGGCGGTCAGCGCCAGCGGCCGCGGGGGCCTGCTGCTGCGGGTCGACCCGGCCGACACCGAGGCCCTGGGCGCCGATCCGCACGCCGCTCCCTTCGTCATGCGGGGCCGGGCGATGGACGGCTGGCTCAGGATCGACGTCGCCGGCATCGACGCCGACGCCGACCTGCAGCGCTGGGCCGCCGTGGGTGTCACCTACGCCCGATCGCTGCCCCCGAAGTGACCGGCCCGGCTGCGTCCAACGACTCTGGCGGGGCTCGTCGTCGGGCGGGACGGTGGGGTGAGGGACGACCGAAGGGGTGAGACGGTGATGACGGACATCGACCTGACGAAACCCGAGCCCGCGAGACCCGAATCCGATCTGCGCGAACGCGCGGTGAAGCGGCTCAAGAAGCGGCGCGACTTCGGTCAGCACCTGCTGGTCTTCGTCCTGGTGAACACGTTCCTCGTGGTCATCTGGGCGGTCACGTCCGGCGGTGGGTTCTTCTGGCCGGTCTTCCCGATGGCCGGCTGGGGCATCGGGGTGGTGCTCAACGCCTGGGACGTCTGGCGCCCCGAGGACTTCGACGAGGACGCGATCGCGCACGAGATGCAGCGATTGCAGCGCGACCGGTAGCCGCGACCACCCGGCGTCACCGTCTTCACCGCCGCCGACGACGGGCGGATCGCCTCCCTCGTCGGGTTCTGGCCCGAACCGTACGACCCGCGGGCCGACCGAAGCCACCTGCTCGAGCGGTACTGCTCTGCCGCCGGCCTCCGCCCTGTCCGCACACCGTCGCGGTCGCTACCGTGGTGCTGGTCCGATTGGTCGGACTCTTCCCCGCCACCTCCCGCCGCCTTGGAGTGCAGGTGTCAGACGGCAAGCAGGCGCCCTCCGATCGGGTCGTCGCGCATGCCGCCGCGCTGGACCCTGCCGCCTCGACCCGGCACAGCCTGGACGTCATCATGCGGGCCGCGGTGCGCGGCGTGCGCGGCGACTTCGCGCTGGTCGCGATCCGCACCGACGAGGACCGCATCCTGATCCAGGCGGCCCTCGGCCCCGTGGCCGAGGACATGGTCGGCAACCTGATGCTCATCGACGCGAGCGTCGCCGCGCCGGTGTTCCGAAGGGGCGCTCCGCTGCTCGTGCCCGACTACCCGGACCGCGGCGGAGCCGCGCCCGAGGTGCGGGTCCGGATCGGCTCGGTCATCGTCGTGCCGCTCGAGGCCGACGGCTACGTCGAGGCCGCCCTGGCCGTGGGCCGGTTGAGCGGGCAGCCGACGTTCACGAGGGCGGCGCTCGACGAGCTGGACGCGTTCGTACGCCGCGCCGGCACCGCTCGCGAGGTCGAGCACGCCCGCGACGAGCGGCAGCTGGCCCGCCTCGTCGAGGACCGCGCCCGCATCAGCGCCGACCTGCACGACCACGTCATCCAGGAGCTGTTCGCCGCCGCGATGACCCTGCACGGGCTCGCCGGCGCCCTCGCGGACCCCGAGCACGCCCGGATCGTCAGCGCCCAGGTCGATGCGCTCGACGCGACGAGCAACCGCATCCGGTCGTTGATCAGCGAGATCCCCCGCAGCCTGCGCTCCGTCCGGCGCACGTCGCTGCCGAAGCGGCTGATCGCCATCGTCGACAGCATCACCCCGGCCCTGGACTGCCTGCCGACGGTGAGCTTCGTCGGCCCGGTCGATTCCTCGGTCGACGACGTGCTGGGCGAGGACCTCGAAGCGGTGCTGCGCGAGGCGCTGACCAACGTCGCCCGCCACGCCGGGGCCTCGACCGTCAAGGTCCGCGTCGCCTTCATCGACTCGACACTCACCCTCGACGTGATCGACGACGGTCGGGGGCTCGGTGACTCCGAGCGGCGCAGCGGGTTGCGCAACATGTCGGTCCGGGCCGAGCGCCACAACGGGGCGCTGGCCTATTCCGAACCGGACGGCGGCGGGACGCGGCTCACCTGGCACGCGCCGATCGGCACCGGGGTGGCCGATCCTCGCGTCAGCGGGTCACGTGGATGATCGTGACCGCGGCGACGTAGAGCGCGGCCAGTGCGCCGATGCCGGCGACCGGGCCGGTGCGCGACGGGCTCGGCCCCACCGCCGGGCGGGTCCGGCGCGCGCGGAGCACGACGCCGGTCACGGCCGCGACCACGAGCGCGACGATCACCACATAGGCGCCGACCAGGCTCGTCCGGGCGATCGACGCGGGGACGACGAGGGCCAGCACGGCCGACACCACGATCATCAGGCAACCCATGGGCCCGATTCTGGTCGGCCGCGGCCCGACCCACCTCCTCGGGCGACGGGTCGAGCCGATCGAGCGGAGGTCAGGCCGTGATGCGCAGCGTGTGCGTGCCCGATGTCGTCGACAGCGTCACCTCGTTGCCGCGGTTCGTCTGCCGCACGATGTAGTCCCTCACCGCGTGGCCGTCCAGCACGACCGACGCCGGCATCGTGCCGCGGGGCAGGGTGTGCCCGATCGTCACCCGCTTCGCGCCGACCCCGGCGGTCACCGTGATCGTCGTGCGGTACACCGAGCCGCGGTGCGTGGCCCGCACATCGGCCGTGCCGGAACCGAGCCGGATGTCGGTCGCGGCCACCGTCGTCTGGCCCTGCGGCACCTGCGGCACGAACGCGATCGCGCCGCGGCCGAGGTCGGGCTGCACGCCGAGCCACTGGTGCACCACCGGCCACGCCGTCCCGTAGTTGCCCCACGCCTGCATGAACATCGAGCGGCAGGTCCAGCAGCGGTCGATGTTGGCGCCCTGGTCGGGCGAGGGGAAGATCTCCGGCATAGCGCCGGGCTGCTCGTCGGGCGTGCCGCCGGTGGCCGGCTCGGCGAACATCGGGTCGGCCAGCGCGTGGATGTAGCGCTGCTGCTGGCCGGCACCGAGGCGTCCGTAGTTGCCCTCGCCGACCGACTGGATCGACGTCGTCAGGCCGTAGATGACCTTCTCGCCCTGACCGCTCGGCGGACCGCTGCAACCGGTGTGGAACAGGCCGGTGCTGAACGGTGCCGTGCCGCTGAAGCAGGAGTTCTCGCGTCCGGCCAGGGCGGCGACGCCGTGGTCGTAGGACGCGACGCCGGGCACGGTGCTCCCGCCGACGTGCAGCTCGGCCTCCATCGGCGTCTGCCCGATCCAGTACTGCTGGAACGACTGGACGTTGCCCGGGTCGATGAGCGAGTCGGCGTACTGCGAGGCGCTCGGGTACCACCAGGCCTTCTCGAACTTCGCCCGCAGCTTGTTGGCCTGCGACATCGTCCAGGCCACGGTCGGGCCGTCGTGCTTGGCCCGCGCCATGTCGGCCAGGTCGTACAGGCCGCGCATCAGGTACACCGCGTTGTCGACCTTCTCCTGACCCATGCCGGTGCGCTCGACGTTGCCCGAGCCCTCGGGCCAGCCGTCCCGGTCGACGTCGAGCTTGTTCACGACGTACTTCAGGTTGCGGATGCTGAAGTCGTAGAGCGAGTCGCGGAAGGCGTTGTCACCCGTCCAGCGCCAGATGAGGTCGACGGTGCTGGGGAACTTCACCGTCTCGTCGGTGTTGAAGTCGTTGGTCTTGGTGCCGTCGGCGTTGGTCGTCTGCGAGTCGTGCCCGTACCAGGTCGAGCCGTCGGCCACCGTCTCGTGCGAGACGACGCCCGAGCGGTGGTTCAGCAGGTCGGAGACCGTGGCCAGCGTCTGCATGTGACTCTTGATCGCTTCGAACTGGCCGACCGAAACCGCGGCGAACGCGGAGTACTCGGCGTCGGTCGCGAAGATCCACGGGTAGTCGGGGTAGCCGGCACCGATCCAGGTGGCCTCGGGGATCGTGCCCAGCGGCGCCGGGAACTGCTTGCCCTGGTTCGTCCAGCGGATCTGCAGGTTCTGCGCCGAGAGCGTCAGGTCGGCCAGGTTCTGCTTGCCCCAGTTGACCGCGTCGGCGGTCAGCGGGTCACCCGGCAGCGAGAGCGTGGTGTGCTTCGCAAGGGCGGCCCGGGTCGCGACCTTGTGGGCGAGCTGCGCGGTCGGGTCGTGCAGGGCCGAGGCGAGCTGTCGGCGGGCGGACGCGAGGCCGGCGTCGGAACCGGCTGCGGCCAACCAGATCGTGCGCGACCGATGGGCCGGCAGGTCGACCGAGTAGGTCAGCTCGCCGCCGGTGCCGTTGCCGAACGGACCGTCGTCACACGCGGACGGCTTCGGGTCGGCGGGCGCGCCCGGCTCGGTGCCGGTGCAGCGGTGGCCGGGCTGCGGTCCGTAGTACTGGTGGCCGATCGCGCCGGTGTCGGGCTTGAGCGACGTGCCGACCACGGCGGCGTAGTGATGCTCCGCGCCGCCGGGAATCGTCCCGTCATCGGTGAAGGTGAGGTCCCGGCCGTCGTAGGTGCCGGTGTCGGGCAGGTTGTCCTTCGCGTTGGGCGTGGTGCTGAAGCCCCACGGGTACTGCCCCATCAGCTCGGAGTGCGCGTCGACGCTGAGCTTCGCGGTGCGGGCGCCGCCGGGGTTGGTGATGGTCAGGCCGAACAGCGCGGCCCGGGTGCCGTCGGGCGCGAAGTCGGTGCGCTGCACCTGCAGGCCGGCCGTCCCGGGCAGGTCGAAGCGGGTGTAGCCCTGGCCGCTGGAGAACTTCGTGGCCGGGCCGATCCACTGGTTGTCCAGGCCGAACCAGACGCCGTCGAGCATCTTCATCGGTGGGGTCCAGATGCCGCCCATTTCGCCGGTGATGTGCCAGCCGTTGGCGTAGAAGCGGCCGTCCTCGAAGCCGATGGAGTAGGCCCGGGTGCCGGCCGCGACCTCGCGCCGGTCGGCCAGTCGCGTGGACACCGAGACCTCCGGCCCCGAGGCGAGACCCGGCGTGACCGCGGCTCGCGGCAGCGAGGCCTGGGCGGCGGTGGCGAGCACGGTCGTCCCGACGAGAGCGACGAATCCGGACAGCACGGCGAGTGTGCGACGAGGCATGAGGCGGACCTTTCCGACGTTAGGTGGTCGCGGTGCCGGGCGAGCGTCGGAACAAATCTCGCTGACCCGTATGAATCGGACTATTCGCTGTTGTTCGGTTGCGTGTCAACCGCTCGCCGGACGTTCAAGATCGAGTGCTGGGCGCGTCTCCGCTGTGGTGTACTGCCGCTGTGAACGGTCGACCGATGTCGCTGCTCTTGCTCGCAGGCGTGCTCACCGCGTGCTCGAGCAGCACCACGACCGGGCAGGCGGTGCTGACCCGGACGGCGACGGTGCACGCGACCGTCACGGCCACGGCGGTTCGCACGGTCACCGTGACCGCCCCGGCGCCGAAGCCGGCATCCAGCGCGTCAGCCCCCGACTTCAGCGCCTTCCTCGGACCCTGGTCGGGTCATACCCGCCAACTGGCAGTGAGCCCGGCCGGGGTCGTCACCGAGGCCGTGAGCGACGGCTGCTGCTCGTTCCAGTACGACCTCGTGCTGCAGCTGAGCAACCCGAGCGGCCCGAAGGCCGACGCCCGCGCCGACGCCGTCGTCCTGTCGGTCAACGTCTTCCCGGACTATCCGAAGTCCGCGCCCAAGCCGCCGAACCTCGGCGACAAGGGCAGCGTCTCGGTGAAGAACGGGGTCTTCACCGACTCGTTCTTCAACACCACGTTCTGCGACGATCACCAGTCGTCGATCGGGACGTGCGGAGCCTGAGGGTCCGGCTGCCCCGAGGTCGCGAGACCGTGGAGAGTCGGCCGCTCTGTCGGTGCCGGTCGCTCCGGAATCTGGTCAGCGACGCCGACCGCGCACGAAGTAGACGACGGGCACCACGCCGACCGAGTTGATGACCGTGATCGCCGTGGCCCAGGCGACCTTGGAACCGCGGATCTCGCTCGCCGGCCGACGGGCGAGATCGACCAGAGCGGCGACCTTCAACGTCCCGTCCACGGCACCGCCGACCAGGATCAGCCGCTTGACGCCGGGGCTGAGGTCGCTCCACTTCTTCTTCTTGGGCACGCACTCAGCCTGCCCCGGCTGATCACCGGCGACCAGGGTCACACGTCCCACTCCATACGCGTGAGGCCGTCCCGTTCCTCCCACGACGCGGACCGCCGGAAGCCGAGTCGCTCGTACAGCGCGATGGCGTCGGCCCTCCACTGCCAGACCGTCAGGTGCACGGTGGCGACACCGGCCGCAGCCGCACGCCGGCGGGCCACCTCGATCAGGCGCGATGCGACACCCCGGCCTCGGAACCGCGGATCGGTCCACAACCGCTTGATCTCGCAGCTGCCGTCCTTCGGCCCGGTCACCACCACGCACCCCGCGACCGGCACGCCCTTCTCGGCCTCGGTCTGCCGGTGATATGCGAGCAGCAGGCGCGCGAGTTCGCGATCGTCACCGCTCGACACGGTGATCGTGCCAGGTCGTCCACGGGCGCAGAGTCTCATGGTTCGGAATCCGGTGAATCCGCCCCCACGGTCCGCAGCCGGACCGTAGGCTGGAACGCGTGACTTCGGCATGACCGCGGCACCGACCGCCGCCCGCACGTCCATCATGACCATCGACGACGACCCCGGGGTCTCGCGCGCCGTCGCGCGCGACCTGCGCCGCCGCTACGGCGACCGGCATCGCATCGTGCGGGCCGAGTCGGGCCCGCAGGCCCTCGAGGCGCTGCGCGAGATGAAACTGCGCGGCGACGCCGTCGCGGTGCTGCTCGCCGACTACCGCATGCCCGGCATGAGCGGTCTCGAGTTCCTCGAGGCCGCCATGGACATCTACCCCGGCGCCCGGCGCATCCTGCTCACGGCCTACGCCGACACCTCGGCCGCGATCGACGCGATCAACGTCGTCGACCTCGACTACTACCTGCTCAAGCCGTGGGACCCACCCGAGGAGAAGCTCTACCCCGTCATCGACGCCCAACTCGAGGCGTGGGCCGCGAGCGACTACCGGCCGGTGCCCGAGACCAAGGTCGTCGGGCACCGTTGGTCGGCCCGCTCGTCGGAGGTGCGCGAGTTCCTCGCCCGCAACCAGGTGCCCTACCGCTGGTACCTCGTCGACTCCCCCGAGGGGCGCCGGCTGATCGACCCCGCCGGCGCCGACGGCCAGACGCTGCCGCTCGTCGTCTCCCCCGACGGCGCCGCCCTGGTCGCACCGACCGACGGCGAGCTCGCCGAGCACGTCGGGCTGAGCACGACGCCGGAGAAGGACTTCTACGACATCGTCGTCATCGGCGGTGGGCCGGCCGGTCTCGGCGCGGCCGTGTACGGCGCGTCCGAGGGGCTCCGCACCGTCCTGATCGAACGCACCGCGACGGGCGGGCAGGCCGGGCAGAGCTCGCGCATCGAGAACTACCTCGGCTTCCCCGACGGCGTCTCCGGCGCGCAGCTGACCGACCGGGCTCGACGGCAGGCGGTGAAGTTCGGCGCCGAACTCATCACGACCCGCGACGTCGTCGGGCTCGAGGTCAACGGCCCGGGCCGCACCGTCCGCTTCGCCGACGGCGGCTCGATCGACGCGCACACCGTCATCCTCGCGACGGGTGTCTCCTACCGTCAGCTCGCCGCCCCGGGCTGCGCCGAACTCACCGGACGCGGCGTCTTCTACGGCTCGGCCCTCACCGAGGCGGCCAACTGCAAGGACAACGACGTCTACATCGTCGGGGGCGCCAACTCCGCCGGCCAGGCCGCGATCCACCTCGCCCGCGGCGCCCGCTCGGTCACCCTGCTCGTGCGCGGCACGTCGCTCGAGGCGTCGATGTCGTACTACCTCATCCAGCAGATCGAGGCGGTCGAGAACATCCACGTGCGCACCTGCACCGAGGTGGTCGAGACGCACGGTGACGGCCATCTGGAGCAGCTCACCCTGCGCGACAACGCGGCCGGGACGCAGGAGACGGTCGACGCGAGCTGGTTGTTCGTGTTCATCGGCGCCGCCCCGCGCACCGACTGGCTCGACGGCATCGTCGTCCGCGACGACCGGGGATTCGTCGTCGCCGGCCCCGACCTCGGCGGACCGGAGACGCTGCCGCCGGGATGGATTCTCGACCGCGCGCCGTTCCACCTCGAGACGAGCGTGCCCGGGGTCTTCGCCGCGGGCGACGTGCGCGCGGAGTCCGCGAAGCGCGTCGCCTCCGCCGTCGGCGAGGGCGCCATGGCCGTGATGCTCGTCCACCGCTATATCGAGGGGTTGTGATGGTGCAGACGAAGCCGTGCGACGCCGCCGAGCTGCGCACGCTGTTCCTGTTCGAGAAGCTCACCGACGCGCAGCTGGGCTGGCTCTGCGAGCGCGGCCGCATCGAGATGTACGAGACGGGCCAGCTGATCGCCGAGGGCGATCCGGCTACCTGCTTCTTCGTGCTCATCGACGGCTCGCTGTCCATGACGCGACGTGTCGGCAACGAGGACGTCGAGATCAACCGCACCGACCAGCGCGGCGTGTACGTCGGCGCGTGGGCGTCCTACCTCGGCGAGCGCTCGTCGCAGCGCTACAACGCCACCGTGCTCGTGCACCGCCCCTCACGCTTCTTCGTACTGTCGGCCGACGACTTCGCCGCCGCCGTCCGCGACTGGTTCCCGATGGCCGTCCACCTGCTCGAGGGGCTCTTCCTCGGCGCCCAGCAGCGCGAGAGCACCGTCGGCCAGCGCGAGCGACTGCTCGCCCTCGGCTCGCTGTCGGCCGGCCTGACGCACGAGCTGAACAACCCAGCCGCGGCGGCGGTGCGCGCCACGTCGTCGCTGCGTGATCGCGTCATGCACATGCGGAACAAGCTCGCGACCATCGCCGGCGGCGCGTGGGACCGGCACCAGCTCGAGACCCTGATCCAGCTCCAGCAGCGCGCGGCCGAGCAGGTGGCCAAGGCCCCCGACCTCTCGCCGCTCGAGGCGTCCGACCGCGAGGACGCGCTGTCCGCCTGGTTCGACGACCGCGGCATCCGCGACGGCTTTCAGCTCGCCCCCACCTTCGTGCAGTCCGGCATCGACGTCGGCTGGCTCGAACAGGTCGCCGCCACTGTCGACGAGGCGATGCTCGAGGGCGCGGTGCGGTGGCTGAACTACACGCTCGAGACCGAGCTCCTGATGAACGAGATCGAGGACTCGACGACCCGCATCTCGACGCTCGTCGCCGCGGCCAAGCAGTACTCGCAGATGGACCGCGCGCCCTACCAGGTGCTCGACGTGCACGAGCTGCTCGACAGCACGCTCGTGATGCTCAGCCGCAAGATCACGCCCGACGTGCAGGTGGTCAAGGACTACGACCGATCGCTGCCGCAGATCCCCGTCTACGGCGCCGAGCTCAACCAGGTCTGGACGAACCTGATCGACAACGCGCTGCAGGCGATGGACGGCGCGGGCACGCTCACCGTGCGCACCACGCGGGTGCCCGACCAGCCGATGATCGATGTCGAGATCGGCGACACCGGCCCGGGCATCCCGGCCGAGATCGTGACTCGCATCTACGAGCCGTTCTTCACGACGAAACCGGTCGGCGAGGGCACCGGCCTCGGCCTCGACATCTCGTGGCGCATCGTCGTGAAGAAGCACCACGGCGACCTGTCGGTGCAGTCTCGGCCGGGCGAGACGACATTCCGGGTACGGCTGCCGATCGAGGGACCGGCCACCGTCACCGCGCTGGTCACGCCGGGCGACGCCATCGGAGGGGATGCAGCATGAGTGACGCGTGCGGAGCGGGTCGTGAGCACAGACGGCCTTCGGTGGTCGGAGCGAGCGTAGCGAGGGTCGGTCGATGAGTGAGGACCCGATCAACCTGGCCGCGGTGCCGAGCGGCGCGGGCTGCGTCGAGTGCGACGCCGCGAGCGGCTGGTGGGTGCACCTGCGCCGCTGCGCGCAGTGCGGACACATCGGCTGCTGCGACTCCTCCCCCTCGCAGCATGCGAGCGCGCACGCGGCGAGTGCCGGGCACCCGATCGTCACCAGCTTCGAGCCGGGCGAGACCTGGTTCTGGGATTACGAGAGCAGCGACTACTACGACGGCCCGGCGCTGCCCGACCCGCAGCACCACCCGGTCGACCAGCCGGTGCCGGGCCCGGCCGGGCGCGTCCCGGCCGACTGGCGCGCGCAGATCCACTGAGCCGTGCCTGCGGCTCCGACCGGCGGTCGCGGGGCGGCGCTGCGCGCGCGGTTCGCGCAACCGGCGGCGATCCACGCCGCGGTGCGGGCCGCCGTCGTCGTCCCGATCAACTTCGCCGTCGGCTCGCAGCTGATCGGCAATGCGCAGGTGGCGACCTTCGCCGCTTTCGGCTCGTTCGCGCTGCTGCTGTTCGCGAACTTCCCCGGCGATCGCGCCGGCCGCCTCGGCGCCTACGTCGTGCTCGCCGTCGCCGGTGCCGGGCTCATCTCGCTGGGCACGCTGCTCGCCTCCCCCGACTGGCTCGCCGTGCTCGCCATGGCCGTGATCGCGTTCGCGGTGCTGTTCGCCGGGGTGGTGAGCTCGGTGGTCAACGGGGGGACGTCGGCCGCGCTGCTGGCGTTCATCCTCGCCGTGCTGCTGCCCAGCCTGCGGGCCGACCTGCCCGCGCGCCTCGCCGGGTGGGGCATCGCCTGCGCGGTCGCGATCCCGGTCGCGCTGTTCGTCTGGCCACCGCAGGACCAGAACATCCTGCGGGCCCGCACCGCGGCGCTGTGCCGGGCCCTGGCCACGATGCTGCGCCTCGACCCGCCGGCCCCGGGCGAGCCGGATCGCCTCGTCGCGATGCGGCGCGCCGCCCGCGACCTGCGCGGCGCCTTCCGCACCTCGACGGCGCGCACCACCGCCCTCAGCACCGGCGCCCGCCTGCTCGTCCGCCTCGTCGACGAGGTGGAGTGGCTCGCCACCGCGGTCACCAATGCCTGCGCCGATGCGCCGGACGGCTGGCCCGACCCGGGCCGGCGGCTGCGCACCCTCTCGGCCCAGGTGCTCGCCGCCTGCGGCGACGCGGTGGACCACGAGGGCGCCGGGCCGGGGATGCCGGTCTGCACCGACCTCGACGCCGGCCTGGCCGCGCTGGCCGCGGCTCGCACCGACGTCGCACGCTCCACCCTCGACTCCCTGCGCGCCCGTTCCCTGGAGGTCGGCGACCCCTCCGCCGCCGGCGAGTTCGAGCGGCCGCTCTACGCCGCCCACGAGCTCGGCTACGCGGTCGATCTGGTCGGCCGGACGGTCGCGACGATGGGGCGGGCCGACTCCCGCTCGTGGTGGGCCCGCCTGCTCGGACGCGGTGTCGACCTCGACCGCTTCGGCGTCGCCGGCGCCGCGCAACGAGCCGCCGCCCGCCACCTCGACCGGCACTCGGTGTGGCTGCAGAACAGCGTCCGCGGTGCGATCGGCCTGGCCGTCGCCGTGCTGCTCGCCCGCGTCGTCGGCAGCCAGAACGCGTTCTGGATCGGGCTCGGCGCGCTGTCGGTGCTGCGCTCGAACGCGCTGGCCACCGGCGCCACCGTGCTCCGGGCGATCGCCGGCACGCTCGTCGGATTCGTGATCGGCGGCGTCGCCATCGCGCTGATCGGCACCGACCCCGCCGTGCTGTGGCCGCTGCTGCCGGTGGTCGTCTTCATCGCCGCGTTCGCCCCGGCGGTGATCTCGTTCGTGGCCGGCCAGGCCGCCTTCACGGTCTTCTCGATCATCCTGTTCAACATCATCGCGCCGATCGGGTGGCGGGTCGGCGTGCTGCGGGTCGAGGACGTCGCGCTCGGCTGCGCCGCCGGGCTCGTCGCCGGCGTGCTGCTCTGGCCGCGCGGTGCGGCCGCCGCGCTCGGGGTCGCCTACGCCGAGGCCTACCGGTCGGCCGCCCGCTACCTGCAGGACTCCGTCGACAGTCTCACCGGCCACGCCGCCGAGCCGGGGATCAGCGGTCCCGAGGCCACCGCCGCCGGGGTGCGACTCGACGACGCGCTGCGCCAGTACCTCGCCGAGCAGGGCGGCAAGAGCGTGCCGCTCGAGAGTGTGGCCGCCCTCGCCAACGGGGCGGCGCGGCTGCGCCTGGCCGGGGTGGCGATCGCCGACCTGCGAGCCGGCGCCCCCGAGGGCACGGTCGCCCAGGACGGCCTGGCCGGACCGGCCGGAGTGCTCGACCGCCGGGCTGCCCACGTCACCGGTTGGTACGGCGAACTGGCCGACGCCTTCACCGTCGGCCGCGGCGCCGCGCCCCCGCCCGTCCCCGACGGCAGCGACGACGCGTCGTTCCTCGAAGTCGTGCTCCCCGCCGTCGAGCGGTGCGGCGACGAGTCGCGCGCCGAGCGGGCCGAGCGGCTGCTGTGGTCGGGCCAGTACCTCGGCGACGTCGACCGCCTCCGCCTCGATCTGACCGGACCGGCCGCCGAGGTCGTGGCCGCCCAGGCCCGCCCGCTCTGGCGGCGCTGAGCCGGCGTCACCGCCTACTGTGGCGGCATGGCGCGGTATCTCGATGTGCACCCGGTGGATCCGCAGCCACGGGTCATCGCCCAGGCCGTCGCGATGCTGCACGACGACGCGTTGATCGCCTACCCCACCGACTCCTGCTACGCGCTCGGCTTCGAGCTCGACAGCCGCACCGGGGCCGACCGCATCCGTCGTCTGCGGAACCTCGACGAGCGGCACCACTTCACCCTCGTGTGCTCGGACTTCGCGCAGCTCGGCGAGTTCGTGGTGCTCAACAACGCGGCCTTCCGCAGCATCAAGGCGGTGACCCCGGGGCCGTACACGTTCATCCTGGCGGCCACGCGCGAGGTGCCCAAACGTCTCGCGCACGCGCGCAAGCGCACCGTCGGCGTGCGCATCCCCGACCACCCGGTCGTGAAGGCGCTGCTGCGCGAGCTGGGCAAGCCGCTCGTGTCGAGCACGCTGCTCGTGCCCGGCGAGGACGAGCCGATGACCAACGGGTGGGAGATCAAGGACCGTTTCGACCACGAGCTCGACGCCGTGATCGACTCGGGCGAGTGCGGCACCGAGCCCACCACGGTGGTCGACTTCTCGGCCGGCTATCCCGAGGTCGTCCGCGTCGGCGCGGGCGACCCGTCCATGTTCGAGTAGGTCAGGCCGGTCGCCGGGCCAGCGTGACGGTGCGCAGGCCGCGAACGTGGATGTCGTCGCGACGTCCGATCGACGCCGGGCCGTCCCCGACGAGCGCCGCCAGGGTCGCCCGGTCGCCCTCGTCGAGGGCCTCCCCCACCCCCACCGCCAGCCGCTGCATCCAGCGCAGCGCATAACGGTTGGTCACCGCGTCCGACGGCGGGGTCAGCTCGATCGCGAACGGGCGCGCCTCGATCGCCTCGAACCCGGCCCGGGCCAGGCGGGCCGGCCAGTCGGCGCCGAGCTCGGGGACGTCGCGGGCGTGCACCTCGGCCATCACGTCGAGGCAGCGCCGCTCGAGGCCCGGCTCGCCCAGACCGAGGTCGTCGGGCAGGAAGCGCAACGGCTCGTCGAACTCCGCGACGGCGACGAGCCCGCCGGGACGCAGTGAAGCGCGGACGTCGCCGAGCACGCGTTCGGGGTCGGCGAGGTGGTGCAGCGACATCGAGGCCCAGACGAGATCGAGCGGGCCGGCCTCCGGCCACGCGCCGTCGAGGTCGGCCTGCTCGACCCGGACCCGGGTCAGCCCGTGCGCCGTCGCCTTGCCCCTGATGTGCTCGACCATCTCGTCCGACACGTCGATCGCGAGGACGTCGGCGTCGGGGAACCGCTCGGCCAGCAAGACCGTCGCGAGGCCCGAGCCGGCGCCGAGATCGACGATGCGCCGCGGCGTGACTCCGGCGTCGCGCACGGCCCGCTCGACCCAGCCGAGCGCCGCGGTCCAGTACTCGTGCAGGGCCTGCCCGTCGAGGTCGAGGAGCGCGGTCAGGCCGGTGCCGGTCGCGGCGTGGTCGTGGGGGTGGGAAGGGGGATGCGGCATGCCCACCACCGTAGGTCGCGGCTGCTGTATGGGCATAGCATCTTGCCAATGACGCAAGACCTCGCCATCGACAATGTCATCCGCTCCCGCATCCGCGGCCTCCGGCAGGCCCGGGGCTGGTCATTGGATGTGCTCGCCGCTCGCTGTCATGTGAGCGCGTCGACGTTGAGCCGCATCGAGACCGGACACCGTCGCATCACGATCGACCAGCTGGTGCCGATCGCCCGGGCGCTGGACACCACCATCGACCAGCTGGTGGAGTCGCGCGACGACGAGGACGTGCTCATCCGCCCACGCCGCGACCGGGCGCACGGCGCCCTCACCTGGGTGCTGTCGAGCGGGTCGGGGCCGGCCGGGCTGACCGTCGCGAAACAGCGCATCACCCGGCGCCGGCCGCCGGCCGAGCTGGGCGTGCATCCCGGCCACGACTGGTTCACCGTGCTCTCCGGCACGGCCCGGCTGCACCTGGGGCAGCGCGTCATACTGGTCGGCACCGGGCAGGCCGCCCAGTTCTCGACCATGGAGCCGCACGCCATCACCGCGCACGACGGGCCGGTGGAGATCCTGATCATCCTCGATCGCTTCGGACACCGGGCTCACCTCGAGGCGGTCGACCTCACGCCGGCGCGGACCGGCTGACCGCCGGCGTCGGCCGCTCGGTGGGGTGCGCTGTCACCGGCGAGCGGGGGCCGCGGCGGGACCGGCCCTCCCGCTCGACCGCCCGTTCGGCGAACGCGAGCGCGGCCTCGGCACCCAGCGGCCGCGACAGCAGGAAACCCTGCGCGCTGTCGCAGCCGAGGTCGATGAGCGCCTGGTGCTGCGCCGCGTTCTCGATGCCCTCGGCCACCGTGGTCAGCGCGAGGTCGTGCGCGAGCCGGATGATGCTGGCGACGAAGGCCGCACCCTCGTTGGACGGGTCCGACAGCGGGCTCACGAAGGAGCGGTCGATCTTGAGCAGGTCGATCGGGAACTCGCGCAGGTGGCTGAGCGACGAGTAGCCCGTACCGAAGTCGTCTATCGCGACCCGCACGCCGAGGGCACGCAGTTCGGAGAGCACCGCCGCGGCCTGCGCCGGATTCTGCATGAGCATGGTCTCGGTGACCTCGACCACGAGCTGGTCGGCGGCGAAGCCGGTCGCGGCGAGGGCGTCCCTCACATCCTCGACGAGTTGCGCGTCGCGCAGCTGCCGGGTCGACACGTTCACCGACACCGAGAGGCGCCGCCCGACGGTGCGGGTCCAGGTCGCCGCCGCCGCGCACGCGGTGGCGAGCACCCAGCGTCCGAGCGGGACGATGAAGCCGGTCTCCTCGGCGAGCGGGATGAAGTCGGCCGGCGAGATCAGCCCGAGGCTCGGGTGCTGCCAACGCACGAGCGCCTCGAAACCCTCGATGTGCCCGTCGGCCAGCCCGAGGTGCGGCTGGTACTCGACGTAGAACTCGCCGGCGTCGAGCCCGCGGGTGAACGAGTTCCGCAGCTCCATCTGGTGCAGGACGCGGGTGCGCATCTCCTGCTCGAAGCAGGCGACCTGGTCCTTGCCCGCCGCCTTCGAGGCGTACATGGCAGCGTCGGCCTCACTGAAGATCGCCTCGGCGTCCTGACCCGAGTCGGCGAAGGCGACCCCGACACTGACCGACACGACGATCGGGCGACCGTCCAGGTCGATCGGGCGCCGCAGCACCTCGACCACCCGCTCGGCCACCGCCATCGTCACGTCCGGATCGTCGACCGATTCCATCAGGATGGCGAACTCGTCACCGCCGAGTCGCGCGACGGTGTCGCCTTCCCGCACGACGGAACACAGCCGCTTGCCGACGGCGACGAGCAGATCGTCGCCGGCCTGGTGCCCGAGGCTGTCGTTGATCGTCTTGAACCCGTCGAGGTCGCAGAACAGCAGGGCCATCGTGCCGCTCGACCGCCGCGCCATCTGCAGCCCGTGCTCGACCCGCTCCTGCAGCAGCGCCCGGTTGGCCAGCCCGGTCAGCGCATCGTGGAAGGCCGCATACCGCAGGTCCTGCTGCAGCGACTGCTGCGCGGCCAGCGCCGCGCTCAGCTCGACCGTCTGGTCGTTGAGCCGGTTGAGCACCCAGACGACGCGAAGGATCACGAGCCCGAACAGCACCGCCGAGCAGGCGGCGAGCGCGACGAGGTCGATCTGCGAGCGGGTGACCCCGCTGACGAGCAGGATGGCCGGGATGACGAAGCCGGCGATCGCGACCCGCGGCAGACGCCGTCGGGTCGAGGGGCGGACGGGATCGGCGTCGAGGGCGGTCGCCATGGACGGGTGCAGCGCGGCGGCGCCGAGCAGCGTGTAGCTGAGCAGCCAGCCGGAGTCGATGATGTTGCCCGACTCGTACAGGCCGTGCAGCGTCAACAGGTCGTAGGCAATATCGGCGAACATCATCGACCCGATGGCCGCGACCACCAACGTGTCGACCGGGCGCCGGGCCCCGGCGAAGAGCACCCGGCTGAGGACGATGAACAGCACGCCCAGATCGAGGATCGGGTACGACATCGTCACCAATCGGCCGAAGGCCGACATGGACGAGTCGTGGGCGTAGGACGACATGAGCAGGTGCCAGCACAGCGCCGTGGCCGCAACCGCGACGATCGCCGCGTCGGCCCGGTCCTCGCGGGCACCCGAACGTCCGGGGCGCCGGGTCAGCCGGCTCACGGCGAAGAAGAGGAACGGGTATCCCGGCAGGTACAGCGCATCGGCGAGGGACGGAAAGGGGGCGCTGTGATGCCGGACTACGTCGTAGTAGGAGAGCACGGCGTCGCCGAGCACGAAGCAGAGGTTCGAACCGGCCATCGCCCACCAGGCGGCGACGTTCGACGGCCGGTGCAGGCGGATGCCGGCGACCATGCAACCGACCGAAGCCAGGCCGAAGAAGCTGTAGAGACCGTCCTGAGCGACCCCGGCCGGGCAGGCGAAGTAGACGACCATGAGGGCGGTTCCGCCCGCTATGACGTACCGCCACGCCGCCATTCGCAGCATATGCCCTCCTTGTTAGCCCCTGCTCCTATCGGCAGACGGGGTTGCAACGTGAGCCACCGGGCAGGCCGGCGGGTGCGACGGCGGCGATCACGCTGTCGTCGTTCGGCTGCGACGGTGACGGCCTCGAACCCGGTGACGTCGACGTTCGACGCGATCGAGGCGAAGAAACCGGCACGGCCGGCGCCCCCACCGCGACGTCTCGGCTGGTGTACTGGGCCCGCGATGGTCGCGATTCTGCTCGAGAGCAAGTACCGCGCGCCCGCTCGACGGGGCGACGCGGTGGCCCGGCCGCGGCTCTACGAGCGGCTCGGCCACGCTGCGGCCCCGCTCACGGTCGTCTCCGCGCCCGCCGGCTTCGGCAAGACGACGCTTGTCGCCGAGTGGCTGGCGCGCGGATCGTCACCACTGGCCTGGGTCTCGCTCGACGAGCGGGACAACGACCCGGCTCTGTTCTGGACGTACCTCACGGCGGCGATCCAGAGCGCTGCGAACGGCGTAGGTGCCACCGCTCGCCAGCTGCTGTCCTCCGACGCGCCCGTTGACGTCGCGCTGCCCGCGCTGCTCAACGACCTGACCGAACTGCCGGCCGGGATCACCCTCGTGCTGGACGACTACCACCTCATCGAATCGTCCGACATCCATGAGGCCATGGCGTTCCTGCTCGAGCACCTGCCGCCGAACCTGCACGTCGTGCTGGCCACCCGGGCCGACCCGCCCTTGCCACTGGCCCGGATGCGCGCTCAGGGCCGACTGGCCGAGGTGCGCGCGGCCGACCTGCGATTCACCGCTGCGGAGACCGCGACCTATCTCAACGAACCGATGGCCCTGGGGCTGGACGAAGCGCAGCTCACGACCCTGACCGGCCGTACCGAGGGCTGGATCGCCGCACTACAGCTGGCGGCCCTGTCGCTTCGCGGTCTCGACGACGCCGACACCTTCATCGCGGAATTCGCCGGCGACGACCGCTATGTCTTCGACTATCTGGCCGAGGAGGTGCTGACCCGCCAACCGGCCGCGGTGCGTGACTTCCTGCTCCGGACGTCCGTGCTGGAGCGCCTGACCGGACCGCTGTGCGACGCCGTCACCGGGCGAGCGGACGGCCGGGCGACACTCGTCGAGCTCGAGCGGGCGAACCTGTTCCTCGTCCCGCTCGACGCCCGGCGGGAGTGGTACCGCTACCACCACCTCTTCGCCGACGTGCTGCGCGCGCACCTGCGCGAGGACCGGCCGGCCGAGCTGACCGGGCTGCATACCCGCGCGAGTGCCTGGTTCGAGGCCGCCGGTGATCCCGCGGAGGCCGCGAGACACGCGCTCGCGGCCGGTGACCTCGACCGGACCGCCGAGCTGGTCGAGCTGATGATGCCCATGCTGCAACGCGAGCGCCGTGAGACCGAGCTGCACCGTTGGCTGCGCGCGCTGCCCGACGACGTGGTGCAAGCGCGACCGGTGCTGGGTGTCGCGTTCGTCGGCGCGCTCGCGCAGGTGTCGGATTTCGAGACGGTCGAGGCCCGTCTCGGCCGGATCGAGTCGATGCTGCGTTCGGCCGACGGCACGTGGTGCGTCCAACCGCCGGCGGGCGTCGTCGTCGCCGACGCGAACGCGTACCGATCGGTGCCGGCCGCGGTCGAGCTCTACCGGGCCGCACTCGCCTTGACGCAGGGCGACCCGGAAGGCACCGTGGCGCACGCCCGCGCCTCGACGGCCCTCGCCCCCGCCGACGACGATCTCGTCCGCAGCGCGGCCGGTGCGCTCGCCGGCCTCGCTCTGTGGGCGGGGGGCGACCTCAGCGGCGCGCACGCCGCGTACAGCGCGACCGTGGCCGGGCTGACCCGGGTCGGCTGGCTCGCCGACGCGATCGGTTGCCGAATCACGCTCGGCGATCTGTGCCGCACGCAGGGCCGGCTCGGCGACGCCCTGCGAACCTACGAAGCAGGCCTCGCCGTGAACGCCACCACGACGGCCGCGGAGCCGTTGCGCGGGACGGCCGACATGCACGTGGCCGCCGCCGAGGTGCTCATCGACCGCGACGACCTCGTGGCCGCGGCCGGGCAGCTCGCCGCCGCCGACCGTCTGGGCGCTCACAACGGGTTGCCGCAGAACCCGTACCGCCGGCGGGTCGCGGCCGCGCGGATGCAGCTGATCGAGGGTGACCTCGACGCCGCGCTGACGCTGCTCGACGAGGCGGTCCACGTCTACGCCGGTGACTACGCCCCCGACGTGCGCCCCGTCCCGGCCCTGCGGGCCCGGCTCCGAATTCGCCGGGGCGAACTGTCCGAAGCTGCTTCGTGGGCCGCCGGGCGCGGGCTGTCCCCCGGCGACGACCTGTCCTACCTGCGCGAGTACGAGCACGTCACCCTCGCCCGGCTGCTGCTGGCCCGGCACCAGGCCGAGCCGGAAGGAACCGCACTGGAGGACGCCGTCGCCCTGCTCGAGCGCCTGCTCGATGCGGCCGACGCCGGTGGGCGGCACGGGACGGTCACCGAGATCCTGGTGCTGCTCGCCCTGGCGCACCAGGCGCGCGCCGAGCTACCGGAAGCCCTCGACCGGCTGGAGCGTGCCGTCGTGCTCGCGCAGTCCGAGGGCAACGTGCGGGTCTTCGCCGACGAGGGTCAGCCGATGGCGACGCTGCTGCGGACCCTCGCCCGGCGGACGGTTGCCCCCGCCTTCGTCCGCCGTCTGCTGCACGCGACCACCTCGGCCCCGACACCGACAGACCAGGCGCTGATCGAACCGTTGAGCAACCGCGAGCTCGAGGTGCTGCGAATGCTCGCCACCGACCTGGACGGACCGGACATCGCCCGCCGGTTGTCCGTCTCGCTCAACACCATGCGCACGCACACGACGCACATCTACACGAAGCTCGGCGTGACCAACCGGCGCGCGGCCGTGCGCCGGGCCGAGGAGATCGAGCTGCTGCCTCAGCGGCACATCGGCTGACACGAAATCACCACATGTGGTGACGACGGGTCACCATGTCCGGCGGCATCGTCTCGCCCATGCCACCCGATGACCGCAACTGCGAGATCCGAGTCGAAGGGCACCTCGCGCCCCGTTGGGCCGCCTCCTTCGACGGCATGACGCTCACCCATTGCGACGACGGCACCACCGTCATCGCCGGCACCGTCGCCGACCAGTCGGCCGTGGACGGCCTGCTCCGCACCTCGAGCGGCCTCGGCCTGGTGCTCGTCTCCGTCGTGCTCACCGGTACGACGACACATCCCACCACTGCACCGATCCGAAGGAGCACGCCATGATCTCCACCCGGCCCACCACCCGTCCGCGGATGGACCCGACGCGCAGGATCTCCCTGACCGCCGGTCTGCTGTACCTGCTCACCTTCGCCGCGTCGATCCCGCAACTCGCGCTGTTCTCCGACGCCATCGACCACCGCGACTTCATCCGCACCGCCGGCGGCAACGGCGCACTGCAGCTGGGCTCATTGCTGGAGATCGTCACGGCCTTCGCCGGCGTCGGCACCGCTCTCGCGCTCTACCCGGTCACGCGACGGGTCAGCCGGACGGCCGCGCTCGGCTTCGTCACGTCGCGGGTCATCGAAGGCACGATGATCATGGTCGGGGTCATGAGCATGCTGGCCCTGGCCACGCTGCGGGTCGACTACGCGGGCGCCACCGGTGCGCAGGGGGACGCCGTCGGTGTCGTCGGGCATGCACTGGTGACCCTGCGGCAGTGGACCTTCCTGCTCGGCCCCGGGATCATGCCCGGCGTCAACGCGCTGTTCCTCGGCACGATCCTCTACCGCTCGCGGCTCGTGCCGCGCCTCATCCCGGCGGTCGGCCTGATCGGGGCCCCCCTGATCCTGATGTCGGCCTCGGCGACGATCTTCGGGGGCTGGGGCCAGGTCTCCACCACCGGTGCCCTGTGCGCCCTGCCGATCGCGACGTGGGAGTTCGCCCTCGGCGTGTGGTTGACGGTGAAGGGCTTCCGTCCGGGCCCGCTCGCGGCCCTGCCTGCCGTCAGCACCGTCACCCGCGAACCGGTGCCGGTCGGCTGACCCGGACGCGACGAACGCCCTCCTCGACCCGAGGGGGGCGTTCGGCCGTCCGGGGCCGGACCCGGGGAGCGCGGATCCCTGGCTAATCGCGGCGCGGCGCGGCACCGTGGAGACATGGACCGCTCCGCTCTCGCCGACCTGTTGCGCCGCCGACGCGAGCGGCTCGACCCCGCGGATGTCGGGCTGCCACCCGGTCGCCGGCGGCGCACCCCGGGGTTGCGGCGCGACGAGGTCGCCGCACTCGCGGCCATCTCGACCGACTACTACACGCGGCTCGAGCAGCAGCGCGGGCCGCACCCGTCAGCAGCGGTGCTGGGCGCCCTGGCCCGGGCGCTGCGCCTCACCGAGGACGAGCGCGATCACCTCTTCCACCTGGCCGGCCAGCCGGCGCCGGCCCGGCACAGCACCGGCGACCACGTGAGTCCGGGCGTGCTGTACCTGCTCGACCGCCTCGTCGACACCCCGGCGTTCGTCATCGACGACCTGGGTTACACCCTCGTCCAGAACCGGATGTCCAAGCTGGTCTCGGGCGATCAGACCGGGCACACCGGCCGCGCCCGCAACCACAACTGGCGCTGGTTCACCGACCCCGGCAGCCGGGACCGGTTCCCGGAGGAGGACTGGGCGACGCACTCGCGCACCCACGTCGCCGACCTCCGCGCGACCTACGGCCGCCGCGCCGGTGACGCCGATGTCGAATCGCTCGTGCGCGACCTGACCGACGCGAGCCCCGAGTTCGCCCGGCTCTGGGCCGAGCACGAGGTCGCCGTGCGCCGGGCCGACGCGAAGCGCATCGTGCACCCCGAGGTCGGACTGCTCGACCTGCTCTGCGAGCACCTCACCAGCGATGTCGACGGCGCCACCCTGGTCGTGCTGCACCCGCGTCCCGGCACGGACTGCCGCGAGAAGCTCGACCTGATCGCGGTCATCGGCACCCAGGACCTGCACCCGGTCGAGCGCGACTGACCGCCCGCGTCACCAGTTCGGCCACCCGGTTCGCCGCGGCCGGGCTCCAGTTCAGCAGCGCGAACGAGGCCGGCCACATGTCGCCGTCGTCGAGATTCGCAGCGTCCTGGAAGCCGAGCGTGGAGTAGCGGTACTTGAACTTGCCCGAGTCCTGGAAGAAGACGACGACCTTGCCGTCGTCGTTCGCGTACGCGGGCATGCCGTACCAGGTCTTCGGAGTCAGGCCGGGGGCCGCGGCCGTGATCGTCACGTGCACCCGCTCGGCCAGCGCGCGGTCGTCGGGATCCATCTGCGCGACGCGGTCGAGCAGGTCCTGCAGGCCGTCGGCCTTCCTCGCGCCCTTCTTGCCCTCGGCGCGCAACTCCTCGGCGCGCTGCTTCATCGCGGCCCGCTCCTCGGCGGTGAATCCCTCGGTCCGGCTCGTTGCGGTCTTCGTCGGCATCGCTGTCTCCCGGGTGCGGGATCGGCCTCGGTCGGCCGATCGTCTGCGCGCAACGCTAGGTCGGGACCCACCGGCGCGGCTTCTCGATTCCTGACCGGTATGCGCCGTTAGGGTTCGACCATGGTCATGAATCCCCGCGAGTTCTACGAGCACGCCCTCTCCGTCACCGACGACGAGCAGCGCCTGCCGCTCTCGCGGATGACCGAGTGGGACATCAGCCCGTTCGAGCAGGAGGGGTTGCGCGTCTCGCGGCTGCGCCCGCCGGTGCTGCCCGAGCCGCACCGCCAGGGCGAGGATCCGTCCGAATGCCACTCCTGCGCGCACCGCGACGACGGCATCTGGCTCGACGACCACTGGCGACTCACCCGCATCGGTAGCGTCGGGGTGCCGCTCGTGCTCATGCTGCACCCGCGCGAGCACCACGGCCTGGCCGACCTGCCGGACGAGCGGGCCGCTGAGCTCGGCGTGCTGACCGCGCACCTGGGCCGGCACATCGAGGCCCTGCCGCACATCGCGCGAGCGCACGTGTACCGCATCGGCGACGGCGGCGCCCACCTGCACGTGTGGTTCTTCGCCCGGCCCGAAGGGCAGTCCCAGATGCTCGGGTCCTGGCTCGTCGTCTGGGACGACCTGCTGCCCGAGTACCCCGCCGACGTCGCCGACGCCGATGCCGCGACGGTGGCGGCCGCGCTGGTCGGGTCCTACGGAGGTCGGGCCGGCTAACGCGCCGTCACGTCGCCGATCGCCTCGTCCAGGATCGACAGGCCGAGCGCGATCTCGTCCTCGCTCGCCGTCAACGCCGGCGCCATGCGGAAGACGCCGCCCATGCCGGGTAGCTGGACGATGTTCATGTGCAGCCCGAGCTCGAGGCAGCGCGCGGTGACCGCGGCGCCGAGCGCATCCGAACTCTGCTTGGTCTCGCGGTCGACGACGAGTTCGAGGCCGACGAGCAGGCCCCGGCCCCGGACGTCGCCGATCACCTCGTGCCGCGTCGCGAGCTCGCGCAGGCCGTCGGTGAGCCGCTTCCCGAGCTGCTGAGCGCGTCGGTCGAGGCCGTCGCGCTGCAGCACGTCGAGCACGGTGTTGCCCACCGAGGCGACGAGGGGGTCGGACACGTGCGTGGTGAAGAACAGGAAACCGCGGTCGTGCGCCTCCTGCTCGATGGCGCTCGACGTGACGACGGCGGCGAGAGGCAGCCCGGCGCCGAGGGTCTTGGAGAGCGTCAGGATGTCGGGCACGACGCCGTCGCGCTCGAAGGCGTACCACGTGCCGGTGCGGCACAGCCCGGTCTGGGCCTCGTCCAGGATCAGCAGCATGCCGCGCTCGCGGCACTTGCGCTGCAGGGCGACGAGGTAGCCCGGCGGCGGTTCGAGCACACCGCCCGAGCTCAGGATCGGCTCGACGATGCAGGCGGCCAGGCTGCCGACGGACTGCGCGTCGATGAGGTCGAAGCCGAAGTCGAGCTGACGCTGCCAGTCGAGTTCGCCGTCGGCGGTGACGAAGTCCGGGCGGTACGGGTTCGGCGTGGGGATCGCGAGGTTGCCCGGCGCCGCCGGCCCGTAGCCCTTGCGACCGGAGCTGTACGTGGCGCTCGCCGCCGCTTGCGTCATGCCGTGCCACGAGCGGGCGAACGAGACGATCTCGTGCTTGCCCGTGACCAGCTTGGCCATCCGGATCGCCGCCTCGTTCGACTCCGCGCCCGTCGTCAGCAGCAGCACCTTCTCGAGCGGGTCGGGCAGCGAATCGGCGAGCCGCTCGGCCAGTTCGACGACCGGGCGGCTGAGCATGCCGCTGAACAGGTGGTCGAGGGTGCCGATCCGCTCGCGCACCGTGGCGACGATCTCGGGGTGGGAGTGGCCGAGGATCGCGCTCATCTGACCCGAGGTGAAGTCGAGGATGCGACGCCCGTCGGCGGTGGTGAGGAAGCTCCCGGCCGCGGACTCGATGATCTCGTGCGTGAAGCCGCCCGCGCCGGAGTAGCGGACGAGGTGGCGGTCGGCGCTGCGCCAGAAGGCGTCCGACACAGCGGGACCGAGGGGCGCGGCGATCGTCATGGCCCCACGCTAGGACCGCGCGAAGCATCACGTCCATCGTGCATTTCTTGACGTCCTGTACGGCTCTGCCGTACAGCTGGTGCGGTGACGCTCAATCCCTGGCGGCTCCGCCTGCTCTGCCAGCTCGAGGCGCTCGGCACCGTGCGCGCCGTCGCGGCGGCGGCCCACCAGAGCGCGTCGAGCGTGTCGCAGCAGCTCGCCGTGCTCGAGAGCGAGACCGGGGCCCGCCTGCTGGAGCGCACCGGCCGCCGGGTGCAGCTGACGTCGACCGGGCACCTGCTCGCGAGCCGCGCCCGCGACATCCTCGACCGGATGGCCGACGCCGAGGCCGAGCTGCGGGCGCTCGGCCAGGACCCGTCCGGGGTGGTGCGGGTCGCGGCGTTCCAGAGCGCGATCCACTCGCTGGTCGTCCCGGCCACGGTCGCGCTGCGGCTCGCCCATCCCGGCGTCGAGGTGCACATCGACGAGCTCGAGCCGCACGAGAGCACGTCGGCCCTGCTGCGCGGCGACGTCGACATCGCCGTCACCACGACCGACTTCCTCGACGCGCCGCGGCACCCCGACGTGCACCTCGTGCCGCTGCGAACCGACGCGATCGTTGTCGTCGTGCCCCCCGGCCACCGCGTCGCCCGGCAGGAGCGGGTCGACCTGGCCGCGCTGGCCGACGAGGACTGGGCCTTCGATCTGCCGGGCACCTACATGGACGACCTGGCCACACGGCTGTGCCGGCAGGCCGGCTTCGAGCCGCGCGTCGTCGGCCGCTTCAACAACTACCTGATCGCGCTGCAGCACGTGGAATCGGCCGGCTCGGTGACCCTGCTGCCCGAGCTCGCGGTGGACCCTCGGTACGCCGTCGTGGCCCGTGACCTCGTCCCGCCGACGTACCGGCGCATCACCGCGGCGATCCGGTCGAGCTCGGCCGCGCGGGCATCGGTGACCGTCGTGCTCGATGCCCTGTCCGGGGCCCCCGCATGACGGCGTCCGCGACCGAGGTCTACCTCGCCGCCATGGTGGCCCGCTGTGACCGGATGCAGCAGGCGGACAGCCGCCGGGTGGACGAGCCCGGACTGCACGGCCTGCTCTCCGCGACGGGGCCGCTCACCCGGCTCCTCGTGACCGACGACCGCGCCCTCGCCCCGCTCGTCGAACTCCTCCCGCACGTGCCGGCGGGTTCGATCAACGTGCTTGCCACCGCACCGCGGTGCACCGGACTGCTCGGCACGACGTCCGGCTGGCGGCCGAACCCGACCACCGCGATGGTCCGGCGTGATCTCGACACCGTGCCCGCCCTCGGGCTCCCGAGCGAGTTGACGCTGCGGCGGGTACGGCGCACCGCGGACGACCCGGTCGACGGCGTACCTCTCGCCGATGCCGTCGCGGTCGCGGCGCGCGCGGATTCCTCGATCCCCGATCCGGGCGAGCTCGCCACCTACCTGTCCTCGCTGCCGGCGATCGGTCTCTTCGCGGCGGTCGACGGGGCGGGCACCGCCCGCGCGACCTCGGGGTACGGAGTGTTCGGCACCTACGCGAGCGTCATCTTCGTCGACACCGACCCGGGCTGGCAGCGGCGCGGCATCGGCTCGGCGATGACGGCGGCTGCCCTGCGCGCGGCCGCGGGCGCCGGGGCGTGTCGGGCCAGCCTGGACGCCAGCGACGTCGCGCTCCCGATCTATCGACGGCTCGGCTTCGAGGAGGTCGGCCCGCTGACCCAGTTCGTGCGGGCTTGACCTGAAGCGCGGTTGAACTGTTCGACTGGAGCAGTTACCCGATCGTCGACGAAGCGAGAGTCATGCCTGCGTGGATCTGCCAGACCTGTGCCGTGCAACAGCCCGACACCGAGGCGCCTCCCGAGCACTGCCCGATCTGCGAGGACGAGCGACAGTACGTCGGCTGGGACGGTCAGCAGTGGACGACCCGGGCCGAGCTCGCCAGAACCCACGAGACCGAACTGCGCGAGGAGGAGCCCGACCTCATCGGCATCGGCATGACGCCGGGGTTCGGCATCGGACAGCGCGCGCTGCTCGTGCGGACCGAGCACGGCAATGTGCTGTGGGACAGCACGGCGCTCGTCGACGACGCCGCGAAGGAGCGCATCCGCGAGCTCGGCGGCCTCGCCGCGATCGCGATGTCGCACCCGCATTTCTACGGCGCGCACGTCGACATCGCCGACGACTTCGATGCCCGGGTGCTCATCCCCCGCGCCGACGAGCAGTGGATCCAGCGCCCGTCCCCGCGGATCGAGTTCTTCGACGACGACGTCGAACCGGTGCCCGGCCTCACCGTCGCCCGCATCGGCGGCCACTTCGACGGCGCCGCCGTGCTGCACTGGCCGGCCGGCTCGGACGGCCGCGGCGTGCTGCTCACCGGCGACACCATCACCGTCGTCCAGGACCGGTCGTGGGTCAGTTTCATGTGGAGCTACCCCAACCTCATCCCGCTCGACGAGAAGACGGTGCTCGACATCGCCGGCCGGGTCGAGCGCTTCCGCTTCGACCGCGTCTACGGGGGCTGGTGGGGCCGCATCGTCGTCGCCGACGGCGGCGGCGCGGTCCGCCGCTCGGCCGACCGCTACGTGGCCCGGATGCGGGGCGAACGCAGCTCCGGAGCGCCGGACAAGACACCAATCCGTTGATCCAAGCCGGACTCCAGGTCGCGGTCCGGGCGGCTCGGCGGCGCGGGCGGGCCATCATGGTCGTCTGGCACGCTCGAGGCATGACAGGACGAGACCTCGAATGCGTCTTCTGCGAGGTTGTCGCCGGCACGCGGCCCAGCCGGGTGGTGTTTCAGGACGACGACACGGTCGCGTTCCTCGACCTCGCCCCGGCGAATCCCGGGCACACACTCGTGGTTCCGCGTGAGCATGCAACCGATCTGCTCGATGCCTCGCCGGAGCAGGCGACCGCCGTGGCCCGTACGGCTCAACTCGTCGCTCGACTTCAGCGAGACCGTCTCGGGGCAGACGGCGTGACGCTCTTCCAGGCGAACCGGGCCGCGGGCTGGCAGGACGTCTTCCATCTGCACGTCCATGTCGTGCCTCGCTACGACGGGGACAGCCTGCGGCTGCCCTGGCGGGCCGACCCGGCGGACGTCGCAGACCTGGATGCTGCCCTCTCGGAGCTCACGCGCTGAGTGATCCGGACGTCCCGGCCGATGCGCCCCGCGGCGGGACGGTCGGGTCGCGTCAGTACCGTCGACCCGTGAGCCAGACCACCGGACGGGAACGCGCAGCCACGCCGGCGAACCGCCAACTACGCCGGTTCGCGGCGTTCACTCTGATACCGCTGTTCTCGACCCTCGCCGCCCTCGCGATCTACGGCTTCATCGCCTCCGCGCTCACCACGCGCACCCTCAGCCAACCCGTCCCGAACGGCATCACCACCACCGGCACCATCGTCGACTACCGCACCTCCACGGGCCCCAAGTCCGGCACCAAGTACCACCCGGAGGACACGTTCCACGCCGCGAACGGACGCACCTACACGATCTTCGGACCCTGGGGCGGCCATCGGCCCGTCATCGGCGCGACCGTCACCATCTCCTACAACCCCCGCAACCCCGCCCAAGCCCACGACCTCACCAACGACAACGAATGGGCCGCAAACCTCGTCAGCTTCGGAACAGTGGCGTTCCTTGTCGCAGCAGCCATCGCCGTCGGAACCCGAATAGGCCGCCGCCGCCGGAAAAGACTCCAGGAATCACACCGTCAGCCGTGAGTCAGCGACGTGACCCAAGCATCCTGGCGCGCGACCGGTCATCAACAGTGGCCGATCCAGCAACCACATACAGTTCATGATCAACTGCGGTCAGGAGTCTCGTCGTCGAACTCAGACGATGTTGAGCTCGGGGCGGTGGACGGCGCCGCGGAAGCGGTCGGCGTCGAGCGCGCCGATGTCGATGAACGGGGTCCGGTCGAGGTAGAGATCGCGCACGATCTCCCCGACGGCGGGGCCCATCAGGAAACCGTGGCCGGAGAAACCGGTCGCGTAGATGAAGTCGGAGACGGTCGAGGCGCGGCCGAGCAGCGCGTTGTTGTCCGGCGTCGTCTCGTAGAGACCGGCCCAACCGCTCCGGATGCCGACGTCGGCCAACGCCGGCGTGCGGTGCTCCATCACCTCGCCGATGCGTGGCAGCCAGTCGTCGGACCGGTTGAGCTTGAAGCCGGGGGTCTCCTCGGGGTCGGACATGCCGAGCAGCAGCCCCTGACCCTCGCGGTGGAAGTAGTAGGTCGTGGCGAAGTCGATGGTGAACGGTGTGTCCGGGTCGAGGCCGGTCACCGGTTCGGTGATGAGGATCTGACGCCGCAGCGGGGTGACCGGGAGGTCGACCCCCACCCACGAGCCGACCTCCGCCGACCAGGCTCCCGCGG
The DNA here is from genome assembly GCF_036000465.1 of Jatrophihabitans sp. Classification (GTDB taxonomy): domain Bacteria; phylum Actinomycetota; class Actinomycetes; order Mycobacteriales; family Jatrophihabitantaceae; genus Jatrophihabitans. The sequence continues at coordinate 146,089 of NZ_DASYFV010000016.1, read as the reverse complement.
CGCAGATCACGGCCGAGGTGGCGATCGTGCCGCCGTTGGTCTGCACGGCGCGGATCCGGCCGTCCCGGACGTCGACGCCGGTGACGGCACAGTGCGGCACGAGCGTGGCGCCGGCGCGGCGGGCGGCGGTCGCGTACCCGAGCACGACCGACTCCGGCGTGCAGTGGCCGTCGGTCGGGCTGTACGCCGCGGCGAGCAGGCCGTCGGTCGAGATGAGTGGGGAGAGCCGCTTGGCCTCGGCCACGTCGATCATGCGGGTCGGCACGCCGAGCTCGTTCTGCAGCGCGACGTTGTGCTCGAAGGTGGCGACGTCGTCCCGGTCGGAGAGCAGGAAGAGGTAGCCGACGCGGTGGAAGTCGATCTCCTGATCGAACCGGTCGGCGAAGGTCGCGAACGTGTCGAGGCTGCGGCGGCCCAGGGTGATGTTGAGCGGGTCGGAGAACTGCGCGCGCACGCCGCCGGCCGCCTTGCACGTCGACCCGGAGCCGAGCGAGCCCTTGTCGAGCAGCACGACGTCGCGCACGCCCGCGGCGGCCAGGTGATAAGCGATGCTGACGCCCATGATCCCGCCGCCGACGATCACGACCGGCGCGCGGTCCGGAAGGGTGCGACCGGTCATGGGGCCACAGCCTGCTTGGCGTACAGCTCGTGGGGATCGTGGACGCGGCGCCCGATCGCCTCGCTGAGCCAGTCGGCGTCGCGCGGGGCCTGGCCCTGGGCGGCGGCCAGTTCGGTCTCGCCGCTCAGGTTCGACGCGAAGATGCCGGCGGCCGAGCGGGGCAGGAAGTCCTCGTAGACGATCGGTCGGCGCGCGCCGGTCGGTGTGGTCGTGAAGTAGCCGAGGCCCTGCTCGTCGAGGTCGGCCTCGGTGTTCGGGAAGCCGGCCGCCCAGATGTCGGCCGCGATCCCGGGTCGCTCGCGCGGGTCCGTCCCGGCCGCCGCGCGGTCGACCTCGGCCTGGAGCTCGTCGTAGCGGCGGCGACCGTCCGGCGTCAGCGCGATGCCGCGCTGCTCGACCTCGCCGAAGCGGACGCGCAGCTCGCCCGGCGTCACCGTGCCGTCCGCCTCGCGGAAGAGCCGCGGCTCGGCCAGCGCCCGGAACGACGTCTGCCGCAGAAGAACATCCGGACCGGCCCAGCGCGGCGGCCCCTGGATCCGGTCGATCATCTCGATGCCGCGCGCCTGCATGGTGCGGTAGAGGTCGTCGATGTCGAGCACCCGCGGCGTGAGGTGGTTGATGTGCACGGTGGCGACGCCACCGATGTCGGCGGCGACGCTCGAGATGCGTTCGAGCTCGGCGTACCAGGCGCGGTCGACCGGCTCGGTCGACAGCGCGAAGCTCGCCGCGGCGAGCTCGAGGAACCGATCGGCCCGGTCTTCGGACAGGCCGTTCTCGGCCTCGGCCCGCGCCGCGAGCTCGAGCAGCTCGTCGGGGAAGAGCTGCCGGGCGGCGAGGAAACCCTCGAGGCGCTGCTCGAGGTCGGCGGTGAAGAAGCGCCGGTCGGCGGTCACGAGCATCGAGGTGAACACGCGGAACGGGTTGCGGGCCAGCTCCCCCGCATCGACCGGACGGAAGGCCGTCGAGACGACCGGAACGGGTTGCGGCTGCGCGTCCCGCAGGTCGTAGAACCCCACCGGGTGCATGCCGAGGGCGGCGAAGATCTGCCCGACCTGGGCGAGCTCGCGCGCGGTGCCGACCCGGATCGCGCCGTGCCTCTCCTCGGTGACCCGGCCGATCGACCCGAGCCGCTGGGCGTCCGCGACGTCGTGGGCGAGCACCTGCTCGTTGACCTCGCGGGACACCTCGACCAACGTGTTGTACGCCGGCACCTCGGCGCCGTAGAGGACGGACAGGCGGTGCGCGAAGCGCGCGCGCAGCTCCGTGGTGTCGACGAAACCCATCTGCTTGCTCCTGTCAGGCGTCGGCCACGTCAGTAGCCGGCGCGATAGATCTGGCCGGTCTGCCGGCCCCGGACCGATTTCACGAAGGCGCGGGCGGCCTCGGCGGCGTCGACCGGCTTGTGACCCGGGAAGTACTCGCCGTAGGCATCCCAGGCCTGTTCGAAGACGGTCGCGCTGACCGCATTGATCCGCTGTCCGCGGGGCAACTCGATCGCCGCCGCGCGGACGAAGGAGTCGAGCCCGCCGTTCACCGTAGCCGCCACCGCGCCGGTCACGATCGGGTCGTAGGCCAGCACGCCGCTCACGAGGGTGAAGCTGCCTCCGTCGCTGACGTGAGCGATGCCCTGCCGGACGAGTTCGATCTGACCGAGGAGCTTGTCGGTCAGCCCGGCCAGGTAGTCGGCGCGGGTCAACTCCTCGAGCGGCTTGAACGGGGTGACTCCGGCCGTGCACACGACGGCATCCACCGGGCCGACCGATTCGTACAGGGCGGCGATCGACGCCGGGTCGGTCAGGTCGACCGGGTGCTCCGCGCTGCGGGAGGCGATGACGAGTTCGGCGTCCCGGCCCAGGGCCACCGCGACCGCGCGGCCCAGGACTCCCGACGCGCCGATCTGCAGGATCTTCATGCTTCTCCGATCGTGTCGTTCGGGCCCGTCCACTATCGCCGCCGGGCACCGGCCACGTCCAGCAAACGTATCTGGATGAAACCGTCTATGTTTCGTTGATGGACACGCAGCGGCTGGTCGCCTTCGTCGAGACGGCGCGGCACGGCTCCATGCGCGTGGCCGCCGAGCTGCTCGGCTTCAGCACAGCCGCGGTGTCGGCGCAGGTCGCCACCCTCGAGCGCGAGCTCGGCGGCGTCGACCTGTTCGACCGGGTCGGCCGCGGCCTGCAACTGACCGATGCGGGGGCGCGCTACGTCGAGTACGCCACCCGGATGCTCGCCCTCGAACACGAGGCCCGGCAGGCGGTCGAACGGGACTGGCAGGTCGGCGATCCGACGATCACGGTGCGGCTCGGCCTGTTCGGATCGCTCGCCACCGCGCTGATGCCGGCGATGACCGCATCCCTGGCCCGCAGCGCGCCGGGGGTCGCGCTGAGCGCGGTAGAGGTCGACCCCGACGGCGCCGCCGGCGCGGTGCGGCGCGGGAGCGTCGACCTCGCGTGCGGTGTGGAGTACCCCGACCTGCCCTCGCCGGCCACCGAGGGGATCCGGCGCCGGACCCTGATCACCGAGCGCTTCGGCGTGGCGGTGGGCATCGACCTGAAATTGCCCCGGCGCCGCCTGCAGATCGCCGACCTCGCCGACCGTGCCTGGATCATGCCCTCGCCGCTGAACAACTTCGGCCGCACCGCCGTGACCATGTGCCGCCGCGCCGGCGTGCAGCCCCGGGTCGAGCACGAGGTCACCGACACCGGCGCCTGCCTCGCCCTCGCCGCCGCCGGCCTCGGGGTCACCCCGGCGACCCCGATGATGATGTCTCTCCGCCCCGCGGGAGTGCAGTTCTGGCCGCTCGCCGACGGCGCCGTGCGCGAGGTCGTGCTCTTCACCCGGGCCACCGCGCCGGGCGCCTCGCACCGCGCGATCGTCGACGCGCTCGACGCCGCGGTTGCGCGGTTACCGGGCTGACCGCACGTGTCGTCGGCGAGATCCTGCGCCGGGCCGGCCCCGCGTTCCGGACGCCCACCGCCGGAGGGTGCACGCTGCGCGGCCGGTGAGCTTCCCGGAGCCGGACGTTGACCTACGCCCGCAACTGGCGCATGTTGGCCAATGGTCGGCATCGAGGCCGGCCCGCGTACGACAGGGGAACACGATGACTTTGGCTCACACGACCCGGCGACGGGTGGGGACCTGCGCGGCGCTCGTCGTCGCTGCCTGCGGCGTGCTGGTGGCCGCACTGCCGGCCGATGCCTCCAGCCGCTACCACCGCCCGGTCACGGCCGGCTCGCACTACCTCGCCCTCGGCGACTCGGTGACGTTCGGCTACCGCGAACCGGCGAACCTGCCCACCCCCAACTACCCGGATCCGACGAGCTTCGTCGGCTACCCCGAGAACATCGGTGCCGAGCTCGCGGTGAAGGTGGTCAACCCGTCGTGCCCGGGTGAGACGTCGGGCAGCCTGATCGACACCGCGCAGCCGAGCTACGCCTGCGAGACCCCGACCGGGTACCGCACCAACTTCCCGTTGCACGTCCGCTACTCGGGCTCGCAGCTGGACTTCGCCGTCCGGTTCCTGCGGGAGAACAAGGACACCCGGCTGGTGTCGCTCATGATCGGCGCCAACGACGGGTTCCTCTGCCAGGCCACGACCGCCGATCACTGCGCGAGCGAGCTGCCCGCCGTGCTCGCGAAGGTGAGCGCGAACGTCACCACCATCCTCCACCGCATCCGGGACGACGCCCGCTACCACGACCAGATCGTCATCCTGAACTACTACTCGACCAACTACACCGACCCGCTCCAGAACGCGCAGAGCCAGGCCCTGAACAACGCGATGGACTCGGCGGCCGCGCCGTTCCACGTCACGATCGCCGACGGCTTCAGCACGTTCCAGAAGGCAGCGGTCCAGGCCGGCGGTGACACGTGCGCGGCCGGGCTGCTCACGAAGCTGACCACCGGCGGCTGCGGCGTGCACCCGAGCATCGCCGGGCAGGAACTGCTGGCCGGCGCGATCGAGCGGGTGATCAACCAGCGCTGACCCCACTGGTCTCAGGACCTCGCCTGATCGAGCCCGACGGGGGAGCCGCGCCACGCCGCGCGCAGCTTCACCGTCGGGCCGGCGTGCAGTACCGCGCCGCTGTAGACGCGCCCGCCGAGACGGACGAGAGCGGCGATGCTCGCCAGCGTCAGGGCCACGGCCAGCAGCGGCTCCCACCAGGCGGGCGCGCTCATCGCGATGCGGTTCGGCATGGTCAGCGGTGCGGTGGCCGGGAAGTAGGAGAACAGCCGCGCCCACCAGCTCGTGGGGCTGCCGATGGACGCGAACGAGGCGAAGTAGCTCGCCATCAGGACGATCGTCACCGGCCCGGCGACGCTCTGGGCGTCCTCCGTCCGCGACGCGAGGGAGCCGATCGCGCCGAACACCGTGGCGTACAGCGAATAGCCGAGAACGAACCACACGACCGCCCAGGCGAGGACGGCACCGCGAGCCGCCGGCAGATCGACCGAGTTCACCGTGGCGGTCGCGACCAGCGCGAGCAACGCGGTGAGGGCCAGCTGGGCGAAGCCGAGCAGCCCGATGCCGAGGATCTTCCCGGCAAGCAGCGTGCGGGCCGGTATGCGGGCCAGCAGCACCTCGACGACCCGGGTGGCCTTCTCCTCGACGACGCCGGTCAGCACCAGGCCGCCGTAGGTGGAGATGGCCATCAACAGCACGATGGTCATGACCAGGGCGACCGTCTGGTCGTCGCGGCTGCGGCCGAGCACCTGCCCCAGCTGGACGTTCGCGACCGGAACCGGCGCGAGGATCGCGGCGAGCGTGCCGGCGCCGACCCCCGCCGCGGCGGCCCGTTCGCGCACGGCGACGAGTTGGACGGCGCCGGTGATCACCGCCCGCAACTGCTCGTCGGGTTCACCCCGCCATTCGAGCCGCCGCGCATCGACGATCACGACGTCGACGTCACCGGAGCGCACGGCCCGCTCGGCCGCGGACCGGCTGTCGTAACGGTGGATGCGCGGGTTGATCCCGACCACCTCACCCTGGGCCCGCACGGCGGCGGGCAGGGCCGCCGGGGTCGCGCCGGTGATGCCGACGTCGCGGGTCTTGCTGCCGCCGGCGATCAGCGCGGGCACGATGATCACCGCGAGCACGACCACGATCATGACGATCACCGAGATGCGGAAGGCGCGCGACCGGCTGCGCTCGCGCATCTCGCGCCGGGCGACCAGCCCCACCAGGCGCGGCCCGGTCATGACGCCACGGCCCGGCGGAACAGCTCCGACAGGGTGGGCGGCTGGTAGGTGAACGACGTCAGCTCCGCGCTGCCCTGGGCGAGCGCGACGACCTGGGCGACGTCGCCGGTCGGCTCCACCTGCAACCGCGCGAAGCCGTCGTCGACCGCGACGAGCTGCACCCCCGGCAGATCCGACCAGGCCGGCGCCCGGCCCCGGAAGCGGATCTCGGCGAAGCGCTGCGGCAGGGCCGCCCGCAGTCGGGCCAGCTCGCCGGCCAGCACGACCCGGCCGTGGTCGATGATGACGACGTCCTCGCACAGGTGCTCGACCAGATCGAGCTGGTGGCTGGAGAACAGCACCGTCGCACCACCCGCCGCCATCTCGGCCAGCAGGTCGGCCATCGCGGCGAGGGCGATCGGGTCGAGCCCCGAGAACGGCTCGTCGAGGACGAGGAGCGACGGCTCGTTCACCACCGCGGCCACCAGTTGCACCCGTTGCTGGTTGCCGTGCGACAGCGTGTCGACCCGGTCCTCGGCCCGGTCGGCCAGGCCGAGGCGCTCCAGCCACCGGTCGACCGCGCCGCCGACCTCGGTCGCCGACCGTCCGCAGAGCCGGCCGAAGTAGACGAGCTGGTCGCGCACCCGCATCCGCGGGTACAGCCCGCGCTCCTCGGGCATGTAGCCGAAGGCCGCCCGGTCGCCCGGCGAGATGGGCTGCCCGCACCAGCGCGTCGTCCCCGCGTCGAGGTGCACGAGCCCGAACACGGCGCGCATCGCCGTCGTCTTGCCCGCACCGTTGGCGCCGAGGAAGCCGGTCAGGCGACCCGGCCGAGCCGTGAAGGAGCAGCCGTCGAGAGCCGTGAGCGGGCCGAAGCGCTTGACCGCCCCGTCGAACTCGAGCATGTCGACACCCCCGAGCCGAGGTTCACCCGTCCCCCTGACGACAGGTAGGGCACAAGGGCCCCGGGCTAACCGGGTAGCCCGTGCCTCGCGCCCCCCGCCGCCCGCGCGTCGGCGAGCGGGAAGCGCCACACGAGGCAGGTGCCGCGCCCCTCCGCGTTCGTCTCGGCCGACGACGTGCCGCCGAGATCCTCGGCCCGCGCCCGCAGGTTCGCGAGGCCGCTCTCGAGTCGCTGCGGGGGCAGTCCCCTGCCGTTGTCGATCACGCGCAGCACGAACTCGGCCGGGGTGACCCTGACCTCGATGGTCAGCCGCGTGGCGTTGGCGTGGCGGGCGGCGTTCGCGAGCGACTCGCGCACGGTCGCGATGATGTCGTGATGCGCCGTGACCGGCACGAGCGTGTCGACGGCGCCGTCGATCTTGAGGTCGGCCGCGAAGCCGAGGAGCACCGGGGCCTCCTCCACCAGCCGCATGATCGCAGCGCGCAGGCTGATCTGGGGCGACGGGCTGCGGAGGCCGAAGATCGTCGTCCGGATCGCCGTCACCGTTTCGTCGACATCGTCGGCGATCAGCTGGAGCCGCGCCGCCTGCTCCGGGCCGAGCTCGGTGCCCAGGCTGTGCAGGTGCAGCCCGACGGCGAACAGGCTCTGGATGACGACATCGTGCAGGTCGCGGGCGACGCGTTCCCGCTCGGACGCGATCTGGGCCCGCCGCTCGGCGGCCTCGGCCTGCCGGTGCCGGGTGCGGTCGCTGATGATCAGGCACCGGGTGTGGGTGCCGTCGGCGATCGCGATCTCGCGGGCCGAGAGCGTCACGTCGACCGCGGTGCTGCCGCGCCGGCCGAGGCGCAACTCGACGGCGGCGACCTGATCGCTCGACCGCAGGATGGCGGCGAGCGTCTTGCGCTCGGCCCGGGGCACCTGCTCGAGGATGTTCGAGCCGATCACCTGGTGCAGGGGCTGCGCGAGCAGGCCGGCCAGCGCCTTGTTCGCGTACAGCACGGTGCCGTCGTGCTGGACCGCCGCGGCGCCCTCCCCCATCTGCTCGACGAGCGCGCGGTAGAACTCGTCGGCTCCTTGCAGTGTGTACACCTTCGGGCCGTCGGGCGTCGTCACGACGAGCGCATCGACCGCGCCCTCCTGAATGGCGCGCAGCGTCTGCTCGGCGACGGCGAGCCGCCCGGCGAGCTCGTCGTAGGTCGGCACCGGCCCGTCAGTCATCGGGCGCTCGCAGATCGAGTCCGGCGAGCACCCGACGCTCGTCGGACAGGTCGCCGACGATGCGCACGACCGGCTCCGGACGGATCCGGATCAGGGTGGGCACGCCGAGGATGTCCTCCTCGGCCGCCAGCTCGGGCCGCTGGTAGATGTCGATGACCTCGAGGGTGTGCCGCCCGGCGAGGTACTTGGTGCAGATGGCGGTGATGTTCGCGATCGCCCGCCGTGACGCCGGCGTCGCGCCCACCACGAACAGGCGGAGCTCGAAGGTCTCGTCGACGCTCCGGCGCAGCGCTTCCTCGAAGCGCGCGGTCGCCGAAACGTCGTCGGTCATCGCGGCACGAGCTGCAGGCCGATGAGCACCTTCTCGGTGTCGGACAGATCACCGATGATCTTCGTGATCGGCTCCGGCAGCCGCCGCACCAGCGTCGGGATGGCCAGGATGTCGTCGCTGCGCGCCCGCTCGGGATGCTCGCGCAGGTCGACGACCTCGATCTCGTAGCGGCTCGCCAGGTGCTTCTCGCAGATCGACTTGAGGTTGGCGAACGCCGCGAGCGACTTCGGGGTCTGCCCGGCGACGTAGAGCCGCAGCAGCCACCGGTCGTCCACCCCGGGGGCATCGGGCTGATCGGCGGTCATGGGGCACCCGTTCCGTCGGCGTGCCGGGCCTGCCGCAGCCGGCCGGCGTCCGACGCGCGCTGCGCGGCGGATCGGGCATCGGCCCCGAGCTCCCGCTCGAGGGCGGCGACCTCGGCGGCGAGGTCGGCCTGCAGCGCCGCCACTTCGGCCTCCACCCTCCGACGGCGCCGCTCGATGTCACGGCGGCGCATCTCGGTCCGCTCCCTCCGGTCGGTCACCTCCGCCGCATCGGCCGCCTCGCGGATCTGACGGGCCGTGCCCATCACGACCGCTCCGCTGCCGGTGTAGACGTCGACCAGTTCGAGGCCCGCGTCGGTGATCAGCAGCTCCCGGACCTGGTTCGAGTGCCCCGTCCCGCGGGCCTTCACCACCCGCAGGCTGCGGTTGCGCTCCCCGTTGCTCTCGACCGTCTCCAGGCTCAGCCAGGCGTCGATCACGCTGGACACGCCCAGGTGCGCGTCGTCGTCCTCGCTCGAGCTCAGGCTCGTGAAGACCGCTGTCACCGTCCGCTGCTTGAGCCAGTCGATGAGCCGGATCAGCATCGCCGTCCGGCCCTCGTGCGCGGCGTCGAAGGCCGAGACCGGGTCGACGACCACGAGCTGCGGAACGTGCTCCTCGGCGGCGTGCATCAACGTCGCGAGGTGCGCCTCGAGCCCGTGGGCGGTGGGCCGGGTCGCGACGACGCGCAGTAGACCGGCCCGAAGGTGCGGCTCGAGCTCGATCGAGACGGAGCCCAGATTGCGGATCAGCTGCTGCGGCGACTCCTCGAAGGAGAACAGGATCGCCCGCTCCCCCCGCTCGCAACCGGCCGCCAGGAACGCCGCGGCCAGCGTGGTCTTCCCGGTGCCCGGCGTCCCCGTGATGAGGACGCTGCCGCCGCGGAAGTACCCCGCACCGCCCAGCATCGTGTCCAGGCGCGGCACGCCGCTCGACACCCGCTCCTTGGGCGCATCGTGTTCCAGGCGCATCGAACCGGCCGGCAGGACGCGGAAGCCGTTCGTGTCGATCATGAACGGCGTCTCGTCCGTGTCGTGGCTGGAGCCGCGGTACTTCACGACGCGCAGCCGGCGCGTCGACACCTGGCTCGTGACCCGGTGGTCGAGGAAGATCACGCAGTCCGACACGTACTCCTCGAGACCGTGCCGCGTCAGCGTCCCGTCACCGCTCTCGGCCGTGACGACCGCCGTCAGGCCGCGATCCTTGAGCCAGCGGAAAAGCCGGCGCAGCTCGGAGCGCAACGTGGCCTGGTCGGTCAGCGCGGCGAAGAGCACCTCCAGCGTGTCGATGACGACGCGCTGCGCACCGATCGCGTCGACGGCGGCGCCCAGGCGCAGGAACAGGCCCTCGAGGTCGTACTCGCCGGCCTCCTGGATGCGGGCCGGCTCGACCCGCACGTACTCGACGACGAGCTGACCGCGCTGCTGCATGTCGACGAGGTCCCACCCGACGCTCGCGACATTGGCCGCCAGGTCGGCGGGCGACTCCTCGAAGGACACGAAGACCCCGGGCTCGTCGTGATCGAGTGCGCCGCGGACCAGGAACTGCAGGCCGAGCATCGTCTTGCCGCAGCCGGCCGTGCCGCAGACCAGGGTGGGACGCCCGCCCGGCAGGCCGCCCCCGGTCATCTCGTCCAGACCGGTGATCCCACTCGGGATCTTCTTCAGAACCGCGTCGACGAGCACGGGCATCCCCTGTTCTGCGGCGCCCGGAACGATTCCGACGGGTGCCGGTCGAGGCGAAGTATGCCCGAGATGTATGAGCGCGGATAGGAGCAAGCGACCTGGTGCACGGCTCGGAATGAGGACCGGGAACGCGCAGCGACGTATCACGCCGCCGCCGTACGGCTCTGCTCCGTAGCCGGCCCTTCCGGTGGGCCGGCCGCGAAGGTGGAGGCTCTCATGCCCGACGCAGAGGAAGCTGCCCGGCGCCGCATCGGCACGACCGTGACGCTGGTGCTCACGCTCCTGTTCGCCGTCCCGGTGGCCGCGCACGCGAGCGGAACCGTCTACACGTGGGTCGGCAACACGCAGACCGCGGGCGCCGACAACCATTCCTGGACCGACGCGCGCAACTGGAACCCGTCCGGCGTGCCCGGGACCGGTGACTCGGTGACCATCGAGCAGCCGTCGAACACCGACTGCTTCGCGCACGTCGACGCCGTGCCGACCGTCACGCTCGCCAGGTTCACGCTCGTGCAGAACCCGGCGCTGTGCACCACGAGCGTCTCCGGCGGGGCGATCTCGGTCAGCGGCACGTTCACCTGGAACGGTGGCGCGCTCGACACCCCGACGGTGCTCGGGGCGAGCTCCACCGCGACGATCGCCGGCTCGAACCAACGGCTCGACGCGCTGACCCAGAACCTGGAGGTCGACGGGCAGCTCACCCTGCTCGGGGACGTCGGCTCCGGCGCCCTGCAGATCCTGCACGGCCGGTCACTGCACGTCGCCCACGGCGCGACGCTCGTGTCGAACGGCAGCAACGAGATCGACGGCAGCGCCTGCTGCACCAGCCCGGCCAAGGTCGTCAACGACGGGACGTTGTTGCCGGCCGGCGGCACCCTGACCATCTCCGATGCAGAGCTCGATCAGCGGGCCACGGTCGCCAGCTCGGCCGGCGGCACCCTGGTGACCTCCGGAGCGCCGATCACCACCGGCGCGACCGGGAGCTACACCGGAGCCGGCCGCTGGACGATCGAGGACCGCGCGGCCGCGGTCCTCAGCGGCACCCAGACCCTCGGCGCCGGTTTCCACCTCGAGTTCGGCGGGCTGGCGTCGGTCTTCACCTCCTTCCTCGGCGGCACCGTGACCCTGGCCGGCACCGGCACCTTCGACTGGACCGGCGGCGTCCTGCAGGCCGGGATGACGATCGCTCACGGCGTCGCGGTGCACGTGGCCGGAGTCCACACCGGCGGCGCGGCCCGCGTGCTGCGCGGGCGCGACTACTCGCTCGGCGGCGCGGGGGTCCCGGTCACGCAGACCAATCACGGCACCATCACCGTCACCGCCGGAGCGACGATCAGCACCTCGGCCCAGACCCGGCTCGTCAACGCGGTTGACGGAGTGCTCGCCCTCGCACCCGGCACCTCGATCGGCGGTCAGTCGTGCTGCGCCTCCCCCGACCGCATCGTGAACGCCGGAACGGTGCTGGTGCCGGCGGCGCCCGGGACGGCCGCGGTACCGCTGACGTTCCTCTCCTACCAGTCCAGCGGGACGACGTCGATCGCCGCCGGCCACGCGCTGCTGCTGTCCGGCGGGGCGACCGGCACGCTCGCCGGCGGGACGATCACCGGCGGCGGCCAGTTGACCGTCGCCACGCCCGTCTCGCTCTCCGGCACGGTGAACGTCGCCGCGCACACCGCGCTGCGGCTCGACCCCCACGGCACGATCCAGGGCACGGCCACGCTCGGTGGCGCCGGGGCGATGCGCTGGACGGGCGGCAACCTCGTCGGCAACCTCACGCTCGGCCCGGTCGGCGGCATCGCCGTGGTCGGCGCCGCGGCGAAGGCGGTCGCGAACTCGAACAGCGGCGCGGCGAGCGTGGTCCGGTTCGCCGCCGTCACCACGATCGGTTCCGGCACCGCGGCGGCCCACGACGCGATCGGTATCGGCTCGGCGTCCGCCCTCGTCCTGCAGGGCACGACCTACGCCGGGAACTTCGTCGACTTCGCCGGCGGACATCTCGTCAACAAAGGCCGCTTCTCGATCGGCGCCGGGCGGGTGTCGGCCTCGGCCTACCAGCAGGTCGCTCTCGGCCTGCTGGCCGTCACCCTGGGGTCGACCCAGAAGGGACTGCTGCAGGTCGCCGGCCCGGCGACGCTGGCCGGGACCCTCGCGCTGCGCAACACCTACCAGCCGGTCGTCGGCGCGGCGGTGTACGTCGTGAAGGCGGTCACCCTGATCGACGCGCTGACCTGCCGCAGCACGAGCGGCACCGGCGCGACCGCCGGTCACTGGGCCGACACCCACACGACCACCCTGCTGAGGCTGTCCTGGCGACGGGGTCGCACCCTCTGTTGAGCGGATGATGTCAAGCGGCTTGACCGCTTTCGAAGGTCTGACGCTACGACAGGACGGAGCCGGGGAAGCCGCGGACCGGGTGCAGGTCGTAAGTGAAGATGCCGGCCCGGACACCGGGATCGTCGTCCATGATCGTGCGGGTCTCGTCCGGTGTGGCCGCGAAGATGCCGATGCCGGCGATGTCGGTGTCGTCGTCGACCGGCAGCACGATCGGGAGCAGGCCGACCTCGAGCAGCTGCATGTTGCGCCGGCCGTGCTCCCAGACGGTGGCGTCGACCGCGGGACGTGTGTACGCCGGCGTGACCCGGAGGATCGCCGCGGTGTAGCTGCGCGCGCCGGACAGCCGGCTGCGCATGACCTCGTCGGTGATCAGCGGCAGGACCCGACCGAGCACGCTCGGCAGCCCCGCCGTGGCGGCGAAGGCGGTGAGATCCCATCCCGACGCCACGGCGTCGCGCATCGCCTGCCAGCCCTCACCGTGCCGGTCGAGGTGGCGGTGCGTCAGCCTGACGTGGGTCCGGCCAGGAGACAGCTCGGTGAAGACGATCTCGACCTCGCTCGCACGGGCCGGGTCGGTCTCGAGCTGCCACTGCAGGTTGATGTCCCAGCTGAAGCACACCCGGGTCGGCGGCTCGTAGGCCAGCACCCGGGCCCAGCGGCACTCGCTGCCGTCGACCCCGCGGTCGACGACGTTGCCGCCGACGTAGGGCTCGAAGACCATCTCGGCCAGCGGGGCTTCGAGGATGTGGTGGTTCGTGTCCCACCACGACCCGATCCCGGTGGTGAACACGTCGAAGGCGTGCGCGACAGGTGCCTCGACGACGGCGTCGGTGGTGACCTCGGTCTTCTCGGTCTGGGTGGTCATGTGTCCTCCGGGTGCTGCTCGGCCGCGGCGCGGAACGAGGCGAGGGATCGGGTCCAGAACGCGTCGAAGTACGACCGGATGACGGCCAGCGCGTCCGGGTCGACGGCGTACACCCGGCGGGTGCCGACCGCGCGGTCCGTGACCAGGCCGACGGACTTGAGCACCTGCAGGTGCTGCGAGACCGCCGACCGGCTGATCGGCATGTCACTGGCCAGCTCGGTCACCGCGGCCGGGCCGTCGACGAGGCGTTCCACGATCGCGCGCCGGGTGGGCTCGGCGATCGCGTCGATCAAGGCTGATGCGTTAGTCATGACTAACGCAAGCTACGACTAACGCTTGCCGGTGTCAACCCCCCGGCAGCGCGCTGGTGCCGTTGCCCGAAAACGTTCTCGGTCCCATGGTGCAACGCCCGCATCTTCGTTACGTTGAACCCGCCGTCGACCCCCGATGATGGAGCTCCCCGTGTTGCGTCTGGACGATGAGTGGATCTGGGACAGCTGGATCGCCGACGACGGCGAGCTGTACCACCTGTACTTCCTCCAGGCGCCGCGCGCGCTGGAGGATCCCGACAAGCGCCATGCCGCGGCCCGCATCGGGCACGCCACCTCCACCGATCTGGTCGATTGGCACTACCGGGGCGAGACCCTGGGTCCGGACCCGGACGGCTGGGACGACCTCGCCCTGTGGACCGGGTCGGTCGTCCGCGGCGACGACGGCCCGTGGCGCATGTTCTACACCGCGATCAACACCCACCACGGCCACGTGCTGAAGGACCAGCGGATCGGCATGGTGGAGTCCGAGGACCTGCACACCTGGCGCCGGGTGACGAGGCGGCCGGTCGTCGAGGTCGACACCCGCTGGTACAAGGCGCTGGCCGAGGACCCGACCGCCAGCGAGACCTGGCGCGACCCTTTCGTCTTCGCCGACCCCGACGGCGACGGCTGGCGGATGCTCATCACCGCCCGGGCGAAGGACGCCGCGCCCAACGACGACGGCGTGCTGGCCGAGGCCCGCAGCGCCGACCTGCTGAAGTGGGAGGTCGGCCCGCCGGTGTGCGAACCGGGCCACGGCTTCGGCCAGCTCGAGGTGGCCCAGGTGCGGGTCGTCGACGGCACTCCGACACTCGTGTTCACCTGCCACCCGCAGGAGCAGACCATCGGGCGCATCGAACGCTCGGGCCGCTTCTGCACCTGGTCGGTCACCTCGGACTCGGTCACGGGCCCGTGGCCGATCGAGCGGGCCCAACCCTTCGTCGCCGAGCCGGCCCTGTTCGCCGCGCCGCTCGTCCAGGCGCGTGACGGCAGCTGGCAGCTCATCGGCTTCCGCAACCTCGAGCCGGAGGGCGTGTTCGCCTTCGACATCATCGACCCGGTTCCGGTCGAGCGGCACGACGGTGCGCTGCGGCGGGTCGCGCGATGACCGGCGCCGCCGCACCGTCCGAGCGCCCGTGGTGGCGCGATGCGGTGATGTACCAGGTCTACCTGCGCAGTTTCGCCGACGGCAACGGCGACGGCGTCGGCGACCTGCCCGGCCTGCGCGCGCGCCTGCCCTACCTGCGCGACCTCGGCGTGGACGGAATCTGGATCACGCCCTGGTACCCGTCGCCGATGAAGGACGGCGGCTACGACGTGGCCGACTACTGCGACATCGCGCCGCTGTTCGGCACGCTGGCCGATGCGAAGGCCGTGCTCGGCGAGGCCCGCGAGCTCGGGTTGCGGGTGATCGTCGACTTCGTCGCCAACCACACGTCCGACGAGCATCCGTGGTTCCGGGCGGCGCTGGCGGCCGCGCCCGGGTCGCCCGAGCGCGACCGGTACCACTTCCGCGACGGCACCGGCCCGGACGGCAGCGAGCCGCCGAACGACTGGATCAGCGCCTTCGGCGGGCGGGCGTGGAGCCGCATCACCGAGCCCGGCGGCGAGCCGGGCCAGTGGTACCTGCACCTGTTCGCCCCGGCGCAGCCCGACCTCAACTGGGACAGCGCCGCGGTCCGGGCGGACTTCGCGACGATCCTGCGGTTCTGGTTCGACCTCGGCCTGGACGGGCTGCGGCTCGACGCCGCGTCGGGCCTGGCCAAGGAGGGCGGCCTGCCCGATCACGGCTTCCTCGCCGAGGACCTGTTCCAGCCGGTGAACTGGGTCGGCAGCCCGTTGTGGGACGTCGAGGGCGTGCACGACATCCTGCGGGAGTGGCGCGCCATCGCCGACGGGTACCCCGGCGACCGCATGTTCGTCGGGGAGGTCGTCGTCAACGGGCCGGAGCGGCTGGCCCGCTACATGAGACCGGACGAGCTGCACACGACGTTCAACCTCGACTTCCTCAAGAGCCCCCTGGACGCGGACGACCTGCGGCGCACGATCAGCGCGACCCTCAGCGCGTTCGACCAGGTCGGCGCCCCGGCCACCTGGACGCTATCGAACCACGACGAGACGCGGCACGTCACGCGCTACGGCCGGGAGTACACCGGCGTGCCGCTGCCCCCGCCGTGGCCGTCCCCGCCGTCCGACCGCGAGCTCGGTGCCCGGCGGGCCCGCGCGATGCTGCTGGTGATGCTGGCGCTGCCCGGCTCGGTCTATCTCTACCAGGGCGAGGAGCTCGGCCTGTGGGAGGTCGAGGACCTGCCCGACAGCGTCATCCAGGACCCCGTGTGGGAGAGCTCGGGGCACACCATCCGCGGCCGCGACGGCTGCCGGGTGCCACTGCCCTGGGCCGCGACCGGACCCTCGTTGGGGTTCAGCCCCGGCGCGGTCGAGCCGTGGTTGCCGCAGCCGGCCGAATGGTCCGCGCACAGCGTGGAGTCCGAGGACGCCCGCCCCGGGTCGATGCTCGAGTTCTACCGCTCGGCGCTGCGCGTGCGGCGCGCGAGTCTCGCGCCGGGCGACCCGCTCGACTGGGTGGACCTCGGCGGCGGTGTGCTCGCGTTCGACCGGGGGCCGGTGCGGTGCGTGTTCAACCGCTCGACCGATGTGGTGCAAGCGGACGGGACGGTCCTGCTGGCCAGCGACGCGTCGGAGGAGCTGCTGGCGCCGGACACCGCGGCCTGGCTCCTACGCTGACGGAGCCGAGACCGAGGCGCCGATCCGGACCGGCATCGGGAGCTGCTCCTGCGTCGCGGCCAGCTCGCGGTCGAGCAGCAGCTCGGCGCCGCGCGCGCCGAGCTGCAGGTGCGGGATGGCGACGCTCGCCAGTTCCGGGCGGAGCCAGCCGGCCAGGTCGGAGCCGTCGAACGACACGACCGAGATGTCGTGCGGCACCGCGAGACCCGCGTCGGCGACGGCCTGATAGGCGCCCAGCGCGATGCGGTCGTTCAGGCAGATCAGCGCGCTCGGCCGCGCGCGCCGGCGCAGCAACCGACGCACGGTCACGTAGCCGCTGTCCGGCCACAAGAGCGCGTCGACCTGCTCGGCGAGCCGCGCGCCGGCCGCGTCGAGCGCCGCGGTGACCCCGGCCAGCCGCTGGCGCCCGGCGATCACGTCGGGCGGTGTCTCACCGACCAGCACGATGCGGTCGCGGTGCCCGGCGTCGAGGAGCAGCTGCGCGGCCGAGCGTCCGCCACCGATCTCGTCCGGGACCACCGAGCTCGGTCCCCGCCGGCGGCCGACGCAGTTGACGAGCACGACCCGGTGGCCGCGCAGGACGGCCGGCAGCTGCACCTGCTTGGTGTACATCGAGGCGTAGAGGAAGCCGTCGACGCCGCGGTCGAGCATGGACTGCACCAGCCGGCGTTCGACCTCCGGGTCACCGCCGCTCTCCCCCACCAGCATGAGGGTCTGCCCTTCCAGGGCGGCCGCGGTCGCGCCGCGGACGAGCGCGCCCGCATAGGGCTCGGTGGCGATCACGTCCGAGACAAACCCGATGGTGTGGGTCAGCTGCGTGCGCAGGCCGCGCGCGAGCAGGCTGGGCCGGTACCCGAGCTCGCGCGCCGCCGAGTGCACGCGCTGCGCCGCTTCGGCCGAGATCCGCATGTCGGTGCGCCCGGTCGTCACGTAGGACGCGGTCGTCCGGGACACCCCGGCACGATCCGCGACGTCGGCCAGGCGGACGCGGTCAGCGCACACCCGAACCCCCTCCCCGGAAACCGTTGACAACGGAGCCAGCGTAGCCGCATTCTCATTGCTGACTCGATTCAGCACTTCGATTATCGCGGAGGTCGCCGTGACATCGGTCCGACATTCAAGCACCGTGCGGTCGTCATGACTGCCGTCACCACGGTCACCATCATCACGGCGAAGCTCGGGCTCGGCCGCGAGGTCGAGCGGCAGCTGGCTGCCCTCGCCTCCCGCACCGACGGCGCCACCGGGCGCACGCGGTACCGCTCGGAGCGGGCACTGGAGAACCCCGACGTCTTCGTCCTCACCGAGCACTGGGACTCCACCGAGAGCGTCGACTCCCACGTCTCGGACCCCGAGCTCGGGTGGCTGCTGCAGACCGAACACCTGCACGCCGCACCCCCGCAGGTGCTCTACCTCGAGTCGCTGCCCCAGCACGCCTGACCGGGAGGCGTCACCCGTCCGCGCGGTCGGGTCCGACCCAGACCCCGCGACGCTGGAGGAGCTCGACCTGCTTGCGGGTCACCCGCTCCCGGTACTCGGCGTGCCCGTACGGCGCGCGGTCCAGGTAGAGGTTCTTCGGGTAGACGGGCTGCTCGTAGATGAGCTGGTACTGCTCGGTGGTCAGGTCCTTCATCCAGTTGTCCCACTGGGCGGTCGCGCGGAAATGCCGCAGACCCTCGACGTCGATCACGCCGGCGATCCAGGTCGAGGCGCCGCCGTGGGGCACCTCGGTCACCACCTGGCCGCGGTAGTCGACGATCTGCGACTGGCCGGAGAAGGTGTCGATGGGCACGGTCTCGTCGGCATCGAGGTAGTACGTGCCGAGATTCATGCCGATGACGTACATGTTGTTGGCCAGGGCGCGCGCCCGGTTCTGGACCGAGAACATGCCGCTCATGACCCCCGGGGCCGGGTACGGGCCGCGGTAGGCGATCTCGCACCCGTTCATCGCCAGCCCGCGTGCGTTCTCGGGGTAGGACGCCTCGTTCGCCATCATGATGCCGAGCCGCCCGATCGCGGTGTCGGCGACCGGGTAGAACGCGTCGAGTTCGCGGCCGTACAGCTCGATCCACCGGTCCCACACGTTGTGCGGGGTGACGGAGTGCTCGACCGGCAGCAGGGGCACCACCTTGTGGTGCTTGAGGATGACGGTGCCGTCCTCGGGTTCGATGACGAAACCGACGTTGAAGAAGCGGCCGGGGAACTCCGGATGGCGGGCCTTGGCCTGGGCGATGACGAACGCGTCGTACTCGCGCGCGAGCCGGCCGAGCTGGTCCGTCTCCGGCCCCGGGATGTCGATGGCGCACTCGCGCGCGTACTCCTCGTGATCTGCGTCCATGACCTCGTCGGTGAAGCCCTGCAGGCCGCCTTCGGGAACGCAGATCAACCGCACCGGCAGGTCCATGCCCGACAACCAGGATGCCGCCCGCATCAGATGGGTGATGTGGTCGAGGTTCCACTGGATGTCGGCGCGGCGACGTATGCCGCGCATCGTCTGGATGAGGCCGACGGCTTGATACGGCTCGATCATCGAGCCTGGATCTCGCGCAGGGCCCGGCGCACGAGCACACTGGCGAGGTGCCGGCGGTAGGCCGCTGACGCGTTGCGGTCGGCGGGCGGTTCGAGACCGATCGAGGCCGAAGCCGCCGCGTCGTCGACCGAGGCGCCGGCGGCCACGGCCTGCTCGGCCGCCACGGCCCGGACCGGGGTGGCGGCCATGTTGACGAGAGCGATGCCGCCGCCGGCCTGCGGACCGACCGCGGCCACCCCGACGATCGCCCAGTCCTGGGCGCGCAGGTTGAACTTCTGGAACGACCAGCCCGCGCCTTCCATCTTGGGCACCCGGATCTCGGTGAGCATCTCGTCGGGCTCGACCGCCGTCTCCAGGAAGCCGCGGAAGAAGTCGGCAGCGGCCACCTCGCGCGGGCCCGCCGGGCCGGTGACGACCAGGGTCGCGCCGAGGGCCAGGACGGCGGCGGGGAGGTCGGAGGCCGGGTCGCCGTGCACGAGGGAGCCGCCGATGGTTCCGCGATGGCGCACCTGCGGGTCCCCGACGGCGCCGGCCACGTGCGCGAGCAGCGGGACCTCGGCCCGGAGGAGGGCGGAGCGCTGCAGGTCGCAGTGCCGGGTCAGCGCGCCGACGGCGACCTGGTCACCCGCGTCCCGGATGTAGGACAGCTCCTCGATCCGGGCGACGTCGACGAGGACCGACGGCGAGGCGAGGCGCAGCTTCATGAGGGGCAGCAACGAGTGGCCACCGGCGATGATCTTCGCGTCCGGGCCGTGCTCGGCGAGCAGGGCGAGCGCTTCGGCGGTCGACGCCGCCCGCAGGTAGTCGAACGAGGCGGGGATCATCGCGCCACCGATGCCGCGGCCAGGACGGCCTGGACGATGTTGTGGTACCCGGTGCAGCGGCACAGATTGCCCTCGAGCCCCAGGCGCACACCGGCCTCGTCGAGTTCGGGGTTCTCGGCGATCAGCGAGACGGCAGCCATGACCATTCCCGGGGTGCAGAAGCCGCACTGCAGGCCGTGGTGCTCGCGGAACGCCTGCTGCACCGGGTGCAACGATCCGTCGCGGCCGGCGAGGCCTTCGATCGTCGTGATCGCGGCACCGTCGGCCTGGGCGGCGAGGATCGTGCAGGACTTCACGCTCTCGCCGTCCAGCAGCACGGTGCACGCGCCGCACGACGACGTGTCGCAGCCGACGTTGGTTCCGGTCAGACCCACGGTCTCGCGCAGGAAGTGGACGAGGAGCTGACGGGCCTCGACGTCGTGCTCCTCGACCCGGTCGTTCACGGTGATGCGGACTCTCATGCCGTGGCTCCCTCGATAGCGCTCCATACACGCTCGGGCGTGCACGGCATGTCGACATGGGTGACGCCGAGGTGGGAGAGCGCGTCGATCACGGCGTTCTGGATCGCCGGAGTGGACCCGATCGTGCCCGACTCGCCGATGCCCTTCGCCCCGAGCGGGTTGAGCGGGCTGTCGGTCTCGGTGTTCGACGCCTCGAAGCTCGGCAGCTCGCTCGCGGCCGGGACCGGGTAGTCGAGCAGCGTGGTGGTGAGCGGGTTGCCGTCGTCGTCGTACTGGACCCACTCGAACAGGGCCTGCGCCGCGCCCTGCGCGATCCCGCCGTGCTGCTGACCCCGGACGAGCAACGGGCTCAGGATCCGCCCGCAGTCGTCGACCGCGATGTGCCGTCGCATCGTCACCTTGCCGGTCTCGGTGTCGACCTCTACCACCGAGACGTGCGCGCCGAAGGGGAAGGTCGAGCCCGTCCCGTCGAAGTCGCCCTCGTGGCGCAGCGGTTCGGGTTCCAGGCCTTCGGGCAGCAGGCTGGCGTCGCGGGAGGCCACCGCGAGCTCCTGCCACGACACCGACTGCCCGGGCACCCCGGCGACGTGCAGGCCGCCCGCTCCGGTGACGATGTCCTGCGGGCTGGCCTCGAACTGGTGGGCGGCGATGCTGCGGGCTCGCTCGAGGACCACGGTCGACGCGGCGAAGACGGCGTTGCCGGCCGTCTGCAACGACCGGGAACCCATGGTTCCCGTACCCCGGGGTACGGCGGCGGTGTCGGAGTTGATCAGCCGGATGCGTTCCATCGGGATGCCGAGGACATCGCTGGCCACCATGGCGAACGCGGTGTGGTGACCCTGGCCGTGGGAGCTCGTGCCGACGGCCATCGACGCCGAGCCGTCGTCGTGGATCTCGACCGCGCCGTACTCGGTGTGCAGGCCGAGCGGGGCGGTGACCTCGACGTAGGTGGACACCCCGATGCCCAAGGCCACGGGTTCGCCGGCGGCCCGGCGGCGGGCCTGCTCGGCCCGGAGCTCCTCGTAGCCGGCGGCGGCCAGCGCGGCGTCGAGCGCCTTGGCGTAGTCGCCGGAGTCGTAGGCGCCGCCCGTCACCGTGGTCATCGGGAACGCGGCGGGATCGATGAAGTTCCGGCGCCGGATCTCGGCCGGGTCGAGGCCGAGCTGATCCGCGGCCACGTCCAGAACCCGCTCGATCAGTTGGGTGGCCTCGGGGCGGCCCGCGCCCCGGTACGCGCCGACGGGGGTCGTGTTGGTCACCACCGTCGTTCCCGAGAAGCGCACCTTCGCGATGTCGTAGACGCCGACCACCATCATCTGCGTGAGCATCGGCAGCACCGCGCCGAGCAGGGGGTACGCCCCGCACGACGCGACGACGGAGGCATCGAGGCCGACGATGCGGCCGTCGCGGGTCAGGCCCAGCTTGGCGGTCATCGTGTAGTCGCGGCCCTGCACGAGCGCGACCATGTCCTCCGAGCGGGTCGAGGCCCAGCGGACCGACCGGTCCAACTGCCGGGCCGCCGCCGCCGCGATCAGGTACTCGACGTACATGGCGGCCTTCGGGCCGAAGCCGCCGCCCACCCACGGGCAGACGACGCGGACGGCCGCGGGCTCGAGTCCCAGGACGGCGGCCAGGGCCGGCTGCACCGAGTGGGGCGCCTGGTGCGAGATCCAGCAGGTGATGCCGCCCGACGGCTCGCCCGGCACCATGAGGCAGCCGTTCGTCTCCATCGGCACGCCGGCGAGGCGCTGGCTCACCATGTCCACCTCGGCGACCACCTCGGCACCCTCGAGCGGATCCTCCTCGCTCCCGAAGGACGTCGCGAAGCAGACGTTGCTGCCGTTCTCGGGGAAGAGCAGCGGTGCCGCGGGATCCAACGCGGCCGCCTGCGTGACGACCGCCGGAAGCGGCTCGATGTCGACCACGACCGTCTCCGCGGCATCGACCGCCTGGGCACCGCTCTCGGCGACCACGGCCGCCACGATGTCGCCGACGAAGCGGACCCGGTCGCGCGCGAACACGGGCCGGTTCACCGCTTCCGAGAGCATCGGGAACGACTGGAACGGGGCCAGCCCCAGGTCGTCGCCGCCGGCGCAGTAGACCGCGACCACGCCGGGCATCGATCGCGCCGCTTCGACATCGACCGAGCGCAGCTCACCGTGCGCCACCGACGAGCGGACGAAGACGATCCGGGTGGCGCCGGGACAGTCGAGGTCGTCGACGTACTTCCCGCTGCCCGTGAGCAACGTCGGGTCCTCGAGGCGGAAGACCGAATTCCCCAGGATCGAACCGCTATCGCCCATGATGCCCTCCGAAGATGCGCCAACCCAGGGTGTGGCCCGTGGTGGGACGAAGCCAGAGACGAAGGACCTTGCGATGCCGCGCGGGGCGGAGCGAGCCGTGCTCCCGGCCGGTCTCACGCGGCTGTTCCCTTACTCCTCAACCAGGGTGGACGATCGCCCGGGACGGTGGGGGTGTCGATGGGGCACATTTGGGTCGCGGTCGTGGTCGCGGCCGGCACGGCGTTCGGCGCCGCCGCGTGCTCGCACTCGGCCAGCCGGACGGCGCCGTTGCCGGCGCCGACGGTGCGGGTCAGCGGCTCCCGCGTGTTGACCGGTGCCGAGCTCGCCTACGGGGCCGGTGTCGGGCCGATCCCCGGCGCGGTGTTCCGGCCCGGCGTGGTGGTCATCGGCGGTGGCGCGAACTCGGTGCGCGGCGCCGACAGCAGCGGCCTGGTGTGGACGATCGCCGGCAGCGCCCCCGGCGCGTCCCGGCTCGCGGTCGGCTCGATCATGGCGGCGACGTCGTTCGCCACCGGCCGGGTCGTCGCGCTGACGCGTGTCGGCGGTGACGACCGTGTCGTGCTGGCACCGGTCGCGCTGACCGACGTCTTCTCCGAACTCGACCTCGGCTCCGGCGCGCCGATCGCGTTGGACCACCCGCTCGCGTACGCCTACGCCGGTGCCCCGGCCGTGTCGGCGGCCCGGACGGATGACACCCGCGCCGGGCCGCCGCCCACCGCGGCCGGCGTCGCACCCACCGCGCCGCCGCTGCCCCGATTCGTCGATCTGCCGACACCGACCGGCCTCCCGCCGAGCGGCGCCGCGTCCGTCCCGCTCGCCGCCCCTACGCTCACGCCGACCCCGATCAAGGAGGGCGACTTCACCCTCACGCCCTACTGCTGCTCGCCGTCGGCCGGCGTGCGGATCGCCTACAGCAGCGCGGCCGGCCGCATGGTCGGCACGCTGGGCCTGTCGCTGTCGCGGCCGACGGTGGAGTTCCACCTCGCGATCCACGCGGGCGCGCTGGTCGATGCGACGTTCAAGCTGCACGGCGCCGGCGCGGTCTCGTTCTCCTTCGATGCCGCGACCACCGACGTCAGCGGCAACTTCAAGAGCCCCGTGCTGCGCGTGCCGGTGGCGCTGACCATCCCGCTCGCGGGCGTGCCGTTCACCGTCAAGCTCGAGCAGTCGCTCTACGCGAGCGTGCAGCTGGCCGGGCAGGCCGCGTTCTCCGCGTCCGGCAGCTACGGCATCACCGGCGACCTCGGCTTCGGGTTGCGCGGGGGCTCGTTCGGCGCCGACACCCCGACGTTCAGAACCACGACGAGCGCACTCAAGGACGCCCGCTCGCTGGCGGTCGGCATCAACGCGGCGACCCTCGGCTACGGGGCGCGACTCTCCGCGGGCATCGGCGTCCTCGGCTTCACCGGTGGGCCGTACGTCGACCTCGGTGCCTCGCTGGCGATCGCCAAGGACGGCAGCCCCACACCGACCTCGCTGACCGCGGGCTGCGTCACCGCCGCGGTCTACGTGCAGGGCAGCTACGGCGTCGGCTACACCGTCCCCGAGGTCGTCGCGTCGCTGGTCAACGCCTTCCTGAGCCTGTTCAACGCGCGGCCGATCGCGGCCAGCGGCGGGAAGAACTGGGGCCCGTACACGCTGTGGAACCCGCCGCGGGCGCAACTGTGCCTGCAGCGCAAGTGAGGACCGAGGCCCATGAGGAGCAGACGCCCATGAGGAGCAACGAATGACCCGAGTCCTGAGCGCCGTCATCGCCGCCGCCCTGCTGCTGCCCGCGTGCTCGTCGAGCCCGCCGTCGAGTCCGCGCACCGTCACCGTCACGGCGACGCAGACGGTGACGGTCGCCCCCTCGAGTGCGCCCGATTCGGCCTCCTCGTCGGCACCCGCGTCGGCCACGCCCGACGCGTGTTCCCTGCTGACGCGGACCGAGGCGGAGAAGCTGGCCGGTACCCGGCTGGACGCGCCCGTCGGGGCCGGCCCCCACGGCACGCAGACACTGTGCCAGTTCACCGGACCGACGACGGGGCCGACCGCGCAGGTCGAGGTGCTCGTCGGCGACGGGGTGCAGTCGGCCCTGGCCATCGACAAGGACAACCTCAAGCACCGTTTCGTCACCGTGGCCGGCATCGGTGACCAGTGCCTGGCGGAGGACGACAACATCTTCTTCGAGAAGGGCGGGGTCTGGGTCCAGATCAATCTCGTGCTGCTCAACGACCCGGCGCAGAACACGCAGCCGCTGCGCACGGCCGCGCGCGCGATCGTCGCCCGCCTGCCCTGAGGCGCCGGCGGCGGCTCACCCCAACCTCGGGCGGACCTCGCGGCCGACGAAGTCGGCGAACTCGGCGAGCGGCGGGGCGTCGTCGCCGACGGAGAGCAGGGCGACGGTCGTCGCACCGGCGGCGACGTACCCGTCGAGCCGGGCGACGACCTCGACGGCCGAGGGACGGCCGGCGACCGGGACGAAGACGACGACCTCGCGGGCGGCTCCGGCCGCGCCCCGATGGACGTGTCCGAGAGCATCGCGCACCTCCTCGACGGTGGTGTCGCCGGTGAGGATCACGCCGTCGCCATGGGCGCCGGCGAGGGTGAGGGTCTTGGGCCGGACGCCGCCGACGAGCAGCGGCGGGACGACCGAGGGCGGCCAGGCGAGCGCGACGTCGTCGAGGTGCACGTAGCGGCCGGCGGTCGTCACGGTCTCGCCGCGCAGGAGCGCCCGCAGGGCGATCGTGTACTCCTCGAGCAGCGTCATCGGCGACTCGGCCCGCGCGCCGACCTGGGCCATCCAGTCGAGCACGCCGTGGCCGACGCCCGGCACGAGGCGGCCCGGGAACAGCCGGGCGATCGTGGCCAGCTCCATGGCGGTGAGCGCGACGTTGCGCAGCGGTACCGGCAGCAGGCCGACACCGACGCGGAGCCGCGTCGTCCAGGCGAGGACGACGGAGGCCGGCGCCAGGCCGCTCTCGGCGAAGCAGTCCTCCCACAGCCACAACTCGTCGACCCCGGAGGCGTCGGCGGCCAGCGCGACGTGACGCAACTCCTCGGGTGCGCGGTCGGGCGGAAAGATCAGTCCGAGAGTCGTCATGCGCGCAGTATTGCGCGCGGTCCGGACAGGGGCCCAGGCGTGCCGGGCCCCTGTCCGTCGGTCCGGGGTCCTACTTGCCCATGCCGCTCTCGACGGCGGTCTGCTTGAGGTTCGCGTCGAACTTGACGGTCACGTCGGTGCCGTCGGACCGGGTCATGTGCACCTCGTACTTGGCGTCGCCCGAGTCGGTCTCGACGCGGTAGACGGTGCCGCCGGGGACGGCCTTGAGCGCCGCGGCCCTCAGGGTGGCCGCCGTGGTGCCGCTGACCTCCTTCTCGTCGCTGCGCACCGGCGCCGCGCCGTGGGCGTCGCCCGGGCGGCCACCCTGCGGTGCACCGGCCGGACCGCCCCTGGGGGCACCGGCCGGCGCGCCGGAGGGTGCGCCGGGCGCCGCGGTGCCGGTCGAACTCGTGGCGGCCGGGCCCGCGGTGCTGCCGCTGCCGGCCGTCGTGGCGCCGGCACCGATCGCCGTGGCGCCGATGGCGCCGGCGGCGATGCCCGCACCCACGAGGGCGATCTTGAGGCCGGTCCGCGTACGCCGCGGCCGCGTCGGCGTGGACTGGTCCGTTTCGGTGATGTCGTTCATCGTCGGTGTGCTCCTCTGTTCGTCCCGCACTGGTCGGGAGGCGAGTTCGCACCGCTGCTCTGCGGTACCCGGCCACCATGCGTTTCGCGGATTCATCGCGGCGTCATCGCTCGGTCAAGAAAGCGCTAACGTCGTCCAGGAGCCCGCCCGGCAGAACGTATGAGAGCGGGGACGGCTCCCCCACGCCCGGCATCACCAGGCCGACTCGACGGTCGTCGTGCGCGATTCGCTGCCGGGTGCCTCGCGCACAGTCTTCCGCTCGCCGTGTTCCCTCGCCGCAGTGGATCGACCCGCACGACCTGGTCGTCGCGGCGTCGGACGGGCAGCGGGCTCGCGGTCTCCTGCAGATGAACGACCTCTCATGACGGCCGCATGACAAGGCCGTCATAAACGTTACGAGCGCCTCCGGCCTGGTTCACGATTCCCGCCAGCCCGCCCTCGGCGGGCTCGCGTGTTGGCGTTGGAACTAGGGGGAACCGCCATGCGTCTTGCTCTGGCGTGCCGTAACCGCACCGTCCGCTCACTGGTCGTCGCTGCTCTCGTCGCAGCCACCGTGAGCGCGGTCGTCGTCGATCCCGCGCCCTCGGGCGCCGATACCGCCGGCTCGGGCAGCATCACGCTCGACGTGCGGAGCGCGCGCTCGGTGAATCCCGCGAGCGGGTACGTCCACAAGGGCGACATCGTGAACGCCGACGCCGCGGCCGGGTCGAAGTACAAGTGGATGATCAACGTCGACGACACCGGAAACCCCGGTACCGCCGCGAGTCCGGGTACCGACACCTGCCTACCGGGCGGGGCGAACTACGACCCGACCGCGTGCCAGTGGCCGTCGACCCGGGTGACCTCGGGCTACGCGCCGATCATCGCGCAGGGCGACGACACCGACCTCAACCCGAGCAAGGCACTGGGCAACCTGCCCTCGGGCAAGTACCTGATCAGCGTCACCGCCGCCGGCTTCAAGATCGACGGCGCGCACTTCACCGTCACGAACGGCTCGAACCAGATGGTCAGCGTCGCCATGCAGCCGCTGCCGCTGCCGCTCACGACGCTGCGGATCGAGGTGTTCAACGACAACCTGCCGGTCGACGCGACCTGGGAGATGGACGCCGAGCAGGGACTGCGGAACTTCAGCGCGACGATCACCGACGTCTTCGGTCTGGTGAGCACGGACTACTACGGCAACGCGCTCTGCACGCGGTACCTGCGGGTGACGCCACGGCGCGGCGGTGGCACGGCCAACCTGCCGGCCCCCGTCGACAGCCCGCTGGCGATCGCCTTCGACGCGAACAACCGACCTCTCGTCGACAAGGCCAACTCCGTCGGGAAGTGCCTCAGCGACACGAGCGGCCAGATCATCATCCCCAACCTCGGACCCGACCGGTACGCCGCCACGGTGGCCCCGCCGGCGCCGGTCGCGGGCCAGACCTATCGGTGGGTGCAGACCACCACGCTCGAGGGCGGTCACGACCACGACATCTGGCCCCAGGAGGGCGAGACCGGTTACGACACCGAGCAGACCAAGGGCGCCGAACTCGTGCCGCCGGTGCAGTTCGGCTTCGTGCGGACGATGCCGATCAGGATTCCGACCCGCGGCCCGGTCCCGACCGGAGAGGTCAAGGGTGTCGTCGTCGCCGGCCTGCCCTACATCGGTGGCCAGAACGGCCAGGTCGTGCCCGAGACCGGTCTCGCCGGCGCGAAGTTCGGCGGCCCGATCGCGAACCCGTGGGTGGCGCTGTCCGACCTCGGGGCGGGTGACCAGGAGATCTACGCCGGTCGCGGCGGAGCCGACGGCAGCTTCGACATCAAGAACGTGCCGGACGGCACCTACCAGCTCTCCGTCTGGGACGACGACCAGGACTACATCCTGTGGAGCTTCAACGTCGAGGTCGACAACGGCGGCCTGACCGACGTCGGCAACGAGATGATCGTCGGCTGGTTCACCCACGTCTACGGCCACGTGTTCGTCGACAGCAACGGCAACGGCAAGCAGGACCCGGGTGAGCGCGGCGTCCCGCAGTTCGCCCTGACCGTCCGCGAGCGCGACAACACGACGATGGACCAGGCCACGAACACGGTCAGCACCGATACCACCGGGGCGTACAACGTCCGCGAGACGTACCCGCTGGGCAAGTTCCTCGTCCTCGAGGGCTTCAACACCCGCTACCGGACCACCGGCATCACGTACAAGGGCGAGAACGAGACCAAGCCGACCACCCAGCTCGGCAGCCTGGTCGACATCAACTTCCTGCCGATCATCGGTCTGGGCGGCGAGATCGACTGGGGCGTGCAGCCCTACAACGCCGGCACCAACGGCGGCATCGTCGGCACGGTCAGCTACGACACCACCCGCAACGAGCTCGACCCGGCCGACGCGGTGTCCGAGACCTACCAGCCCGGCATCCCGGACGTGAAGGTGCACCTCAACCTGCCGGTCGCCTGCAGCGAGACCGACCCGGCAGTGATCAGGACACGGTGCCGGCAGGGCTACGAGCTCGACCCGGCCACCGGCGCGATGCTGAAGGGTCCCGAGGTGCAGGACGCCTACACCTCCGAGAAATGGGACCCCCCGCGTGGCTGCCGCGCGCTGCAGTACGACGGCACGCCCGTCGCGGCGGCGACCACCGCGCTGCCGCCGGCCGGCGACAAGAACTACCCCTGCGTCGAGGCGCCGATGGACGGCGTCGCGATCGGGGCGAGCGACAGTGCCGGCGGATCGCAGACGGTCAACGGCAACTACGGCTTCGCCACCTCGAAGATCAACCTCTACGCGCCGGGCGATCCGAAGAACCCGGCTCCGAATCACGACCTGGCCCTCTACGCGAACCTCGGCGACAACGGTTACCCGGAGCAGGACCTGCCGGCCGAGGACTACCTCGTGTCGGTCGACATCCCGAACAACCCGGTCGGCGGCAAACCGATGTACAAGGTGACCAGCGAGGAGGACGTCAACATCTTCGACGGCGACAGCTACCTGCCGCAGGAGAACTTCCCGCCGACGACGACGGCCGCCGCGAACGACCCGGCCGGCCCGGGCGGTCCGGACGCGCCGTCCCCGACCCCGCCGTCGCAGCCCCCGTCGCAGCAGGCAGGCATCATCTCGCCCTGCGCCGGCGCGCTGCACACCGTGAAGGTCACCGACCAGGCGTTCCTCGACGGCGGCGGCAGCCCGTTCGAGGGCATGCCCCGTCCGTCCTGCCAGGACAAGCTGGTGACGGTGCGGGCCGGGCAGGCGACCGCGCCGAACTTCAACCTGTTCACCGACGTGCCGCTCCCCTCGCACTTCTGGGGTCTCACGCTGAACGACCTGGGCCTGACCCTCGACCCGCGGTCGGTCAACTTCGGCGAGGCGCTCGGCATCCCGAACGTCCCGGTCGGCCTGTACGACTACTCCGGCCGGCTGGTCGACACGACGCACACCGACTTCAACGGCCTGTACGAGGCGCTGGAGCCGTCGACCGACACCTACAACTGCCCGGTGCCGGCGGGACCGTGCCCGAACATGTACCACTTCGTCGGCAACGACCCCGGCCAACCCGGGGCGCTCAACGCCGACTACAACCCGCGGTACCGGACGATTGCGACGAACTTCCAGGGCTGGCCCGGCCAGTACACGGTGACGGACGAGGCGCCCACCCAGGTCGCCGCGACCGCACTCGCCCCGGACTCGACCGTCGCGAACACGGCGGTCTGCGATCTCGGCCCGAAGGCGCCGCAGCTGCTCGCCGTCGACAAGCCCTACGTCTACAACAGCGCGGGCAGCACCGTGACGATCACCGGGTTCGGCTTCGGGGCGACGCAGGGCACGGGGACGGTCAAGGTCAACGGCGCGTCGCTCGGCACGGCGGTGCAGAGCTGGTCCGACACCAAGATCGTCGTCTCCCTCCCGAGCGGCACGCCGGCCGGCCCGAGGACGATGTCGATCACCGCCGACAACGGGCTCACGAGCTACAACGGGCTGACCTTCCAGGTGTTCTCCACGACCGGCACCCGCGGCGCCAGTGCGGCCAACCCGCTGCTCTACGAGGTCGGACCCGGCAAGGCCTACACGACGGTGCAGGCCGCGATCGAGGCCGCGACGCCGACGAGCGCGCTGAGGTACCGCATGGTCGTCGTCTGGCCGAACGCGCAGACGCAGTCCGACCCGCGCGGTGAGTACACGGAGAACGTGATCCTGCACCACCAGATCAAGATCCAGGGCGTGGGCCCTGGTGGCTTCCAGCCCGACGGCACGTTCGTGCCCGGCTCGATCCTCGACGGGAGCGGGTTCAACCCCGACACCGCCGCCGGCACCGCCTGGGTCAACCTGCTCGGACGCCTGCGCTACAGCGGCGACCCGGCCGTTCCGGATGCGGCGGTCATCACCGTGCTCGACGACCCGGGCGCGCCCACCGTGCCCGCCGCGTGGCCGACGTCCATCGACGGTCTGCAGGTCACCGGCGGGTCGCAGTCGGACTTCGTGGGCAACGTCAACGAGATCAGCGGCGTGAACACGACGGCCTACGGCGCCTCGGGTGCGCTCATCACGCAGGGCGGCGGCATCTACGTGCACAACAACGTCCGCAACCTGCAGGTCACCGACAACGTCATCCAGGGCAACAGCGGTTCCTACGGCGGCGCGGTCCGCGTCGGCACGCCGTACGACACGCCGAACGGAGGCGACGACCGCAACTACGGCCTGTACCTGGCCAACAACCAGATCCGTGACAACGGCGGCACCAACCTCGCCGGCGGCATCGGGCTGTTCAGCGGCAGCGACGGTTACCGGGTCACCAACAACGCGATCTGCGGCAACTTCTCCGCCGAGTACGGCGGCGGCGTGTCGGCCTTCGGCTACAACGCCAACGTCGCGGCCGGCAGCACCAACTCGATCGACCACAACCGGATCTGGTTCAACCAGTCCTACGACGAGGGTGGCGGCGTGTTCGTCGCCGGCGAGCTCCCGGCCGACCCGAACGGGCTGTCCGAGGGTTCGGGCCCGGTGACGATCGACGCCAACGTCATCCAGACCAACCTGGCCAACGACGACGGCGGTGGGATCCGGCTGCTGCAGACGAGCGGTTCACACGTCACCGCGACGCGGCCCGAGACGATCGCGATCACCAACAACACTGTCGCGAACAACGTCTCGGCGCACGAGGGAGGCGGCATAGCCCTCGACGACGCGGCCTTCGTCAACATCGTCAACGACACGGTGACGCGCAACCTCACCACCGCCACCGCGGTGACGAGCGACGGCACCCCGGCCCCGGCCGGCCTGTCGACCGCAGCCAACAGCGACCCGCTGCAGGCCCGGTTGTGCAGCAACTCGCGAGTGAGGAACGCCGACGCGCGGACCGTGGCGGCGTGTACCGCGCCGTTCAGCAACCCGACGCTCACCTACGACGTGTTCTGGGAGAACCGGGCCGGCACGTTCGACGGCGGCACGGTCAGCGGCATCACCGCGGGCGACGCCAACTTCTGGGACATGGGCGTGGCCGACACACCGGGCGCGGTCCTGGCCCCGACCAACAGCCTGCTGCAGACACCGACGTCGCAGCCGGCCCCGGGCGGGAGCGGCAACACGACCGACCTGGCTCCGCGGTTCGTCGACTCCTACGACGTGACCGTGAACATCCTCGCCTCGCGCTCGTACCCGGCGTTCCGCCAGTCGGCCATCGTCGCGCAGATCCTGCCGCCGTCGCTGATGGGCAACTACCACCTCGGCACCGGATCCCCGGCCCGCGGTACCCCGTCGGCCACGCGCCTCGCGAACATCCCGGCGGCCGACATCGACGGCAACCCGCGGCCGAGCGTCACCGGGACGACCCGGAACCCGCTGTACCGCTACGACGCGGGCTCCGACCAGATGACCCCCTAGACCGGCCGGTTCTGCCGGTGGTTCCCCCCACCGCCGGCAGAACCCGCCCCACCGCGCACTCATCAGCCGATCCACTCTCATTCGGAGCATCCAGTGACTGAACACGTTCCGACGTCGGGCCCGTCCCGACGCCAGATCCTCGCCGGTGGCGCCGGCATCCTCGGGGGCGCCCTGCTCGGCAGCCGCCTGCTCACCGGCTCGGCGGCCCACGCCGCGCCGGGACAGGCGACGATCGTCCGGCCCAAGAAGCAGCTGCACCTCGCCGGCACGGACGGGTGGGTGTCGATGCCGAGCAGCGCCCCGGCCGACCCGCCGTTCTTCCCCGACTCCCTCGCGCCGAGCGGCTTCAACACCTACGCCTTCGGCTTCCGCGACGTCACCGGGATGAGCAGCGCGGGCATCGCGGCCCAGCGCGGCAAGGCGCAGATCAGCGCGCCGGTCCTCGTCTTCGACGAGGAGGACGACGTCTACATCACGCTGACGAACCTCGGTCTGATGCAGCGCCCCGACCTCTACGACGGACACACCCTGCACTGGCACGGCTTCGTGAACGCGATCCCGCTGTTCGACGGCGTTCCCGAGCTCTCGCTCGCCGTGCCGATCGGGCGCGACTTCACCTACTTCTACCGCCCGCACGACGCCGGCACGTACATGTACCACTGCCACTTCGAGGACGTCGAGCACGTGCAGATGGGCATGACCGGCAGCGTGTTCATCCGGCCGCGGCAGAACAAGGGCTACCCGGCGGGCACGCCCATCCCGTGGGGCAACAACCTCACGACCTCGGCCGCGATCGCGCCCGGCAAGTACGCCTACAACGACTACGACGGCTCGACCCGCTACGACCGCGAGTTCGCGTTCATGGTCACCGAGCTGTGGTCGGCCGCCCACTACCGCGACGCGCACATCCAGGTGAACGACTGGACCGACTACGACCCGAGCTTCTGGTTGCTCAACGGTCGCGCCTACCCCGACACCGTGAAGCCGAACGGCGCCCCCAACGCCAAGGTCGCGAGCCTCGGCTACACCGACCCGAGCTACGGACCGAGCACGGCCCTCGGCGGCCTGCAGTACCAGCCCAACTCGTCGCTCGTCACCTGCAACCCCGGCGACAAGGTGCTGCTGCGACTGGCGAACCTCGGCTACCAGAACCACGCATTCACCGTCGACAACATCGACCTGACCGTCGTCGCCAAGGACGCGAGCCTGCTCGTGGGCCGGGACGGGACGAAGAACTACATCACCACCAATACCGTCGACGTCGGGCCCGGCGAGAGCCGCGACGTGATGTTCACGGCGCCGAGCCGGACCGGGACCTACCTGCTGTACGACCGCAAGTACTCCTACCTCAACAACGGCGGCGGCACCGGCTACGGCGGCATGATGACCGAGATCCGCGTCGGCAGCTTCGCGGCCCAGACCATGGTCAACGGCTGAGGACGAGGAGATCATCATGCGCTACCCCAGAACCCTCCGCAGCCGCGTCGTCGCGGCGGTCGGAGTCATGGCCGCCGCCTCCGGCGCGGCCGCCGCGATCGCCGTTCCCTCGGCCTCGGCGAGCACACCGACCGACGGCATCGTCTGCACGACCGACAGCCACAACCACTTCTCGCTGACCGCCGAGGACGGCTACATCTCCACGCCGGACAGCAACTCGATCTACATGTGGAGCTACGGCGACAGCTCGAACGGCTTCCAGCTCCCCGGCCCGACGCTCTGCGTCACGTCGGGCGAGCCGGTCACCGTCATCCTGCACAACACGCTGCCCGAGGCCACGTCCATCGTCTTCCCCGGCCAGTCCGGCGTGAAGGCGAACGGCAACCCGGCTCAGCCGCAGTTCGACTCCGGGAACTCGCTGACCTCGATGGTGCAGCCGGCCGCGGCGCGGAACGGCTCGGTGACCTACACCTTCACCGCCGGCTCGCCCGGCAGCTACCTGTACGAGAGCGGCACCGACGTCGACAAGCAGGTGCAGATGGGCCTGTTCGGCTCGCTCGTCGTGCGCCCGGCCGGCCACCCGGACCAGGTGAACAACCGCACCGACTCCGCCTTCGGCTCGGCCGACGGGCTGCCACCGGAGTTCCTGTTCCTGCTGTCCGAGGTCGACCCCGACGTCCACCTCTCGGTGGAGCGCGGCCAGCCGGTCGACTGGAAGTCCTACACGCCGCGGTACTTCATGATCAACGGCCGCAGCATGCCCGACACGATCGCGCCCAACCACGCGTCGTGGCTGCCGAACCAGCCCTACGGCGCGATGGTGCACATCAAGCCCTACGACGCCGCGACGAACCCGCACCCGGTCGTGATCCGCTACCTCAACGCCGGCACGGTCAACTACCCGTTCCACCCGCACGGCAGCGACGAGCGGGTCATCAACCGCGACGGCCACGCGCTGGAGAGCTCGGGCGGCAAGGACCTGTCCTACAACAAGTTCGACATCGACGTGGGTCCGGGCCAGACCGTCGACGTGCTGATGGACTGGCGCGACGTCGAGCACTGGAACGCGCAGGGCAACCCGATCCCGACGCAGCTCCCGAACATCACCGACCAGTTGCTCGTCGGCACGGACACCTGGTTCAGCGAGAGCGGCTACCTCGGCACGCTCAACGCGCTGCCGACCATGATCACGTCCAACAACCAGTGCGGCGAGTACTACCACATCGCGCACAGCCACGCCCTGGAACAAGCCACCAACTACGGCGCGACCTTCGGAGGGATGATGACGCTCTTCCGCATCGACCCTCCGACCGGTTGCACGGTCAAGTGAGGCCCGCGATGACCAACACCGACTCCAGCCGCGCCCGCCGGCGCTCCCGCACGATCACCGGCGCCGGCCTGACCGCGACCGCTCTGGTCGCCGCTCTCACGGTTGCCGGTCCGGCATCGGCGCGGGTGGGGGCCCGCGCCGTGCCGGCGGCCCGCCCCGCTCCGGCCGCCGCCGCCCCGCGGACGGCGACGACGCTCGCCACACCCGCGGGCAAGCTGACGACCCGCAACTGCGTCGAGGGCACCGGCACCGCCGCGTGCGACCTCTACGCGATGACCGGCACGACGACGCTCGGCCTGCTCACCACCGCGCTGCCGATCTGGGGCTTCTCGACGACCGGCGCGGCCGGCTCGGCGACGGCCCCCGGTCCGCAGCTCGTGGTGCAGCAGGGCGACACCGTCTCGATCACGCTGCACAACCAGCTGGCCGAGAACGTCTCCCTCGCGCTGCCCGGGCAGGGCGCGGTCTCGGGCGGCTCCAGTGGCAGTGGTGACGACACCGCCGGGGTCGCCACCGGCGGCACGCGCACCTACACGTTCACCGCGTCGCGCGCCGGCACGTTCGTCTACGAGGCCGGCCACACCGCTGACGGCAACCGCCAGGTGGCGATGGGTCTCGCCGGCGCATTGATCGTGCTGCCGACCAGCGGCACGGCCAACGGCCAGAGCTACGACGACGAGGGCGTCCTCGTGCTGAGCGAGGTCGACCCCGCGCTCAACGCCGATCCCGCCCACTTCGACCTGCGCTCGTTCCACCCGGCCTACCGGCTGATCAACGGCAAGCCCTTCCCGGCGAGCGACCCGATCAGCACCGACCAGGGGCACAAGGTGCTGCTGCGCTACGTCAACGTCGGGTCGCAGACCCACGCGATGGGGTTGCTCGGCGGCAGCCAGCTCGAGGTGGCGCAGGACGGGCACGACAGCCAGTACCCGACGACGGTGACGGCCGAGAGCATCGAGCCCGGCGCCACCCTGGACACGCTGGTCACCATGCCGACCGGGCCCGAGTCGAAGCTGACGGTCTACGAGGTCGCCCAGCACCTCGACAACAACGACCAGACCACCGGCGACCCGAACCAACTCGCCTTCGGCGGCATGATGACCTTCCTCGACACCAACGCTCCCGCGCCGTCGAGCGACAGCGTCGGCCCGGTGTCGACGCACCTGCACGTCTCGCCCAACCCGTCCGACGCGAAGAGCGACGTCACCGTCACCGCTGATGTCAGTGACGCGACGACCGGCGGCGCGCGGGTGACCCAGGCCGAGTTCGTCGTGGACGACGCGGTGACCACCGCGGCGGGCTACGGGACGTCGATGACCGGCGACTTCACCGCCGGCCCGGGCGCCTCGGTGGCCGTCGCCGGCACGATCCCGGCCGTGCCGGCGACCGGTCAGAGCTGCACCGACACCCCGGTGCCCGTGGCCCTCGCCTGCCTCGACGCCGGCAAGCACCGGATCTACGTCCGAGGTCTGGACAGCAACGGCAACTGGGGCGTGGTCGGGTCGGTGATCCTCAACCTGCCGAAGACCGGTCCGCAGACCACCAACGGCTCGGCCGACAGCCCGACCGACGGTGCGAGCGACGTCGCCATCTCGACGACGGGTGACGACACCGCGGCCGGTGGCGCCATCACCGCGGCCGAGTACTTCATCGACAACCCGCCGGCCGACGACACGGTCCGCGGCGAGCCGTTGCAGATCAACCAGTCGAGCGCGGTCGTGTCCGAGGACGCCACCATCCCGGCCGCCACGGTCCACGCGCTCGGCGAGGGTGCTCACCACGTCTTCGTGCGCAGCAAGGACTCGCTCGGCCTGTGGGGTCCGACGCTCGACGTGCCGCTGAACGTCGACCTCACCGGACCGACGGTGGACGCCCTGAGCATCGGGCCGAACCCGTCCAACGGCGCCGTCTCCGACGCCACGCACCCCGGGTACGTCTACATCTCCGGGGAGGTGCAGGACCTGGACGCGAGCAAGGGTGCGCAGAACCTGGTGACGAACGCCGAGGCCTGGTTCGACACCGCACCGGGGAGCAAGACGCCCGGCTCGGGCCTGCAGCTCATCGCCGTCGACGGCAGGATGGATTCGCAACTCGAACAGGTCTACGGCCTGATGACGCTCGCGCAGGTCAAGGGCCTCAGCGACGGTCAGCACACCCTGTACCTGCGGGGCCGGGACAACGCCGGCAACTGGGGCACGGCCTTCCCGACGTTCTTCAAGGTGGACAAGACGGCACCGGTGAGCAGCGGGGTCGTGGTCAGCCCGAACCCGACGAACGGGGCGGCGACGGTCTCGGCCACGGTTACCCTGACCGGTACCCAGACGACCGCGATCACCGCGGCCGAGTACTTCATCGGCACCACCGATCCGGGCACCGGAAAGGCCACCGGAACGGTGGTCAGCACACCGAACGACAACACCGTCGTCCTCGCGTCCATCCCCGTGTCGTCGACGCCCGGCACCTACACCCTGAACGTCCGGGTGCGGGACCTGGCCGGCAACTGGAGCAAGGCCACGAGCACGACGTTCCAGGTCACCCGGCCGAATCGGATCTTCGCCACCAACTTCGAGCCGGGCGACCCCGCCTTCAGCTCGACGACGGGCACCACCGACGGAGTCACCGACACGGCGGCGGCGGCGCTCTCGACGGCGTGGGAGGCGGCGTCGACGCGGGGCATGCAGGTGGTCCTGCCGACCGGCACCAGCAACGCCGGCAAGGCCGAATACCGCACGGACACCACGCCGGCGGCGGAGGCGACCTACCACACGCGATTCGTGTTCCGGCCGAACACGCTGGTCAGTGGCGGCACCTCGACGCTGACCGTGTTCCAGGGTCTGACCGGCAGCGGTGGACAGGCGTTCGCGCTGCAGTACACGCGAGCAGCCGGATCGCCTACGGCGACGCTGAGCGGTGTGCTCAACCTGAACACCGCGACGCGCTCGACCGCCGGGATCAGCATTCCGGTCGGCTCGCCCACCCAGATCACCATCGACTGGACGAGCGGTACGACCGGATCGCTGACGGTGACCGCCGGCTCCACCTCGCAGTCGGCCACCGGCACGCGGAACAACAGCAACCTGCGGATCGAGACCGCTCGCCTCGGCGCGATCCTCGGGTTCGGCAACGCCTCGACCGGCACGGCGTACTTCGACAGCTTCTCGTCGGGTCGTTCGTCGGCGGCGTAACTGAACTGCTTCCCGGGTCGCTGTCTGGCCGGACAGCGACCCGGGAAGCGCCTGTCACTCGGGGGGAAACGCAATGAACTCAGCCAAGCGGATGCTGCAGGCCCGTCCGGTCCTCGTCATCCTCATCGGGACGGCCGTGCTGCTGGCCGGCATCAGCACGGCGGCGTACGCGCTCATCCGACCGACGCCGGCGGTCGACACGCACGTGCCCCAGAGTGCCGCGCTGGAGAGCAAGCTCGGGGTGCGGTTCTCCCGCATCGCCGTGGTCGGGGACGGCGGCCTGGTGCAGCTCAACTTCGTCGTGCTCGACCCCGACAAGGCGACGGCCTTCGAGGCCTCGCTCGCCCGGCCGCCACAGATCCTCAGCGAGAGCCGCCCGGGCGGAACTCACCGGGTGTCGGTGATGAAGCAGGGCCACAACCTGCTCGCGGGCCAGACCTACTACCTCGTGTACGAGAACACCAAGGGCGCCATCGTGCCCGGGGGTCACGCGACGATCCTCGAGAACGGCATCAGCCTCGAGCACGTCCCGGTGCTGGGCTGATGTCCCGCTCGCTCGGACGCCGGCTCGCCGGCGCAGCACTTCTGGCCGGGCTGGCCGTGCTCCTGTCGCCCGCGTCCCCGGCGAGCGCGCACGCCTACCTGGTCAGCAGCAGCCCGGCGGACGGCTCGACCGTCACCACGCCGCCGCGCACGCTGACGTTGCACTTCAGCGAGTCGGTCGAGCTCGCGGCGACCCGGATCGAGCTCGCGGACAGCGCCGGCCGTCACGTGGGGCTGGGCGCGCTGCGCATCTCCAAGGGAGAGTCGACCGAGGATCCGTCCGCGGTGGTGGCCGAGCTGCCCGCCCTCGCGCGGGGCGCCTACCGGGTCAGCTGGGCCACGCTGTCCAGCGACGACCTGCACCAGACGCGCGGCGTGTTCCTGTTCGGCGTCAATCACGCCGTCCACGCCACGCCGTTCAACGAGCCGGTGCCGCGGCCGGAGGAGGCCGCCCTGCGGTGGGCGCTGTTCCTCGCGTCGGCCGGCGCGCTCGGCGGCCTCGTGGCCGCCGCGATCCGGCGACGCCGCGGATCCGCCGGGTGGCGGCGCCCACTGGTGCCGGCCGCCGCCGCGGCCGGCGCCGGCCTGCTCGTCGCGGCCGGGCTGCTGCTCGACCAGGCCGGCTCCGGCGGGGAATCGCTGGGCCGGCTGGTGTCGAGCGGCTACGGCGCGCGCTGGGCGCTGCGCGAGCTGGGACTGGCGCTGATCGCCCTGGCGGCGCTGGTCGCCCGTCGGGAGGCCCGCGCCCGGATCGCCGCGATGCTCGGCATCGTCGGGGCGGGCGCGACGGGCGTCGGGGCTGCGCTGCTCGGCCACGCCGACGCCGCGGGCACCTTCTCCCCCACCCGCGTCGCCGCCGACGCCGCGCACCTCCTGGCCGCCGCCGCCTGGTGCGGAATGCTGCTGTTCGCCGTGGCCGGTGTGCTGGCCGCGCGGCGCCGGCCCGGCGGCGAGCGCGTGGCCCGCAACGCGCTGCTCGGCTACGCCGGGCCGGCCGCGGCGTGCGTGAGCGTGATGCTCGCGACCGGCATCTACCTCGCCTCGGGGGTCGTCGGCTCGGTCGACGCCGCCGTCCTGACCCTGTACGGACGGGCCCTGCTGCTCAAGATCCTGATCTTCGCCGCGGCGGCCGTGGCCGGCCTGGTCAACCACCGGCGCCTCCGCCGCGCCGGTGCCGCGCTCCCGGTGCGCACCCTCGTCGCCGAAGCGGTGCTGCTCACGCTCGCCCTCGCCGCCGCCGCCGTGCTCACCAGCGGCCAACCGGCCCGCGAACCCGAGTTCGTCGCCGCGCCTCGCCTCGCGATCCCCTCCTTCGTCGACGGCCGGGCCGGCGACCTGCAGGAGACGCTGCGCCTCGGCCCGAACCGGGTCGGCCCCAACGTCGCCGCCGTGGACATCTACGACACGCGCCGGCCCGCGCCCGCGCCGATCCACTCGGTGTCGGTGCGGGTCACCGGCGTCGACCAGGCACCGGGCCCGGCCCTGACCGCCACCAACATCGCCGGCACCCGCACGTGGACCGCCACCGTTCCGGTCGTCGCGGCCGGGCGCTCGGTTGTCGAGATCGCGGTGACCCGGGCCGGGCTGCCCGCCGTGACGACGCGGTTCGCCTGGACCGTCGCCGCCGCGATGCCCCGGGTGCGCCCGGCCACGGTGTCGACGACACCGATCGCCGGCTCGCTCCGCACGCTGGCGGCCGCCGTCGCGGTCGTGCTCGCGATCGGCTGGGGCGCCTTCGGCCGGCGCCGCCGCCGCGCCCCGGGGCACCCCGAGGTGGAGTCACCCGAGAGGGCGCGAGAGCCGGCCGGGATCTCCTGACCCGTCCACCTCCGAGCGAGCGCCCGGATCAGGGCGAGTAGGTCGACTCGCGCAGCGGCAGGTTGTCATCGGTGACCACCGGGTCGACCGGGCTGCGCCGCGCCGGCGTCGACAGGCCGATCGCCACCGTCGCCCGCGTTCCCACGCCGAGCCGGCTGACGACCGTCAGCGAGCCGCCGTGCGACTCGGCGATGGTGCGGACGATGGCGAGGCCGAGCCCGCTGCCGGCCCGTTCGCCCGCGGTGCCCGAGGTCTCGAACGGCTGCACGATGCGGTGCACGTCGTCGGCCGGGATGCCGGCGCCGGAGTCCTCGACGGTGAACAGGACCTGGTCCCCGACCCGGTCGGTCGCGGCGGTGACCACGATCGAGTCGCCCGCGTCGGTGAACTTGACCGCGTTCTCGATGAGGCAGTCGAGCGCGGCCTCGAGCCGCTCCTGGTCCCCGATGACCGTCACCGTGTCGGAGGCGAAGCGCCACTCCCGATCGGCGCGCAGCGACCACCGGCGGTCGAGCTCACCGACGAGCTCGTCCACCTGGATGGTCTTGATGTCGGCCGGCCCGTCGATGCGCACCAGCGTCAGCAGGTTGGTCGAGGTCGTCAGCGCCTTGTCGATCTCCGACATCGCGAGCCCGGCATCGCGCCGCGTCGAATCGCTGTCGGCCGACATGCCGATCAGCTCGGTGATGCCCCGCGCGATGGTCAGGCGGGTACGCAACTCGTGCGAGCCGAAACGGGTGGCGAGCTCGCGGCCGTGGGCGCGGATGCGCTCGGACTCGCGGAGGTCGGCGAGCCGCCCCTGCGCGATCCGGCCGCGCCGCACGTGCCACATC
This sequence comes from Jatrophihabitans sp., assembly GCF_036000465.1. Taxonomy (GTDB): domain Bacteria; phylum Actinomycetota; class Actinomycetes; order Mycobacteriales; family Jatrophihabitantaceae; genus Jatrophihabitans. The sequence goes on along the minus strand of NZ_DASYFV010000016.1, from coordinate 104,811 downwards.
AGCAGCGCCGCGATGACCCCCATGAGCACGATCTCGGAACACTCGTCGACGTCGATGTAGCCGGCCTGCGCGTGCAGGATCATCGGCACGCCGGTTGCGGCCGTGATGATCGCGAAGACGACGGCGGCCACCGCGTCGGACCAGACGGTCAGCCCGTACACCAGGGCGAAGCTGGCCCAGATCAGGTGGTAGGGGATCGTCTCGTGCCCGGGGAGCAGGAACATGAGGGCGAGATTGACCAGGGCGAAGGCGAGCCAGATGGCTCCGACCCGCCCTCTAGCTGGCGACGAGTCGATATCCGACATTGCGTACCGTCTCGATGGCGTCGGTCATGAACTTGGCGCGGAGGCGGCGCACGCACACGTCGACGACGTTGGTGCCCGGATCGAACTCCATCCCCCAGACGTCGGCCAGCAACTCCTGCCGGCTGCACGTGTTCCCCCGCCGCTCGATCAGGTGGGTGAGCAACGTGAACTCACGCTGGGACAGCGACACCCGGCTCGTGCCGACGACGAGTTCGCGGCGGTGGGTGTCGAGCACGACGTTCTCGACCACCGGCAACCGGTCGGCAGCGGCACCCGACTCGGCACGGTAGCCCGGCAGCCGCAGCTTGATCCGCAGCAACAGCTCGGCCGTGATGAACGGTTTGAGCAGGAAGTCGACCGCGCCGGCCTCGAGCACGCTGATCCGCCGACCGACCGCGGTCGTCGCCGACAGCACGACGACCCGCGTTTCGGGCTTCGCGCTCGTGATGGCGCGCAATACGTCCTCACCCGCGATATCCGGCAGGTTCAGGTCGAGCAGCACCAGATCGACATCATCGCTCAGCGCCAGCGTTATTCCTTCCCCTGCCGTCGCCGCCCCCACGGCCGCATAGCCCGCTTCCCGAAGGAGCCGAACCAGCAATTCACAGAGCTTTGCTTCGTCCTCAATCACAAGAATTCTGTACATCCCTACCCCCGGAGTGATCTTAACGGCGGTAACGACGTGATGGGCAAAAATGTCACGCGCGCACCAGTTCGAGCGGACCAGTCGGGGCGGGCCGAAAGTCCCGAACTGCGGGGTAGCCGTCCGGGCGGAAGGTCGGGTTCGTCCGGATTGATCGAGGTATGCGCGAAGTGAATGAATACGCTGCGTAAAAGCGACGAGCGGAGATGAATACCGTCGGCACACAAAGACACTCGACCGCCATTGGCATGGGTTATCGGAATTCACCGTCCGACGAGTCGCGCGCATTCGCGGCCGTTATCGCCGATCCCCGCAGCAACCCCTAATTCCGAGGGGGACGCCGGCGTTCGTGCCCCGATGCGGCGCGGTCACCCTCCGTGGCACCGTCGCGCCGCGCCTGAGCCGACACCGTGCCGTGGCGGGGTATTGACGACCTGGATGGGATGATGACTCAATGGCCGCGGTGGACACGATGCACGAGTCGTCCGTCGACGACCCCGAGCGCCGGTTCACCGGAATTCTCCCCCACCGAATGCTGCGCTGGCGACGACCGCTGTGGTGGCAGGAGGTCGCGATCATCGCCTTCGGCTACTGGCTCTACTCCCTCGGCCGCAACGCCATCCCGGAGCAGGCCTCGATCGCCCTGCGCCACGGCCGCAGCATCCAGCACGTGCAGGACATCCTGCACCTGAACTTCGAGCTGTCGTTCAACCACTTCGTGGCCGAGAACGCCTGGCTCGCCCAGGTCCTCGACTACTACTACGCCACGCTGCACTTCCTGGTCACGCCGGTCGTGCTGGTGTGGCTGTTCGTGCGGCGTCCGCATCTCTACCGCGGTGCGCGCACCGTCCTCGTGGCCACCACGCTGCTCGGGCTGCTCGGCTTCGTCCTCTACCCCACAGCGCCGCCCCGGCTGCTGCCGCAGTTCGACTACGTCGACACGGTGCTGAAGTTCCACACCTGGGGCTCACTGGCGGACCCGAAGATCGCCGAGCACTCGAACCAATTCGCCGCGATGCCGAGCCTGCACATCGGCTGGGCGCTGTGGTGCGGCATCGCCGTCTTCGTCTGCGCCCGCCGCATGTGGGTGCGCGTGCTCGGCCTCGCCTATCCGGTCGGCACCCTCGTCGTGATCCTGGGTACGGCCAACCACTTCATCCTCGACGCCGTCGGCGGCGTGCTCGTGCTCGGCCTCGGCTTCGGGGTGCAGTACCTGCTGTCCGGGCGCGGCGCCTTCGTCGCCCCGGTCGGTGCCCCCGACTTCGGCCTGCCCGAACACGCGGTGCCCGGGCTCAGAGCCGGCACCTGAGCCGGATCAGCTGTAGAACACCGACTCCACGACACGTCGCGCCCGCCGTGCCGCCCGGCGGTAGTCGTCGACGAGTTGCCCCGGGTCCGAGCCCAGCGGGTAGCCCAGCACCCGCCCCACCGCGACGAGATCGTTGCCGAGCGCCGGTAGCTGATCGCTCGGCTTGTCGCGGACGAGGGTGATCGCGTTGCGCACCCGGGTCGCCAGGCGCCAGGCGGTCTCCAGGGTCTCGGCGTCCTCGGCCGGCAACAACCCGGCGTGCGCGGCGGCGCCGAGGGCGTCGAGGGTGCGGGTCGTGCGCAGCCCCGCGACGGCGTGGCCGTGGTCGAGTTGCAGCAGCTGCACCGTCCACTCGATGTCGCCGAGCCCGCCCCGGCCGAGCTTGGTGTGCGTGGTCGGGTCGGCGCCGCGCGGCAGCCGCTCGCTGTCGATGCGGCCCTTGAGCCGGCGGATCTCGACGAGGTCGGCCGCGGCCACGCCGCCGTCGGGGTAGCGCACCGGGTCGATCAGCTCGACGAAGCGGCGGCCGAGGTCGCGGTCGCCGGCGACCGGCCGCGCCCGCAGGAGGGCCTGGGCCTCCCACGGCGACGACCAGCGGGCGTAGTAACGCTCGTAGGAGGCGAGCGAGCGGACGAGCGGGCCGTTGCGACCCTCGGGTCGCAGATCGGCGTCGACGACCAGCGGCGGGTCGGTCGACGAGGGGGCGCCGAGCAACGAGCGCAGCTTGCCGGCGACATCGCGGGCGACGTTGCTGGCGAGCTCCTCGTCGTCGCCGAGGTTCTCGTGGACGAACATGACGTCGGCGTCGGAGCCGTAGCCGATCTCGGCACCGCCCAGGCGCCCCATCGCGATGATCGCGAAGCGGACCGGCAGCGCGTCGAGCTTGCGGGTCTCGGCCACGACCCGCAGCGCGACGGTGAGCACGGCGTCCAGGGTCGACTCCATGTTCGTGCTCAGCGCCGCGCAGACCTGGGTGACGTCGGTGATCTCGAGCAGGTCGGCGAACGCGGTCCGCAGCAGCTCCTGGCGGCGGACCGCGCGGACGGCCGTGACGGCGGCCGGCGCCTCGGGCTGGCGGGCCGCGGTCTCGGCCATCGCGGCGGCCAACTCGACGGGATCGCGCGGAGCGAGCTGCTCGGTGGCGCCGAGCAGGCGCAGCGCCTCGGGCGCGCGGCCGAGCATCGGCGCGACGTAGCGGCTCGTCCCGAGCATGTAGGCCAGCCGCGAGACGACGGTGTCGCCGTCGCGCAACAGCCGCAGGTACCACGGCGTCGAGCCGAGCTGCTCGGACAGCCGGCGGTACGCGAGCAGGCCGACATCGGGCTCCGGGGCGTCGGCGAAGTCCGAGAGCAGCACCGGCAGCAGGGTGCGCTGCAGCGACGCGCGCCGGCTCAACCCGGCGGTCAGCGACTCGATGTGGCGCAGCGCGGCGTCGGGATCGTTGAAGCCGAGCGCCGACAGCCGCCGACCGGCCTCGGCGGCCGTCAGCCGCAGCCCCTCGGACGGCACCCGGGCCACCGCCTCGAGCAGGGGGCGGTAGAACAGCTTCTCGTGCAGGCGCCGCACCTCGCGCGCGTGCAGGCGCCACTCGTACTCGAACACCGCCCGCGCGTCGCCGCGACGGTCGGGCCGGTAGCCCATCGCCCGGCCGACCCACGCCAGCGAGTCCGGGTCCTCGGGCAGCAGGTGGGTGCGGCGCAAGCGGCGCAGCTGCAACCGGTGTTCGAGCGTGCGCAGGAACTTGTAGGCGTCGATCAGGCTGACGGCGTCGTCGCGGCCGACGTAGCCGCCGTTGCGCAGGGCGTCGAGGGCGGGCAGTGTCTCGGGCACCCGCAGCGTCTCGTCCCCGCGACCGTGCACGAGCTGCAGCAGCTGCACCGCGAACTCGACGTCGCGCAGGCCGCCGCGGCCGAGCTTGATGTCGCGCTCGCCGATCGGCGCCGGGATGTGCTCGATCACGCGGCGGCGCATCGCCCGCACGTCGGACACGAAGTCGGGCCGCTCGGCGGCCGTCCACACCATCGGCGCGATGACGGCGCGGTAGGCCGCGCCGAGTTCGAGGTCACCGGCGATCGGACGCGCCTTGAGCAGCGCCTGGAACTCCCAGGTGCTGGCCCACCGCTGGTAGTACGCCTCGTGGCTGGCCAGGGTGCGCACGAGCGCCCCGGACTTGCCCTCCGGCCGCAGGTTGGCGTCGACCTCCCACGCCACCTGGTGGCACAGGCGCATCATCTCGCCGGCCAGCTTGGACGCGGTGCCGAGCGCCGCCTCGATGTCGCGGTCGCTCGAACTGTCACCGACCGGCTCGCCGACGAACACCACATCGACGTCCGAGACGTAGTTGAGCTCGCGCGAACCGGTCTTGCCCATGGCGATGACGGCCAGGCGGGCCGGGGCGGCGTCGGGCGGCAGCCCGGCGGCGGCGACGGCCAGCCCGGCCTGCAGGGTGTGGCCGGCGAGGTCGGCGAGCAGCTCGGTGACCGGGCGGACGTCGAGGTCGCCGGCTATGTCGCGTCCGGCGATCGCGACGAGCTCGCGCCGGTAGGCACTGCGCAGCGCGATGCAGGCGTCGGCCCCGGTCAGGCTCGCTCGGGTGCCGCCCGTGCCGGTGACCGGATCGTCGACGTCGGCTCCGACGGCCGCGTGCAGGCGGGCCGCCGCGCCCTCGAACTCGAACTCGTCGAGCAGCACCTCCCAGTCGCGCGGGTGCGCCAGCAGGTGGGTCGTCAGCTCGGTCGACACGCCGAGCAGGCCGAGCAGGCGGGCCCGCAGGTCGGGCAGCAGCTCGAGCGCCTCGCGCAGCCCGTAGGCCTCGGGGGCGGCGAGCAGCTCGGCGAGCGCGTCGACGGCGGCGTCCGGGTCGGCGCAGCGGGACAGCGCGGCCACCACCACGGCCGCGGCGTCACTCGACGGCTTGTTGGTCTCCCAGTTCCACCAGCGCAGCGGTTCCTCGGAGAGGACGCGGGCCGCGCGGCCGCCGTCGGCGAACGACAGTCGGGTGAGGCGGGCACCGATCCGGGCGTCGGCGAGCGGGTCACTCATTCCAGGGCGGGCGCATGGTCGGCATGGGCAGCGGCGCGCGGGCGGCCCGGGCCTCGGCGGCGAGCCGGGCCCGGATCGTGGCCGGGTCGTTGGGATCGACCGCCGCGGCGGCCGCCGGCACCGACGACGGGTCGAGGGCGACGGCCGCGAAGCGGTGCACGAACGGCGCCCACACCTCCGCGATGTCGTCGTGCACGGCCACCGCGCGGCGGACGATCGTGTCGAGGTCGAACTCGGCGAGCAGCGGAGCGTCCTCGGCGGCCCAGGCCCGGACCACCTCGGGCGTCGTCTCGATGTGGAACTGGATGCCCCACGCCATCCGGCCGAGCCGGAACGCCTGGTTCTCGCACATCGGCGAGCCGGCCAGGTGCACCGCGCCCGGCGGCAGCGCGGTGACCGTGTCGAAGTGCCACTGCAGAACGTCGGGCGTGATCGGCAGGGGCGCGAACAGCGGGTCGTCGGCCGCGGCCGAGCGCTTGGCGATCAGCTGGGCCCCGATCTCGGGGCCGTCCGGGTCGACGCGAACGCGGCCGCCGTTGGCCGCCGCGAGCAACTGCGCCCCGAGACAGATCGCGAGCGTGGGCACCTCGTCGCGCACGGCCCGGCGCAGCAGCTCGCGCACCGCCGGGAGGAACGGCACGGTGGCGTCGTCGTTCGCGCCCATGCCGCCGCCCAGCGCCACGACCGCCGAGTACGCGGCGAGGTCGGGCGGCAGCTCGGCCCCGGCGTCGAGCGCGCAGAGCTCGATCTCGACCCCTCCGGCGCGCAGCCAGTCGGCCAGTGGGCCGGGCGGATCGGCGCGGTCGAACCGGAGCATGAGGACGGGCGGAGCCACGCGTCCAACCCTAGCGAGCGGGCGGTTGCTGAACCGCGCCTGTGCGGCCGCGTCAGCTGTTCACCCGCCGTTCCCCGGTTCGTCCGGAAGTTCAGCAGTTGTCCGTCTAGAACGAAGGACGACAAGTGGCCACCGTGGCCACGTCGAGGAGGAAACATGCCACGTCGGTCCCTGGCCGTCGCCGCAGGATTGACCGCCGGACTCGTCGGTCTCACCGTCGCGCACGGCGCGAGCGCGGAGCCGTCGCACCGTGCCCCCGCCGCGCACGTGCTGCTGCTGTCGATCGACGGCCTGCACCAGAGCGATCTCGCCTACTACGTGCAGACCCATCCGCACTCCGCGCTGGCCGCGCTCGTCGGCCGCGGCCGCGAGTTCACGCGGGCCAACACGACGTTCCCGTCCGACTCGTTCCCCGGCATGGTCGCCCAGCTGACCGGCGGCGGCGCCGGCACGACCGGCGTCTACTACGACGACACCTACAACCGGGCGTTGCTGCCGGCCGGCACGAGGGACTGCACGACCGCCGCGCGCGGCACCGAGGTCAGCTGGACCGAGGCGGCCGACCGGTCGCAGAACCCGATCACGCTCGACGCCGGGCAGGGGCTCACCGCGCCCGCGCTGGCCGCGCTGCCGACGAACACCACGGCCCAGACGCTGGCCGACGCGCCCGCCGTCACGAAGGCGATCCTGGCGATGACGCCCACGCCGCAGTCGCTGCTCGACCCGGCCGCGCTGCCGGTCGACCCGGCGACGTGCACGCCGCTGTACCCGCACCAGTACCTGCGGGTGAACACCGTCTTCGACGTCGCCCGGGAGCACGGCCTGCGCACGGCCTGGTCGGACAAGCACGCGGCCTATGAGATCCTCAACGGGCCGTCGGGGGCGGGCGTGCAGGACCTCTTCACGCCGGAGATCAACAGCGTCGCCGATGCGAGCGGCGACGACTGGACGAACGACAACGCGCTCACCCAGGAGTACGACGGGTTCAAGGTCGCGGCCGTGCTCAACGAGATCGACGGGCGGGACCACTCGGGCACGCGGCACGTCGGCACCCCGGCCGTCTTCGGCATGAACTTCCAGAGCGTCTCGACCGCGCAGAAGCTGCCCAAGTCGGACGGTCTCGCGGGCGGCTACACCGCCGCCGGCACGCCCGGTCCGCTGCTGTCGCGCGCCCTCGACTTCGTCGACACGCAGGTCGGCCGGCTCGAGGCGCGTATCGCCGCCGACGGCCTGGCCGGACGCACCACCGTGATCCTGTCGGCCAAGCACGGTCAGGCCCCGAAGGACCCGGCCTCCCTGCGGCGCGTCGACGACGGTGCGATCGTCGACGGCCTGAACGCGGCGTGGAAGGCAGCGCATCCCGGTGCGGGCGACCTCGTCAGCTTCTCGGTCGACGACGACGCGATGCTGCTCTGGTTCTCCGACCGCAGCGCCGCGGCCGAGTCGTTCGCGAAGCAGTACCTGCTCACCCACTCGGCGCCGGCCAACACGATCACCGACCCGAAGGGCACCTACTCGACGACGGTCCCGTCGTCCGGCCTCTCGTCGGTCTCGACCGGTCTCGCCGCCGACGCGCTGCTCAAGGCGCCGGCGAACGATCCGCACGCGCCCGACCTCGTCGGCATCGCCCGGCCCGGAGTCGTCTACACCGGTGGGGTCAAGAAGATCGCCGAGCACGGTGGCGACTCGGCCGACGACCGCAACGTGCCCCTCGTGGTGTCCGGTGCCGGCGTCCGCTCGGGCCGCAGCGACCGGACGGTGCTCACCACCCAGATCGCTCCGACGATCCTGACGCTGCTCGGTCTCGACCCGCGCGCGCTGCAGGCGGTGCACATCGAGCACACCCGCTCGCTGCCCCTGCACTGACCCGGGCCCGAACGGCCCCCATGATGACGACGGGCCGGCGAGATCACTCTCGCCGGCCCGTCGTGCGTTCGTGCCGTCAGAGCATCGGCAGGTAGCGGCGCAGTTCGAACGGGCTGACCTCGGCCCGGTAGTCGATCCACTCCTCGCGCTTGTTGCGCAGGAAGAAGTCGAAGACGTGCTCGCCCAGCGTCTCGGCGACGAGCTCGGAGCCCTCCATCGCGCGCAGCGAGTCCGCCAGGTTGTGCGGCAGCTCGTCGTAGCCCAGGGCGCGACGCTCGACGTCGGACAGCGACCACACGTCGTCCTCGGCGCCCGGGGGCAATTCGTAGCCCTCCTCGATGCCCTTCATCCCGGCGGCCAGGATGATCGCGAAGGCGAGGTAGGGGTTGCAGGCGGAGTCGGGCGAGCGCAGCTCGACGCGGGTCGAGTTCGCCTTGCCCGGCTTGTAGCGCGGCACCCGCACGAGGGCCGAGCGGTTGGCGTGGCCCCAGCAGATGAAGGTCGGCGCCTCGACGATCGCGCCGGGCGAGCCGAAGCCCCACAGCCGCTTGTACGAGTTGACCCACTGGTTGGTGACCGCGGTGATCTCGCGCGCGTGCACCAGGAGACCGGCGATGAACGCCCGCGCCGTCTTCGACAGGTTCAGCGGGTCGGACGGGTCGTGGAAGGCGTTCTGGTCGCCCTCGAACAGCGACAGGTGCGTGTGCATGCCGCTGCCCGGCTGGTGCTTGAACGGCTTGGGCATGAAGGTGGCGTGCGCGCCGTGCGCGATCGCGACCTCCTTGATCACGTGCCGGAAGGTCATCAGGTTGTCGGCCATCGACAGCGCGTCGGCGTAGCGCAGGTCGATCTCCTGCTGCCCGGGCGCGACCTCGTGGTGGCTGAACTCGACCGAGATGCCGAGCGACTCGAGCGCCCCGACCGCCGCGCGGCGGAAGTCGTGCGCGACATCGTGACTGGTCATGTCGAAGTAGCCGCCGTTGTCGATCGGCAGCGGCTCCGAGCCGTCGAGCGGACGGTTCTTCAGCAGGAAGAACTCGATCTCGGGGTGCGTGTAGAACGTGAACCCGCGCTCGGCCGCCTTCGACAGGGCGCGGCGCAACACGTAGCGCGGATCGGCCCACGACGGCGAGCCGTCGGGCATCTGGATGTCGCAGAACATGCGGGCTGAGTCGGGCGTCGAGCCGTCGCTCTCGGGCAGGATCTGGAAGGTGCCCGGGTCGGGGCGGGCCAGCATGTCGCTCTCGCTGGAGCGGCTGAACCCCTCGATGGCCGAGCCGTCGAAGCCGATGCCCTCCTCGAACGCGCCGTCGAGCTCGGCCGGGGCGACGGCCACCGACTTCAGCGTGCCGAGGACATCGGTGAACCACAGCCGGACGAAGCGGATGTTGCGCTCCTCGAGGGTGCGCAGGACGAACTCCTGTTGACGGTCCACAACGCTCCAGTCTTGTCGCCCGGCATTAACGCGAGGTTACGCCGGGCGCGGGCGGGTGCCCGTCAGGCGGCGGCGCCGCCCGCGGACCACTCCGACCACGGCACGCTCCAGTCGCCGCCCTGCCAGACCTTGATCGCCGGGCCGCCGGAGTTGATGACGCGCACGACGTCACCGACGATGGAGTGCTGGTAGAACCACTTCGCGTTGGTGTAGTTCAGGTTCAGGCAGCCGTGGGAAAGGTTGCGGCTGCCCTGGGCCCAGACCGTGGTGTCGAGCTCGTGCAGGTAGATGCCGTCGGTGCTGATCTTCGTCGCCCACGGCACGTTCTCGGCCTTGTAGCCGTAGGGCGAGCTGGCCGGCAGGCCGTAGCTGTCCGACGACATCACGGCCGGGTTCTCGTGATTGATGACGGTGTAGACGCCGGGCATCGTCCAGAGCGAGATCTGGCCGTTCTTGCCCTGCACCCAGCCGCCCTGACCCATCGAGGTCGGCATCGAGCGGACGAGCTTGTCGCCGAAGTAGACGCTGACGTAGTGCGACTTCGCATTGGCGATCGAGATGTGCTTGGCGCCGACGGTGAACGACGTGCTCGCGTCGGCCTGGCCGAAGAGGCCGTGGCCGAGGTCGGTGCCGTAGACCTTCGCGTCGATGCGCACCTTGGTGCCCGGCGTGTAGTAGTTCTGCGGGCGCCAATGCGCGGTGTGGTTGTCGGTCCAGTACCAGGCGCCGTCGACATGCGGGGTGGTCGTGACGGTCAGGGCCTTCTCGGCCGCCTTCTTGTCCGGGATGTCCTCGTCGAACGAGACGACGGCGACCATGCCCACGCCGTAGGTGGCGCCGTTCTGCATCGAGTTGCCGTAGACGGTGTTGAAGTAGGGCATCGTCTGGTTGTTCGGCGTGAGGGTCGTGAACTTCGCGTGCTTGACGACGGAGGCGCCCTCACCGTCCTGCGCCACCGCGGTGAGCTTGTAGGTGCGCGAGTAGCCGAGGTCCTCCGACGAGGTCCAGGTCTTGCCGTCCGGGCCCAGGCTGCCCGCGACGGTGCGCCCGGCCGGGTTGACCAGTTTGACCGAGGACAGCGTGCCGTTCGCGACGCTGACGGTGATCGGTCGGGCCGGGTTGGCCGAGGTGGCGCCGCCGACGGCCGTCGCGGTGATGACCGCGGCGCTGGCGGATGCGCTGGACGAGGCCGGGGCCGACGAGGGTGCGCCCGAGGTGGTCGGCGAGCCCGAGGGCGCGGACGAGGTCTGCCCGGCGGAGGACCGCTTCGGGGTCGAGCTGTTGGCCGAGGTGCAGGCCGCGAGGCCCAGCAAGGTGGCGGCGGCGGCCGCGATCGCGATGGCCTTCCGCGACGCCGCGGAACTCACCGTGTTGCCCAGCCGATGCATCGAGCCCTCCGTAACCACGTCTCTACCCCCACGGGGCGCCCGGCGCATCACACGATGCGGGGCACCCGTCCTGTTCAGTCTCTCTCAGTGACCAGCGTGACCCGCGCAGCGCAACATCACGATCGGCTCACACTTGTCTGACGCGGGACAGGCCGCCTCGGTTGCGTGCGATGTCCGATTGGTCGCGCCTGATCTTGGTGACCGGCCCTATTCTGCCTCAGCCGAGAGCGTTTACAGCGTCAACCGCAGTCGATTCACATGAGAATTACCGCTCAGTCGGCTACGGCACGACCGGCAGGCTCAGCACCTGGGCGGTGCTACCGGTGGTCACCACGACCGGGGTCGCCACCGCACCGCCGCGGTAGTTGGGGTCGCCGCCGGCCAGGGTGAACGCGATCCTGTGCCCGGCGGGGAAGCGGTGGGCGAACGCGGGCAGCGTGATGTGCACCGGCCGGGTCGGGTCGGCGATGCGGATCGGCGCCACCAGGTTGTTGATCGGCGAGGCCGTGCCCGAGGGGTCGATGTCGTAGATCTTGGCGAAGAGCACGACCTGGCCCGCCGGGCCGAGCAGCGAGGTCGCCGCCGCGGTGGGCGCCGAGATCGTGACGTCGACCTGGGGGGCGCCCACGACGTCGACGTCCGCCGACAGGGCCGGGGTCTGCCACGTGACGTAGGTGCCGGGCAGGTCGGTGTCGGGCACGTCGATCGCGGTGCCCGCGGGCAGCCGCCCGCCGATGGCGTCCGGGTCACTGATCGTCGTGGGCAGGCCGGCGGCGGTGGTCGTCATGGCCTGCGAGCCGGTGAAGACGTCGGACGGCGAGCGAACCAGCTGCTGGTTCGCGGACAGGTAATAGGTACGCGCGGTGCCGACCGGGTAGGTCGCCGACTCGGCGAAGGTGCCGGTCCAGTCGCGGTAGTAGGCGAAGGTCGAGCCGGTGCTCGCCGTCGAGCCCTTGAGGTAGTGGTCGAACCAGGCCTTGATGCGCGAGTCCTCGTAGGCGCGGCCGGCGGCCGACGGGTTGCCGCCCGAGTGACCCTGGTCGCGCCAGAGCATCGCCACCGGAGTCCCCTGCGCCTTGAGCGCCGTGTACGTGGCGACCGCCTCGTTGAGGTCGAACAGCGTGTCGACCTCCCCCTGGTCGAGCAGCACCGGGATGCGGATCTTCGGCAGGTATTTCGTCACCGACGCGTGTCGCAGGGAGGCGATGTCGCCGGCCTGGAAGTACCCGGTGGTGCCGGCCGTGGCGAGCGCCGGGCACACGAAGTCGGCGAAGTTCGCGCAGCCGACGAGGCGGTACGGGTCGGCGCTCGAGTACTGGACGCCGTCGACGATGCCGACGGAGGAGAACAGCAGCCCCCAGGCGATCTTGACCGCGCCCGGGTTCGCCGTGGTCACCGTTCCCGGCGTGGTGACGTTGTTCGGCCCGAGCGAGTAGGACAGGTCGTTCCAGGTTATCTGCGGGTTGATGGCGTCGATGCGCGCGTCGACGCCGGCGGCGGCGAACTGCACCTGGCCGCCGTAGCTGCCGCCCCACATGCCGACCCTCGGGTCGTAGGTGCGGGCGATCCCGTTGTGGTCCCTCTTGTCGTGGACGACGACCTCGACGGTGGGCGCCGCGATGGTGTGGGCCGCGTCGGTGAAGCCGATGCCGGGCGCGCCGCCGAGGAAGCTGACCAGCTGGCTCGCGGCGGCGCCGTCGTAGGCGGGGTCGTCGAGGGTGATCTTGCAGCCCGAGCCGCCGAAGCCGAGCCCGGAGTAGGACAGCACCGCGTAGCCGTCGCTCGCGTACTGCTCGGCGAACGGGGTCTGGTCGGCGGCCGACCCGCCGAAGCCGTTGGTGGTGAGGACGGCCGGGACCCGGTTGGCCGGCGTCGCCGTCGTCGGCAGGTACAGGTCGCCCACGATGTCGCAGGTCTGGGTGCCGCCCGGGCCGACGTGCACGGCGAAGTGCAGCGAGCTGACGGTGTACGCCGTCGCCGCGCCGGCGGCGGGCGGGGCCACGAGCGCGGCGGCCAGGCCGGCCGCGGACAGCGCGGCGGTGGACAGGGCGACACCCAGGCGGGTGCGGTGGTGCAGCGTCATCGCGGCCTCCGTCGTCGGGGTGTCCAACGACGCGGGCCGCTCCGGGTTATGCCGCCCGGGTCGTCCGGGCTGCGGGGGCGGTGCGCCACACTGGAGCGGTGATGGCGCTCCGCGTGGCTCTCGCGCAGGTCAACTGCACCGTCGGCGATCTCGCCGGCAACTCCGACATCGTGCTCGCGCGCACGGCCGAGGCGGCCGCGGCGGGCGCGCACCTCGTCACCTTCCCCGAGATGATGCTGACCGGCTACCCGGTCGAGGACCTCGTGCTGCGCCCGACCTTCCGGGCCGCCTCCCGGGACGCGCTCGAGAAGCTGGCCGGGGCGCTCGCCGAGGCCGGGCTGGGCGAGATCGCGGTCGTCGTCGGCTACATCGACGACGACGGCCTCCCCCGCGACGCCTCGGCCTTCCTGCTCGGCGGCCGGGTCGTGGCCCGGGCGTTCAAGCACCACCTGCCCAACTACGGCGTGTTCGACGAGCGGCGCTACTTCGCGCCGGGCACCTCGCTCGCGGTCGTGCGGCACCTGGGCGTCGACATCGCGCTGACCGTCTGCGAGGACGTCTGGCAGGAGGGCGGCCCGTTCACAGTGGCCGGCGTCGCCGGGGTGGGTCTCGTCGTCAACATCAACGCCTCCCCCTACGAGCGCAACAAGGACGACGTCCGGCTGCGGCTGCTGCAGCGCCGGGCGGCCGAGGCCGGGGCGCCGATCGCGTACGTCAACACCGTGGGTGGGCAGGACGAGCTCGTCTTCGACGGCGACTCGATGGTGATCGCGCCCGACGGCACGCAGGTGATGCGCGCGCCGCAGTTCGTCGAGGGCGTCTTCACCGTCGACGTGCCGGTGCAGCCCGCCGCAGCCGCACCGGTCGAGGTGACGGGCGAGGAGCTGACGGTGGCCCGGGTGGCGACCGCCGCGGCGCCGCTGCCCCTGACCGCGGCCGGACCCGGCGCGGTGGCGCCCCGACTGCGCGACGAGGCCGAGGTCTGGTCGGCGTTGGTCACCGGGCTGCGCGACTACGTGCGGAAGAACGGCTTCCGCACGGTCGTCCTCGGCATGTCCGGCGGCATCGACTCGGCCGTCGTCGCGGCGATCGCGGCCGAGGCCATCGGCGGCGCGAACGTGTACGGCGTCTCGATGCCCAGCGCGTACTCGAGCGACCACTCCCGCTCCGACGCGTCCGACCTGGCCCGCCGGCTCGGCGCGACCCTCCACGAGGTGCCGATCGGTCGCATCGTCGACGAGTTCGTCACCGACCTGTCCCTGACCGGCGTGGCCGAGGAGAACGTGCAGGCGCGCGTGCGCGGCACGCTGCTGATGGCACTGTCGAACAGCGACGGCCACCTCGTCCTCGCCACCGGCAACAAGAGCGAGCTCGCCGTCGGCTACACGACGATCTACGACGCCGGGTCGATCGGTGGTTTCTCGCCGCTGAAGGACGTGCCGAAGACGCTGGTCTGGGCCCTCGCGCGCTGGCGCAACGAGGCGGCCGCGGCGGCGGGTGAGACGCTGCCCATACCGCCGAACTCCATCACCAAGCCGCCGTCGGCCGAGCTGCGTCCGGGCCAGCTCGACAGCGACTCGCTGCCCGACTACGAGCTGCTCGACGCCGTGCTCGCCCGCTACGTCGACGGCGACCGCGGCGTAGCTCAGATCATCGCCGACGGCTTCGACCCGGAGCTCGTACAGCGCGTGGCCCGCCTCGTCGACGCCGCGGAGTGGAAGCGGCGCCAGTACCCGCCGGGGACGAAGATCAGCTTCAAGGCGTTCGGGCGCGACCGGCGCCTGCCGATCACCAACCGCTGGCGCGAAACGGGATAATCGCACCGGCGTAACGATTGCGCCAGGTGACACCTGTCTCAGCGCCATTACGAGACATACGCGGCAGTAGCTTGCACCATTGTGTCGTCCGCATGACAAGCCCGGGGACCGGCGCGGCCGGCCTCGAGGAAGAAGTGAGGCACTGCGATGACCGAGGCAACCCCATCCCTGTACGGGGGCGTCACCTCCCGCCGGATCACCATCCGCGACCTCCAGCTGGCCAAGGACCGCGGCGAGCGCTGGCCGATGCTGACCGCCTACGACTACTCCACCGCCCGCGTCTTCGACGAGGCCGGCATCCCGGTGCTGCTCGTCGGTGACTCCGCGGCCAATGTCGTCTACGGCTACGACACCACCGTGCCGGTGACCATCGACGAACTGCTGCCGCTCGTGCGCGGCGTCGTCCGCGGCACGTCGCGCTCGCTCGTCGTCGCCGACCTGCCGTTCGGCAGCTACCAGGCCTCGCCGCAGCAGGCGCTGGAGAGCGCGGCCCGGTTCATGAAGGAAGGCGGCGCGCAGGCCGTCAAGCTCGAGGGCGGCACCCGCATCGCCCCGCAGGTCGAGGCCCTCGTCTCGGCCGGCATCCCGGTGATGGCGCACGTCGGCCTCACCCCGCAGTCGGTGAACGCGTTCGGCGGCTACCGGGTGCAGGGTCGCGGCGACGAGGGCGCGCACCGGCTGCTCCAGGACGCCAAGGCCATGCAGGCCGCCGGCGCGTTCGCGGTCGTGCTCGAGGTCGTGCCGTCCGAGGTCGCCGCGCAGGTGACCCGCGCGCTGCACATCCCCACCGTCGGCATCGGCGCCGGCCCCTCGTGCGACGCCCAGGTGCTCGTCTGGCAGGACATGGCCGGGTTGCGCACCGGCAAGCCGGCCAAGTTCGTCAAGGAGTTCGCCGATGTCGGCGCCGTGCTCCGTGACGCCGCCGGCCGCTTCGCCGACGAGGTCCGCGGCGGCCACTACCCGGCCGCGGAGCACGAGTACCACTGACCCGTCTTGTCCGCTCGTGTGGCTGTGATCCGAGCCGGATTCACAACCACACGGGCGGACACGCGTGTTGGCCAGGCGCGCTCGAAGTGGACGTCGCGCTGCTCGACGTCCGCGGTGACGAGGCGGACCCGGATGCGTTCGCCGACGGGCAGGTCGGGGCCGGTGCAGCGGGCGCGCACCGCGGGCTCGTCGAGCACGACGGTGCCGGCCCGCTCGTCGGCGTCGATGACGACGGCGTCGAACCGCTCGCCGACGCGATCACGCAGTAGCCACGCCTCGGTGGCGTCGACGACGGCACGGTCGGCGAGGTGCGCGCGGTGGTCGGCCTGCTGCATCTGCGCGGGTAGCGCGGGCACGGCGCGACGGACCCAGTCGGGGATCGCGGTGCCGGCGTGCAGCGCGAGGCAGATCTCGCTGCCATAGCGGTCGACGAGGCGTCGCAGCGGAGCGGTCACGTGCGCGTAGGGCGCGCCGATGCCGCTGTGCCGGGCCTGGGCCGGGGGTGCGCCGTCGAAGGGGGTGTAGCCCGAACCGCGCAGCAGCGCGACGGCGTGCTCGATGAAGGCGACGTGGCGCGGGTCGGCGCGATCGACCGAGTCGAGCACGTCACCGGGCGCGGCCCCCTCGGGCCAGTCGATGCCGAGCGCGCCTGCCGCGCGGTGCAACGCCTGCACGGCGCCGGGGTCGGGAGGAGGCACGGTGCGCAGCAGGCCGAAGCCGCCCCTGAGCATGATCGAGGCGGCGCACATGCCGGTCAGCAGCGAGATCTCGGCGTTGTACCGCTCCACCGGCAACGGCGAGCGCAGCGTGAGCGTCCAGCCGCCGGGGCCGTCCGGCTCGACCGACTGCTCGGGGAGATCGAGGTCGATGGCGTGCCGGGCGCGGGCGAGCGCCAGCCGGCGGGTGCCGACGTCGACCAGCGCCTCGACCGACGCGGGTGGGGTGCCGGCGTCGAACGACCGCTGCACGCCGGCGTAGTCGAGTTGCGCGGTGCTCCGCACGCGGGCGCGACCGACGTCGACGGCGGCGACCTCACCTGTCGCGTCCAGCGTGATGCGCCACAGCACGGCCGGGCGGATCTGTCCCGGCAGCAGGCTCGCCGCCGCCTCGCTGAGCCCCGGCGGGTGCAGCGGCACGCGGACGTCGGGGAAGTACAGGGTCTCGCCCCGGCGGTGCGTCTCGGCGTCGAGCGCGGAACCGGGGACGACGAACGAGGCGACGTCGGCGATGGCGTAGCTGACGACGAAGCCGTCGCCGTCGCGCGCGATGTGCAGCGCCTGGTCGAGGTCACGCGAGCCGGCCGGGTCGATCGTCACGAAGGGGATGTCGGTGGCGTCCGGATCGGGCAGCCGGACGCTCGCCGCGGCGTGCTCGGCATCGGCCAGCACCGCCGAATCGAAATCGCCGGGCACCTCCAGCTCCGACCGCAGGGCGGCGAAGTCCAGAGGTGCACCGGCGATCCGATGCGTCATGTTCGACGTACGAGGTCGATCACGGTGAAGCGATCAGCCGGTGCTCTTCTTGGCCGGCGCCTTGCGCGCGGTCGCCTTCTTGGCCGGGGCCTTCTTGGCCGGGGCCTTCTTCGCCACGGTCTTCCTGGCCGCGGCCTTCTTGACCGGAGCCTTGCGCGCGACCGTCTTCTTCGCGGCCGTCGTCTTCTTCGCTGCGGCCTTCTTGGCCGGAGCCTTGCGCGCGACCGTCTTCTTCGCGGCCGTCGTCTTCTTGGCGGCGGCCTTCTTGGCCGGAGCCTTCTTCGCGACGGTCTTCTTCGCTGCGGTGGCCTTCTTGGCCACGGTCTTCTTCGCCGCGGTCACCTTCTTGGCCACGGTCTTCTTCGCCGCCGTCGTCTTCTTCGCAACGGTCTTCTTCGCCGCGGTGGTCTTCCTGGCGGCGGCCTTCTTGGCGGGGGCCCTCTTGGCTGCAGCCTTCTTGGCCGGAGCCTTCTTCGCTGCGGCCTTCTTGGCCGGAGCCTTCTTCGCAGGTGCGGTCATG
Organism: Jatrophihabitans sp.; assembly: GCF_036000465.1. Lineage (GTDB taxonomy): Bacteria > Actinomycetota > Actinomycetes > Mycobacteriales > Jatrophihabitantaceae > Jatrophihabitans. The sequence goes on along the minus strand of NZ_DASYFV010000016.1, from coordinate 87,109 downwards.
CGGTCTGCCTCCTAGGCAAAAGTCGATGGAATGCTCCAACGCTTCGTCAAAGTTGACGGTGACCATGCCTCTGCGTCAACACACCACGCCGTTTGTTTTCGGCGCGCTATCAGGCCTCGACGGGTGTCGTCGTCGATGACATCGACGAAGATCACCCGCATTCCCTTACGCGGCAGGCGATTCAGCGCCACATCGAGCAGCCGGCGTCAGAGTCCGACATGATGAGTGTGACGAATCTTTTTTGCGCATCGTGACCTACATGCAATCCATACCTTTGGGTATGTAGTGCTCGACGTTGACGCGCGACGTGGTTCGCAACAGTATCGGCGCAGCAGCAAGTGCCGTGACGACACTTTCGAGGAGCTCATCCGATGACACCCACCACCATGACGTTCACGTCGGAGGACGACCTCGACATCACGGCGTACGAGTGGACGCCGAACGGCGCCGTGCGCGGCATCGTGCAACTGACCCACGGCATGGGCGAGCACGCGTTGCGCTACGAACCGCTCGCGACCGAACTCACCGCCCGTGGCTTCGCCGTCGTCGCGCAGGACCATCGCGGTCATGGTGCGACCGCGGGTTCGGTCGAGCAGCACGGTCACCTCGGCCGGGCCGGATGGCCCGGCCTCGTACGCGACATCGGCCGGCTCGGCGAGCGCGCCCGAGCGGACTTCCCCGACGTGCCCCTCGTGCTGCTCGGGCACAGCATGGGTTCCTTCGCCGCGCAGCAGTACGCCCTCGACCACAGCACCGACATCGACGCCCTCGCGCTGACCGGCACGGCCGTCCTCGACCTGCTCGAGCCGCAACTGAAGCTCGATCAGCCGCTCGACCTGGCGATGTTCAACTCGCCGTTCACGCCGGCCCGAACCGACTACGACTGGCTCTCGCGCGACGAGGCCCAGGTCGACCTCTACGTCGCCGACCCCGCGTGCGGTTTCGGGCTCGATCAGGAGGGGACGGTGCAGATGTTCGAGTGCGCCCGACCGCTGGCCGACCCGGCGCGCGTCGCGGCGATGCGCGGCGACCTGCCGGTGTGGATCGCGGCGGGCGAGCACGACCCGGTGCACGGTCAGCTCACGCTGCTCAGCCCGCTCATCCAGCGGTACACCGCGCAGCTGTCCGACGTCACGGTGCACATCTATCCGGGCGCCCGCCACGAGGTCTTCAACGAGACCAATCGCGACGAGGTCGTCACCGATCTGATCACCTGGCTCGACCGCGTCGTCCCGCCGACGAGCTAGCGCGCGGTCAGCAGCTCGCGCGCGACGATCTCGACGCACGCCACCGCGTCGCGCGTCGCGCGGTCGACTCCGAATCGGTCGACGAGGGACACGACCGGGAAGTCGACCGCGATGCCGGGCGCGAGGTCACCGACGATCGCGACGACGTCGGTGCCCGCGGCCCGGGCCAAGGCCACCACTCCCCCGACGACCTTGCCCGCGAACGACTCGGCGTCGAGTCGCCCCTCGCCGGTGACCACCAGGTCGGCGGAGGCGACGGCCGCCGGCAGACCCGACTCGGCGGCAGCCAGTTCGAAGCCCGGCCGCAGCTGCGCCCCGACCGCGGCCAGCCCACCGGCCAGACCGCCGGCGGCACCGCCGCCGGGTACGGCACCGACATCGACGCCGAAGCGAGCCAGCAACGCCGCCCGCGCGTCGCGCAGCCGCCGGGCCAGCGCGGCGACCTGGTCGGGGTCGGCGCCCTTCTGCGGTCCGAAGACGCGGGCGGCGTCCTCGTAACGGGTGTCGACGTCGCAGCAGACCGTGATGGTGACGCGACGATCGCGCAGCGCATCGAGCACGGAGTCCGACAGCGCTGCGACCGCCCCGAGGCCGCCGTCGGTGCAGGCACTGCCGCCGACCCCGAGGACGATGCGGGTCGCGCCGGCGCGAATCGCCGCCTCGACGAGCTCACCCGTCCCGCGCGAGGTGGCCGCCACGGGATCGTTGCCGGCTGCCCCGCCGGCGAGCACCAGGCCCGAGGCCAGCGCGCTCTCGATCACCGCCCGCTCGCCGTCGAGACGCCACGGGGCCGCGACCGTCTCACCGAGCGGGCCGGTCACACCGGTCTGCTGGTTCGGGCCGCCGAAGACCTCGAGCAGGCCGTCCCCGCCGTCGGACACCACGATCGCGTCCGCGTCCAGTCCCGCGGCGCGGGCCGCACGCGCGACCGCCGCCCCGAGCTCGGTCGAGGTGGCGGTGCCCTTGAACTTGTCCAGCGCGGCGAGGACCGACATCGGTGCCAGTCTGCCGGACGCGAGTGGGCCCGGCCGCGCGGTGTGACCCCCTCGGTCACACCGCGTCGGCCGGGCCCGAACCCGCAACACCCTGCTGCCCGGAACCCCCGAACCGGTCCAGCTCAGTCCATTGTCGGTCTTCCGCGGACGGATGCGAGGGCCCAAAGCCCCCGCGCCGCCGGGAGTTCGTCCCGCGCCACCGACCGGGCAGCACCCGGGGCCGTTGTGCCCTACTGGCGGGTCCACCCGTTGTCGACACTGTCGGTAGGGCGGAGGTAACACCGACATGACACAGATCGAGGTGAGCGCGCTGGATCCGGTCGACCGTTCCGGCCGCGCCGAACCCGGCGAGCTCTTCGAGGGCGCGCCCGACGCCCTCGTCGGCGTCGGCGACGACGGCCGGATCCATCTGCTCAACGCGCAGGCGTCGCGCCTGTTCGGTTGGCAACCGCAGGAGCTCATCGGTCGGCCGATCGAGTGGCTCGTCCCCTCCGACGTCGTCAAGGACCACGCCACGTTGCGAGCCGCGTACACCGCCGACCCGGCGATCCGGCCCATGGGCGCCGGCAAGTTCCTGCTCGGCCGGCGCAAGGACGGCTCGACGTTCACCGCCGAGATCAGCCTGAGCCCGGTGCGCGACGCCGCGGGTGAGCCGCTCGTGCTGGCCGCGGTGCGCGACGTGACCGAGCGGGTCGAGCAGGAGCACGAGCAGGAGCGGCGGGCCCTCGAGACCCAGCGGCTCGAGAGCCTCGGCCACCTCGCCGGCGGTGTCGCCCACGACTTCAACAACCTGCTCGGCGTGATCCTCAACTACGCGACGCTCATCGCGCGCCGGGTCGAGGACCCGGTCGTCGTCGCCGACCTCGGCGAGATCCGGGCCGCGGCCGAGCGCGGGGCCGCCCTGACCAAGCAGCTGCTCGCGTTCGCGCGGCGCGATGTCGCCCACCCCGAGCCGCTGGACGTCAACGCCATCGCTCGCGGCGTAGCCTCGATGCTGCTGCGCACGCTGGGCGAGCACATCAGCTTCCATCTCGAGGTCGGCGACCAGCCGGTGATCGGCGTCTGCGACCGCACGAAGCTCGAGCAGATCCTGATGAACCTCGCCATCAACGCGCGCGATGCGATGGAAGGCGGGGGCGTGCTGACGGTCGCGGTGAAGTCCGGCGCGATGCCGGGTGCAGCCGGCCAGCGCGCGGCCCAGATCAGCGTCCGCGACACCGGCGAGGGCATGGCCCCCGAGGTCGTGGCCCACGCGTTCGAGCCCTTCTTCACCACCAAGGAACGCGGTCGCGGCACCGGGCTCGGCCTCGCCATGGTCTACGGCATCGTCAACCAGCACCACGGCCAGGTCACCATCGACTCCGCCCCCGGCCGCGGTACCCAGGTCGACGTGTGGCTGCCGGCGGCCGGCAGCGCCGTCCCTGCCCCCGAGCCGGAACCGGACCGGCCGCCCGGCGGCACCGAGCGCGTCCTGGTCGTCGAGGACAAGGACGCGTTGCGCCGCGGCACCGCCCGCCTGCTGACCGAGTGCGGCTACGACGTCCTGATGGCCTGCGACGGTGTCGAGGCGCTGGAGGTCATCGAGCGCGAGGGCGACACGATCGACGTCGTGCTCACCGATGTCGTGATGCCCCGCATGCGCGGCGACGAGCTGGCCGACCGGCTGCGGGCCCGACCCCAGCGCATCCCCGTCATCTTCATGACCGGCTACGACTCGAAGTCCGGGCCGCTCGACGGCCGGGTCCTCGCCAAACCGGTGGCCGAGGACGAGATGCTGCACGCGATTCGGGAGGCACTCGATGTCTGACACCGACCAAGGCCCGGAGACGATCAGCGTGCTGCTGGTGGACGACCACCAGATGTTCGCCCAGAGCCTGGCCCGCCTGCTGGGCGACGAGCCCGACATCGAGGTGCTCGGCATCGTGTCCGAGGCCGCCGACGCCGTCGCCAACGTCGCCAAGCACGCGCCCCGCGTGGTGCTCGTGGACTACCAGATGCCCGGCCGCGACGGTGTGGCCATCGCCGGTGACATCAAGGCCGCTCACCCCGACACGATGGTCGTGATGCTGACCGGCTCGGCCGACGACCGCATCCTGCTGGCCGCCATCGAGGTCGGCTGCTCGGGCTTCCTGACCAAGGACCGCGCGGCCGATGAGGTGGCGTCGGCGGTGCGGGCCGCGGCCGCCGGCGAGGCGCTGGTGTCGCCCGCGCTGCTCGCCCGGCTGCTGCCCCGGCTCAACCGCAACTACCACGAGATCGGCTCGGACCTCACCGACCGCGAGCGCGAGATCCTCGGCCTGCTCGCGCGGGGCTGGGCCAACCCGGTCATCGCCAAGCACCTGCACCTCAGCGTGAACACGATCCGTAACTACGTGCAGTCGATCCTGACCAAGCTGGGCGCGCACTCGAAGCTGGAGGCGGTCGCCACCGGCGTGCGCGAGCGCATCATCGACTACCCGGTCGACGACTGATTCCCGACAGCACCCGAGCCGGGTCAGCGCACCACCAGGTCGCTCTCGGCCAGCGCGACGGTGAGCAGCACGACCAGTCGGGTGAGCAGCGCGTCGTTGACCGGCTGCACGCCACCCTCGGCCTCCCCCTCGATCACGAGGGCGACCCGATCGGGATACGGGCGCACGAGCAGCCGACCGGTGAAGTCGGTGAAGACGTCGGCGCCGGCCTGCGGCTGCCAGTCCAGCGCGGCGGCCCAGCCGCCGTCCTCGGCGTCGACGACCTCGCCGAGCGAGTACGCGACGTCCCCGGCGGCGCCGTCGCCGATCGAGCGGCGGGCCAGCAGGAGGAAGGGTCGCAGCCAGCCGGGCCGCCGATGGCCGAGCAGGCCCGTCACCTCGGCGGCGGCGGCGTCGACGCGAACCTCGATCTCGTGGATGGTCACCCGGTCACTCTGTCGATCGCCGCGGCGGCGGAGAAGATCACCCGGAATCCCGCTGCCGCGGTGCAAATGCGCCATCACCGGGCCAGGGTGGTGCAGATGCACCGGGCCCGGCGGCACACCCGTCCGGTGGATCATCGACGGCGGATGCACCTGGTACCGGCTCCCAGCGCGGACGAGGGTTGACGACGTGGTTCCCGCGACCACGACCGCAATCGAGGAGCCTGCGATGAGCACCCTGACCGACCCCGCGAACGTCGCGACCGCCGCGCGCCGCCTGTACGACGCCGAGACCGCGCTGCACGCCGCCCGCCAGTCCGGGGTGGACGCCTGGATCGGCGCCGCCTACGACCAGCTGCACACCGCGCTGCTCGCCTACGACACCGCGACGCGCACCACCGGCCGCGGCCCGCGCATCCCGCACGCCGCCTGAACCGGGCAGGCCGTCCGACCCGCCCCGATCCGCCCGCACGACCGGGCCGGCCGGGCCTGACCAGCCCCATTGCCCCTTGGTCGACACCGCGCGAGCGGCCACACTGACCCGGTGCCCGCGCGTCCCGAACCTCCCGGTGTCGCGCCCGTCGCGCCGGCCGCCGGGCTCACCGAGCACCAGGCCGCCGAACGCCTCGCCGAACACGGCCGCAACGATCTCGACGGCGGCCGCCACCACCCGCTGCGCGACGCGGTGGTCCACCAGCTCACCGACACCGTCGTCGTCGTCCTCCTGCTCGCGGCCGTCCTCACCGCGGCGGTCGGCGATGCCACCGACACCGCGGTCATTCTCGCCGTCATCGTCCTGAACACCGCGCTCGGCGTGGGCCAGGAGCTGCGCTCGGGCCGCGCCCTTGCCGCCCTCGCCGCCATGACCGCCCCGCACGCGACCGTGGTGCGCGCCGGTGTGGCGCGCGACGTCGACGCGGCCGAGGTCGTGCCCGACGACCTGCTGCGAGTGGCCGCCGGGGACATCGTGGCCGCCGACGCGGTCGTCGGGTCGGCCGAGGCGCTGCAGGCCGACGAATCGATGCTCACCGGCGAGTCCGTGCCGGTGTCGAAGCGATCGGGCGACCCGGTGTTCGCCGGCACCGTCGTCGTGCGCGGCCACGCCGATGCGACCGTGACCGCGACCGGCCGCCGCACCCGCATGGGCGGCATCGCCCACACGCTCGGCGAGGCCGGTGTCGTGGCCACCCCGATCCAGCGCCAGCTCGCCGTGCTGGGCCGCCGGCTCGCCGTCGCCGTCGCGGTCGCGGCCGTCGTCGTCGGCGGCCTCGATCTGCTCAACGGCCGCAGCCTGGAGGCGAGCGTCGTGCTCGCCATCAGCCTGGCCGTGGCCGCGATCCCCGAGTCACTGCCCGCGGTGGTGTCGCTGGCCCTGGCGATGGCCGCGCACCGGATGAGCGGGCGGGGCGTGCTGGTCCGGCGGATGGCCGCGGTCGAGGCGATCGGCTCGATCACCGTGCTCGCCTCGGACAAGACCGGCACGCTGACCGAGGGCCGCATGTCCGTCGCCGAGGTGTGGACGCCGGACGGCACCGCCGACGCCCGCCGCCGGCTGCTGCACGCGGGCGTGCTGTGCAACGACGCGTGCCTCGGTGCCGACACCGCGCCCGCCCCGAGGGACGACCCGATCGAGGTGGCGCTCGTCGAGGCCGCGACCCGCGACGGCATCGACGTGCCGGCCCTGCGGGCGGCGTGGATCCGCGTCGCCGAGGAGCCGTTCGACGCCGCGCTCGCCCGCATGACGACGTCGCACCGTGCCCCGGACCGGTCGCTCGTCGAGATCCGCAAGGGCTCGCCCGAGGCGCTGCTGCCCGACCTGCCCGGGGCGGCGGCAGCCGCCGATGCGGCCCAGGCCTTCGCCCGGGACGGCTACCGCGTGCTCGCCGTGACGACGTCGGCGGGCGACGGCCGGCACATCGCCGGGCTGGTCGCGTTCCGTGATCCGGCCCGTTCCGACGCCGGCGCGTTCGTCAATGCGTTCCGCACCGCCGGGGTGCGTCCGATCATGATCACCGGCGACCACCAGGACACCGCTCGCGCCATCGCCGGGGCCGTGCACATCGAACCCGATGACGTGTTCGCCCGGGTACATCCGGAGGAGAAGCTCGCCATCGTGACCGGCCTGCAGGGGCAGGGCGAGATCGTGGCCATGACCGGCGACGGCGTCAACGACGCCCCCGCACTGCACGGCTCCGACGTCGGGGTGTCGATGGGCGCGCGGGCGACCGAGGTGGCCCGGCAGGCGGCCGACATCGTGCTCACGACCGACGACCTGTCCGCGCTGATCCCGGCCATCGGCGAGGGGCGGCGCGCGTTCGACAACCTGCGCCGTTACCTGCACTACGCGCTCGGCGGCGGCCTCGCCGAGGTGCTGATCATGGTGATCGGCCCGCTGCTCGGCTTCGCGGTGCCGCTGCAGGCGGGCCAGATCCTCTGGGTCAACCTGCTCACGCACGGGCTGCCCGGCGTGGCCATCGGCAACGAGCCCGCGGCCGACGACGTGCTGCGCCGCCCGCCGCGCCCCCCGCGCGAGCCGCTGCTCGACCGCAGCACGGCCCGCCGCGTCGCGGTCCTCGGCGCCGTCATCGCGGCCTCCTGCCTCGCCGTCGGCGAGTGGGGCCGCTACACCGACCGGCCGGCCCAGAGCCTGGTGTTCGTGACCCTCACGTTCGCGCAGCTCGCGGCGGCATTGCTGCTGCGCCCGCGCGGCACGGCGGTGCGGGCGAACCCGATGCTGCCGGCCGCAGTAGCGTTGAACGTGATGCTCGTGATCCTGGCCGTCGCCTGGTCGCCGCTGCGCGAACTGCTGCACACGGCGCCGCTGACCCTCACCGAATTCGCGGTGGCGCTGCTCGCGGCCGGGCCGGCGGCGGCGGCGGCATTCGCCCAGGCCCGGAGCCCGCGGGCATGATCGGTGTCGACTGGGACACCGTCCGCCTGTTCCTGCACGTGCTCGCCGCGACGATCTGGGTCGGTGGACAGCTCGTCCTCGCCGCGCTCGTGCCGACGCTCCGCCCGCTCGGGCCCGATGCCCCGAAGGCGGCGGCCCGGCGCTTCAACCGGGTGGCCTGGCCCGCCTTCGGCGTGCTGATCGTGACCGGCGTCTGGAACATCGCGGCCGAGCACGCCAAGGTGCACGGCCGCTACGAGATCACCCTGATGGTCAAGCTGCTTGTCGTTGCTGTCTCGGGCGTGACGGCGGCATTGCACATCCGGGCCCACAGCCCGCGGGCCCTCGCCGTGTTCGGGGCGCTCACCGGCCTCAGCGCGCTGACCGCGCTGTTCCTGGGGGTCGTGCTCGCCGGCTGAGCCCCGGTGTCAGTGCTGCTGTCCGACCAACACGACCGGACGGCTGACCCGCGCCAGGACGCCGACCGGCACCGCCCCGAGCCGCGAGTTCCACCGGTCCTCGGAGTGGTGGCAGCCGAGCACCACGAGATCGGCGCGGGCGGCCTGCGCGAGCACCGCCGCCACCGGATCGGTCGCCGCCGCGACGGTCTCGACGGCCACCTCGGGATGGGTGCGGTCGACCTCGGCCCGGGCGGCGTCCAGCAATGGGCCGGCGTCGGAGCCTTCGGCCTGGCTCGACGTCAGCGTCGAGCGCACCAGCACCAGCGTCGCGCCCTCGCGGGCGGCCCGGTCGGCGGCGAAGGCGAGGGCCTTGCGCCCGGCCACGGTGTCGGCCACGCCGACCACGATGCGGCGCGACGGCACGGTCGAGGTCGCGATGCTGGCGTGCGGCACGACGACGACCGGGCAGTGGACGTGGACCGCCACCCGGTGCGCCACCGACCCGAGGGCCGACTCCCCGAAACCGACCGGGCCGCGCGAACCGAGCACGACCAGGCTCGCGGTGCGGCTCGCCTCGATGAGCGCCTGGGCGGCCGAGAGGTCCGACACGACCGAGGAGATCGGCACGTCGCCGGCCACCTGCTCGGCGACCGAGCGGTGCACGTCGAGCACGGCCTGGGCCACGTCGTGCAGCGGATCGTCCGACGTCGTTGCCTCCGGCGTGAGCGCGAGATCGGCGCGGTCGGGAGCGTGCATCAGGACGAGATCGGCCGAGCGCGCCCGGCACTCGCCGATCGCCCAGGCGACGGCGTCCAGCGAGCCGGGAGTGGTGTCGACGCCGACCGTGACGGTTGCGGAGGTCATACCCGGAGACGATGCCGCCGCGCGGCCCGCGGCCGTAGGGCAGAAGTGCCCGGGTCGCGCGGGTCGTGGGGCGTCAGTCGCGGCGGACCTCGGCCCCGAACACAGCGGCCTGCGTGCGGCGTTCCATGCCGAGCTTGCCCAGCAGGCTCGACACGTAGTTCTTGACCGTCTTCTCGGCCAGGAACATCTTCTCGCCGATCTGGCGGTTCGTCAGGCCGTCGGCGATGAGGTCGAGCACCTCGCGCTCGCGGTGGGTCAGGGCGGCGAGCCGGGTATCGGACGGCGTGCCCTCGCGCACCCGCTCCATCACCTGCGCGATGACCGACGGGTCGATCAGTGAGCGGCCGAGCGCCACCTGGCGGATCGCGTCGACGAGGCCGGAGGTGCGCACCTCCTTGAGCACGTAGCCGGAGGCACCGGCGAGCACGGACGACAGCACGGCGTCCTGGTCGTCGTAGGAGGTGAGGATCAGGCAGTACGTCGCCGGCAGCGCCGAGCGGATCTCGCGGCAGACATCGATGCCGCTGCCGTCGGGCAGCCGCGCGTCGAGCACGGCGACGTCGGGCTTGGAGGCCATCACCCGGCTGAGGGCCTGCTCGGCCGTGCCGGCCTCACCGACGATCTCGAAGTCGGGGACGGTGCCGAGCAGCTCGGCGATCCCCCGTCGCACGACCTCGTGGTCGTCGAGCAGGAAGATGCGGATCGTGCGATCGGACTCGGGTGCATCAGTCATGACTGATCGGTACCTTCCATTTCACGATGGTGCCGCGGGTCGCCCCGGGCCCAATCTCGAACGACCCCTGTCGCTGCTCCGCCCTGGCGCGGAGGTTGCCGGTGCCGCTACAGCGGGTGACGTCGCCCAGACCGACGCCGTCGTCGGTGACCGTCACGGTCAGTTGGGTCGCGGTCGCCGACACGTCGATGGTCGCGCTGCTCGCGTGGGCGTGCTTGGCGATGTTGGTGACGGCCTCGCGGACGGTGGCGACGACATCGTCGACGAGGTCGGCGGACACCCCGATGTCGAGCAGCCCCGAGAACGAGACGTGCGGCGGGTAGCCGAGCGCGGGGGTGAGATCGGTGGCGACCTCCAGGATGCGTTGGCGCAGGCCGCCGGCGACGAGATCGAGCGGGCCGCGCAGCGCGAAGATGCTGGTGCGGATGCGACGGATCGTGCGGTCGATGTCCTCGACGCGCTGCTGGATGCGCTGGGCCGCCGCCGCGGCGTCGGAGCCGAGCAGGGCGGCCGCGCTCTCCAGGCTGAGCCCGATCGCGAAAAGCTCCTGGATCACGTGGTCGTGCAGGTCGCGCGCGATGCGCTCGCGGTCCTCGAGCAGGACGACCTTCTGCTCGGCGGCGCGGGAGTCGGCGAGCTCGAGGGCGACGCTGGCGTGGCTGGCGAAGCCGGCCGCCATCGCGAGGTCGCTGGCGCTGAACGGGGGGCGTCCCCGCTCGCGCACCAGGCTGAGCACGCCGCGCACGGTGTCCTCGCTCTGCAGCGGCAGCACCATCAGCGGGCCGGCGTCGAGGACGCTCGAGGCGTGGGAGTGGCGGTCGACGTCGTCGCCGGCCCGCAGCACCAGGCCGCGCCGCTCCTCGACCGCGCGGCCCGCGAGGGTCTCGGTGAGCCGGAAGCGCTGGCCGACGAGATCCTGCGCGTTGACGCCGTAGGCCACCTCGATGAGCAGCGACTCGCCGTCCGGGGTCAGCAACCCCACGCTGACGACGTCGGCGTCGGCGATGTCGATGGCGCGCCGCGCGATCATGCGCAGCGGATCCTCGCCGGCCGCGGCGAGCAGCTGGCTGCCGATCTCGACCGAGGCGGTCAGCCAGCGCTGCTGCAGGCGTGACTCCTGGTAGAGGCGGGCGTTGCTGATCGCCGTGCCGGCGGCGAGCGCCAGGGCGATGACCAGCTCCTCGTCCTCGGCGGTGAACTCGCCCTTCTCGCTGTCGGTCAGGTACAGGTTGCCGAACACCTCGTCGCGGACGTGGATCGGGACGCCGAGGAAGGAGTCCATCGGCGGGTGGTGCGGCGGGAACCCGGTCGAGCGCTCGTCGTCGACCATGTGCTTGAGCCGGATCGGGCGCGGATCGCTGATGAGCGCTCCGAGCAGCCCCTTGCCCTGCGGCAGGCCGCCGATCTCCGCGACCGCTCCGTCGTCCATGCCGACGTGGATGAACTGATCCAGCCCGCCGTCATGGGCGATGACCCCGAGCGCGCCGTAGCGGGCCCCGGACAGCTCGCAGGCCGACTCGACGACGTTGCGCAGCACGACCTCGAGGGACAGATCGCCGGTGACCGTCTCGATGGCGCGCAGCAGCGCGCGCAGGCGCCCCTGGGCCCGCTGCACGCCCCGGGCCCGATCGACGAGTTGGTCGATCAGATCGTCGAGTTCGAGCTTCGGGACGTCGGGGAATCGTAGAGATGATCCGGCCTCGCCCTCCATGGCCGAAACTGTAGGCGTTTCGAGCCAGAAGCGGTCAGACCTCTTCGACGAGAACATCGACGAGTCGCCGGCGGCGTGACCCCGGCGTCATCGGTGCCCGCCCGACTCGCAGCAGGATGTGCGGGTATCCGCCCATTCCGAGCTCCTGGCGTAGCCGGGCGCGGGCGGAGGGCACCTCGGTGACCTGGGTGAGCGGGCTGGCGGCGTAACCGTGCCGGGTGATCTCGAGCAGGATCCGCTCGAGGGCCTCGCCCGCGCGCAGCCAGTCGGCCGGGCTGTCGCCGTCGGTGCACAGGATCAGCAGGGTCTGCTGGCGCGAGGAGTGGGTGCGCACCGGCAGACCACCGGTGCCACGGGTGTCGAAGTCGCGGATCGGCACCTCGTCCTCGGAGCCGCCGTCGACGTGCGGGACCGCTAGCCCCGGCACGCCGTCGAGCCGGCCCGGGTCGTCGGTGGTCCAGGCCCGGAGCTCGGCGCGGTAGGCCGGGTTGAGGTTCTCGATCGAATCGGCGTGCTGGCTGAGCTGGGCCACCGTGAGCCGCTGCTGCTCGTCGCGGACCACGAACAGCGAGCTCGCCTCCTGCTGGGCGGCGTCCTCGAGGACCTCCAGCAGCGACGCCGGTACGGCGTCGTCGGCGAACTGGCGGCGGTTCGTCTGCCGCAGCTCCAGGACCGAGTCCAGCGCCGCGAGCGCCGGGTCGGGCTGCCGGTCGGCGACGGGGCGCAGGCGGGCGAGCAGCTCGGGGCGCGCGCTGTCCGGGTAGCGGACGACGTCGGACGCCAGGCCGTCGCCGGCCAGCGACACCCGCGCGTTGAACAGGGCGCAGCCGCAGCTGATCACCAGCTGCCGCGACGTGGGGTCCAGGACCTTCAGCTGCCGTGTCGGGTCGGCGAAGATGCTCAGTTCGCCGCTCTTCAGGTGCAGCCGCCAGGGCTGGGTGTTGTGGACGGACGGGGCCGCTGTCGCCCGCACTGCTGCGCGCCGGAGCAGGATCGTCTGCCGACCGGACAGTAGTGAAGTCATGGTGTCTTCCGTTCTAGAGGCCCCCGCAGACCCCAGAGTGCGGCTTCTGCGGGACACCCCGTAGGGCCTTACGGCCCAGCAGTGGAGGGTCGCCGGTCACACGGGCTTTACGCGGTGACGAGGTCGCGCCGGGTGAACGCCAGGCCCCCGGCGAGAGCGGCGGCGAGGCCGATGGCGACCAGCACGGCGTTGGTCGACCAGTCGGGCGCGACGTCGGGCGCCAGGGCCAGGTGGTGCAGCAGCGACAGGTCGAGCACCCAGGACGGCGCGTCGACCATCGCACCGATCATCTCGTCGAGGAAGGAGAAGGCCACGAGGCCGTAGGCCACCGCAGCGGTCGCGCGGGGCAGCACGCCGAGGGTCAGCACCCCGCCCCCGATGACGACGAGCGCGATCGGCACCGCGTTGAGCCCGGCGGCGACCAGGTCGGCGACCGCCACGCGCGCGTCGCTCGTGACCGAGGCGATGAGCGCGACCCCGGTGGCCAGGCCGAGGGCGACGAGCCCGGCGGCGGCGACCGCGACCCGGCCGGCGAGCCAGCGTCGGCGCGACACCGGCTGGACGAGCACGACGTCGACGAGGCCCGCGCTCTCGGCCTCGCGGATCCCGCTCACCCAGGCCGCGGCGGCCAGCGCGATCGCCGAGCTCATGGTGAGCATGCCGAGGCCGAGGAAGGCCCGCGTCCCGGCGCCCGGCGCGCCGAGCCGGTCGAGCAGGCCGTTCATCGCGTGCGAGCGCAGGGTGGCGTCGGCGACCGAGCCGGACACCAGGCCGAACACCGCGGTGAACGCTGCGATGCCCACCACCCAGCCGAGGATCTGCGGCAGGGCCTGGCGCGCGGCGAAGCGGCCCGGGCCACCGAGCAGGCGGGTCGCGCCGGTCGCGCGGTCCGACCGCGCCCACGCGGCCGCGCCGAGGTCACGGCGCCCGGCCACCCCGGCGGCGGCCACGCCTGCGGCGATCGCCAGGGCGTAGGCGGCCAGCAGCGGCGCGAGGTGGCTGCCGGTCATCGGCCGGGCGGCGTCGACCCAACCCAGCGGCGTGAAGCGGGCGAGCCAATCGCGTCCGGTGGCGAGCGCGACGAGCCGCACGACGTATGCGACCCCGAACGCGAGGGCGCCGTACTGCGCGGCCACGCGGCGTGTGGGGACGAACTGGGCGAGCAGCAGCGTGATGGCGAGGAAGACCGCGGCCGGGGCCACGAGGGTGGCCGCCAGGAAGACGCACGAGCCGACCCGCAGCCCGGTGGCCGGTACGCCCAGCAGGGCACCGGCCAGCGTGGCGAGCCCGAGCGCGACGAGCGCGAGCCCGCCGGCGGCGACCCCGGCCGCGGCGGCCCGTCGTCGCGTGGTGGCCGAGGCGAGCAGCACCTCCCACCGCCCGGCCTCCTCCTCGCCGCGCATCAACCGGGCGCCGGCGAGCACGCCCCAGATGCCGCCGACGATGGTGAGCAGGCCGAGGGCGCGCCACGCGGTGAAGCCACCGACGTCGGCCAGCGAGCGCACCGGACCGAAGATCGCGGCGAGCCCGACGTTGCCGCCGAGCGACAGCTGCAGCGCCTGACGGTCGGCGACGTGCGGGTACGCCGACAGGTAGGACACGCCGCTGCTCAGCACCACCAGCCCGAACGCGACGCCCCAGGGCACGGCGCTGCGGACGGCCCGTCGGCCGAGATGGCGCAGCAGGACCGTCTCAGCCGGCATCGCGGCCCGCCGGCATCGACGCCGCGCGGTCGTCGGCCGCCCCGTAGTGCGCGAGGAACAGCTCTTCCAGCGACGGCTCGCGGCTGATGAGGCGGGTGACGTGGTGCGCCGCCAGCACCTCCAGCAGCGGCTCCACCGGGCCGCGCACCTGGCAGCTGACGTTCGCTCCGTCGACCCGTAGGTGCTCGACGAACGGCACGGCGCCGAGGTCGGGCGGCATCCCCACGAAGGACACCTCGACCTGCAGGGCGTCGAGGTGGCGCAACTCGCCGAGCGAGCCGAGATCGACCAGGCGCCCGGCCCGCAGGATCGCGACGCGGTCGCACAGCGCCTCGACCTCGCCCAGGATGTGCGACGACAGCAGCACCGTCTGGCCCCGCTCGCGCGCGGTGCGGATGCAGGTGCGGAAGGTCTGCTCCATCAGCGGGTCGAGCCCGCTCGTCGGCTCGTCGAGCACCAGCAGGTCGGCCCGGGTCATGAGCGCGGACACCAGCGCGAGCTTCTGCCGGTTGCCCTTCGAGTAGGCGCGCACCCGCTTCCCGGGGTCGAGGTCGAACATCTCGATCAGCTCGTCGCGGTACCGCTCGTCGACCGTGCCGTGCAGCCGGCCGAGCAGGTGCAGGGTCTGCCGTCCGGACAGCGCCGGCCAGAAGCTCGTCTCCCCCGGCACGTAACTGACCCGCCGGTGGATGCGGGCGGCGTCGCGTTGCGCGTCGAGGCCGAACACCTCGACGTGGCCGGCCGTCGGCCGCAGCAGGCCGAGCAGCAGGCGCAGGAACGTCGTCTTGCCCGCGCCGTTCGGGCCCAGGCACCCGAGCACCTCGCCCTCGACCACGTCGAGATCGAGATCGACGAGCGCGTCGACCGTCCCGAAGCGCTTGGCCAGGCCGACGGCCCGGGCGACGGGTGGGGTCGGGTCCAAGGACACCGGGACCACCTCCGGATCGTCGGCCGGCACGGGCGGTTCCGGCGTCCGGGCCAGCAGACCGCGGTGTGCGGCCGATGATCAGGGTCGTTCGGTCCGGGCCTTCCTGTCCAGCGGGGCCCGGGACCCTGTCGGCGACGGTCCACAAGTCCCGGACAGTCGGGGCGTTCGAACCGTGTGCGGGGCAAAGCCGCCAATGAGACTGGACGGGCGAGCAGAAGTGAGGGAGACGTCCGGTGGCCGAGGAGACGACAAGCCAGGACCAGCGCGTCCCCGAACCTCCGCGGCGCCGCTTCGGCAGCCGGCGCGCCCGGCCCGCCGCGTCGTCGCGCGAGGGCTGGCTGCTGCTCGAGTCGAGCGGCTGGTACATCCGCCTGGTCGACATCCTGGACCACCCCACCACCGCCGTCCTCGCGAGCGAGGACGCCGCGTGGGAGTTCTGCCGTCTCGACTGGCAGTCCCGCCGCCCGCACCGCTGGCAGCGCTCCGCCCGGCAGGCGTGGCGGACCGAGGGCCAGGCCCTCGAGTCGAAGCGGCTGCGCCTCGTCGAGCTCACCCGTCAGGTGCGAACCCTCCGTCCGACGCGCAAGTAGGCGTCCCTCCCGGGCCGCAACGCCCCGTCAGCCAGCTGCACCGTCGCGTCGACGCGGTCGTCGTCGAGGCGGCGGTGCGTCGTCATCAGCACCGTGCGCCCCGACGTGGCGTCGAGGACGTCGTCGAGCACCCGCCGCTCGGTCTCGGGGTCGAGGTGCGCGGTCGGCTCGTCGAGCACCAGCACCTCGGGATCGGCGAGCAGCGCGCGGGCGAGCAGCAGCCGCTGGCGCTGACCGCCGGACAGGGTGGCGCCGTCCGGGCCGGCCGGGGTCGACCAGCCGTCGGGCAGCGAGACGATCAGCTCCCCCAGCCCGACCCGCTCGGCCAGCGCGTCGAGATCCTCGTCGGACGCCTCGGGCTTGACCACCCGCAGGTTGTCGCGCAGGGTCGCGTCGAAGACGTGATCACCCTGCAGCGAGCCGGCGACGACCGGCGGCACGGCGGCCGCGGGCAGGTCGCCGAGCTCGGCCGCGACGCCCGCGCCGGTGAGCGCGAGCGAGCCGTCCGAGACCGGCAGCAGACGCAGCGCCGCGGCCAGCAGCGTGCTCTTGCCGCAGCCGCTCGGACCCATCACCGCGAGCCGGGTGCCCGGCCGCAGGTCGAGCGCGGCGTGCCGGAGCACCGGCGGGGCACCGGGGGCGGGGGCGAGTTCGAGGTCGGCAGCCGTCAGCCCGAGCGGGCCCGGCGGCACGGTGGCAGGGGTGGCCGGTTCGGGCACGCCCGCACCCTCGGCGGTCACCTCGGCCACGCGGCGCAGCCCGGCCCGGCACCGGCTCCAGGCCACGAGGGCCGACGGCAGCGTCGCGACGGCCTCGAAGGCGGTGAGCACGCAGACCGCGAGGACCCCGACCTCGACGCCGGACAGCCGGCCCTCGACCACGGCCCGGGCAGCGGCCGCGAGCACGAGCGACAGCGTGACGGCCGCGGTGGCGCCACTGCCGAGCACTCCCCCCGCGGCGACGAGGGCGGGCCGCCGCGCGTGCCGCGCGACCTCGCCGTCGGCCGCGGCGATCTCGGCGATGCCGCGGCCGGCCGCGCCGTAGGCGTGCACCTCGTCGAGCGCATCGACGAGCGCGCTGCTGTGCCGGTCGCGCCGCCCGGCGGCGGCCACGAGCGCGGTCGCCGAGCCGGCCCCGCGGAACGCGGCCAGGGGCACGACAGCACCACCGACGACGAGTCCGGCGGCGAGCACGACGCCCGCCGCGGGCTCGAGGGCGGCGGCCAGCGTCACTGCGCCGAGCGAGCAGGCGAGCGCACCGAACATCGGCACCACCGCGCGCACGAGGCCTTCCTGGGCCCCGTCGACGTCACCGACGAAGCGGCGCAGCAGGTCGCCGCGGCCGTAGCCACCGAGGACGGTGGGTGACAGCGGGCGCAGGGCGGCGAACACCCGCACCCGCAGGTTGGTCAGCAGTTGCAGGGCACCATCGTGGGTGACGAGCCGCTCGACGTAGCGCAGGGCGGCCCGGCCGATCGCGAAGGTGCGCACCCCGACGACGGCCACGGCGAGTGCCTGCACGTTCGGGTGCTGCGCCGCCCGGCTGATGAGCCACATGGACGACGCGGTGAGCCCGAGCCCGGTGAGCGCGGCGAGGGCGGACAGCGCGGCGGCGCGGATCAGGCGGCGGGCCGCACCGGACTCGCGGGCGAGGTCGCGCAGCCGGTACGGCGTGACGGATCGGACCGGTACCGAGACGATCGTCGCCTCGGCGGGCGCGACCGCCTCGGGCGCGGTGGATTCGGGGACGGGGACGGGCTCCTGGGCCTCGATCGCGACGACCCGGCCGCCGGCCATGCGCACGCGCTGGTCGGCCACGGCGGCGAGCCGCTCGCTGTGGGTGGCGACGACGACGGTCGCCCAGCCGGCGAAGGACGAGATGACCGAGGCGACGACCTGCTCGGTGGCCCGGTCGAGGTCCTCGCTCGGCTCGTCGAGCAGCACCACCGGTAGCCCGCCGCGGGCCCGCACGGCCCACGCCCGCACCAGGGCCCGGGCGAGCGCGATGCGGCGGCGCTGGCCGGCCGACACCGACGTGCCGTCCTCGCCGAGCCGGGTGCCCGGTGCGGGGGCCTGACAGGCGGCGCACGCCGCGGCGACGACTGCGGCGTCGGCCGTCGGGTCGCCGAGGCGGATCTCGTCGGCGACCGTCGGCCGGCTGGGGCGCGGGCGCTGCGGCAGCCAGGCCACGCCGGCCCGCCAGGCGTCCGGGTCGAGGTCGCGCAGCGCGAGGTCGCCCGCAGCCGTGCCGACCAGCACCGCCCCGCCGGTCGGCGCGACCGTGCCCAGCAGGGTCGCGAGGACAGTGCTCTTGCCGGCGCCGCTCGGTCCGGTGAGGGCCACGACCCGGCCCGGCTCGACGGCCAGGTCGACGCCGGCGAGCGCCGGCTCGGTCCGCCCCTCGTACACGACGCTGACGAACTGCAGCTCGAAGCGACCGGACGGCCGGACCGGCTCGGTGGCGGCACGGGAGCGGGCCGCTGACGCCTCGTCGCCGGCCTCGTCGACGATGTCCAGCGCGGCCGCGATCGCGGCGCCGCCCTCCTGGCTCGCGTGGTGCTGGGCGCCGACCGCGCGCAGCGGGGCGAACAGTTCCGGCGCCAGCAGCAGCACGAGCAGCGCGGTGGCGAAGGCGGCGCTGCCGCTGTCGAGGCGCAGGCCGATGTCGACGGCGACGACCGCCACCGACAGCGCGGCGATGAGGTCGAGGGCCAGGCCGGAGAGGAACGCGATGCGCAGCGACGCCATCGTCTGCGTGCGGTACGCCTCGGTGACCGAGCGCAGCGTGCGCTCCTGCGCCTCGGCCTGGCCGTACACGCGCAGCGTCGTCAGCCCGCGGACGAGGTCGAGGAACTGGCCCGACAGTCGGCTCAGCACCCGGTACTGCCGCTCGACGAGCCGCTTCGTGGTCACCCCGATGAGCGCCATGAACAGCGGCACGAGCGGGATCAGCGCCAGCAGGGCGAGCCCGCTCGTCCAGTCCGTCCAGGTGATGGTGGCGAGCACGATCGGCGGCACGACGCACGCCCCGACGAGAGCGGGCAGCGCGCGGGTCACGTAGCCGTCGAGGGCATCGAGTCCGGGGCCGGTCGCGTTGACCAGCCGCCCGGCCGGTTGGCGGGCGGCCCAGCGCGGGCCGAGGTGCACGACCGCCTCGAGGGTGGTGCGACGCAGGTCGGCCCGCACCCGCACCGAGGCGCGGGCGGCGAGGAACTCCTGCAGCGCCGCGGTCGCGGCGCGCCCCACGCCGACCCCGACGAGCGCGACCAGCCGGCCGAGCACCCCGCCGGCGCCGGTGTGCCCGCCGAAGACGGTGACGACGACGTCGGCGAGCAGCGCCGCCTGCGCGACCGTCAGGGCGGCGGCGACGACCTGCACCGTGCCGAGCGTGACGACCAGGCGGCGCACCGCCGGCACGTGCTTCAGCAGACGTGGATCGAGCGGCCTACTCACCGCTCTGCGGACCCACGCTCTGCGACGGCGCCTCGACCGGCTGGGACGGCGCGGCGTGCTTCGGCGCGGCCGGCGGCGGCACGAGCTGTTCGGCGGCGCGGCGCACCTTGTCGGCCACGTGCGCCGAACCCGGCTGCGGGTGCACCGGCACGCCGATGCGGGCGCGGAACACCCAGTACGTCCAGGCCTGGTAGGCGAGCACGATCGGGGTGAACAGCAACGCCACCACCGTCATCACCTCGAGGGTGTACGTGCTCGAACTCGCCTGGTGCACGGTCAGCGAGAACGCCGAGTTGTTGCGGGCCGGCATGACATCGGGCCACAGGCAGGCGAACGCCCACACCGGCACGAGCGCTGTCGTCACCGCGCTGGCCGCGAAGGCCAGACCGGGACGACCGGCCAGCATCATCCGGACGGCCGCGAGCAGGGCGACCACGATCACGCCGGCGACGACGAAGCTGACCCAGCCGCCGCGCACCTGCGTCGTCCAGATCAGGAAGGCGGCGCCGCACACGACGGCGGCGACCGCGATCGGCCGGGCGAGCCGGTTCGCCGTCGCGCCGACCGGGCCCTCGACCCGCAGCGCGACGAACAACGCCCCGTGCAGCAGGAACAGCGACAGCGTCGTCAGCCCGCCGAGCAGGGCGTAGGGCGACAGCAGGTCGAAGAAGCTGCCGGTGACCACGTGCGCCTTGTTCATCTCGACGCCGCGGATCAGGTTCGCGAACGCGACGCCGAACAGCAGCGCCGGCACGAACGAGCCGCCGACCACGGCGGCGTCGCACCAGCGGCGCCCCTGCGCCGTCGCGGCCTTGCCGCGGTACTCGATGCCGATGCCGCGCAGGATCAGGCCGGTGAGCACCAGCGCGAGCGCGAGGTAGAGGCCGCTGAACATGCTCGCGTACCACTCGGGGAACGCGGCGAACGTAGCGCCGCCGGCGGTGAGCAGCCACACCTCGTTGCCGTCCCACACCGGGCCGATCGAGCGCAGCGCCTGCTCGCGGTCCTGCTCCCGCTTGCCGAGGAACGGCAGCAGGATGCCGACACCGAAGTCGAAGCCCTCGAGGACGAAGAAGCCGGCCCACAGGACGGCGATCACGCCGAACCAGAATCCAGTCAACATGTCTCTACCCCTCAGACCAGGTTCAGGACGGGCTCGTCGGTGCGCTCGGTCGGCGGCGCCGCCGGCGAGTCCGGCCCGGCCGTCGCGAAGCGGTGCACCAGGCGGAAGCAGATGACGCCGAGCACCCCGTACAGCACGGTGAAGAGCACCAGCGTGGTCAGCGTGAATCCGGTGCCGACGTTGGTGCTGACGCCGTCCTTCGTTCGCAGCAGGCCGTAGACGAGCCAGGGTTGCCGCGCGGTCTCGGTGAAGATCCAGCCGAAGGCGTTGGCCGCGAGCGGGAGGGCGACCGTCCAGGTGGCGACCCGCAGCAGCTTCTGGCTCTGCAGCAGCCGGTCGCGGCGCCACTGGATCGCCAGGAAGATCGCGATCAACGCGGCGAGCACGCCGAAGCCGATCATCAGCCGGAACATCCAGTAGGCCATCCAGACCACCGGCACGTAGCTGCCCTTGCCGTACTTCGCGGTCTCGGCCTTCTGGATGTCGTTGATGCCCTCGACCTTGCCGTCGAGGCTGTTGGTGGCGAGCAGTGACAGCCCGCCCGGGATCGAGATGTCGATCTTGTTTCGGCCTTGCTCGACGTTGGCGTAGGCGAGCAGCGAGAACGACGCGTTCGTCTTCGTGTCCCACAGCGCCTCGGCCGCGGCCATCTTCATCGGCTGCTGCTTCGTCATGATCTGGCCCTGCACGTGGCCGACGAGCGAGACGCCGACGGCGGCGACGATCAGCACGCCGATGCCGAGCTTGGCGACGCCGCGGTGCACCGGGTCGGCCGCCTCGCGGTCCTTGCGCAGGTGGTGAGCGCTCACCGTGACGAGCAGTGCCGACGCGGTCATGAAGGCGGCCAGGATCGTGTGCGGGAACGTCACCAGTTGGGTCGAGTTGGTGAGCACCTTCCAGATCGAGGTGAGCTCGACCCGGTTCTTCGCCGCGTTGTAGGTCAGCCCGACCGGGTGCTGCATGAAGCTGTTGGCGGCCAGGATGAAGTACGCGCTGATCGTGGTGCCCGCCGCGGCGAGCCAGATGGTCGCGAGGTGGACCTTCGGGCTGAGGATGCCGCGGCCGAAGATCCACAGGCCGAGGAAGGTCGACTCGAGGAAGAACGCGATCAGCGCCTCCATCGCCAGCGGCGCCCCGAAGATGTCGCCGACGAAGCGCGAGTACGCCGACCAGTTCATGCCGAACTGGAACTCCTGCACGATGCCGGTCACGACGCCGAGCGCGAACAGGACGAGCATGATGCGGCCCCAGAAGCGGGCCGAGCGGTCCCAGACCTCCTCGCCGGCGGTGCCGCGGCGTCGGTAGGCCTTGGTCTGCATGACGGCGACGAGCGCGGTGAGGCCGATGGAGATCGGCACGATCAGGAAGTGGTAGACGGTGGTGGTGGCGAACTGCCACCGGGCCAGGGTCGTGGGGTCCACGGGTCACCTCTCGGCACAGGGGGTCACAGGGACGTCGTCTCGTCCCTGATCACCCTGTCGTGCCACGCGGACCGCTTTCAGGGCCGTCGCACCCGTCCGGCACGGGACCTTCGGTCAACTGTGCCGGGCCGGGCCCGGGACTTCCGGCACCATCGCGATCGGGCAGTCCCCGGGTCGGACCGCGCCGCGCGAGCGGAGCGAGGTCACGGCCTCGGCGCCGGCCACGAGCAGGCTGCTGCCGGCCCGCAACCGGGCCGGCCACTCGGCGTCGAGTTCGAGCCGGGCGGACATCGCGACGTCGGGCAGCGCCGCGCGCCAGTCGGCGAGCTGGGTGTCGAGCTCCTCCTGCTGGTGGGCGAGCCAGGTCGGGCCCGGGTCGCTCCCGTCGTGCAGCGACTCCCACGTGCGCGAGACCTGCAGGCCGACGTGGTGGCGGCGGGCCGCGGCGACGGCGAAGAGCAGTACGGGGGCGGACAGCCCGGAGCCGTCGACGAGCACCGAGACCGGCCGCTCGTCCGGGCCGGCGCGGTAGGTCGACGGCACGCACACGACCGGGCAGCGGGACTGGTCCTGCACCGGCCAGGTGAGGTGCTGCTCGCCGCTCGGGGCACCGGCGTCGTCGCCGATGACGAGCAGGTCGACGACGTCGGCGAGCTCGATCAGCACGTCCGGCGCCAGGCCGGCGATCGCCGAGCCGGCGACCCGCATCCGGTCGTCGGTGACGTGCGCGCGCTGGACGGCCTGCCCGACGATGCGCTTGGCCGCCAGGTACCGCGCGTCCCGGGCCCGCGACACCGGCTCCCAGGCGCAGCCCTCGAGGCGCAGGGGCACGTAGGCGTGGACGATGTGCAGGGCGTCGACGGTCGGCGCGGCGTCGCCCAGGGCCCAGGCGATCGTCGCGTCGTCGTGCTCGTGGTCGCGAACACCGATGCCGATCAGGCGGGGCGCCGGCGGGCGCTCGTCGACGGCCGGGGCGGCGGCCGGACGGAGGACATGCAGCGTGGTCATGGTGTTCCTCCGTCTCGACGGAGCGGCCTCGGAACGGGCAGGTGCCGACAACTCGACCCTGTCCCGCCCCCCTGGCCCACCCCAGGGGCGAAGGTCACTCCAGGGTCGGGACGACGGGCACCGGTCCCCCGGCCGGGCGCGGGACGCTCGACCCTGGGCCGGGACCGCGGTGAGGACGACCCTAAAGGGGCAAACGACACCGCGAGGAGACGATCATGGAACTGCAGGGTGAGGTCCTCTTCGGACTCAGTGACGCGACCGAGAGCTGGACCGCGCTGGACTGGGCCGCCGACGAGGCGCGGGCCCGGAACCGGCCGCTGCACATCGTGCGGGCCTACCACTGGAGCGCCGGGGCGGTGCCCTGGGAGCTGGCCGACGACCGCGCGATCGCGCTCGACCTGCGCGGCGTGGCCGAGACCCGCCTGCGGCACGCGATCGCGCACGTCGAGGAGACGTTTCCCGAGGTCACGGTGCGGGCGACCGTCGTCGAGGGCATCCCGTGGGACGTCCTCGTCGAGAAGTCGGTGCACGCCGACGTCACCGTCGTCGGCTCGCGCCGGCTGTCGGCGATCGGCGCGGCCGTGATGGGCTCGGTCAGCACCGTGGTCGCCGCCCGCGCGGCCGGCCCGGTGGTCGTCGTCGAGGGTCCGCCCGGGGACAAGGCCGAGCTGGCCCGCGTCGTCGTCGGGGTCGACGGATCGAGCGCCTCCGACGACGTCCTCGCCTTCGCCTTCGACCACGCGAGCCGGCACGGCGTGCCGCTCAAGGCGGTCTTCTGCTGGCGTCCCGATCTCGCCGCCGTGATGTCGTGGCGGCCCGAGCAGCCCGCCCCCGAGCGGGCCGAGCGCTGGCTGGCCGAGGCGGTCGCCGGGTGGCAGAACAAGTACCCCGACGTCGCGGTGCAGCGCGCGGTCGTCCGCGAGCACGCGATCGCCGGCCTGGTGCTCGAGTCGGCCGCGCAGGATCTGCTGGTCGTCGGCGGCAACGCCCGGCACGCGCGTGTCGCGTCGCTGCTCGGCTCGGTGAGCCAGGGCGTGCTGCACCACGCCACCTGCCCGGTGGCCGTCGTGCATCCGCGTGCCGAGGTGTGAGCGGCGCGGTCTGATCAGGTCAGCTGCGCGACCTGCGCGGCCAGCGATCGGCCCCACTCGGTCGCGTGCCCGACCTCGCCGTCGACCAGCGTGTTCTGCTTGGTGACGAGGAACTGCACGGGCGGCGCGGCGAGCTCGAACCCGAGACGCCGCACCCGGCGCGCGATGCGCCGCGCGGCCGACCCGCTCAGCCCGGCCGGCGCGGCGAAGTGCGTGTCGAACACCGCCACGCGGGTCGCGACGCAGCGCATGCGGTCGAGCCATTCGCGCACCCCGGGGCCGTCGGCGCCCGGCTCGGCGACGAGCGCGCTGCCCGGCTTGGCCGCGGCCTCGACCGCGCCGCGCCGGGTCGAGGGCCGGCTCATCCCCCACGCGTGCGTAGGGCCGCCGATCACGAGCAGGTCGAGCGCCCGCAATTCCTCGACCGCGGCCCCGCTCAGCGCGTCCCTGACCGGGACGACGCTCACCGGCATCGACGGCGCCAACCCGGCCGCCACCGCCTCGGCGATCGCCCTGGTGTTGCCGTACATGGATTCGTAGACGACGGCTGCTCGCATGCCCGCCAGCCGATCACGGCGCCGGGGACGACAGAAGGGTCCAACGGGGCGGGTCGGGCAGGTCGTTCGACCGGCGCTGTCCGCCCGTCGCCTCTGGCCGCGGTCGACCGGCCGCGCCACGGTGGAAGTGAGGTGGGAACACCGGCGAGGAGATGTGGTGAGTGCGATGACGACGAACCGTCCCTACCCGGCCCGGCTGTCGGGCCGACTGGATCCGTCCCTGAGCAGGGGTCTGTGGCTCGTGAAATGGCTCCTGGCGATCCCGCACTTCGTGATCCTGCTGTTCCTCTGGATCGCCGTCTTCGTGCTGACGATCGTCGCCGGCTTCGCGATCCTGTTCACCGGCCGCTACCCGCGCGGCATCTTCGACTTCAACGTCGGGGTGATGCGCTGGTCGTGGCGGGTGTCGTTCTACGCGATCGACGCCTTCGGCACCGACCGCTACCCGCCGTTCAGCCTCAAGCCCGACCCGACCTACCCGGCCGACTTCACCGTCGATTACCCCGAGCACCTCTCGCGCGGGCTCGTGCTGGTGAAGTGGTGGCTGCTGGCGCTGCCGCACTACCTGATCGTCGCGGTGTTCACCGGCGGCATGGGCGTCGGCTGGGCCAACGACTCGTGGGAGGCGGGCGGCTTCGGCCTGATCGCGCTGCTCGTGCTCGTCGCCGCGGTCACGCTGCTGTTCACCGGCTCCTACCCGCGCCCGCTGTTCGACTTCGCGATGGGGTTGAACCGGTGGACCTACCGGGTGATGGCGTACACCGCGTTGATGACCGACGAGTACCCGCCGTTCCGGCTCGACAACGGCGGCACCGACCCCGGCGACCCGGCGCGGCTCAGCCCGCCGATGCCCCGGCCGATGCCACGGCCCGTAACCCGGTGAGCAGCCGATCGAGCTCGGCCGTCGCGTCGGCGAGCAGCCGGCGCGGATCGCGGACCAGACGGTCGTCGGTCATCAGCCCGAGGCGCACCTCGCCGTCGTAGCTGATGATCGACACCCCGAGCCCGATGCGGCCCGACTCGGGAGGCCATCCCATCGTGCCGCGCACGCGGCGTCCGGCCAGGAAGACCGGACGCTGCGGGCCCGGCACGTTCGTCATGACCGCGCTCGCCTTGGCCGCGAACAGTTCGACGAAGACCTGCTGCGCCTGGTACGGCGTGTGCCCGGTGATGTCGAGGATGGCGAACGACACCACCGGCTCGGTCGAGGTCTTGAGCTGCTCGGTGCGCTTGTGCATCTCGGCCAGCCGCGCGAGCGAGCCGTCGACCGAGACCGGCAGCTGCAGGAACAGCAACCCGAAGTCGTTGCCCAGCTCGACCGGCAACGGCTCGTCGAGGGGGCGCAGGTTGATCGGGATGACGGCCCGGACGTCCGGGGCCTGCCCGTCGTGGCGGGCGAGGTGCGTGCGCAGGGCGCCGCTGACCGCGGTGAGCAACAGGTCGTTGACGGTCGCCTCGCCGGCGTGCGCCGCGGCCGAGATGTCGCGCAGGGCGTAGGGCTCGCTCCACACCACGCTCTTGCGCTCGCCCAGCTCGCCGCGCAGGCAGCTACGGGTGTCGGGCGGCATCATCACCAGCCGCCCGACCTCGCGGGTGATCGCGACGACGTCACGCACGTGGCCCGGCAGCCGGGTCGGGTGGCGCAGCTGGTCGATCATGCCGCCGGCCAGGTGCTCCAGACCGTCGACGACGCGGGTACCGGCGGCCTCGTGCGGCGCCGCGACGGCGACCGACGCCGACTCCTGCGGATCGTCGGTGAGCGACAGCATGACCTGGGCGAGGGCGACGCCGTCGGCCACGCAGTGGTGGATGCGCGACAGCACCGCGCTGCCGTTGCCGCGGTAACCGTCGATCAGGTGGATCTCCCACAGCGGCAGGTCGCGCGCCAGCGGCTCGCCCGCCCGGTCGCTGACGTAACGCTCGAGCTCGGCCTGGCCGCCCGGCTCGGGCAGCCGGGCGTAGCGCAGGTGCCGCTCGAGATCGCACGGCTCGTCGTCCTCCCACCACACCCCGCCGGCGCTGTCGACGACGCGCTGCGAGAACCGCGGGAACCGGTCGATCAGCCGCGCCTGGAGCAGGGCGCGCACCGCGACCCAGTCCAGCGGCTCGTCGAACCACATCACCGAGTTGACGATCATGCGGTTCGTGCGCCGGTCCATGTGCAGCCAGGCCGCATCGCCTGCCGCCATCCGGTGTCGGGTCATGACGGGCTTCCTTCGGTCGTGTCGGCGGCCTTGACCAGCGCGGCCAGGCCGGCCTCGATGCCGGCACTCAGCACATCCCCGTCGGGCACGGACTCGCGGTCGCAGGTGATGCCGAAGAAGAGCCGGTCGTCGTAGGAGGTGAGGGCCACGCCGACGCGGATCCGGTCCGCGATCGGCACGTAGGGGTAGAGCGCGAGCATCCGGCGCCCGAGCAGGTGCACCGGGCGCGGCGGCCCGGGCACGTTGGTGACGACGGTCGTGAGCACGCGCTGCGGCACCGCGAACGCCGCCCGCAGCGCCGGGGCGACGGCCCCGGCCGGCAGCAGGCCGGCCAGCTCGGTCGCGAGCACGCCGGCGTCGGCCTCGTGGTGCTGCTTGAGCTCGCGCATCCGGGCGACCACCGCCCCGTGCGCGGCGACCGGGTCACCGAAGTCGACCGGCAGGTCGAGCAGGATGGCCGAGACCTTGTTGGCCAGGTCGTGCTCCTCGTGCGGCGCCCGCACCGAGACCGGCACCAGGGTGCGGACGGTGTGCGCGCCCGGCTCCTCGCCGCGGCTGAGCAGCAACTCGCGGAAGCCATGGGTGACGATCGCCAGCGCGACGTCGTTGAGCGAGCCCCCGAACGCCCGACGCACGATCGCGATGTCGTCCCGGTCGACCACGGCGGTGCGGTAACGCCGCGACCCGCCGATCGGTCCGGCGAGCGAGGACGACGAGAACGGCCGCAGCGCCCGCGCGTACCCGAGCGAGCCGCGCACCCCGGCCCCGGCCGCGCGCACCGCCGTCGCGGGGTGCCGTCCGGCGGCCACGACGTCCCGCGCGGCCTGACGGCCGGAGGCGAGCCCGGCCGCGACCGCGCCGGCGAGCAGCCGCGGGCGACCGGGTGGGCGCTGCGGCGGCGCCGGCCGGCCCAGCGGGTGCTGCGGGCCGGCGCCCGGCATCGGGTCGAGCACGTGCGTGAACAGGTCCATGCCGGCGAGACCGTCGGCCAGGCTGTGGTGCACCTTCGTGACCAGCGCCCACCGCTCGTCGCTGAGCCCGTCGACGAGCCAGGCCTCCCACAGCGGGCGGTTGCGGTCGAGCGGGGTCGACATCAACCGCCCGATCAGGGTCTCGAGTTCAACCGCGCCACCGGGGCGGGGCAGGCCGGTGCTGCGCAGGTGGTACTCGAGGTCGAAGTCGGGGGCGTCGACCCACACCGGCCAGCCGAGGCCGAACGGCACGGTGCGCATGCGCTGCCGGTAGCGCGGCATCGTCGCTATCCGGTTGGTGTAGCGGCCGGCGACCTCGGCGTAGGACGGCATCGGGCCCTCGAAGACCGACACCGCCGCGATGTGCAGCGACGCGTGCTCGTTCTCGAGCGTCCAGAACGCCGCATCGAGCGGGGTCATCCGATCCATCGGTCTCTCCTGCGGGTGCGCGCGCCGGCGGGGTCCGGCCTGCTTCCGAGTCCACGCCGCCGGGCCGTTCGCGCACAGGGTCCAAGTTCCTCGCCCGGGCCCCTGTGCACCGGGACCTTCGCCCTACCCGCCGCGGCGCACTTCAGCCGGCGGCATCGCCGTCGTCGAGCCGGTAGACGGTGTCGCGGATCTCGCGCACCATCAGGTCGAGGTCGTCGACGCACTCGCGGACGCGCTCGCGGGCGGTCGGATCGGCGATGAGCTCGACCACGCCCTGCAGCCGCATGCCCACCGAGAACGCGCGCCGCACGACCTGGTCCCGCAGCTCGGCGGCGATCCGGTCGCGGATCTGCACCGAGCGCAGGGTCTCGTGATCGCGACGGGCCCGGGCGAGGTCGAGGGCCAGGCCGACGAACCGGGCGTAACCGGCGAGGTGGTCGACATCCTCCTCGGTGAACGGCTCACCCGACCGCGACCGGGCCACGGTGAGCACCCCGAGGCCCTGGTTGTCGGCGACGAGCGGGAGGTGGACGTGGGGGCCGAGGTCCAGCCCCGCGACCTGGTGCGGGCCGCCGTCGTCGGTGAGCACCGGCCGGCCGCTGCGCAGCACGACGTCGGCCGGGTCGCCGGCGCGTGGGAAGCGGCGGCCGGTCAAGTCACTCGCGGACCCGCCGACGGCGGTGTCGACGACGAGCGTCGCGTCATCGACCACGAGGTCGAGCGACGCGAGATCGAGGTCGAGATCGCGCCGGGTCCGCTCCAGCACGGCCCGCACCGGATCGAGGGTCTCGGCCTGGAGCAGCGCCTGCATCAGCTCGGCGGCGTCGACCGACCACCGCCGCTGGCGTTCGGTCCGCTGGTAGAGCCGGGTGTTGGTGACGGCCGTGCCCGCGACGGCGGCCAGGCGGGCGAAGTGGCGGCGCTCGGCGGCGCCGAAGGTCCGGCCCGGCGCGGCGCCGGCGTGCAGGCGGCCGAAAGGGACGCCGCGGGAGCGGATGAGCGCGTCGAGCACGACCGTCGACTCGTCGCCGGGATCCCAGGGGCGCTCGTCGCACTCGACGCAGCCGGGGGCGTCGGCGTGGGCGTTGCGCACGTGGACGGTGACGTGCCCGGCCCCGGTGAGCACCCGCGCCGCCTCGGTCACCCGGCCGAGCAGCTGGTTGAGCGTCAGCTCGTCGGCGACGACACCGGCCACGCCGCTCAGGGCCCGCACCGAGGCCGCCTCGTCCGGCTCGACCGCGGTGATGATCTCGGCGCTCTCGCACAGCGTGACCGTGGCGCCGAGGCACCGCCCGGCGTCGTCCAGGCGGGATGCCACGAACACGTCGAAGCGGCGGACGCGGCTGAGACTGTCGCAGCGGATCTGCACCTGCTCGGGCGCGAGCAGCCGGCCGGCCAGCGCCGCCCGCAGGAGCTCGGCGACGGCATCGGCGTCGCGGTCGCCCGCTGCCGCGGTGCAGACGTCGAGATAGGACGTGCCGACGCCGCAGCGGGCCGGCACCCCGCCGTTGGCCAGGCAGAACGAGGTCCAGTGCTCGTTGACCGCGACGATGGTCCCGCTGCGGTCGAGCAGGGCTACCTCGACCTGGTTCGGGTGTCGGGTCCGGCGTTCTGTCATATCGGATCCGACCTCGGTCCGGGTCATGATCCTCACCCCCAACAGTCGTGCTGGCGGCCCGTCCCCGACGGTAGTCCTCCGACCTATCGCGCGGATCGGTCAAATAGTCCCGATCTCGGACCGCCCCGCCCGGGACGGGCCCGGGATCGGCCGGACGTCGGTCCCGGGTGGCCGTGACCTTCGAGGGGTTTGCGCCCGGGCCCCCGCGCGCGATGATGACAACGTGCGCAACCAGATCGCGGGCGTGATCGTGCTCGCCGACGAGTTCGACGTCCGGGCCGAGATCCGGCAGGACGGCCGGGCCACGTGGGTCGACTTCCACGTGCCGAGCGGGCACGTGCCGCCGTCGGCCCGCGCCGGGGTCGTCGCCGCCGTCTTCGACCTTCCGCAGGTGCACCTCGGCCACGTGAAGATGTCGCTGCCGCTCGGCGACGCCGAGCTGCTCGATCAGTTGCGCCGCCGCTGCCGCCGGTTCGCGAGCCGGGCCGCCGGATCGACCTGCCTCGTCGACGCCGAGTTCGACGTCACGATCGGCTGATCGCGTCCGCATGCCGGCCTGGGTGGTCCATCGGCCCGGTCCGATCGACTCCGGCCCGCTGACCCGGGTCGAGCGGGCCGTTCCCGACCCCGGGCCGCACCAGGTCCGGCTCCGGGTCTCGTGCTGCGGCGTGTGCCGTACCGACCTCCATCTCGCCGAGGGCGACCTCGCGCCCCGCCGCCCCGACACCGTCCCGGGACACGAGGTCGTCGGCACCGTCGAGGCGGCCGGGTCGGCTGCCGGCCGGTTCGCGGTGGGCGCGCGCATCGGCGTGCCGTGGCTGGCCGGTACCGACGGCCGCTGCCGCCACTGCCGCTCCGGGCGCGAGAACCTGTGCGAGCACCCGACCTTCACCGGCTGGGACGTCGACGGCGGCTACGCGGACGCGTGCGTCGTCGACGAGGCCTACGCCTACCCGCTGCCCGCCGAGTTGGCCGACGAGCAGGCCGCGCCGCTGCTGTGCGCCGGCATCATCGGCTACCGCGCGCTGCGGCGGGCCGAGCTGCCGCCCGGCGGCGTCCTCGGCATCTACGGCTTCGGCGGCAGCGCCCACCTGACCGCGCAGCTGGCCCTGCACCTCGGTCATCGGGTGCACGTGCTCAGCCGGGGCGAGGCGAACCGGCGACTGGCCGTGGAGCTCGGCGTCGACTCGGTCGGCGCCTCCGACGCGGCGCCGCCCGAGCCCCTCGACGGCGCGAT
This sequence comes from Jatrophihabitans sp., assembly GCF_036000465.1. Taxonomy (GTDB): domain Bacteria; phylum Actinomycetota; class Actinomycetes; order Mycobacteriales; family Jatrophihabitantaceae; genus Jatrophihabitans. The sequence continues at coordinate 56,019 of NZ_DASYFV010000016.1, read as the reverse complement.
TCTCTTCGCCCCGGCCGGCGAGCTCGTCCCGCCCGCGCTGCGCGCCCTCGCCCCGGGCGGCACCCTCGCCGTCGCGGGCATCTGGCTGTCCGACATCCCGCCGCTGAACTATGCCGACGAGGTCTTCGGCGAGCGGCAGCTGCGCAGCGTCACGGCGAACACGCGCGCCGACGGTGCCGAGTTCCTGCGTCTCGCCGCCCGGTTCGGCCTGCGCGCCACGACGACCGCCTACCCGATGGCCGACGCCCCGCGCGCGCTCGCCGACCTCGCGCACGGTCGGTTCAACGGCGCGGCCGTCCTCCACAACTGACGTGGCCCGCCGATGACCGCGCCGCTCACCGATCCGGCGGCAATCGCGCGGGGGCTCAGCGAGCGGGAGGCCGCGCGCCGGCTCGTCGTCTACGGCCCGAACCAGCTGGTGCGCCGCGGCGGGCGGCACTGGCCGCGCCGCCTGCTGGCCCAGCTCACGCACCCGCTGGCCGTCCTGCTCGCCCTCGCCGCGGTGCTGGCGGCCACGACCGGCAACGGCGCCCTCGGCATCGCCATCGTCGTCGTGATCGTGCTCAACGCCGCGTTCGCGTTCGTCGAGGAGCTGCAGGCCGAACGCTCGATCGAGACGCTCGCCTCCTACCTCCCCGACCGGGCCGTCGTCGTCCGCGACGGTCACCGCGTCCACATCGACGCGACGTCGCTGGTGCCGGGCGACGTGCTGGTGCTCGAGGAGGGTGACCGTGTCTGCGCTGACGGGCAGGTCGTCGTCGGCGGCGTCGAGGTCGACATGTCGACGCTCACCGGTGAGGCGGCGCCGGTGTCGCGGACCGCCGGCGGCGACTCCTCGGGGCTGCCGCTGCTCGAACGCCACGACCGGGTGTTCAGCGGGACGGCGTGCACCGGCGGCGACGCGCACGTCCTGGTGGTCCATACCGGCATGCACACCGAGCTCGGCCGCATCGCCGCGCTGTCCGAGCAGGTCACCCGTGAGGTCAGCCCGCTCGAGCGGCAGGTCAAGCGGGTCGCGTGGCTGATCGCGATCTGCGCGACCGGCGTCGGTCTGGTGTTCCTCCCGGCCGGGGTGCTGGCCGGCCTGGGGTGGGCGTCGGCGGGCAGCTTCGCGATCGGGCTGATCGTCGCGAACGTGCCCGAGGGGCTGCTGCCGACCATCACCCTCGCCCTGGCCCTCGGCGTGCGCGACCTCGCGCACCGCCAGGCCATCGTCAAGCGACTGTCGGCGGTCGAGACGCTCGGGTCGACGACGGTCATCTGCACCGACAAGACCGGCACGCTCACCCGCAACGACATGACCGCGGTACGGCTGTGGGTGGCCGGGGTCGACGTCGACCTGGAGGCGGACGGGCGCCGCGCGCCGTCGGATCAGGTTCTCGCACTCGTCCGGGCCGCCGCCCTGTGCACGACGGCCGAGGTGGTGCCTGGCAACGGCGTGGTCACCGGCGACCCGACCGAGGTGGCGCTGGTGCTGCTCGCCCGCAGCCTCGGCGGCGAGACCGACCCTCTGCGGCGGGATGCGCAACGGGTCGCGGTGTTCCACTTCAGCTCCCAGCTGCAGCGGATGGCCACCGTCGATCGCGACGCGTCGTCACTGCTCGTGCACGTGAAGGGCGCGCCCGAGGCGGTCGCGCCGTGCTGCTCGACCGTCCTGACCGCCGCCGGCGAGGTCACCTTCGACGCCGCGGCCCGGGCCGGGCTCGACGCCGTCGTGGATCGCTACGCCACGCGCGGGTTGCGCGTGCTCGCCGTCGCGCAGCGCCGGGTCGCTGCCGTGCCGGCCGACCGCGACGCGGCCGAGAGCGGGCTGTGCCTCCTCGGCCTGGTGGCCCTGTTCGACCCGCCGCGCCCCGAGGTCGCCGACGCCATCGCCCGCGCCCACGCCGCCGGTATCCGGGTGCACGTCGTCACCGGCGATCACGGGCGCACGGCCGCCGAGATCGCGGCCCGCGTCGGTATCGGTGCCGAGGATCCGCTCATCGTGAGCGGCCACGAACTCGACCGGATGAGCGAGCCCGATCTCGACCGACTGCTGGCCGCGGACCAGGAGGTGATCTTCGCGCGGAGTTCGCCCGAGGCGAAGCTGCGCATCGCCGACGCGCTGCGCGACCGGGGCGAGATCGTCGCCATGACCGGCGACGGCGTCAACGACGCCCCGGCCCTGCACCGCGCCGACATCGGCATCGCGATGGGCCGATCCGGCACGGACGTCGCCCGCGAGGCCGCCACCATGGTGCTGGCCGACGACAACTTCACGACCATCGTGGCCGCCGTCGAGGCGGGCCGCCGGGTCTACGACAACGTCCGCAAGTTCATCGTCTACATCTTCGCCCACGCGGTGCCCGAGGTCGCGCCGTTCCTGCTGTTCGCGCTGTCGGGCGGGGCGATCCCGCTGCCGATCACGGTGCTGCAGATCCTGGCCATCGACCTCGGCACCGAGATCCTGCCGGCGCTCGCCCTCAGCCGCGAGCCCGCCGAGCCCGGCGCGATGACCCGGCCACCGCGGCCACGCAAGGAGGGCGTGATCCGGCCCGCCATGCTGCTGCGGGCCTGGGGGGTGATGGGGCTCGTCTCGGCCGGGCTGGTGCTCGCCGGGTTCTTCGCCGTCCTGATCGGCGGCGGGTGGCATCCGAGCGATCCGACCGGCGCCGGGTCGGCGCTGCACCACACCTACCTGCAGGCGACGACCGAGCTGTGGCTCGGCATCGTCTCCTGCCAGATCGGCACGGCGATGGCCAGCCGCACCGAGCGCGTGTCGCTGCTCTCGATCGGCGTGTTCACCAATCCCTGGTTGATGTGGGGCATCGGCACCGAGATCCTGTTCGCGGCGGCGGTCGTCTACCTGCCCCCGATGCAGTCGGTGTTCGGCACGGCCGGGCTCGCCCCCTGGCACCTGCTGCTCGTCGTCCCGTTCCCGTTCCTCGTCTGGGGCGCCGACGAGCTCTACCGCCTGGGCAAGCGGCGCCGCGAGACGGCATGACCGGCGAGCGCGATCCGCGGGTCGACGGCTACATCGACGCTCTGCCGGAGTGGCAGCGGGCGATCTGCGCCGAGGTGCGCGCCATCGTGCACGAGGCCGACCCCGAGGTGACCGAGACGATCAAGCGCTCGGTGCAGCCGTACTTCGTTCTCGACGGCAACATCTGCGCGCTGCTCGCGACGAAGGACCACGTGAACGTCTTCGTCTACGACCCGACCGTCCCCGACCCGGCGGGCCTGATCAACCAGGGCCACGGCAACGCGACCGCGAAGGCGGTGCAGATCTATGCCGGCGACGTGATCGACCGCGACGCGCTGCGCGCGCTGTTCGGCGCGGTCATCGCGAACAACCGCCTCGGTGGGTGGCGGCGGCTTGCCCGTTGACCGGCCCGGAATCGTCTACGCAGTAGGGGTTTCAGGGCCCAATTCTGTCAGACCCCCTCTCTAGAATTCGATCTATGGACGCCGACGACGACCCGCGTGAGCAGCTTCTCGCGCGACTCGTCGAGCTCCAGATGCTGCACGCCGCCCAGCACGCCGAGGAACAGCGCCTCCTGGCTCGTCTGGCGGCGTTGCCCCTGCCGCTGTGTCTCGAATCGAACGACAAGCAGTACGCCGTCGACGAGATCGCGGCGGTCCTCCGGCTGCCCAACCGCACGGCCGGCGACCGCGTCACCACGGCGCAGGACCTCGTCAACCGGTACCCGGCGACGCTGGCCGCGCTCGACCGAGGAGAGCTCACCCTCGACCACGCCCGGGCGTTGTCGGACGAGACCCTCGGCATCGACGACGCGACGGCGGCCAAGGTCGAGGAATACGTACTCGAGCGGGCCGCGGGGAAGACGGCGGCGCAGTTGCGCCGCTGCGCCCAACGCGCGGTCGCGTCCCTCGACACGCGTCCGTCCGAGGTCAAGCCCGACCCGCGCGACGATCGCCGCGTGTGTCCGCGCTACCGACCCGACGGTATGGGCGAGATCTGGGCGCTGCTGCCGGCGGAGGACGCTGCGGCGTTGATGAACACCCTCGATCAGATGGCTCGCGCCACCCGGGGCATGGACGATCGCACCGTCGACCAGCGCCGCGCCGACGCCCTCGCCGATCTCGGCCGTGGCGAACTCCGCCCGCGGGGTGGCCCGGCTGTCGAGGTGATCGTCGCGCTGTCCACGCTGCTCGGCCTGGACGAGCAGGCCGCCGAGCTCAAGGGCGTCGGCCCGGTGCCGGCCGAGGTCGCCCGCCGCCTCGCCGACGACCCGACCGGCACCTGGCGCCGGCTGCTCACCGATCCGGCCGGGCAGGTCGTGGAGACCAGCCCGAACTACACACCGCCCACCGCGCTGGCCCGTTTCATCAAGGACCGTGACACCACCTGCCGGTTCCCCGGCTGCCGCGCCACCCGCGACGAGATCGATCACATCATCCGGTGGCCGTACGGCCCGACTGCGGCCTGGAACCTCCACCTGCTCTGCCCGCGTCATCACCACTTGAAACACGAGGCCGGCTGGGCGGTCTATCGAACGGACGACGGCATCACCCATTGGGTCACGCCCACCGGCCGCCGGCTCGAGAAGCCGCCGGACGAACTCCCGATCGACCAGACCCTCGCCCGCGAGGACGAAGCAGCTGCCCCGTTCTGATCACGTGCACGACACCGTCGTGCGCGACCGCGGTGAGAGCGTCGTCGACGTGCACGCGTACGACACCAGCGGCATGAGCGTTCGGCCGCGACAGCGGCATGAGCGATCGCCGAGGGCCATGGCCCGCTGACGCTGAACCCGCTGCCGCAGGTCCGTCGGTGTGTCGTGCCGCAGACGCTTCAGGGTCGACATCGACCGGGCGGGCGGACAGCCGTTAAGGGCAACTTGTGGTCGCGGCAGCAGCCCTTCACGCTCTTGATCATGTTCGGCCCTGCCACTTCTCATCGGCTACTCGTTTCATTGACCTAGAACCGGTGCCTGGCGAGGCTCGGTTCAGGCGCCCGGTTCGTCGCTCTCACATCGGCTGCCCACGCTGGGTCGTGTGGCTCTCTCATGGCTTGCGCGGGCCGGGTGCCGCTTCATGAGCGGGGAGAGGCTCAAGAGGGGTTTGTTCTGCTCGAAGTAGCGGTGCCCTCCCAGCTCGAACAACCAGGTGGGTTCGAGTGGATGGAGATCGGCAGTGGGTGCTGTGGTGATCGGGATGGATCCGCACAAGCGGTCGGCGACGATCGAGGTGATGGCCGGCGACGAGACGGTGCTGGATGGTGGTCGGTTCGCTACCGATGTGGCTGGCTACCGGTCGATGCTCGCGACGGCGCGACGGTTCCCGGAACGGACGTGGGCCATCGAGGGGTGTCAGGGCATAGGCCGGCACCTCGCGAATCGGCTGCTGGCCGACGGCGAGCAGGTGGTCGACGTGCCGCCGAAGCTGTCCGCGCGGGCGCGGGTGTTCGCGACCGGGCAGGGTCGCAAGACTGACGCCACCGACGCCCACTCCGTCGCATTGGTCGGCACCCGGATGAGCGGGTTGCGGCCGGTGGTCAACGACGAGCAGCTCGCGGTGCTGCGGCTGTTGGTGGATCGTCGCCGCTCCCTTGGCGATGACCACACCCGCATGACCTCGCAGCTCCATCGCCTGCTGCTGGAGCTGATCCCGGGCGGCGCGAAGAAGGATCTACGCCCGGCCCAGGCCAAGGCGCTGCTGGCGACCGTGCGTCCGCGCGATGCCGCGGGCAAGACACGGCGCCGGGTCGCCGCGGAGTTGATCGCCGACCTCGAGCGGACCCTGACGCGCAAGAAGGCCGCGGACAGAGAGCTCAAGGAACTGCTCGCCGAGACCGGCACAAGCCTTACCGACCTGCACGGCATCGGCCCGTCCGGTGCTGCCCGGATACTTGTCGACGTCGCTGACATCACCCGCTTCCCTGACCGGGCGCACTTCGCGTCGTGGACCGGGACCGCCCCGGTCGACGCCTCCTCAGGCGACCACGTCCGGCACCGGCTCTCCCGCGGCGGCAACCGACAGATCAACCGCGTCCTGCACATCATGGCCGTCGTCCAACTCCGCAACCCGACCGAGGGCCGCGCCTACTTCGACCGCATGAAAGCCGACGGCAAGAGCTCGATGGAAGCGATGCGCTGCCTCAAACGCCGGCTCTCCGACCTCGTCTATCGCCAGATGGTCAACGACCTTGTCAGCACGCGAGGGACGGGCCCGGGAGGGCAAACGGGGAACGACTCTGACTCCAGCGCGACCGGCTCACACCCCGACGCCGGCTCTTCGGATAAGCCACTTCCCGGACCCGTCACCACCAAGCCTAGAACCGCCCTCGTCGCCGCGTCTTGATGTGATGAAGGAGCGGGGCCTCTCGCTCCTGTGGTCACCCCGGCGCACTCTCGGAGTGTCCACAGAGATTTCGCCGAGGAGGCCTGACATGGGTGACCCTGCAGTTGTTGATCGTCAGATCGTGGGGATGGATCTGCATCGCCGTCGATCGGTGCTGGTCCGGATGAACAGCGAAGGCGAGCGGCTGGAGACGATCCGCATCGCCAACGACGTCGACCGGCTGGCCGACGTGATCGCCCGCGCGGGCGAGGCGCCTGAGGTCGTGTTGGAGGCAACCTACGGTTGGTACTGGGCCGCGGACGCACTGGCCGCGATGGGCGCGAGCGTGCACCTGGCCCACCCGCTGGGGGTGAAGGGGTTCTCCTACCGGCGGGTGAAGAACGATGAACGCGATGCCGCCGATCTGGCCGACCTGCTGCGGATGCACCGCCTGCCCGAGGGATGGATCGCGCCACCGCCCACGCGGGATCTGCGTGAGCTGGTGCGGCACCGGGCGAAGCTCGTCCACCTACGCACCAGCCTGCGACAACAGATCCATGCGCTGCTGGCCGCTAATGGCATCGCTATCCCGGTCAGCGACCTGTTCGGCGTCGCCGGCAACCAGTTGTTGGACCGCGTGCCGATCTCACCAGCGGCACGCGCGCGGGTGATCTCCCTGCGCACCCTGCTCGATGCCCTCGACATCGAGATCGACTCCTTCGCCAAACTCACAAAGAAGCGTCTGCACGGCGACGCCCGCTACCAGGCAGTGCAGACCATCCCCGGCGTCGGCCCGATCCTGGGCGCGGTGTTCCTTGCCGAGATCGGTGATGTCACCCGCTTCCCCGGACCGAACCAGTTGGCCAGCTGGGCCGGCTTGACGCCAAAGCACCACGAGTCCGACACCACCGTGCGGCGCGGACGGATCACCAAACAGGGCAGCGCGCTAGTCCGGTGGGCAGCGGTCGAGGCCGCGCAGTGCGCCGGCAAGAACACCCGCACCGGACAACGTCGCGACCTGATCGGGCAACGCCGCGGCCGCAACATCGGCGTCACCGCAGCCGCCCGTGACCTGATCCGACTCGTCTACTTCGCGCTGCGCGACGGGCACGTCAACTGCCTGCAGACCACTGCCACCCCGGCATGATCAACACCCTCGACTTGGCTGGGCGCGGACCGTTCTGTGTCTGACCCCCACCTTCGGCGCGGTCGCCTGCTTGATTGATCCCGCCCAGCCAGGAGCCACCCGTCGCACCACTCCATGCCGCCCTCGTCGCGGCGAAGGAATGACCGACAGCCCACCACGGGCCTGTCCATCACGGCGCAGAACCGCGCCGGAGCAAAGACAACACCCCAGATCACGACAACAGACAGAGCAACGGCAACGACCTCTTCTTCGAACTGAACATCGTCCGCCACCTCGGCGCGAGCATCCAGGACCTCCGGCCGCTACGCGGTCGGCCTCCGGCCGATCCTGGACCCCCCACGCCTCACTGGCGTTCACCCAGAAACCGTCGAAGAAGAAATGACGGAACGACAACACCAGACCCAGCCCACTTGACCGGCCCCGCTCCTTCAGGAATGACACAGAGGGGAGCCAAGAGCGGTCACGCTATGCCGTGCTGACATCGGCATGACCGCTTCGTTCGCGCATTGAGCTTCCCGGGCGGCGCGTCCGCATCGTCCTGCGAGGACGCCTACGATCTTGGCGAGCCGAGGGAGCGGGAATGGGTGTCAAGCGCCACCGGATCTGCTGGACCTGGAACAAGAGGCAACTGATGGTGCTGGCGTACCCGTCTGGTTGCCGCCCTTGTGACTCGGCATCCTGGCTGCTTCCAGGCGGTCTGGGACTGATCTGGGTGTCGGCTCAGTACCTGCGCTACCGCACTGCCAGACGAGGAAGCTGGGTGGTGGAGATCAGAGACCCAAACTCCGAGCATGCGTTCGCAACGCGCACCCTGTCCGACGAAGCGTCTGCGATCGCGCTACTAGACCCCGTCAGTGACCAACTCACGAACCTGCCCGCCATCGACGACGAACAGGCCAGCCACGTGCTTCACGCATCGTGACCGCATGCCAGCGCACATCGGCAAGAGCGCATCGTTTGTGCGGACCCGCACAACCATCGTCGGATGTCCGTGCTCCAATCCGTCAATGCACCAGGTCGTTGTCGGCGCGCTTGTCCGCGAAGGTCGGGTCCTGCTCGTGCACCGGCGTCCGAACCGCATCGCCTACCCGGACGTGTGGGATCTGCCCGGCGGACACGTCGAGAGCGGCGAGTCGGAACTGGACGCGCTCGAGCGGGAGCTGCGCGAGGAACTCGGCGTGCAGTTGGCGGCAGGCTCGGTGTCTCATCTGTGTCGGCTCAACGCTGGACGCGGAGGCGAAGCAGTACGACTCAGCGCCTGGCTCGTCTGCGACTGGCAGGGAACGCCGGCGAACGCCGCTCCGGACGAACATGACGAGATCGGGTGGTTCCGGCCGGGCGAGCTGCTTTCTCTCGCTCACGGACGCCTCGGCACGGTGCTGGCAGGGACGATCCGGAACCGCCGAGACTGATCGAAGGTGTATACGCCGGAATACGTTCCGGGACGGGCAGGTGTCATCCCGCTCCGGCGCCCCGACCAGCCGCTGGCTCAGATCGTCGTGAGCGACTTGCGGGGGCGCAGCTTCGTGCCGGCCCGGCGCTCGGGGGCGACGCCCTCGAGCAGGAGGCGCCGCTCGGCGGCTCCGACCGAGTGCCGCACGGCCTCGACGGCGTCCGGGTTGACCGAGACGGACGTGATGCCCAGACGCACCAGGTGTTCGGCGAACTCGGGGCGGTTCGACGGCGCCTGGCCGCACAGCGACGACGTGATACCGGCCTCCTGGCAGGCGTGCACGATGCGGCCGATCGTGTCGAGCACGGCCGGATCGGCCTCGTCGAACAGTTCGGCGCACACCTCGGAGTCGCGGTCGACGCCGAGCACGAGCTGGGTCAGGTCGTTGCTGCCGATCGACACGCCCTCGATGCCCATGCGGGCGTAGGTCGGGATCCAGTACGCGACCGACGGCACCTCGGCCATCACCCAGATCGGGATCGAGTGGGCGCTCGGGTGGGCCCGGACGATCTCGAGGCAGCGCTCGAGCTCCCAGGCCGTGCGCACGAACGGGATCATCAGCCGCAGGTTCGGCGTCTGGGTCGCGACGGCCCCGAGGACGTCGAGTTCGAGGCGGAACAGGTCGGGCTGGTCGACGTAGCGGAAGCAGCCGCGGTACCCGATCATCGGGTTCTCCTCGTGCGGCTCGAACCGCTCACCGCCCTCGAGCCCGCGGAACTCGTTCGAGCGGAAGTCGATGCTGCGGTAGACGACCGGCCGCGGCGAGAACGCGCGGGTGATCTGCAGCAACGAGTGGGACATCGCGTCGACGAACGTCTGCTGCTCGCCCCGCTCGAGCAGCGCGCGCGGGTGCACGCCCTGCAGCGCGTCGGCGACCATGAACTCGGCCCGCAGCAGCCCGACCCCGTCGACGTCGAGAGCGGCCACCTGCTCGGCCCGCTCGGCGACGGCGAGGTTGACGTAGAGACGGGTCGCGATCGGCGCCGACACCACCGTCGAGGTGACGGGCGCGGCCGCGGTGGCGTGTTCCTCGGCGCGGGTCCCGGCGTAGACCTCGCCGCGGGCTCCGTCCACGGTGACGATCTGGCCGTCGTGCAGCACCGTCGTCCCGTTGTGGGTGCCCACGACGCACGGCAGCCCGAGTTCGCGGCTGACGATGGCGGCGTGGCAGGTCATGCCCCCGCCGTCGGTGATCAGGGCGGCGGCCCGGCGCATCGCCGGCACCCAGTCCGGGCTGGTCATCGGCGCGACGAGCACCTCGCCCTGCTGCAGCAGGTGGCCCTCGTCGGGCGTGTGCAGAACCCGCACCGCCCCCGACGCGGCGCCGACCGACGCCGCCAGCCCCTGCAGCAGGACCGGCGCATCGGCGGGCGCGACGGCGGCCCGGGAACGGTGGCCGAGCGTGGTGATCGGCCGCGACTGCACGAGCCAGACGCGGTCGTCGGCCATCGCCCACTCGGTGTCCTGCGGCGAGCCGTAGTGCTGCTCGACCGCGACGCCGATGCGCGCCACCTCGAGGATCTCGGCGTCGGTCAGCACCCGGCGCGAGCCGACGGCGTCGGAGAGCTCCACCTCGAGGTCGTGGCCGGCGGCGTCGCGCACGATCTGCATGCTCTGCTTCCCGATTCGCACGCTCGAGACCGACAGCGGCTCCTTGGCGACGAGGTACGTGTCGGGCTCGACCGCGCCGCTGACGATGGCCTCGCCCTGGCCCAGGATCGCCTCGACGACGAGATGCGTCATGTCGCCGGTGGCCGGGTTGGCGGTGAACATGATCCCGGACCGTTCGGACAGGATCATCGTCTGCACGACGACCGCGATCGTCGGCTCCTCCTCGGTGTGCGACATCGCCCGGTAGGCCATGGAACGCGCCCCGTAGAGCGATGCCCAGCAGTCGACGACGCGGTGCAGCACGTCGTCCGGGCCGGAGACGTTGGTGAAGGTGGCGTTCATGCCGGCGAACGAGGCGTCGCCGGAGTCCTCGGCCGTCCCGGACGACCGCACGGCGACGCGGATGTCGCCGCCCAACCGGGTGTACGCCTCGCGCACCTGGGCCGCGATGTCGTCCGGCACCGGCGTCGCCTCGATGAGCGAGCGGGCGAGCTCGCTCGCCGCGGTCAGGGCGTGATCGTCGGCCGGGTCGAGCCCGGAGCGGATCGCCACCAGCTTCTCCCGCGCGCCGGACGCGTCGATCGCGGCGAGGTAGGCCGCCCCGCTGATGACGAATCCGGGCGGCACGGGCAGCCCGGCCGCCGTCAGCTCGCCGAGATTCGCCCCCTTGCCACCGGCGGTGGCGACGTCGGCGACGGACAGGTCTTCGAACCAGGTGACGGCACGCATCAGTTCCTCCGGGGTCGGTCGTGGCGCTTCTGGTCCCACTCTCGGCCCGGTCCGCCCGTAGCGAGCAGGGGCGAAAGTCCGTCTCCGGCAGTGCCTGCTCGGGGCATTGGGCCCTACGACACCCCCTCCCGCACGGTCAGGCTGGGAGGAGACACCACAGAGGAGATCGACATGACCGAGACCCAGCCGGACGTCCCCCGCATCGTCGTCGGCGTCGACGGCTCCGAACCCTCCAAGCGGGCGCTGCGCTGGGCCGCCCGCATCGCGGCGAGCGAGGGCGCCCGCATCGACGCGGTCGCGGCCTGGGACTTCACCCCGGCTTTCGGCTGGAACGCCCTGCCGATGGGCTATTCACCCCAGCTCGACATCGAGAAGTCGCTGACCGACACCGTCGACGAGGTCTTCGGCACCGACCGGCCGAAGGACCTGCGCCTGATCACCCTCGAGGGCCGGGCGCCCCAGGTCCTCATCACCGCGTCGAAGGGCGCGCTGATGCTCGTCGTCGGCAGCCGGGGCCACGGCGGGTTCATGGGCCTGTTGCTCGGCTCGGTCAGCAGCGCCGTCGCCGAGCACGCCACCTGCCCGGTGCTCGTCGTGCACGAGCCCGGGACCACCACCGAGCACTCCAGTACCGAGACCCCGAAAGAGGCCCGCTCATGACCACCCGGATCGCCATCAACGGCTTCGGACGAATCGGCCGCGACTACCTGCGCTGCGTTGCCGGTGACGACACGCTCGAGGTCGTCGCGATCAACGACGTCGCCGACACCGCGACCCTCGCCCGGCTGCTGCGCTACGACACGACCTTCGGCCCGCTCGGCCAGCACGTCGAGGACCTCGGCGACGCCATCGCCGTGAACGGGCACAAGATCGGCGTCACCGCCGAGCGCGATCCCGCCCGGCTCCCCTGGCAGGACCTCGGCGTCGACGTCGTCATCGAGTCGAGCGGCAAGTTCCGCACCCGTGAGGGGGCCGCGGGTCACCTGACCGCGGGCGCGCGCCGGGTCATCATCTCCGCCCCCGGCAAGGGCGTCGACGCCACGATCGTGCTCGGCGTCAACGACCAGACCTACGACCCGGCCCACCACCGCATCGTGTCGAACGCCTCGTGCACGACCAACTGCGTCGCGCCGATGGTCAAGGTGCTTGACGACGCCTTCGGCATCGAACAGGGGTTCATGACCACCGTGCACGCCTACACGAACGACCAGAACGTGTTGGACGGACCGCACAAGGACCCGCGCCGGGCCCGCGCCGCCGGGGTGAACATCATCCCGACCTCCACCGGGGCCGCCCGCGCCGTCGCCGAGGTGATCCCGTCGATGCACGGCCGGCTCGACGGCGTGGCGCTGCGCGTCCCGGTCGTCGACGGCTCGGTCGTCGACCTCACCTGCGTACTCGGGAAGGACGTCGTCGCCGACGAGGTCAACGCCGCCTTCGAGTGGGCGGCGACCACCGGCCGGCTGGCCGGCCGGCTCGTCTACACCACCGACCCGATCGTCTCGAGCGACGTCATCGGCAACCCGGCCTCCTGCCTGTTCGACTCCGGTCTGACCCAGGCGTCGGGGCGCATCGCCAAGGTCTTCGGCTGGTACGACAACGAGTGGGGTTACACGGCTCGCCTGGTCGAGCTCACCTCGCTCGTCGCCACCGGAAACGTCGACGACGCGTCGTGAGCAGCCGCGCCACGTTCGAGGTGCGCCTGCACGGGCGCGGCGGTCAGGGCGTCGTGACCGCGGCCGAACTGCTGTCGGTGGCGGCGTTCCTCGACGGGCGCGAGTCGCAGGCCTTCCCGAGCTTCGGTTCCGAGCGCATGGGTGCCCCGGTCATGTCGTTCTGCCGGGTGTCCGATCGGCCGATCCGGGTGCGCGAGCCGGTGCTGAAGCCCAGCGCGGTCGTCGTCGCCGACGCCACCCTCCTGCACCACGTCGACGTGTTCTCCGGTCTGGCCGCCGACGGCTTCGTGCTGATCAACTCAGCCTTCTCCCCCACCGATCTCGGCCTGGAAGAGCTCGTCGCGACGCACCCGGCCGGGCATGTGATCACCGTGCCCGCCACCGATCTCGCCCGCGAGCACGTCGGCCGGCCGCTGCCCAACGTGTGCCTCCTCGGCGCGCTCGCCGCCCTCACCGGCATCGTGTCGCTCGGCGCGCTGGAGCAGGCGGTGCGGGAACGCTTCCCGGCGGCCGTGGCCGACGGCAACGTCCGCGCCGCCGCGGCGGCCGCGACCCTCGTCCCGGAGGTGGCCCGTGCGTGAGCAGCTCGAGGGATCGCGCGCCGTCGCCGAGACCGTGGCCCGCTGCCGGCCGCAGGTCGTGCCGGCCTACCCCATCACCCCGCAGACGCACATCGTCGAGGCCGTCGGCGCGATGGTGAAGTCCGAGGCGCTCGAGAACTGCCGCTTCGTCACCGTCGAATCCGAGTTCGCCGCCATGTCGGCCGCGATCGGCGCCTCGGCGATGGGCGCGCGGACCTACACCGCCACGGCCAGCCAGGGCCTGCTCTACATGGCCGAGGCGCTCTACAACGCGGCCGGGCTCGGCCTGCCGATCGTCATGACGGTGGCGAACCGGGCCATCGGCGCGCCGATCAACATCTGGAACGACCAGAGCGACTCGATGAGCCAGCGCGACTGCGGCTGGATCCAGCTCTACGCCGCCGACAACCAGGCCGCGACCGACCTGCACGTGCTCGCGTTCCGCCTCGCCGAGCAGCTCTCCGTCCCGGCGATGGTGTGCATGGACGGCTTCGTCCTCACCCACGCCTTCGAACCCATCGACCTGCCCGAGCCCGAGATCGTCGACCGGTACCTGCCGACCTACCGCCCGCGCCAGGTGCTGGACCCGGACGACCCGGTGACGATCGGTGCGATGGTGGGGCCCGAGGCCTTCACCGAGGTGCGCTACCTGGCCCACCACCAGCTGCAGCAGGCCGACCACTGGTTCACCGAGCTCGCCGACGACTGGTCGCTGCTCACCGGCCGGCACCTCGCGACGGTGAACCCCTACCGGTTGGACGGCGCCCGCACCGCGGTCGTGTCACTCGGGTCGGTCGGGGGCACCGTGGCCGAGGCGATCGACGGTCTCGTCGAGCCCGTCGGGGCCCTCGGGCTCACGCTGTACCGGCCGTTCCCGGCCGGGGCGGTGCGCGACGCGCTGGACGGAGTCGAGCACGTGATCGTGCTCGAGCGGGCGTTCTCGCCGGGCGCGGGAGGCGTGGTGAGCGCCGACGTGCGCGCGGCGCTGGCCGGGCGGCCGACCCGCGTCTCGACGGTCGTCGCCGGGCTCGGCGGGCGCTCCGTCACCACCGCGTCGGTGCAGCGCATGATCGGCGCGGCGACCACCGGCCGCCTGCCGGCGCTGAGCTTCCTCGACCTGCGCGACGACATCGTCGATCGCGAACTGGCCCACCGTGACGCCGTCCACCGCTCCGGGCCGCCGGCCCACAACCTGCTGCGGCACGCCGCGAGCCGACCGAGGTGAGCCCGATGACCGCACCGGACGTGAAGTTCTACCAGGTGGGCAGCCGCGCCGTCGGCAACCGGCTGCTGCCCCTCGACCAGCGCAGCGAGCAGGCCGACCCGCAACGGCACAACGCACTGACGTCGGGCCACCGCGCCTGCCAGGGGTGCGGCGAGGCGCTGGCCGCGCGCTACGTGCTCGACACCGCCTACACCGAGGCGAAGGGGCGGCTGGTGAGCGTCAACGCCACCGGTTGCCTCGAGGTCTTCTCCACGCCCTACCCGGAGAGCTCGTGGCAGGTGCCGTGGCTGCACTCGCTCTTCGCGAACGCCGCATCGGTCGCCACCGGAGTCGCCGCCGCGCTCGAGGCCCGCGGGGACACCGGGACCCGGGTGCTGGCCCAGGGCGGTGACGGCGGGACGGTCGACATCGGTCTCGCCTGCCTGTCGGGCATGTTCGAGCGCAACGACGACGTCCTCTACGTCTGCTACGACAACGAGGCCTACATGAACACCGGCGTGCAGCGCTCGGGCGCGACCCCGCCGGCCGCCCGCACCGCGACGACCGAGGCCGTCGGCGTCCAGCCCGGCAACCCGTTCGGCACCGGTAAGGACCTGCCGCGCATCGCGATGGCCCACGAGATCCCCTACGTCGCCACCGCCACCGTGGCCGACCTGCGCGACCTCGAGGCGAAGGTGCGCACCGCGATGTCACTGCGGGGGGCGCGCTACCTGCACGTGCTCGTGCCCTGCCCGCTCGGCTGGGGCTCGGCGCCGTCTGACACCATCGCGCTCGCCCGGCTGGCCCAACGCAGCGGGCTGTTCCCGGTCTACGAGGCGCGTCACGGCGAGCTCGGCGCGGTGCTGCCGCTCCGCGGTCGGGTGCCGGTCGAGGAGTACCTGCGCCCGCAGCGGCGCTACGCCCACCTCTTCCGCGACGGCTCGCACGCCGCCACCCTGGAGGCGCTGCAGCATCTGGCCGACCGCAACATCGCCCGCTACGGGCTGGGCGCGGAGGAGACGTTCTGATGGACAAGCCGTTCGCGATCACGCTCGACCCGCACTCCAGCCTGGCCAACCACACCGGCACGTGGCGCAGCGAGCGCCCGGTCTACGTCGACGGCCTCGCCCCCTGCACGCACGCCTGCCCGGCCGGAGAGCAGGTGCAGTCGTGGCTCTACACCGCCGAGGACGGCAGTTACGAGGCCGCCTGGCGCAACCTCGTCGCGGTCAACCCGTTCCCGGCGATCATGGGTCGGGTCTGCTACCACCCGTGCGAGACGGCCTGCAACCGCGCGCAGCTCGACACCGCCGTCGGCATCAACTCGGTCGAACGCTTCCTCGGCGACGAGGCCATCGACAGGGGGTGGGCGCTCCCTGCCCCCGCCGTCGACACCGGACGCTCCGTGCTCGTCATCGGCGCCGGTCCGTGCGGCCTCGCCGCCGCCTACCACCTGCGCCGCCTCGGGCACGCCGTCGAGATCCGCGACGCCGGGGCGCAGGCCGGTGGCATGATGCGCCACGGCATCCCGACCTTCCGCCTGCCCCGCGACGTCCTCGACATCGAGATCGCCCGCCTGCTCGAGCTCGGCATCACGCTCACCCTCGACACCCGGGTCGACAGCGTCGCCGCGGCGATGCGCGACGGCGGGTTCGACGCGGTGCTGCTCGCCACCGGCGCCCCGCTGAGCAAGCGGGCCTACCTACCCGCGGGTCAGTCGGCCCGGGTGCTGGACGCGCTGTCGGTGCTCGGCGACGCCGCCGCCGGCGAGCGCCCGCAGCTCGGCCGCACCGTCGTCGTCTACGGCGGCGGGAACACCGCGATGGACGCTGCCCGCACCGCGAAGCGGCTCGGCGCCGACGAGGCCGTCGTCGTCTACCGCCGCACCCGCGAACGGATGCCGGCCGATGCCGGCGAGGTCGAGGACGCGCTCGCCGAGGGCGTGCAGATGCGCTGGCTCTCGACGATCACGCAGGTCGAGGGCACCACGCTCACTCTGGAGAAGATGCGCCTCGACGACGACGGACGCCCGCAGCCGACCGGCGAGTACGAGGAGCTGTCGGGGGACGCCGTCGTGCTCGCGCTCGGCCAGGACATCGACCAGTCGCTGCTCACATCCCTGCCCGGCGTCACCGTCCGCGACGGCGTGGTCGAGGTCGGACCGGGCCAGATGACCGGCGCACCCGGCGTCTTCGCCGGCGGCGACGTGGCACCGGCCCAGCGCTCGGTCACCGCGGCGATCGGGCAGGGCCGCACGGCCGCCCAGGGAATCGACGCCTGGTTCCGCTCAGCCCCACCGGCGACGGAGCGCGACGCCGCCGAACCGGTGCCCTTCGACAAGCTCAACACCTGGTACTACAGCGACGCGCCGCACGCCGTGCGCCCGCGGCTCGACGCCGCCCGGCGCACCACCGACTTCTCCGAGATCGTCGGCGGTCTCGACGCCGACACTGCGCTCTACGAGGCCCGGCGCTGCCTGTCGTGCGGAAACTGCTTCGGCTGCGACAACTGTTACGGCGTCTGCCCCGACAACGCGGTCCTCAAGATCGTCGGTGCGCACGGCGCGGTCGATCCTTCCGCGTACGGCTATGCCATCGACCTCGACTACTGCAAGGGCTGCGGCCTGTGCGTGAGCGAGTGCCCGGCCGGCGCGATCGTCATGATCCCCGAGCAGACCTGAGCCCGATGACCCTCACCGCGCCGGCCCCCGCCCCACCGATGGGCGGCATCGTCGCAGCCGGCGCGACCAGCACCGCCGGGGTCCTGGCCGCGCTGGACGTGTCGGCCGGCGGGCTGAGCAGCGCCGAGGCGCGACGCCGCGCCGTGTGGTGGGGGCCGAACGCGGTCGCCTCGCACCGCGCCCGCCTCCTCCCCGTCCTCTGGCACCAGCTGCGCTCGCCGCTGCTGGCGCTGCTGCTGACCGCCGCCCTCGCCTCCTACTTCGTCGGTGAGCGCAGCGACGCGGTCATCATCGGCGTCATCGTCGCGCTGTCGGTCGGCCTCGGCTTCGCCAACGAGTACCGGGCCGAGAAGGCCGCCGAGGCACTGCACGACCAGATCCGGCACGAGACCGTGGTGCAGCGCGACGGGCGGCCCACCCGCATCGACGTCACCGACCTCGTGCCGGGCGACATCGTCGACCTGCACCTGGGCGACATCGTCCCGGCCGACATCCGGCTGTTCTCGGTGACCGGGCTGCAGTGCGACGAGTCGGTGCTCACCGGCGAGTCGCTGCCGGTCGACAAGGGCACCGCGGCGACCCCGCCCGCGACGCCGCTGGGCGATCTCACCGGCTGCGCCCTGATGGGCACGATCGTGCGGGCCGGCAGCGGCACCGGCGCCGTCGTGTCCACCGGGCCGCGCACCGAGTTCGGCACCATCGCGGCCGGCCTGAGCACCCACCAGCTCGACACCGAGTTCCAGGTGGGGCTGCGCAAGTTCTCCATGCTGCTCGTCTGGGTCGCCGGCGCGCTGACGACGTCGATCTTCGTGACGAACGTCCTGCTGCACAAGCCGATCATGGACGCCCTGCTGTTCTCGCTGGCCATCGCCGTCGGCATCACCCCGCAGCTGCTGCCCGCCGTCGTGTCGACCAGCCTGGCCGCCGGATCGCGCCGGATGAGCCGGCGCCAGGTGCTCGTCAAGCGGCTCGTGTGCATCGAGGACCTCGGCAACGTCGATGTGCTGTTCACCGACAAGACCGGGACGCTCACGGTCGGGCGCATCGACTACATGCGGGCCGTGCCCGCCGGCCCCGACGTCGACCCGGCCACCGTGCGACGGCTCGGCCTGCTGGCCACCGAGAACGCCGCCGCCGACGGGCAGGCGGTCGGCGGCAACCCGCTCGACCAGGCCCTCTGGGACTCCCCGGCCACGCTCGACCAGCGGGCCGACCTGGCCGGCTCCACCCGGCTCGGGGTCGTCCCGTTCGACCACGACCGGATGATGGTGTCGGTGCTCGTGCGCGCCGCCGACGGCCGCCGCAGCATCGTCACCAAGGGTGCGCCCGAAGCCGTGCTGGACCGTTGCGTCGACGTGCCCGACGCCGCCCGCACCGCGCTCGCGGCCGAGTTCGCGGCCGGCAACCGGGTGGTCGCCGTCGCCACCCGCCCGGTCGACCGTGACCACGTGAGCGCGGCCGACGAGCACGACCTGCGCTTGGCCGGCTTCCTGGTGTTCCTCGACCCGCCGAAGCACGACGCCGCCGAGTCGCTGCGCCGCCTGGACGGCCTCGGCGTCGCGGTGAAGGTCGTCACCGGCGACAACGCGGCCGTCGCGGCGAAGGTGTGTCACGACCTCGGGCTGCCCGGCGACGGCGTACTGACCGGTGCCGAGGTGGACGCGCTCGACGACGCGGCCCTCGCCGCGGCGATCGACACCACCACCGTCTTCGCCCGGGTCAGCCCCGAGGGCAAGGCCCGCATAGTCCGCATCAAGCGGCGCGGCGGAGGTGGGGTCGCGTTCCTCGGCGACGGCGTCAACGACGCGCTGGCGCTGCACACGGCCGACGTCGGCATCTCGGTCGACTCCGGCACCGATGTCGCGAAGGACGCGGCCGACGTGATCCTGCTGAAGAAGAGCCTCGACGTGCTCGCCGACGGCGTCGCCGAGGGCCGGCGCATCTTCGCCAACACGATCAAGTACGTGCTGATGGGGACGTCCAGCAACTTCGGCAACATGTTCTCCGCCGCCGGGGCGTCGCTGTTCCTGTCGTTCCTGCCGATGCTGCCCAGCCAGATCCTGCTCAACAACATGCTCTACGGCTCGAGCCAGCTCGCGATCCCGACCGACAACGTCGACGAGGAGCAGCTGCACCGACCGTCGCACTGGGACATCGGCTTCATCCGTCGCTTCATGTTGCTGTTCGGGCCGCTCAGCTCGGTGTTCGACTTCCTGACCTTCGGCCTGATGATCACCGTGCTGCACGCGCATGCCACCGAGTTCCGCTCGGGCTGGTTCGTCGAGTCGCTGGCCACCCAGGTGCTGGTGATCTTCGCGATCCGCACCCACCGGGTGCCGTTCTTCCGCAGCCATCCGAGCCTGCCCATGACGCTGGCCGCCCTCGGCGTCGTCACCGTCGGCGCGGTGCTGCCGGCCACCCCCCTGGCCCACACGCTCGGCTTCACCGCGCTGCCCGGGACGTTCTTCGCCGCGCTCGCCGGGATGGTCGTCGCCTACCTCTGCCTCATCGAGGTCGCCAAGCGGTGGTTCTACCGCACGGCCACGGTCACCCGTGTCGGGCCGCGCCGGTACAGCCGCACCCGCCACCTCGTCCGACGGGCCGCCCGGTTCAGTACGGCCGAGCGCGCCGCCGCCCCGACGCGACGAGCGTGACGGCCACGCCGGCGAGCGCGTAGACGGCCAGCACGACCAGGTGGCCGCCGACGCCGCCGGCGCCGAAGTAGGCGATGCGGCGCACCGTGTCGGTGGCGGCACCGTTCGGCAGCGCGCCGCTGAGCGCCCGCCAGAACGGTGGCAGCAGCGCGGGCTGGTAGGCCCCGCCCGCCGACGGGTTGCCGAGCACCACGAACACGACGACCGTCAGCCCGATGCCGAGCACCCCGAAGATCACCTGGAACGCCATCGTCACCGCGGCCGCCCCGAAGACCACCAGCGTGCCGAGCGCCCAGAGCGCGACGAAGTGCCCGCACAGCGCACTGAGCCCGGGACCGACGACGAGCGCACCACCGAGGCCGGACAGCAGCGCGTAGGGCACGAGGGCGAGCAGCCGGATCACCGCTCGGCGCCGGTTCGCCGGGCGGGCGCCCTTCGCCGCGCCGAGCAGCGCCGCGACGAGGTAGCCGCCCACGATCCAGCCGATGACCAGGTAGAAACCGGTCAGCCCGCGGCCGTCGCCCGACTGCAGCGGCACGATGTCCTGGAGCTCGACGGTGCGGTGCTGCGCCGCCTCGACCGCCGTCAGCACCTGCTGCACCGCGGTGACGACCGACGTCCCGCCGCCGGAGGCGACGAGCACGGTGTCCTTCGTGCCTCCGGGATCGATGACGAGCGCCGCGCTCGTGTCGCCGGCGACCACCTGACGTCTCGCGGTGGCCGCGTCGCCGACCGCGACCGCCCGCAGCGGGGCGCCGGCGATGCCGTTGATCCGCCCGACCAGCGCACCCGACTGCTGGGCCGGCGCGACGACGGCCACCGGGATGCGATGAGGCTTCGGCGAGTGGAACGCGCCGACGTAGCTCAGCACGAAGCCGAGCTGGATCAGCAGCACACCGAGGATGAGCACGGTCGTGCGCGCCGACACGGCGTCGCGCACCTCGTCGCGGAACGACCGTGGTGGCTCCTCGACCTCCGGCGCCTCGTGCCTTCCGTGCTCAGGGGCAGCGTCGCTCATGCCGTAATAGTGGCGCAGCCCCGGCCGGTCTCAGGTGGTGGAGTGGATCCGGGTGTTGTGCATGACCACCTTGAGCGCGCCGGTGTCGGCGGGGGCCCCGAAGACGCGATACGCGTCCAGTACGTCGTCGAGGGCGAAGCGGTGCGTGACGAACGGCCGGGGGTCGACCTGGCCGGACTTCATCAGATCGAGCAGCGTCGGCGTCGACCAGGTGTCGACGAGACCGGTCGTGATCGTGACGTCCTTGATCCAGAGGTCTTCGAGGTGCAGCGTCGCCGGCGCGCCGTGCACCCCGACGTTGGCAACGTGACCGCCGGGGCGGACGAGCGTCGTGCACAGCTCGAACGTCGCAGGAGTGCCGACGGCCTCGATCGTGACGTCGGCGCCGAGGCCGTCGGTGACGGCCCGGACGGCCTCGACCGGATCCTGGAAGTCGGGATTGACGACGAGGTCGGCGCCGAACTGCTTCGCGGCGTCGAGGCGGCCGTCGGCGATGTCGATCACGACGATGCGTCCGGGGCTGTACAGCTTCGCGCTGAGCACGGCGGCGAGGCCGATCGGGCCGGCCCCGACGATGACCACCGTGTCGCCCGGGCGGATGCGGCCGTTGACCGCGCCGACCTCGTAGGCCGTCGGCATGATGTCGGCCAACATGAGCACGGCCTCGTCGTCGAGGTGGTCCGGGACGGCGTAGGTCGAGGTGTCGGCGAAGGGCACCCGCACGTACTCGGCCTGGGTGCCGTCGATCGTGTGGCCGAGGATCCAGCCGCCGCCACCGAGGCACTGGCCGTAGCGGTGCTCGCGACAGAAGCGGCAGCGCCCGCACGCGGTGATGCACGAGACGAGCACGCGGTCACCCGGCTTCACCGTGCTGACCGCCGACCCCACCGCCTCGACCGTGCCGACCGCCTCGTGGCCGAGGATGCGCCCTGCGCTCACCTCCGGGACGTCGCCCTTCCGGATGTGCAGGTCGGTGCCGCAGATGGTCACGCTGTCGACCCCTACGATCGCGTCGGTGGGGTCGATGATCCGCGGGTCCGGGACCTCTTCCCAGTCGAGGCGGTCCGGGCCGTGGTACACGAGCGCCTTCATGGCGCTCAGGCCTTCTGGTCGTGGTGGTGCGCGAGCATCTCGGCCTGGAAGCGGGCGGTGCGCTCGTCGCGGACCCGGTCGTGCTCCTTCAGCTCGGCGGCGCTGACAACGACGGCGTCCGGCCCGGGGAAGACGAGCGCCTCGTGGTCGTTGTCGGTCCAGCGCACCACATAGGGCGGCCGGCCGTCGTCCTGCACAGTACGGATCAGTCCGCGGCGCTCGGGTCGCGAGTCACTGGCGCTCTTCACGATCAACCAGTCGCCTTCGGTTGCGTGCACGGCGGTGCTCCTTCGGATCGGATCAGTGGATGGGTCGGATCGCTAGGCGGGGGGCAGGATCGAGGTGCGCACGTCGAACTCCATGGCGTCGACCACATCGACGACGCCGGGGATCCGGCCGGCCTCGTAGACGAGCCGGCGCGCGGTCAGCTCCTGCGTGACGTGCCCGTGCAGGGTCACGACGCCCTCGTCGACGGTAACGTGCACGTCGGAGCGACGGTGGTCCTCCGAGCGCAGCACATCCCGCTCGACGTCGCGGCGGATGTCGGCGTCGGGCCGCAGGAACAGGCGCACCAGGTCGGCCCGGGTCACCACTCCCTGCAGCACGTTCTCCCGGTCGACGACCGGCAGCGTGCGCACCCGGACGCGGGCCATGAGGCGGGCGGCCTTCGCGATCGTCGTCGTCGGCGTCACGGTGATGGCGGGCGCGGTCATCAGTTCCTTGGCCGTGCCGGCGTGCCGCTTGCGCTGGGCGTCGAGGTGCGACGCGAGCCGGTGCCCGGCCGGCACGGCCCGGCGGTCGGAGACGACGCGGGCCAGCAGGTCCGACGCCGTCACCATGCCGATCACGCGACGCTCGGCGTCGATGACCGGCACCCCGTTGATGCGGTTGCGCTCGAGCGCGCGGGCGACCTCCTTGAACGCGGCGTCCTCGTGGGCGCACACGACGCCGGCGGTCATCACGTCACCGACGGTCTGGGGCGGGAAGGCGTTGGCCGGCTTCGGGTGCTCGGGCTCGTCGGCCGAGACGGCGTTGAGGTAGCGCTCGAGCGCCGACTGGTAGAGCTCGGCGGTGGGTCCGGTGTGCTCGACCATCGACCGCGTCGCTTCGGCGCGGAGCTGGCCCTCGGACGGCGTGGCGGACGGTCTGGAGGTGGTCATGGCCGGCTCCTTCCGGGCAGGGGGTTCACCTCTGAGGGTCGTCCGTCCCCGACCCGCCCGGATCCGGCAAAGAGCCCGCACCGACCGGGTCGAACGTCTCGGTCCCTCCGGCGGCCGCCCGTGCCGATCGGCCGGACCCCCCGGGTCGTTCTCCCCTGCGGGTCGGCGTCGCCGCGGGCCGAGACTGGCCCTAGTCGCGCGGAAGGGGCAGTGTCATGACGACCGTCAGCCCGCACCGACCGGCTCGTCGCGCGCGCCACCGGCCGGCCCAGGTGCTCCTCGAGACCGTCCTGACCCTCACCGGGGCCGGCGCCGTGGTGGGTGGTCTGCTCCTCGCGGTGCGCCCCGACGGTTCGCTGCTCGCCGCCGACCCTCAGGTGCTTCGCGGCACGCCGTTCGACTCGTGGCGCGCGCCCGGGTTGCTGCTGACCACGCTCGTCGGGGCCGGCTTCCTCGGGACCGCCGCCGCGCTGCACCTCGGCCACCGTCACGCCCGCCGGCTGGCGATCGCCGCCGGCCTCGGACTCGTCGCCTTCGAGGCGGCCGAGTTCGGCTGGCTCGGCTTCCAGCCGCTGGAGCTGGTGTTCGCCGCGGTCGGCGGGCTCGTGGCCGTCCTCGCCACCGGATCGGAGGGCTCGTCATGACCGGACTGCACGAGACCCACAGCAGCGTCGTCGTCCTGCTCGGCGACCGGGCCTACAAGGTGAAGAAGCCGGTCGATCTCGGCTTCCTCGACTTCCGCACCCTGGCCGCCCGGCAGCGCGACTGCGCCCGCGAGCTCGAGCTCAACCGCCGGATCGCGCCCGACGTCTACCTCGACGTCGCCACGCTGGCCGCGTCGGACGGCACGACGCTCGAGCCGGTGCTCGTCATGCGTCGGATGCCCGAGGAACGCCGGCTCTCGACGCTCGTGGAGCAGGGCGCCGACGTCGACGACGCGGTGCGCGACGTGGCCCGGCTCGTGGCCGCCTTCCACACGCGCGCCGACCGCGGCCCGGAGATCGCCGAGGCCGGCGGCCGCGCCGCGCTGTGGCGGCGCTGGAACGCCAACCTCGACGAGACGCAGCGCTTCCGCGACGCCGTCCTGCCGGCCGCGACGCACGAGCGCATCCGGCGCCTCGCGCTGCGTTACGTCGACGGGCGCGGGCCGCTGCTCGCCGCCCGGGCCACCGCCGGGCTCACCGTCGACGGCCACGGCGACCTCACCGCGCAGGACATCTTCTGCCTGCCCGACGGCCCGCGGGTGCTCGACTGCCTCGAGTTCGACGACCGGCTGCGCCACGTCGACGTCATCGACGACGTCGCCTTCCTGGCGATGGAGTTCGAGCACCTCGGCCGCACCGATCTCGCGCAGCGCTTCCTCCGCTGGTACACCGAGTTCGACGCCGTCACCGCGGTCGGCTCGCTGCAGCACCACTACATCGCCTACCGGGCCTTCGTGCGGGCCAAGGTCGAGTGCCTGCGCGCCGAGCAGGGCGTGCGCGAAGCCGGTGCCGAGGCGGTGCGCTACGCCGCGCTCGCCCTGCGTCACCTCGAGGCCGGCGAGGTGCGTCTGGCCCTCGTGGGGGGCGCGCCGGGCAGCGGCAAGTCGACGCTCGCCGCCGCGCTGGCCGATCGCCTCGACGCGATGGTCATCAGCACCGACGACGTGCGGACGGAGTCGAGCGTCGAGGGCGGCGACCGGTACCGCACCGAGGCCAAGGACGCGACCTACCGCGAGGTGCTCGCCCGGACCCGGCGCGCGCTCGAGAACGGCGAATCGGTGATCGCCGACGCGACGTGGGGCGACACCGCCTGGCGCCGGGCCGCCGCCGAGGTCGCGAGCTCGACGTCGAGCGCGCTGATCGCACTGCACTGCACCGCGCCGGTCGACCTGGCGGCCCAGCGGGCGGACGAGCGGCAGCGCAGCGGAGCCGGCACGTCGGAGGCCGGCGCCGCGGTTGCGGTCGCCCTCGCCGTGCACCGGGACCCGTGGCCCGAGGCGGCCGTGATCGACACCTCCGGCCCGCCCGAGGCGTCATTGTCGGCGGCGCTCGACGCGGTCGGCGCGGCCGGCTGGTTCGCGGCGCAGGAGCGCGCCGGATGATCACGGGCATCCCGGGCGCCGCGGGCCGTTGGGCCCTGGGAGGCGATGTCCGGCACGGCGCACGCTTCGTCCGGGTCGCGCGACACGATGCCCGACATGATGCCCGCCCGTACTTCCTTCCCCCGAACCGACGGAGCCCACGATGACGACCACTGCGGCGACCTCGGCGATCGCCACCATCCTGCGTCGGGCGGCGCTGCGGGCGATGCGCGCGCCGTCGGTGCACAACACCCAGCCGTGGACGTTCACGCTCGGCAAGAACTCCCTCGAGATCCGGGCCGACCTCGGCCGACAGCTCTCGGTGCTCGACCCGAGGGGCCGGCAGCTGATCATGAGCTGCGGCTGCGCGCTGTTCAATGCGCGGGTGGCCATCGCCGCCGCCGGCTACGAGCCGGTCGTCGAGCGCTACCCCGACCCGGCGCATCCGGAGCTCGTGGCCCGGCTGACCGTCGGCGACGCCCGCGGCTGGCAGGCCATCGCCGCCCTCGACCTCGCGATCGACCAGCGCCGCACGAACCGTCGCGCGTTCGCGCCCGAACCCGTCCCGCCGTCGGTCGTCGGTGACCTCGTGCAGGCCGCCCGCGCCGAGGGCGCGATCCTCGTCCCGATCACGTCGGTCGAGCACCGGCTGGCGACGGCCCGGCTGAGCAAGCTCGCCGACCAGATCGAGCACGCCGACCCCGCCTACCGCGACGAACTGCGGGCCTGGACGACGGACGACCCGCGCCGGCGCGACGGCGTCCAGGCCGCGAGCGTCCCGTACGCGGGTACCGGCGCAGCGAGCGACGACCCCCTGCCGATCCGCGAGTTCGACGTCCGCGGCATGGGCTGGCTGCCGTCGTCGAGCCACTCCGACGTCGACCAGTGCCTGCTGCTGCTGTGCTCGATCCAGGACTCCGCGCCGTCGTGGCTGCGCGCCGGCGAGGCGCTCGAGCACCTGTGGCTCGAGCTCACCCGGCAGGGCTACTGGGCCACCCCGCTGGCCCAGGTGGTCGAGGTGGGCGCGACCCACGAGGAACTGCGGGCCGAACTGGACCTCGACGTGCACCCCGAGATCCTGTTGCGCGTCGGTCGGGCACCCGACACGGTGCGCACGCAACGCCGACACCCCATGGACATCATCTTCGAGCCGTAGCGACCAGTTCGACCATAGGGTAGGCCGATGGTCCCTGTGCCTTCCGATCACGCTCCGCGATCGTTGACGCCATGACCCGCCGCCCGCCGACCCCCGAGCAGACGACATGAGCACCTTCGAACTCGATCACGACGACGTCGACGCGCTGCGCTCGGACGGCGGGATCGTGCATCTGCGCGATCTCGGCCCGGCCGACCTCGAGCTCCTGCACGACCTGCACTCGCGCGCGTCGGACCGCTCGATCTACTTCCGCTACTTCAGCGAGAACCGGGCCGGCGCGGAGAACTACCTGCCCCGACTGGCCGCGGCCCCCGGGCGTGACCACCACGCCATCGGCGCGCTCTCCCGCGGGCGGCTGCTCGGCGTCGGCGTCTTCGAGCGGGTCGATCCGCACGCCGCCGAGTTCGCGCTGCTCGTCGCCGACGACGCACAGCACGCCGGCATCGGCACGCTGCTGCTCGAACACCTCGTCGCGGCCGCCCGCGCCGTCGGCATCCAGCGCTTCGTCGGCGAGGTGCTGACGGAGAACAACCTGATGCTCGAGGTCGTGCGCGACCTCGGCCTGGTGATCAGCCGGACCAGCGAGCAGGGCTCGACCCACATCGAGTTCTCCCTCGAACCGGCCGATCGCGTCGTCGCGGCGATCGAGGAGCGCGAACGCACCGCGGACGTCGCGAGCCTCGACCCGATCCTGCGGCCCCGGACGGTCGCCGTCGTCGGCGCGGGCCGCCGCAGCGGCTCGGTCGGTCACGAGGTGCTGCGCAACATCCTCGAGGCCGGCTTCACCGGCACCGTGTACGCGGTGAACCCGAAGCACAGCTCGGTGCTCGGCGTGCCGTGCGTCCACTCGGTCGAGGAGTTGCCCGAGCCGGTCGATCTCGTCGTCCTCGCCATCCCGGGCGAGCACGTGCCGGCGGTGCTGCGCGCCGCGGGCGAACGCGGGTGCCGCGGGGCGGTCATCCTGGGAGCCGGCTTCGGCGAGGCCGGGGCGGCCGGCATCGAGCGGCAGAACGAGGCCCTCGCCGTGGCCCGCGGCTACGGCCTGCGCCTCGTCGGTCCGAACTGCATCGGCCTGCTCAACACCGATCCCGACATCCGGCTCGACGCCACGTTCGCCGTGCTGTCGCGCCGCCCCGGCCGCCTCGCCCTGCTCGCGCAGTCGGGCGCCTTCGGCGTCGCGCTGCTCACCGCGGCCGACCAGCTCGGCCTCGGGGTCTCGCAGTTCGTGTCGATCGGCAACAAGGCCGACGTCGGCGGCAACGACCTGCTGCTGTCCTGGTACGACGACCCGCGCACCCGCGTCATCGGCATGTACCTCGAATCCATCGGCGACCCGCGGCGCTTCGCCCGCATCGCGCGCCGGGTCTCGCGGCGCAAGCCGATCCTGGCCGTGAAGTCGGGCCGCACCGACGCCGGCCGGCGCGCCGGGGCCTCGCACACCGCCGCCGCCGCCTCGCCCGAGGTCGCGATCGACGCCCTGTTCCGCGGCAGCGGCGTGCTGCGGCTGCGCACGATGGGTCAGCTGCTCGACGCCGCGCGGGTGCTCACCGACCAGCCGCTGCCGGTCGGGCCACGGCTCGCGATCGTCGGCAACTCCGGCGGCCCCGAGATCCTCGCCGCCGACGCGGCCGCCGACGCCGGGCTCCTCGTCGAACCGTTCGACGAGGAGACGACGACGGCGCTGCGCGCGGCCGGACTGCCGACCCAGAACCCGATCGACCTCGGCGCGGCGGCCCAGCCGGAGACCGTCGACCAGGTGCTGCGCATCCTGCTCGCGTCGCGGTCGGTCGACATGGTGCTGAGCGTGTTCACCGGCATCGCCGTCACCGATGCGGCCGACATCCGGGACGCCGTGGTGGCGGCCGCGGCGACGGCCGACAAGACGACCGTGGCGGTCGAGGTGGGCGCCCCCGAGGTCACCGTCCCGGTGCCGGGTCGCCCGTGGTCGCTGCCGTTCTTCACCTTCCCCGAACCGGCCGCGAGCGCGCTCGGCGTCGCCGTCGAGTACGCCCGGCTGCGGGCCCGGCCGGAATGGACCCCGGCCCGCCCGGCCGATGTCGATCGCGCCGCCGCGCGC
The DNA here is from genome assembly GCF_036000465.1 of Jatrophihabitans sp. Lineage (GTDB taxonomy): Bacteria > Actinomycetota > Actinomycetes > Mycobacteriales > Jatrophihabitantaceae > Jatrophihabitans. The sequence continues at coordinate 27,434 of NZ_DASYFV010000016.1, read as the reverse complement.
GAGCTCGTCCGGGTCGCCGTCGCCAGTGGCGCGGGCTGGCTCACCCCCGAGCAGGTCGACCGGCTGCTGCACCACTACGGCATCACCACCTGCCCGCAGCGTCTCGTCGCCGACGCCGATTCCGCCGTCGCGGCGGCGTCCGAGTTCGGCTATCCGGTCGCCCTCAAGCTGGGCGAGGCCGGGCTGCACAAGAGCGACATCGGTGGCGTGCGACTCGGCCTGGCCGACGAGGCCGCCGTCCGCGCGGCCGTCGCCGAGCTCAACGTGATCCGCGGCGGCTCGACGGAAACCCTGCTGCTGCAGGCGATGCAGGCCCCCGGCACCGAACTGATCGTCGGCGCCGTCCACGACGCGCAGTTCGGCCCGCTCGTCATGCTCGGCGCCGGCGGCGTGCTCACCGAGGTGCTCGGGGACCGGCGCTTCGCCCTGGCTCCGGTCTCGGAGGCCGACGCCGACGACCTCATCTCGAGCCTGCGGTCGTCGCGGCTGCTCGACGGCTACCGCGGCGCTCCCGCCGCCTCGCGAACCGCCGTGCGCGACGTCGTGATCCGGGTCGCCGCGCTGGTCGAGGACCTCCCCCAGATCGCCGAACTCGACCTCAACCCCGTTGTCTGCCGCGGCGACGAGGTCGTCGCCGTCGATGCCCGCATCCGGGTCGCGCTGCCGCCCTACCACCCCGATCCGCTCGTGCGGCAGCTGCGCGCCCCGCGCGCCCGGTGAGTCGGCCCGGCGGCTGACCGGGGTCCGCGTTCCAGGACCCGGCGAGCCGTTCGACCCTGATCCGCCCACTCGCACCTGCCGCACCATGGGGGTGGAATCGAGGTGCGCCATGACCACCGGACATCGGCTGCCGCCCACCACGTCCGCGCCCCGCAGTGCCACCCCGTGGCTCGGACGGGCCTGGACCGCGGTCGCCCTCGTGCCCGTCTTCTTCCTCATCGCCTTCGCGGTCGGCGAGATCATGTACGCCGTGCTGGGCTACCAGCCCGAGAACGCCGACGCGCCCACGTGGGCCGTCGTCGTCGCGCTCGGGCCCACACTCGTGGTCGCCCTGACCCCGTGCCTCGCCGCCATGCTCTTCGGCCACCGCGCCACCCGCGCCGGCGACCGCCGGGGTCTCGTGCCGCTCGCCCTGGGCGCCATCGCCGGCACCGCGATCCTCGTCCTCACCGTCGTCTCCGAGGTCGGCGACGCGATCCGCCGATGACGCCCGGCGCGACACCGGACGCGCAGCGGCAGTTCCGCGGCGCGTCGTGCCGCAGGCGGTTCGGCCGTCATCCGCGGCGACGGCAGGTTCGGCACGCCGGTCACCCCTGCGCGAGCGCGCGCAGGGACTCGAGCTGGGCCGGGGTGCCGACGGCGATAAGGATCGTGCGCTCGTCGAGCCGGACGTCCGGACGCGGGTCGGGCAGGAAGTCGGCCCGGCTGCCGGCGCGCAGCGCGAGGATCGCCGCGCCGGTGCGAGCGGCGATCGCGGCCTCGCCGACGGTGCGTCCGCACAGCGTCGACGCCGCCGCGATCTCGACCTGCTCGATGTCGTAGTCGACCGTCTCGTCGTGCATGACGACGTCGAGGAACTCGGCGACGTGCGGCTGCATCGCGAACGCGGCCATGCGGCGCCCCCCGATGAGCTGCGGGTTGACGACACGATCGGCGCCGGCGCGCAGCAGCTTCGCGGTCGACTCCTCCGAGCGGGCCCGCGCGATGATCACCAGGTCGGGCCGCAGGGCCCGGGCCGAGAGCACGACGTAGACGTTGTCGGCATCGGTGTCGAGCGCGGCCACCAGCGCCCGCGCGTTCATGACGCCGGCCTTGCGGAGCACCTCGTCGTCGCTGATGTCGCCGAGCACGGAGGGGAGGCCGATGTCGGCCAGCCGCACCGGGTCGCGGTCGACGACGACCACGCCCTGCCCGGCGCCGGCGAGATGCCCGGCACACGCGCGACCGACCCGGCCCCAGCCGCAGATGATCACGTGCGCGCGCATGCGCGATATCGCCCGGTCCATGCGTCGTGCCTCCAGGTGATGCATGAGATGGCCCTCGACGATCGCCTCGAGGGCCACGCCGAACGTGTAGAGCGCCGTACCGACCCCAGCGAGGACGAGCACGATCGTGAAGACCTTGCCGACCGATGACAGCGGCTGGACCTCGCGGAAGCCGACCGTCGTCACCGTGGTGACGGTCTGGTAGACCGCGTCCAGCACGCCGAAGCCGAGGATCACGTAGCCGACGGACCCGCCGACGATGACGGCGAACAGCAGCGCCACCGCCACCTGCAGCCGTCGCACGATCTCCGAGCCGTCGCGGCGCCGTCGCGACGACCCGCCGCCCCCAGGACGGGCCCAGAACGTCATGACCCGACCCGCCCGGCGGCGCGGACGCCCGGCCCGTCGGTCCCGTGCCTTCCCGGGTCGCCGCCGGGCGCGCCGCGACGATCGTCCCTGTGCCGGCGGCGGTCCACGGGCGGACCCTAGTGGTTGCCCGGCCGTGCCGTCTCGGGGTGCGGTCGGCCGATCGTGATGCAGCCGCCACCGAGGAGGTACCCGTGTTCGCAGATCGGCTCGACGCCGGACACCGGCTCGCGCGCGAGCTCGATGCCCTGCGCGGTCGCGATGTCGTCGTGCTCGGGCTGCCCTGCGGCGGGGTGCCGGTGGCCGCCGCCGTGGCGGAGGCCCTCGACGCGCCGCTCGACGTCGTCGTCGTACGCAAGCTGGGGTTGCCGACGCAGCCCGAGCTGGCGATGGGGGCGATCGCCGAGGGCGGATTGCGACTGGTCGACACCGAGCTCACCGAACGCATGGGCATCGACGACGCCGAGCTGGGACGGATCGAGCGGCGCGAGCGCGCGGTGCTCGACGCCCGCGCCGCCCGGTTGCGGCACGGCCGCCGGTCCGTCCCCCTCGCCGGCCGGGTGGCGGTGATCGTCGACGACGGCATGGCGACGGGCTCGAGCGTGCGCGTGGCGTGTGCCGCCGTCCGGCTCCTGCGCGCGGCCCGCGTCGATGTCGCGGTGCCGGTGGCGCCGGCCCTCACCGTCCGCGAGCTCACCGAGGCCGACGCCGTCGTGTGCGTGTCGATCCCGCAGCGCTTCGTCGCGGTCGGGCGCCACTACCTCGATTTCGCGCCGGTCGGCGAGGACGAGGTGATCGAACTGCTCGACGCCGCGGCCCGGCGGATCGGGAACGGACACTCGCTGAGCGGCCGCGCCCGCTGAATCACACGAGGTGGAACAGGCTCGCCAGACCACCGAGTTCGAGCACGCGCTGCGTCGCAGCGGGCACGGCGCGCAGCTGCAGGCTCTTGCCGCAGCGGGCCGCGCGGTCGTGCAGCTCGACCCACAGGCCTAGCCCGCTCGAGTCGAGGAAGCGGAGCGCGCGCAGGTCGAGCACGATGACACTCACGGTGCGGTCGTCCAGTGCGACGTCGGCGGCGGCACGCAGCTGCGCGAGCGTGGCGAAGTCGAGTTCACCCTCGAGCGCGAGAACCGCGGTGTCCGCGTCCCGCTCGCTCGTCACGCAGAAGTCGGCCACGCCGTAACTCTGGCACACCTGGCTGAACGCCGCCGAGCCGCCGTGGCCTCAGCCCGGCGCACGCCGCAGCGTCAATGCGGTGACGTCGTCCTCGCCGCCGTCGAGCCCCACCTGCGTGACCAGGCGGTCGAGCGCGCCCGGACCCGGCGACCGGGCCAGACCCGACGCCGCCTCGGCGAGGCGGGCCAGCCCGGTGTCGATCGACTCGTCGCGCCGCTCGACCAGGCCGTCGGTGAACAGCAGCACGACGTCGTCGGCCGCCACCCGGCACTCGGTGACGACACGATCGTCGCCGCCGACCCCGAGCGGGCGCTGCGGCACGCTCGTGATCCACCGGGTACTGCCGTCGATGCCCACGACGAGCGGACGGTGGTGCCCGGCATTCACGAGCCGCACCCGCCCGTCCGGACCGATGACGCCGTACAGCAGCGAGACGAGCCGGGCGATGCCGAGGTTGGCGAACATCGCATCCATCCTCGTCATCACCTGCGACGGCTCCGGATCGATGCTGAGGTAGGCCCGCAGCGCCGCCCGCATCTGGGCCATCGCGGCGGCCGCGACGAGGCCGTGGCCCATCACGTCGCCCACGAAGAAGGCCAGCCCGCCCTCGGGCGTGGGCACCGCGTCGTAGAAGTCGCCACCGACCTCGGCCTGCCCGCCCGGGCGGTAGTGGACCGCGATCTGCCAGCCCGGCACGTCGTCGAGGCTCTCGGGCAGCACCGCCCGGCCGAGCTGGACGGCGACGTCCTGCGCCGCGTTGTGCAGCTGGGCGTTGTCCATCGACACCGCGGCCCGCCGGGCCAGATCCTCGGCCAGCGCGAGATCGGCCGGCCCGAACCGCTCTCCGGCCTCGCCGCGGATCAGGGTGATCACGCCCAGGATCCGGCCGCGGGCCGCCAGCGGCACGATCACCGCGCTGCGCAGGTGCAGCTCGCGCGAGAGCCGCAGGTGTTCCTCGTCGCGCGCACCGGCCACGAGCATCTCGTCGGGAATGTCTGCGTACAGCTCGCTGCGACCGGTGCGGAACACATTGTGCGCGCCCGCCGGGGCGTCGGGATCGCCCGGGTAGCGCCGCTCGAGCTCCCAGGCCCACTCGACCTTGGCCGGGTCGGCGTGCGCGACCGCGACGGTGGTGAGCGCGCCGTCGCGCACGACCTGCACCGCGCACCACTCGGCCAGGTCGGGCACGGCGAGGCGGGCGATGCGGCCGAGGGTCTCGGTGGGGTCGAGGCTGCTCGCCAGCTCGGCCGACGCGTCGGCCAGGAAGGCCAGCTGCCGGGCTTGCTGGGTCGCCTCGGCGGTGGCCCGGATGCGCCGGATCGCCTGACCGCAGGCCTCGGCGAAGGTGGTGAGGAATGCCAGCTCGCGGCGCCCGGGGAGCCAGCCGTCCTCGAAGGTCAGGCCGATGGCACCGACGTTGTGCGGCCCGGCGCCCAGCGGCAGGTTGACCAGCGAGCGCCCCTGCGGCATCTGACCCCGCAGCGACGGGTACCGGCGCTCGATCTCGGCGACGTCGTCGAGCAGGATCACCCGGCCCTCGCGCGCGGCCTCGCTGGCCGGGTTCGCGTGCTCGATGCCGAACGAGCCCCACATCTCGGTGATGCCGCGCTGCAGGCCGTGGCCGGCGATCATCTCCAGCCGGTCGCCGCTGCGCACCATCAAGGTGGCCACCGCGGCCCGGATCGCCTCGGCGAAGTGACCGACCGCGGCCTCGGCGACCTCGGCCAGGGTCTCGGCCCAGCCGAGCTCGGTCGTCACCTCGGCGAGCTGGTGCAGCCGGTGCGCGACGTCGTCGTCGGGCGCGGAGAAGCCCGAACGGGGCGACTCGGGTTCCCAGGCGCTGCGCGACACGGCGACATGATGTCATCGCCGGCGTAGTCGCGTCGTGTGGCCCGGGCGCGCGCGTCAGCGGCCGGTCGGATTGGTGCGCAGCGTGCGCACCTCCGAACGGCGGACCCGCACGCGTCCCGCCTCGAGCGCGACCTCGAGCGCGGGCTGCGGTCGCGTGGCCGGGCCGGACACGACGGCGCCGTCGCGCAGGGCGAACACGCTGTCGTGCCACGGACAGGTGACGCAGCCGTTCTCCACCACGCCCTCGTGCAGCGGCGCACCGCGGTGTGTGCAGCGGTCGGCGAGGGCGACGACCTCGCCCTCGACCCGGGCGAGCAGCACCGGCACCCCGTCGGCGTCCACCTCCAGCGCGGTGTCGGCCGGGACGTCGGCCTCGGCCGCGACGTCGAGCCATTCGCCGGGCAGCTGCTGGAAGGCGGTGGTGTCGACGCCGACGCCCATCGCGTAGGCCAGGTGGCCGCCGAGCCATCCCCCCACCGCGGTGAGCGCCATCGCCGTGGCCGAGAGCGCGACGCCCCGGCCGCGCTTCCCGCGGCGGCGGGCGAACCAACTGGCCGTCTGCAACCCGAGGGCGAGGTCGACGCTGAGCGCGTGGACGAGCCCCACGCGACGCTCGGCGCCGGTCGTCGTGGTCCAGTCACTGACCCCGGTGAGGGCGGTCGGCAGCGCGGTGAGGATGCCGAGACCGACCGCAGCGGAAGCGGCGCGGTCGTCGGCGCCGGTCGCGTCCAGCATCAGACCGGTCGTCCAGGCGCCGATGGGCAGGGTGACGAGCACCGGATGCGCCGGATGCCCCAGCGGGGTGCCGCTGAGGGCGTCCTCGACGACGCCGGGCTTGATCACCTTGCCGGCCAGACCGACGGCAGCGTCGGCGGGCCGGTCGAGGGCGGTCGCGGATTCGACGCGCTGGACGAGGCGTTCGAGGATGCGGGAGGAGACCATGCGGCGCTCCTACCCGACCGCCTCCGGGCACAAACGATCGTCCGCGGTTAGCGCCGCCGCATGCCGGGCAGGATCCCGTCGACGCCGCAGGCCGGATTGTGGTTATTGTCGAGTCCAGGAGGTGGCCGTGGATCTGGGCAAGAAGTTCCTGGGCTGGCCGGTGGTGCGGCAGCTGACCGGCGGCGATCCCATGGGACGCGGCCCCGCGGTGCAGTCCGCGCACACGGCTTCGCTCACCCCCCGGACCAGGACGGCCGACCGCGTCGTCCAGAGCGTCTGCCCCTACTGCGCCGTCGGCTGCGGCCAGCGCGTGTTCGTCAAGGACGAGAAGGTCGTCCAGATCGAGGGCGACCCCGACTCCCCCGTCTCGCGCGGTCGGCTGTGCCCCAAGGGATCGGCGAGCGAGCAGCTGGTCAACAGCCCCGGCCGCCAGACCGCGATGCTCTACCGGCGCCCCTACGCCACCGAGTGGGAGAGCCTCGACCTCGAGACCGCGACGGACATGATCGTCGAGCGCATCCTCGACACCCGGGCCCGCACCTGGCAGGACCGCGACGACCAGGGCCGGATCGTGCGCCGCACCCTCGGCATCGCCGGGCTGGGCGGCGCCACGCTCGACAACGAAGAGAACTACCTGATCAAGAAGCTGTTCACGGCGATGGGCGCGATCCAGATCGAGAACCAGGCGCGTATTTGACACAGCGCCACCGTCCCCGGTCTGGGGACCTCGTTCGGTCGTGGCGGCGCCACGACGTTCCTGCAGGACCTCGCCAATTCCGACTGTATCGTCATCCAGGGCTCGAACATGGCCGAGTGCCACCCTGTCGGGTTCCAGTGGGTTATGGAGGCGAAGCGGCGCGGCGCGAAGGTCATCCACATCGACCCGCGCTTCACCCGCACCTCGGCGGTCGCTGACCAGCACGTGCCACTGCGGGCCGGCAGCGACATCGCTTTCCTCGGCGGGATCGTGAACTACATCCTCGGCAACGAGAAGTACTTCCACGACTACGTCGTCGCCTACACGAACGCCGCGACGATCCTGCGGGACGACTTCGTCGACGTCGACGACCTCGACGGCGTCTTCTCCGGCTACGACCCCGAGACCGGCACCTACGACACGTCGTCCTGGCAGTACGAGGGCGTCACCGAGCCCTCGGCCGCGGGCCAACGCGAGAAGCCCGGCTCCGAGTCGCAGGGCGAGGGCGAGAAGTCCCGCACCGAGCGCGGGGCCGCCTACGAGGTCGGTGGGCACGGCGCCTCGTTGCACCACGCCGAGGTCGAGCGGGACGAGACGCTGCAGGACCCGCGCTGCGTGTTCCAGGTGCTGAAGAAGCACTACGCCCGCTACACGCCGGAGATGGTGGCCGAGGTCTGCGGTGTGCCGGTCGAGCAGTTCCAGGCGGTGTGCGAAGCGGTCACCGCCAACAGCGGCCGCGAGCGCACGACCGCGTGGGTCTACTCGGTGGGCTGGACGCACCACACCGTCGGCGCGCAGTACATCCGCGGCTCGGCGATCATCCAGCTGCTGCTCGGCAACATGGGTCGCCCCGGCGGCGGCATCATGGCCCTGCGCGGGCACGCCAGCATCCAGGGCTCGACCGACATCCCCACGCTGTTCAACCTGCTGCCCGGCTACCTGCCGATGCCCAAGGTCGGCGAGCACGACACCCTCGACGACTACGTCGACACGATCACCAGCAAGGCCCAGAAGGGGTTCTGGGCCGAGGCCCGCAAGTTCACCGTCAGCCTGCTGAAGTCCTACTGGGGCGACGCCGCGACGGCCGAGAACGACTACTGCTTCGACTACCTTCCGAGGCTGACCGGCGATCACGGCACGTACCAGACCGTCATGAAGATGCTGGACGACGAGGTCGAGGGCTACTTCCTGCTCGGCCAGAACCCGGCCGTGGGCTCGGCGCACGGCAAGATGCAGCGTCTCGGCATGTCGCACCTCAAGTGGCTGGTGGTGCGTGACCTCAACCTGATCGAGTCGGCGACGTTCTGGAAGGACGGCCCGGAGATCGCCACCGGCGAGCTCACGACCACCGACATCGCCACCGAGGTGTTCTTCTTCCCGGCCGCTTCCCACGTCGAGAAGGAAGGCTCCTTCACCCAGACCCAGCGCATGCTGCAGTGGCATCGCAAGGCGATCGAGCCGCCGGGCGACTGCCGCAGCGAGCTGCAGTTCTTCGTCCAGCTCGGCCTCAAGCTGCGCGAGCGGCTGGCCGGGTCGACCGAGGAGCGCGACCGTCCGCTGCTCGACCTCACCTGGGACTACGAGGTCGACGCGCAGGGCGAGCCGTCGGCCGAGGCGGTGCTGCGCGAGATCAACGGGCGACACCTGCGCGGCGACAAGGCCGGCCAACTGCTCGGCACCTACCTCGAGATGGCCGACGACGGCTCGACCGACGGCGGCTGTTGGATCTATACGGGCGTCTTCGCCGACAACGTCAACCAGGCCGACCGCCGCGAGCCCGGTCAGGACCAGTCCTGGGTCGCACCCGACTGGGGCTGGGCCTGGCCGGCCAACCGACGCATCCTCTACAACCGCGCCTCGGCCGACCCCGACGGCAAGCCGTGGAGCGAGCGCAAGGCCTACGTCTGGTGGGACGACGAGGCGAAGAAGTGGACGGGCCACGACGTCCCCGACTTCGAGGGCACCAAGCCGCCCGGCTACCGCCCGGAGCGCGGCACCGGCGGCGTCGCCGGGATCTCGGGCGACGACCCGTTCGTGATGCAGGCCGACGGCAAGGGCTGGCTCTACGTACCGACCGGGTTGCTCGACGGCCCCATGCCGGCGCACTACGAGCCGAGCGAGTCGCCGGTGCGCAACGCCTTCTACCGGCAGCAGGCCAACCCGGCGCGCCAGGTCTACCCGCGTCAGGACAACCTGCAGAACCCCTCGCCGCCGGAGGCGCACTCGTCCGTCTTCCCGTACGTGTTCACGACCTACCGGTTGACCGAGCACCACACCGCGGGCGGCATGAGCCGCTGGCTGCCCTATCTGTCGGAGTTGCAGCCCGAGTTCTTCTGCGAGATCTCCCCGGAGCTCGCCCGCGAGCGCGGCCTGGAGCACCTGGGCTGGGCCACGATCGTCACCGCGCGCACGGCGATCGAGGCCCGGGTGCTGGTCACCGACCGCATGGTGCCGCTGCGGGTCGGCGGCCGAGTGATCCACCAGGTCGGCCTGCCCTACCACTGGGGCGTCGGCAGCAACGCGCTGGTCACGGGCGACTCGGCCAACGACCTGTTCGGTGTCACCCTCGACCCCAACGTGCACATCCAGGAGTCGAAGGTCGCGTCGTGCGACATCCGGCCCGGCCGCCGCCCGACCGGCCCGGCCCTGCTGCGCTACGTCGAGGAGTACCGGCGCCGCGCGGGCAGCACGATCGAGACCGGCAACACGCAACGCACCCCCTTGGAGAACTCGTGAGCGACGCTTGCGGAGCGAACAACGGGCACAGAAGTCCTTCGGTGGCCGCACCGAGCGAAGCGAGGGCAGTCCGATGACCGACCCGGCCGGCGACGCGGGCTGGGAGTCGCCCCCGCCGCGCAAGGGCTTCTTCACCGACACCTCGGTCTGTATCGGCTGCAAGGCCTGCGAGGTGGCGTGCAAGGAGTGGAACGGCGTCCCCGATGACGGCTTCAACCTGCTCGGCTCGTCCTACGACAACACCGGCGCACTCGGCGCGTCGACGTGGCGGCACGTCGCTTTCATCGAGCAGCCGCGCAACTTCGGGAAGCAGGACGCCGGCCGGGCCGGGCTGCCGGTCGGGCCACCGGCGAGCGACGCCCTGAACGCCGCCGCCGACGACGCGCTGTCGGGTGACCGCAGCGCGCTCGGCACCGACACCACCAAGGTCTCGCTCGGGATGCCCTCGACCGAACTGCCCGGGGCCGGCCTCGACCCCTCGACCCGCACCGACTTCCGCTGGCTGATGTCCTCCGACGTCTGCAAGCACTGCACCCACGCCGCCTGCCTCGACGTCTGCCCCACCGGCTCGCTGTTCCGCACCGAGTTCGGCACCGTCGTGGTGCAGGACGACATATGCAACGGCTGCGGCTACTGCGTGCCGGCCTGCCCGTTCGGCGTCATCGACCGGCGCATCGGCGACAAGCACGCGGTGAAGAACGCGGGCATCGCGCAGAAGTGCACGCTCTGCTACGACCGCATCGGCGACGGCCTCACCCCCGCCTGCGCCCAGGCGTGCCCGACCGAGTCGATCCAGTTCGGCGACGTCGACGAGCTGCGCGAGCGCGCCGCCGCGCGGATGGCGACGCTGCACGAGCAGGGGGTCACCGACGCCCGGCTCTACGGCGAGAACCCCGACGACGGCGTGGGTGGCGCCGGGGCGATGTTCCTCCTGCTCGACGAGCCCGAGGTGTACGGCCTGCCGCCCGACCCTGTCGTGACCACCCGCGACCTGCCGGCGATGTGGAAGCACGCCGGCCTGGCCGCGGTCACGTTGCTCGCCGGCGCCGTCGGCTCGTTCCTCGGACGGAAGCGGTGACCGCGCCGGACCTCCGTCGTGGGAAGCGGCGGCGCAAGGGCGGGCGCGACGGCGACCCGGTCGTCCCCGACGTCGAGTTCACCTCCTACTACGGACGCCCGGTGGTCAAGGCGTCGCCGTGGGAGGCCGACATCCCGGCGTACCTCTTCCTCGGCGGTCTCGCAGCCGGGTCGTCGCTGCTCGCCGCCGGGGCCGACGCCACCGACCGGCCGGCGCTGCGCCGCACCGGGCGGCTCGGCGCGCTGGTCGGCATCACCGTCAGCTTCGCCGCGCTGGTGCACGACCTCGGCCGGCCCGAACGCTTCGTCAACATGCTGCGCGTGGCCAAGCCGACCTCACCGATGTCGGTCGGCACCTGGATCCTCACCGCCTACGGCCCGGCGGCCGGGCTGGCCGGTGCGGCCGAGTTGACCGGCCTCGTGCCGGCCCGGCTCGGTTTCGTCAAACGCCTGCTCGGGCTCGCCGGGCGACCGGCCGGGGTCGCCGCCGCCGCGTTCGCCCCGGCCGTCGCCTCGTACACCGCCGTCCTGCTCGCCGACACCGCGACGCCCGCCTGGCACGAGGCGCACCGCGAGCTGCCGTTCCTCTTCGTGGGCTCGGCCGCGGGTGCCGCCGGCGGGTTCGGGATGCTGGGCGCACCGGTCGATCAGGCCGGGCCGGCCCGCCGGCTCGCCGTGGCCGGGGCCGCGCTCGAACTCGCGGCCGAGCACCGCATGCGCGAGTCGATGGGCCTCGCCGCCGAGACGTTGGACGCGGGGAAGGCCGGCCGGCTGATGCGGGCCAGCCACGCGCTCACCGCGGGCGGGGCCGTCGTCGGCGCGCTGCTCGGCCGCCGCAGCCGGATCGCCGCCGGGGCGGCCGGGGCCGCGCTCGTCGCCGGGTCGGCCTGCACCCGCTTCGCAATCTTCGAAGCGGGTCAGGCATCGGCCCACGACCCGAAGTACACGGTCGTGCCCCAACGCGAGCGCGCCGACCGTCGGTCGTGATCGAGGTCAGTGTCGGCGGCGCCGGTGCTGCAGGGTGCTCGCGTACATCGCGGTGACGCCCAGCTGCAGCAGCACGGCGGCGAGCAGCAGCGGGTCGCGGGCGTCGAGCCCGGTGGTCGGCAGCGATGACGGCCCGCCCGGGGCCGAGGTCTTCGGCACGTCCGACGGTACGAGCGAGCTCGGCGCCGGCGTCGTGGCCGGCGGCGTGGAGCCCGTCACCAGGACGGTGACGAGCAGCGCGTGCTGGGCGTGGTCGCCGGCGGCGTCGGTGCCGAGCACCGAGTGGGCGCCCGCGCTCGCCCCGCTCGGGACCAGGATCGTCGTGTTCGCGGGGAACGCGCCGCCGTAGGTCGTGCGGACGGTCATCGGCGCGCCGATCGCGGCCCCGGCCGCCGTGCGCAGCCGGACGGTCACGTTCGTGTCGGCGGGCCAGCCGTCGCTGCTGACCGGCGCGCGGTCGCCTGGGTGCACCGGCCCGGTCGCCGTCAGCGTGGGCGGGTCGTAGGTGTAGCTCGAGGCGTTGCTCGTGCCGTCGGAGTTGGACACCGCGACGCTCACCGGACCTGACACCGTACCCGGAGGTACGGAGAACGTCAGCGCGGTTCCCGATGGGTCGATCCACGCCGGCGTTCGGCTCGTGTTGTGGAACAGCACGACGGTGCCGGCGATGAAGTCGGTGCCGTGCACGGTGACGGTGTTGCCGCCGACGAGCGGGCCGTGGCCGGCGGTGATCGCGGTGAGGGTCGGGATCGCACCGAGCGTGTTCGCCCCGGCCTGGACGCGGGCGAGGTCGAGCGTGGCCACCGACCCGGAGCCGACGCCCACCCGCATCGCCACCTCGCGGTAGGAGCCGGGTGAGCTGCCCGTCTCCTGCACGTTGACGGTGAAGGCCAGCACGCCCGGGATCGCGGTGAGCACGGGCGACAGCGCGGCGAGCAAGGTCGTCACGCCGGTCGAGGCCGCGCCGGCCACGCCGGTCACCGCGGTGGTGAGGGCCGGTGACGCGACGGCGGCGAGTGCGCCCTGCACCGCGTGGACGACGGTGGTCAGGGCCGGGCCGACGAGCAGCGGGGCGAGCAGACCGGCGCCGGTCACGGTGAGCGCGGCCGAGCCGCTCGCGAGGGCGGCCAGGGTGCCGTTGTAGGCCACGTCGAGCCCGGCGGTGCAGACCGCCGCAACCTGCAGCAGACAGATGCCACCCGACAGCGTGGCGGTGACGGCACCGAGCGCCGATGTCACCGCGGTCGAGATCTGCGACTGCAGTCCGGTCAGCAACGCGGTGATGCGGCTGACGAGGGCGGTGATCATCGACGCGCCGAGCACCGGCGTGTTCGGCGGCAGGCCGTTGAGGCTGCCGCTCAGGGCGGCGAGGTCGGCCGTCACCTGCCCGGTGCCGAGGTCGATCGAGACGATCCCGTCGGTGAGGGTCTGGCTCAGCACGCTCGCCAGCGCTGCCTGCAGGTCGGCCGTCACCGAGGCCGAGAGCGTGTTCGAGACGACGCCGACCCCCGGGACGAGCCCGGTGAGCGTGCTCATGACGCTGTTCACGCCGGAGATCACGCTCGTGACCAGCGACGCGGTGAGGCCGTTGATCGTGGTCGAGGCGGCGCCCAGCGCGGTGTTCAGATCGCCGATCAGGGTGGCCACGAGCGGCGAGTTGAGGTCGAGGCGCGCGCCGGCGATGGTGTAGTCGCGGCAGTGCACCGGGGCCGAGATGTTCGTGCAGGTGGTGGCCGGCGCGCCGGCGAGGGCGGCGTCGGCCGCGACCACGGCGGTGATCGCGTCGAGCCGGAGGCGGGCCGTGCTCAGCACGCCGGACGCCACCGGACCGAGCAGGCCGGCCACGTCGAGGCTCGCGTCGGCCGGGAAGCCGCCGCTGCCGTTCAGGTCGACGACGCCCGCGTTGCTGATCGCCCCCGCACCGGCCCGCGAGACGCCGAGGTCGGCCGCCGCGGCGTACTGGTTGACGGCGCCGAGCTGCGCGAACTGTCCGAAGGTGAGCCCGCTGCCGCCGGGGATGGTCGCGGTCGAACCGGTCAGCGACGACACATCGGGGCTCGACGTCGAGGTCTGGGTCGCGCCGCCGCTGTTGCTCGCGGAGACGCCCCCGAGCACCGGGACGGAGTCGAGCGCGGTGCTGTTGAGCAGCAGCGAGCCGCCGAGGAAGCGGGCCGACGCGGTCGAGGTGCTGAGGGCATCGGCACCGGCGCCCGCCCCGCCGACCGTCGCGGCGATGATCGCTCCGGCGATGGCCAGACCGATCGTGCGGCGCGTGGCGCAGCGGACCATGACCCCTCCAACGTCGACCGGGCGGAACGGGATTGTCGGCCCGCGGTGCCCATCGACCGGGCCAAGTCGGCCTTGAGCCGCATGAGGCGCAAACCCCTGCCCCGTAAGGCATTCCGTGACTGATTGCCCCTCGGACGACGGAAAGAAATGGTCTACGTGTTGTGTCGGGGTTTGCCGGGGGCGGGCCGGGCGAAAGGGGCGTAACGCGACCGGTCAGCGCACCGAGATGAGGTGCTCCCCGCGCGGCACGATCTCGCCGATCACCGGGGCGCCGGGGATCTCGCCGACGACGAGCAGTCCCCCGCTGGTCTGGGCGTCGGCGAGCAGGAGCAACTCGTCCTCGTCGACGGAGGCCCGCAGCCCGGACCGGACCCAGTCGAGGTTCGACTTGGTGCCACCGCTGACGTACCCGTCGCGCAGCGCCTCGCGCGCGCCGTCGAGGTAGGGCACGGCCGCGGCGTCGATCACGGCACTCACGCCCGAGGCGCGCACCATCTTGTAGAGGTGCCCGAGCAGGCCGAAGCCGGTGACGTCGGTAGCGGCGGTGATGCCGGCGTCGAGCGCGTCGCGGCCGGCCTGCCGGTTCAGCGCGACCATCGAGGCGATCGCTTGCGGGAAGACCTCACCGGTCGCCTTGTGCCGGTTGTTCAGCATCCCCACGCCGAGCGGTTTGCTGAGCGAGATCGGGCGGCCGGCCCGCGCCGAATCGTTGCGCAGGAGGCGATGCGGGTTCGCCACCCCGGTCACCGCCATGCCGTACTTCGGCTCCGGGTCGTCGATCGAGTGGCCGCCGCCGACGTGGCACTGCGCCGTGCGCGCGACGTCGAGGCCGCCGCGCAGCACCTCGCGCAGGACCTCGGTCGGCAGCACGTCGCGGGGCCAGCCGACGAGGTTCACCGCGACCAGCGGGCGGCCGCCCATCGCGTAGATGTCCGACAGCGCGTTGGCGGCCGCGACCCGTCCGAAGTCGTAGGGGTCGTCGACGACCGGGGTGAAGAAGTCGGCCGTGCACACCACCGCCGTCGTGTCGTCGATGGCCACGACGGACGCGTCGTCGCCGTCGTCGAGGCCCACCACGAGCTCCGGGGACGTGTAGCCCGTCAACCCGCGGACGATGTCCTCGAGCTCGCCCGGCGGGATCTTGCACGAGCAGCCGCCGCCGTGGGCGTACTGAGTCAGTCGGAACCCGGTCATGCTCCGACGGTAACCGGCCGGGTACTAGCGTGCAGGGTGGAGGCGTACAGGTGCCTGGTGGCCCTCCCGGTCTTCAAAACCGGTGAAGCCGAGGATCTCGGCTTGGCGGGTTCGATTCCCGTCCGTCTCCGCCACGAGCGAACCGAACGAGGGGTGGCATGGCGACACCGGACCGGCGGCGCGATGTGCCGCGCGTCGACAGCGTGCTCGCCGATGCACGGTTGCAGCCCCTCCTCGACCGGCTCGGGCGAGCCCGGGTGAAGCGTTCGGTGAGCGGTGCCCTCGACCGCGTCCGCCGCGGTGAGCTCGACCCGGGCGCGGCCGTCGATGCCGTGCTCGCCGACCTGCCGCCCCGGGCCACCGCGCTGCGCCCGACCCTCAACGCCACCGGCGTCGTGCTGCACACCAACCTCGGCCGGGCACCCCTCTCCCCCGCCGCCGTCGAGGCGATCATCGCCGCCGCCGGATACGTCGACGTCGAGTTCGATCTGGGCTCGGGCAGCCGGGCGCGGCGGGGGCGCAGCACCCTCGAGGCCCTCCGTCGCGCCGCCCCCGGCGCCGGCGACGCCATCGTCGTGAACAACGGCGCCGCCGCCCTCGTCCTCGCCACGACCGCGCTCGCCGCCGGCCGCGAGGTCGTGATCAGCCGCGGCGAGATGGTCGAGATCGGTGACGGGTTCCGGCTCCCCGACCTCATCGAGTCGACCGGTGCGCGCCTGCGCGAGGTCGGGACGACGAACCGGGCGACCCGGGCCGACTACGTCGACGCGATCGGCCCGCAGACCGGCTGCGTGCTGAAGGTGCATCCGAGCAACTTCCGGGTCGAGGGCTTCACCCGGGCCGTGCCGATCACCGAGCTGGGCGGCCTCGGCGTGCCGCTCGTCGCCGACATCGGCAGCGGCCTGCTCTCCCCCGACCCGCTGCTGCCCGACGAGCCCGACGCCGCCACCACGTTGCGCTCCGGCGCCACGCTGGTCACCTGCAGCGCCGACAAGCTGCTCGGCGGCCCGCAGGGCGGACTCGTGCTCGGCGACGCCGCCACGGTCGAGCGGCTGCGCCGCCACCCGCTCGCCCGCGCGCTGCGCATCGACAAGCTCACGATCGCCGCGCTCGAGGCCACCCTCGACGGCCCGCCGACCCCGACGAGCGACTACCTGCACGCCGATCCCGAGCTCCTGCGCCGGCGGTGCGAGACGCTCGCCGAGAAGCTCGGCCCGCACCTCGAGGTCGACGTCGTCGCTTCCGACGGCACGGTCGGCGGCGGCGGCGCGCCCGGTCTGACCCTGCCGGGCTGGGCCCTCGCCATCCCGACCGGGTTCGCCGAACGGCTGCGCGCCGGCGACCCGCCGGTGGTGGGCCGGGTCGAGCACGGGGCGTGCCTGCTCGATCTGCGCTGCGTCCCCGCGGCGAGCGACGAAACGCTGCTCGCCGCCGTGCTCACCGCCGCCGGGGCCTGATCGGTGTTCGTCGTCGCCACCGCCGGCCACGTCGACCACGGCAAGTCGACGCTGGTGCGCGCCCTCACCGGCATGGAGCCCGATCGCTTCGCCGAGGAGCGCCGGCGCGGCATGACCATCGACCTCGGCTTCGCCTGGACGACCCTGCCGGGCGGGGCCGACCTCGCCTTCGTCGACGTCCCGGGCCACCAGCGCTTCATCGCGAACCTGCTCTCGGGCCTGGGGCCCGTGCCGGCCGTGCTGTTCGTCGTCGCGGCCGACGAGGGCTGGTCGCGGCAGTCGGGCGAGCACCTCGCCGCCCTCCGCGCGCTCGACGTGCGCCACGCCGTCCTCGCCGTCACCCGCAGCGATCTCGCCGACCCGGCCCCGGCGCGCGCCGAGGCGCTGGAACGGCTGGACGCGGCCGGGCTCGCCGACGTCGATGCCGTCGAGGTGTCGGGCCGCACCGGTGCCGGGCTCGACGATCTGCGGGCCGCCCTCGACCGGCTCCTCCGCCGGCTGCCCGCCGCCGATCCGGCCGCGCGGGTGCGCCTCTGGGTCGACCGCGCCTTCACGATCAGGGGCAGCGGCACGGTGGTCACCGGCACGCTGAGCGCGGGCCGCATCCGCGCGGGCGACAGCCTGGAGCTGCGCGGCGGGCGGGTCACCGTCCGCTCGGTGCAGAGCCTCGGACGCGGCGTCGACGAGGTCGCCGCCGTCGCTCGCGTCGCGTTGAACCTGAGGGGCGTCGCCCGCGACGACGTCGCCCGCGGCGACGTGCTGACCACGCCCGACGCCTGGCACCGCACCGCCGTGATCGACGCGCGGGTCACGGCCGGTGACCTGCCCGCGGAACTCGTCCTGCACGTGGGGACGGCCGGCGTCGCGGCCCGGCTGCGCCCGCTCGGCGACGACCGCGTCCGCGTCACCCTCGACCAGGCCCTGCCGCTGCAGGCCGGTGACCGGGCGGTGTTGCGCGACCCCGGTCGCCAGTCGGTCGCGGCCGGCGTGCTCGTGCTCGACGCCGACCCGCCGGCCCTGCGCCGGCGGGGCGCGGCCGCGCGCCGCGCCGAGGAGCTGGCCGGCGCCACCGGCCGTCCCGACCCCGCCGTCGAGATCGCCCGCCGCGGGGCCGTCCGCCGGCGTCACCTCGTCGCGCTCGGGGTGCCGCTCGATCCCGCTGCGGACGCCCGCGCGTTCGGCGACTGGCTGGTCGACCCGGATCGCTGGCAGGCCTGGCTCGACGCCGCCCCGACCGCGCTGGCCGGCTGGGCCGTCGCCAACCCGCTCGAACCGGCGATGCCGGTGGCCGCGCTCGCCCGCGAGCTGCGGTTGCCCGATCCCACCCTGGCCGGCCCGATCGCCACCGCGATCGGAGCCGTCCGGCGCGAGGGGCGGGTGAGCGCGGCCGACCAGCGCCGCGGTCTCGGGGCGGCCGAGGCGTCCGTGCAGCGGCTGGAAGCCCGGCTGGCCGGGGCTCCGTTCGCCGCCCCCGACGCCCCGGAACTCGCCGAGCTGCGCCTCGGCACCCGCGAGCTCGCCGCGGCCGAACGGGCCGGCCGGTTGCTGCGCATCACTCCGGAGCTGGTGCTGCTGCCGTCGGCCCCGGCCCGCGCCGTGGCGGCGCTGCGCGCGCTGCCGCAACCGTTCACGGTCAGCGAGGCCCGTCAGGCCTGGGCGACGAGCCGGCGGGTGGCGCTACCCCTGCTCGCGCACCTGGACGCGCTGGGCCTCACCGAACGCGTCGACGACCGCACCCGCCGCGTCGTCTGACGCCTCACGGGAGCGCGAGCGTCGCCCACACTTCCTTGCCGCGGGCCCCGCGGCGCACGCCCCAGTCCGCGGCCAGCGCGGCCACGATGGCGAGCCCCCGGCCGTGCGCATCACTGGGCTCGGCCTGCTTCGGGGTCGGCTCACCCGGGGCGTCGTCGGTCAGACCCACCCGCACGTGGGTGTCGTCGACCGCGATCGTCACGTCGAGGCTGCTGGAGCCCGCGTCCAGGGAGTTGGTGACCAGCTCGCTGACCACCAGCTGCACGTCGTCGGCGACGACCGAGCTGCGGCCCACCCCCAGGGCGTCGGCGAGGACCCCGCGCACCCAGGCGCGCATCTTGGCGACGTTCGCCGGGTCAGCGGGGTAGCTGGCCAGGTATTCTTGGGTCAAAACGGGCTCGAATTCGGTCGTTTCATGGACGGCTGGCTCCTACCCAATACCCGGGCCACACTCACGGACGGTGTGGGGCGTAACGCCCGAAAGCCCCGGGGCGATACATATAAAGAGCCGGTTCGTCCGGCGGCCTCCGCCACCGATCGGAGCGCCGATAGCATCCATTCGGGCACAACAGACCGCCCGGTCGAGTGAGAAGAAGGTTTCCGTTGGCAGCCGCCGCCGATGTCCAGATCGTCAACGAAGGGACCCTGGCCAGTCTCGTCCTGACCGGCGAGATCGACGTCAGCGTCGCCCCCCAGCTGCTCACCTACGCCGACCGCCTGCTCGCCTCGGCGCCGAGCGAGATCGTCATCGACCTCGCCGACACCACCTTCCTCGACTCCGCCGGGGTCGGCGCGCTGGTCGCGCTGCGCAACGCCGCCACCGAGGCCGGGGTCGGTACGGTGCGACTGCGGCCGGGCCCGAGCAACGTCATGCGCGTGCTCGGCATCGTCGGGCTCACCGACACTTTCGACGAGATCGTCTGACCCGGGAGGGCCACACACATGACCGAAGCGGACGTCCGCGTGATCGCTGCTGCCCTGCGCGAGCACCGCGACGCCATTCTCACCCGGTGGGTCGGTGCCGTCGGCGCCACCTCGCGCGGTCGCATCACCACGGCCGAGCTCGAGTCGGAGCTGGGTTCGCTCATCGACGGCGTCCTGAACGGGCTCGACTCGGGCTCGCTGACGACGCAGTCCGAGAGCTTCGGCGAGGCGCGGGCCCTGCTGGCCGAACTGTCCCGCAGCCGAGCCCGGCTCGGGTTCTCCCCGTCCGAGACCGCGACGTCGGTGTTCGCCCTGAAACAGGCCGTGCTCGACAAGACCGAACTGGGCGGCGAGGGCGGCGCGATCGCGTTCGTCCGGTTCTCCCAGCTGCTGGACGAGCTCGCGTTGTTCACCTTCGAGACCTACGCCGAGGCCCGCGACCGCATCATCAACCAGCAGGCCGAGGAGATGCTCGAGCTCTCCACGCCGGTCGTGAAGCTCTGGGACGGCATCGTCGCCGTCCCCCTCGTCGGCACCCTCGACTCCGCCCGCACCCAGGTCGTCACCGAGAAGCTGCTGCAGACCCTGGTCGACACCGGCTCCGAGCACGCGATCATCGATATCACCGGCGTCCCGGCCGTCGACACGCAGGTCGCGCAACACCTGCTCAAGACCGTCGTCGCGGCCCGGCTCATGGGCGCCGAGTGCACGATCTCGGGTATCCGGCCGCAGATCGCGCAGACGATCGTGGCGCTGGGCATCGAGTTCGGCGACGTCGCGACGAAGGCCACCCTGGCCGACGCGCTCGTCATGGCGCTGCGCAAGATCGGCGTCGTCCTCGGCGCCGCGGGAACGACCAGCTAGTGGACCGCGTCCCGATCCTCAAGCTCGGCAGCCTGCTGCTCGTCTCGATCCAGATCGACCTGCAGGACCAGACCGCGCTCGCGCTGCAGGACGATCTCTCCGAGCGCATCGTCGCGACCGGTGCCAAGGGCGTGCTCATCGACATCTCGGCCGTCGAGATCGTCGACAGCTTCATCGGGCGCATGCTCTCGACCATCGCCTCGATCTCGCGCGTGCTGGACGCCGAGACCGTCGTGGTCGGCATGCGGCCCGCAGTGGCGATCACCCTCGTCGAGCTCGGTCTCTCGCTCGGCGGGGTGCGCACCGCTCTGGACGTCGAGAAGGGCATGCGCCTGCTCGCCGGCCAAGGCTCACTGAACCGGCTGGTCGGCGCCGTCATCGACGACGGCGAGAGCCCCGGCGTCACGTGAGCCCGAGTCCGGTCGAGATCGTCTCCAGCCAGGTCGTGCCCATCGCCGTGGATCAGGACGTCGTCCGCGTCCGCCAGGCGATGCGCGGCGTGGCCGTGAACGCCGGGTTGTCGCTCGTCGACCAGACGAAGGTGGTCACCGCGGCGAGCGAGCTGGCCCGCAACACCCTCATCTACGGCGGCGGGGGCCAGGCCGTCATCGAGCTCGTCCGGGGCGGCGGCCGCACCGGTGTGCGCGTCGGTTTCCACGACGAGGGTCCCGGCATCGCCGACATCAACCTCGCCCTCACCGACGGCTACACCACCGGCGCGGGCCTCGGCCTCGGGCTGTCCGGCGCGCGCCGGCTGGTCGACGAGTTCGGGCTCGACAGCGCGCCCGGTGCCGGTACCAGGATCACGATCACCAAGTGGGGTCGCTGACGTGGAGACGCTGCGCTCCGGCACGCAGTGGTTCCGCATAGACAGCGCGACCGCGTCCGGTTCGGTGCGGCGCGCCTCGACCCGGCTCGCCGCGAAGCTCGGCTTCGACGAGATCCGCGTCGCCGAGGCGGGCATCGTCGCCAGCGAGGCGGCCTCGAACGTCTGGCAGCACGGCCGCGAGGGCGTGGTCGCCGTGCAGGTCGCGCTGCGCCCGTCCGGGCCCGGCCTCCAGGTCGTCGCCATCGACAACGGCCCCGGGATGGCCGACATCCCGTTCTCCACGTCGGACGGCCAGTCCACGGCCGGAACACTCGGCGTCGGGCTGGGTGCGATCGCCCGGCTGTCCTCGAGTCTCGACGTCAGCTCGAACCCTGGTCTCGGGACGGTCCTGGTGGCCGACATCTGGCCCCGCCCCGACGAGCCGGCCGCCGTCGACATCGGCGCCCTGACCCGGCCGATCGAGGGCGAGGACCAGTGCGGCGACGTGGTCGGCGCCCGCGAGTCGGAGGGGCACCAGGTCGTGATGCTGGCCGACGGTCTCGGCCACGGCCCGCTCGCGGCCGATTCGGCCCTCGAGGCGCTGACCGTGTTCCACGAGACCACCTCGACCGATCCGGTCGCGGTGCTCACCGCGATGCACGGCCGGCTGTCACACACCCGTGGGGCCGCGATCGCCGTGGCCAGCATCGACCCGTACTTCGAGCGGATGGCCTTCGCCGGCATCGGCAACGTCAGCACGTTCGTGCACGACGGCGACAAGCGGCACGTCGCGCTGTCGTACCCGGGCATCGTCGGGCACGACACCGCCCGGCTGCGCCGGGCCGATCTCGCCTTCGGTCGCGGCTCGCTGCTGATCATGCACAGCGACGGCGTGCGCGAGACCTGGAACCTGCAGAGCACGCCGGGACTGCTGCGCCGCTCGTCGACCGTGATCGCCGCCAGCATCCTGCGCGACGCCGGCAACCGGCCGGACGACGCGTCGATCCTCGTGCTGCGAGGGCGCCGGTGACCCCGCCCGCGCCGAACATCCTCGTCGTCAGCGCTGTCCCCGATCTCCGCGAGCGGCATCGAGACTGGCTGACCGGGGCGGGTCATCAGGTGACCGAGGCACCGAGCGCGGCCGGCGCGTTCGCGCTGCTCGGCCGGTCGAAGGTCGACCTCGTGCTGCTCGACGTCGACCTGCCCGATCGCCCGGGGTTGGACGTGTGCGACCAGATCAAGCACAACCGGGCGACGTCCTCGATCCCGGTGCTGCTGATGTCGGCCGTCGCCGAGGGACCCGACGATCGGTCGAACGCGCTCAACCGCGGCGCCGACTCCTACCTGATCGAACCCGTCGAGCGCGACGAACTGCTCGCCACGGCGACGTCGCTGCTGCGCTATCACGAGGCCCGCCGCACGGCCGAGAGGTTGGCGATCCGGCTCGAGCGGCTGCATCAGGCCACGCTGCTGATGAGCGCGGCTCCGAGCGTCGCCGACCTGCTCCAGTTCGCGTGCACCGGGCTGGCCTCGGTGTTCGGCACGTCGGCCGCGGTCCTCGTCACGCGCGACGACATCGGCCGCGTCGCGATCGCGCGGCCGAACGAGATCGACCCGACGATGCACATCCGTCCGGTGCCCGAGGTGCTGGCCGCCGCCGAGGCCGCCGCGTTCGGCTCGATCCCCGACCTCAGCGCGGTGACGCCCGTACCCGAGCTCGCCGGTGCGGCCATCGGCTCGCAGATCGCGACGCCCCGGGGCGAGTTGGTCGGCGCGGTGCTGCTGCTGACCCCCCACAGCCCGCCCGAGGACGAGCTCATGCTCGACCACTTCGCCCAGGCCCTCGCCGTGGCGCTGGAGAACCAGCGGCTCTACGCCGTCGAGCACCAGATCGCCCTGACCCTGCAGCGCGCGATGCTCCCTGCCTCCATCCCGCAGTCCGACCACGTCGAACTCGCCGTGCGCTACCTCGCGGCGAGTGACACCGCCGAGATCGGCGGCGACTTCTACGAAGCGCTCCGGCTCTCCGACGACGTCACGCTCGTGGCCGTCGGCGACGTCGTCGGCCACTCGCTGCAGGCCGCCACGGTCATGGCCGAGCTGCGCCACACGCTGCGCGCGTTCGCATCCGTCGGCATGCCGATCGCGCAGATCATCGAACGGCTCGGGCGGATGCTGGCCGAGACGCATCCCGGCGTCACCGCGACGGTCTGCATCGCCGAGATCGACCGGGCGGGTGAGCTGCGCATAGCCAACGCCGGTCACGTCCCGCCGGTGGTGCACGACGGGCGCGAGGTCACTGTCGTCGAGGGGCACGGCCCGCTGCTCGGCCTGCGCTCGACCCGCGCGATCCCGACGGTCACCGTGCCGTTCGGGCCCGGCTCGACGCTCGTCCTCGTCACCGACGGTCTGGTCGAGCGACGGCTCGAGGATCTCGACGTCGGGCTCGATCGCCTGCAGCAGGCGGTGGCGACGCACTCCGGCGATGCCGAGACGCTGTGCGAGGCCATCCTCACCGATGTCGGCGCCGGCAGCGACACCTTCGACGACATCGCCATCGTCGTCGCGCGCGCCCGCTGACCGCTCTCCGTCGCCGGGCGGCACGTATCAGCCGGCCCGCGGTGCACTCCTGACCCTGCGAGACGGGCACCAGCCGATGACGCGGACCGTCCCGCCACCAATCACCGGCACCGCCCGTGCCTCATCCGAAGGAACCGCCATGAACACCACGAAGAGCCTCAAGCGCGTCCTCGGCCTCGCGGCAATGACCGCGATCGCCGTCGGCTTCGCCGGCCCGGCCAACGCCAGCCCGGCCCCGCCGAAGGCGGACACGTCGCTGCTCGGCACCTGGGTCAACTCCAACGGCCTCACCCGCAGCGTCAAGCAGATCGTCATCGTGCCCAACCGGTCGAGCAGCGTGAACGTCGACGCGTTCGGCTCGTGCACCCCGACATTGTGCGAGTGGGGCAGCGTGCCCGCGATCACCTACGGCACCTCGGTGTCGTCGACGACCGGCACCGCCTTCCAGAGCAACCAGCGCTTCCTGTCCCGTGGCGCCGAGTGGTCGCGCACCAGCCTGCAGGGCAACGTCGTCAAGACCGCTGTCGGCCTGCGCCTCGTCGTCCGCGAGATGACCGTCTTCGAGGACGGCTCGGGCCGCAGGAACTACGCCGTCACCGATGTCTTCCAGCGCGGTGAGGGCAAGTCGATCACGCGGCTCGGCCTGCCGGTCTCGACCTACCCGCTGGGCAAGGCGCCGGCGCTGACCTGGGCCGCGTTCGGCAGCTGGACCGCGGTCTCGCCCAGCGGTGGCCTGGTCAGCGTCAAGATCTCGGGCTCGCCCGTCGCGCCGGTCGTCTCCACCGCCGGTCAGTGCTCGCCGACGCCGTGCAGCTGGGGCTCGTCGAGAGGCATCACCTACGGCACGTCGATCTCTTCCACCGTCGGGGGCACCGTGCTCGCACCCTTCACCTTCGGCTTCAAGAAGGCCCAGCTCGTCGTCCAGTACACGACGCTCTCCACCGGCCAGCCGGCCCTGCGCGTCTACGTCTACAACGAATTCACCGACGGCAGCGGCCGCTCGAACTACCTGCTGAACCAGACGTTCGTCCGCGTCTGATCCCGAAGAGGTCGAGCGGGCCGGTGGCATCAGCCACCGGCCCGCTCTCGTCATGCCCGGCTCGGCCCCTCCCAGAGGTTGACCGTGCCGCTGACCGAGTGCTCGTCGATCTCGGCGAGTTCCTCGGCGCTGAACTCGGTGTTGTCGACCGCGGCCAGACTGGTCTCGAGCTGCGCCACGCTCGACGCACCGATGAGTGACGACGTGACCCGGGCATCGCGCAGCGACCAGGCGATCGCCATCTGGGCGAGGGTCTGACCGCGTCGCTGCGCCAGGTCGTTCAGTGCCCGCAGGTGGGCGACGTTCGCCTCGGTGAGGATGTCGCCGTCGAGTGACTTGCCCGCGGCCATGCGCGAGTCCGCCGGCACGCCGTCGAGGTAGCGGTCGGTCAGCAGCCCCTGCGCCAGCGGCGAGAACGCGATGCAGCCGACGCCGAGTTCGTCGAGCGCGTCGACCAGGCCGTCCTCCTCGATCCAGCGGTTCAGGATCGAGTACGACGGTTGGTGGATCAGTAGCGGCGTGCCCAGCTCGCGCAGGATCGCCACCGCCTCGCGGGTGCGCTGCGGCGAGTACGACGAGATGCCGACGTAGCGCGCCTTGCCCTGCCGCACCGCGGTGTCGAGCGCGCCCATCGTCTCCTCGAGCGGCGTGTCGGGGTCGAAGCGGTGGTGGTAGAAGATGTCGACGTGGTCGAGCCCCATGCGGGTCAGCGACCGGTCGAGCGAGCCGAGCAGGTACTTGCGCGAGCCGAGGTCGCCGTAGGGGCCGGGCCACATGTCCCAGCCGGCCTTGGTCGAGATGACCAGCTCGTCGCGGAACGGCGCGAGGTCCTCGGCGAAGATCCGGCCGAAGTTCTTCTCGGCGCTGCCGTAGGGCGGTCCGTAGTTGTTGGCGAGGTCGAAGTGGGTGACGCCGAGGTCGAACGCGCGCCGCAGGGTGTCACGCATCGTCTGCAGCGGCTTGTCGTCACCGAAGTTGTGCCACAGGCCGAGCGACACCGCCGGCAGCTTCAGGCCGCTGCGCCCCACCCGCCGGTAGACGCCACGCTCGTAGCGGTCGGCGGCGGGAACGTACTGATCGAGAATGTCCATGCCCACCATTCTGCTCGGACGGGGGACCTCCTACGCCGGGAAGTGCTGCCACGTTCCTTCGGAGATGACCTCGACCGCGCCGTCGACCACCATGATCGCGCTCTGGTCGTCGATCGCGTACGCCGGGCCGCCGATACCGGCCGCCCATCGCTTCGCGTCGGCCATGGTGTTCTCGGGCATCTGCACGTGATCGACGTGCGGGAAGATCGAGAAGTCGACGACACCGAGTGTCCGGTCACCTGCTCCTGTAGGGGACGTCCAGTTGAGGAAGTCGTCGCCGATCCGCGGCGTCATCACCATGCTGCCCGCGCTCACGCCGACCCACACCGTGTCGGCCAGCGACGGCAGCAGCTCGGCCAGGCCCGACTCCCGCATCCAGTGGCACAAGTAAGCCGCGTCGCCGCCGTCGACTAGCAGGACGTCGGCCGCGCGGACCCACGGCACCCACCGCTCGGCGTCCGCGCCCGGCAGCGCGGTCAGCTCGAGCAGGCCCACCGACCGCCAGCCCAGCCCGACCATCGAGCCCGGGGCGTGGCCGGCGACGAAGCGCCAGGCCGACGCCGGGGTGCACATCGGATGCCCCCACTCGGCCGTCGGGATGCACAGCGCGTCGCACTCGCCGATCGGCTTGCCCAGCAGATCGGTCAGCGCCGCGCGGATGCTCGCGTTGGTGACGCCTCCGGACGTGAGGAGAAGCTTCACGATGACCTCCGACTCGGTATGCGCACGGATCATGGCTACCGGACGAGGTGATCGATCCGCAAGGACGCGAGGCGAGCAGACTGGCGACCATGCAGGTTTTTGGATGGTTCGGCGTGCGATGCATCTTCCGCTCGCCGGCCGAGGGTGACGACTGGCTGTACGAGGAACGCGTGACCCTCTGGCCGGCCGTCGATGCCGAGAGCGCCATCGCGCTGGCCGAGACCGAGGCCGAGGAGTATGCCGGTGCCATCGACGCCGAGTACCTCGGGTTAGCCCAGGCGTACACGATGGCGGACGAGTTGGGCCCCGGAGCCGAGGTGTACTCGTTGATCCGTCCTAGCCGTCTCGCCACGAGCGTCTATCTCACGACCTACTTCGACACCGGCACCGAGCGGCAGACCCACACTCGTCAGGAGCAGTCTTCTCTTGATCGTCGTGATCTTCAGGAGTAATATAGAACACATGTTCACCCCTCCCGAGGCGGCTCACGGCCTGGCCGTGCTGGATCGCCTCGACGCGGTGTTGGACGAGCTGATTGACCTGGACCTGACCTCCGGTACCGACGACGAAGTGCTCGACATCCTGCGCGGTCTGGAAGAACGCAGCCGGCGCTTCGAGGCGGTCGATCACCGGATCATCGGCGAGGTCGAGGGGCGCGGGCTGGCTCAGGGCCGGGCGTGCCGCTCCACGGCCGAGCTGCTGACGCAGCTGCTCCGGGTCACTCCGCGCGAGGCCTCGGCCCGGATGCGCGCGGCACGGCAACTCGCGCCCCGTCACACGCTGTCCGGCGCGCCGGCACCGGCGGCGTTCCCGGCCACCGCCGCCGCGGGAGCGGCCGGGCTCATCTCGGCCGAGCACGCCGCGCACATCACCTCGTGTCTCACGAAGCTGCCCGAGCCGGTGCTCGACGAACG
>NZ_DASYFV010000015.1:0-17265 GCF_036000465.1 Jatrophihabitans sp. | reverse complement strand
GATCGAGGCGATCCAGTCGAGCACGCGTGGTGCGGTGGATGCGATCAGCGAGATCGGCGACATCATCGACCGGATCAACGACATCCAGACGACCATCGCCTCGGCCGTCGAGGAGCAGACCGCCACCACCAACGAGATCGCGATGACCGTCACCGAGACGGCCACGGGTGCCAACGGCATCGCCACCGACATCGCCGAGGTCGCCGCGGCAGCCAGCCAGACGCAGCGGGCGTCGACCCAGATCCTGACCTCGGTCGCCGAGCTCGGCCGGGCCTCGGAGCTGCTGCGCCAACTCATGCACTGACGGCGCCCGCCCTTCAGTCACCTCCGGCGCGGCCGATCGTTCTTCTGAACAACAACGACTCCCGTTCCCCCGGCGAGAGGCCCTGCCGTCATGCCCGCCCCTGCCCGCCTGCGCTCGATGCTGCTGCCCGGCATCGCGCTGGGAGTGCTGCTCGCCGTCGTCGCGAGGGGTAGCGCCGGCAACGCGGCGGCGGGCACCCTGCGGCCGCGACCGGTGCCCGTGGTCGCGCCGTCGTGCCCCACCGCGGCCCCGACCACGGCGGCCGGGTACGCCCGACTGTTCGCGCAGCTGCCGACGTCGCAATGGGGTGCGGCCGACCTGGCCGTCACCGTCCCCGTCGACGGGCGCAGCGTGTGGCTGTTCGGCGACACGATGAGCAGCGGTCCGACCGGCACCGGCCGGTTCGTCCACTCGACCGCGATCGTCCAGCGCCGCGGTTGCCTGCACGTCTCGAACGGCGGGGCGCAGCTGCTGCCCGACGGCCGGACCGAAGCCACGCCCACCCGGGCCCACCCGTCGCACATCTACTGGATCGTGAGCGGGCGCGCGCTCACCTCGACGTCGCTCGAGGTCACCGCCCGCTCGATCCTCGTCTTCGGCACCGGCGCGTGGGACTTCGAGGACGGCGGGGTGTCGCGCGCCGCCCTCGTCGACCTCGACCCGGTCGGCGATCTGACCCTCCGCGGGTGGCTCCGCACCTGGCGCAGCCCGCCGCCGGACGCCGGAGCGCTCATCAACTGCGACGCCCCGCGCCCCCCGCGCAAGCACCACTTCTGCTACGCCCGGCACGTGCACCCGGAACTGCGCCTGGCCGGCGGGCAGGTACTCGTCACCGTCGCCCAGAACTGGGACGACGGGACGCTGCACCGCTTCGCCGACTACCGGCCGCTGTTCCAGGCCGTCCCCGCGTCATCGGTGGTCGACCGCTAAGGTCCGCCCGCCGCGGTCCGATGAGACAAATATGACCAATTGCGGCGCGAACCGGAGCCCGATGCCGTGACTGACGTGATCCACCCGTCCGCCCGCGCCGACGCGGCCGCTCAAACCTGCGACCTGGATGCGCTCCTCGATGTCGAGAGCCGGTTCCGCGCGGTGTTCGACCACGCCCCGATCGGTCAGATCTTCAGCACCATGGACGGCCTGGTCGAGTCGGTCAACCGACCGATGGCGGCGATGCTCGGCTACGAGCCGGCGCAGATGGTCGGCCGCCCGGTCCGCGAGTTCGCCGAGCCGACCGAGTACGAACGCATCCGCGAGACCACGACCTCGCTGATGACCGGCGAGGTGCTGAGTGCCAGCGACATCCGCCGCTTCCGGCACCGCGACGGCCGGCAGGTGCCGGTACGCGTGACGAGTGCCCTGCTCCGCGACGAGGCGGGTCGCCCGGCCTGGTGGGTGTCGATGGTCGTCGATATCACCGAGGACGAGCGCACCCAGACCGAGCTGGCGCTGGCCCACGAGGCGGCGCTCGTCGCGGCCGATCGACTGCGCGTCACCCATCTGATCGCGGCGTCGGCGAACGAGGCGACGAGGCTGCACGACCTCGCGCCCGTGCTGCTCGCGTCGGTCTGCGACCACTTCGCCTGGCCGGCGGCCGCGCTCGTGCGCTGGGTCGGCGCCGGGCCCGAGGTGCTCGCATCGCACGGCGACACGATCGCACCGGCGATGCTTCCGGCCGCGCTCGAACCCGCCGACGGCGACGCCGACGTCGTCCAGCACGACACCGGTCTCGTGCTCGTGCCGTTGAAGGGGACGCGGACCGGCCGGCTGGCCTGGGTCTTCCGCGCCGGCTGCATCGACCTCGATCACGGCGCGCGCGAGGTGCTCACGGTCGTCGCCATTGAGACGGCTCGCGTCATCGAGCGCGATCGCGCGGCATCGTTGCTGCGCGACAGCGAGGCCCGCTTCCGCTCGGTCTTCGACTCGTCCCCGCTGCCGATGGGGTTGACGATCGGTGAGTCGGGCACCTTCTCGGCGGTGAACAGCGCCCTGTGCCACCTGGTCGGACGCTCCCCCGACGAGCTGCTCGGGCTGTCGGCCCGCGACATCTGCCATCCGGACGACGCCGCGCTCACCGACCCCGCCGGTGCGGCTGCCGCCGAGTCCCCCGACGGGCGGCACCGCTTCGACCTGCGCCTGCTGCACACCTCGGGGCGGGTCGTCATCGCCATGATCACGCTGGCCTGGATGGACGGCCCGGACGGGTCGCGCCAGCTGCTCGCGCAGATGGAGGACGTCACCGCGCAGCGCACCGTCGAGGACGTGCTGCGGCGCCAGGCCGAGGAGGACAGCCTCACCGGCCTGGCCAACCGCGCGCACCTCAACCGGGTGCTGCTCGAGCTCAGCCACCAGGAGCTCTCCTGCGCCGTGCTGTTCATCGACCTCGACGGTTTCAAGGTCATCAACGACACCCGCGGTCACGACGTCGGCGACGACGTCCTGCTCGCGGCCGCGGCCCGGCTGCGGACCGCGGTGCGGCCGGGCGATCTGGTCGCCCGCTTCGGCGGCGACGAGTTCGTCGTGCTGTCGCCGGCGGGCCAGGCCGATCCGCGCGCGCTGGCCCGTCGGATCGCCGACCGCATCGACGCCGCGCTGAGCGAGCCGATCGACACCGCCCAGGGCCCGGTCGTCATCACCGCGAGCATCGGCATCGCCTACGGGCCGGTCGATCGCGACGCCCCGCACGCCCTGCTGCAACGGGCCGACGCGGCGATGTACCACGCCAAGCGACGCGGCAAGGACCGCCACGAGGAGTACGACACCCAGCTGCACCAGCGCGCGGTCGAGTACCGGCGGACCGAGGCCGCCGTGCGCAACGCGCTCGCCGAGGACCGCTTCGTCGTGCACTACCAGCCCATCGTCCGGCTGTCGGATCACGCGGTGCTCGGCTTCGAGGCCCTGGTGCGGCTCATCGACGAGTCCGGCTCGATCGTCGGGCCGGACCGCTTCATCGAGGTGGCCGAGGAGAGCGGACTGATCGTGCCCATGGGTGCGTGGGTGCTCGGCGAGAGCTGTCGCATGATCGCCGACCTGCGCCGCACGACCGGTCGCCCGCTGACCGTGTCGGTGAACATCGCGGCCCGTCAGGCGGCCCGCCCCGATCTCGCCGCCACCGTGCTTCGCGCCCTCGAATCGGCCGACCTGCCCGAAGATGCGCTGTCGCTGGAGCTCACCGAGTCGGCGCTGCTCGAGGCCGACCAGGCCACGCTCGCCCAGCTCGTCGAGTTGCGCGACCGCGGCGTCGGCATCGGTCTGGACGACTTCGGTACCGGCTACTCGTCACTGACCTACCTGCGGCGCTTCCCGATCTCGCACCTGAAGGTCGACCGCTCGTTCGTGGCCGGCATGACGACGGCGGCGAGCGATCACGCGATCGTGCGGGCGGTGACCCGCCTGGCCGACGACCTCGGCATGACCTGGATCGCGGAGGGCATCGAGACCGCGCAGCAGCTCGACGAGTTGACCGCCCTCGGCGACGGCATCGGGCAGGGCTACCTGTTCAGTCGGCCGGTGCCGGCCGATCAGCTGCCGGCCCTGCTGGGCGTCCCGACCGAGCCGGCCCGGCGTCGTGCCCGCGCCACCCGCGTCGCCGCGGTGCGCCACCCCGACCGCCGGTTCGTGGGCATGCGGGATGATCGGGGCTGACCGCAACCGCCGCCGTAGCGCGAGGAGCACCACGTGACCGACCTTCTGGACCAGCCAGCGACCACCTTGCAGGGCGAGCCGACCACCTTCGGTGGCCTGACCGGCGGGAAGGCGGCCCTGGTGGTGAACGTCGCCAGCAAGTGCGGCCTGACCCCGCAGTACGCGAAGCTCGAGGCCCTGCACGAGGAGTTCGCCGACCGCGGCTTCACCGTCCTCGGCTTCCCCTGCAACCAGTTCGGCGGCCAGGAGCCGGGCACGTCGGAGGAGATCGCGAGCTTCTGCTCGGCCACCTACGGCGTCACCTTCCCGATGTCGGACAAGGTCGAGGTCAACGGCCCGGGCCGCGACCCGATCTACGACCGGCTCACCGCCGTCCCCGACGCCGACGGACGCGACGGCGACATCCAGTGGAACTTCGAGAAGTTCCTCGTTGCACCGGACGGTGAGATCGTCGCCCGCTTCGGGCCGCGGACCGAGCCCGATGCGCCCGAGCTCCGCGCGGCCGTCGATCGCCTGCTGCACAAGTGACGCGCCGGGGGTGGGGTCTCGCGGCCGGGGCGCTCGTGGCGGCGACGCTCGCCGCCTGCTCGGCCTCGAGCGCCGGCACCACGCCGACCACGACACCGACGGTCACGGCGCCGGGCACGTCCTCGGCACCTGCGCCGGCATCGTCGACAGGGGTCGTGACCGCGACCTTCCCGCCCGCGCCCGGCGCGCCGAAGCACCAGTTCTACGTCTCGATCGGTGACTCCTACGCTGCGGGCTACCAGCCGACGGCGTCCCGCAAGGGACACACCACCCGCAACGGCTTCGCCTATCAGGCCGTCACGCTGGCCCGGGCCAAGGGCTACGACTACACGCTGGTCAACTTCGCCTGCGCCGGTGCCACGACGAGCTCGGTGCTGACCCGGCCGGGCTGCCCGCCCGAGCTGCTCGGACCGGGAGCGGCCTCCTACGCCCCGAGGACCCAGGTCGGGGCCGCGGAGGCGTTCCTCGCCGCGCACCGCGGGCAGGTCGGGCTCGTCACCGTCTCGATCGGCGGCAACGACGTCACCCGCTGCGGGCTGGCGGCCGATCCGGTGTCGTGCCTGACCGGTGCACTTCGCACGGTCTCGACCAATCTGAGGACGCTGCTGACCGGGCTCCGCCAGGCTGCCGGAGCGCAGACCCGCATCGTCGGCATCACCTACCCCGATGTGCTGCTGGGCAACGCGCTGTCGAAGGACCCGACGCTGCAGAGCACGGCGAAGCTCTCCGCCTTCGCCTTCCAGGCGCTGATCAACCCGGCCCTGGACAGCGCGTACACCGCGGCGGGCGGCCGCTTCGTCGACGTCACCGCCGCCACCGGCGCCTATGGGTCGATGACCGCGCGCACGACCCTGCCGCCCTACGGGTCGATCCCGGTGCCGGTGGCCCGGATCTGCACGCTGACGTTCTACTGCCAGTTCCAGGACATCCATCCGCGCACCCCGGGCTACGGCCTCATCGCCCGGCTCGTGACGGGCACGCTGCCGCACCACTGACGTCGGGGCTTTACCCGGGCGGTAGTCGACGCGCCGCCCGGGCGCTGGTTGCCTGGGCTCATGAGCGGAACCCGCACTCGCGCCGACCAGCGCTACGACCGCACGCTGCGCGTGGTCATGTGGTCCGACGCGTTCCTGTCCGTCGCGATGGTCGGGGTCGGCCTGGTCGCCAGCCCGGTCGTCGCTCTGCTCGGGGTGCCGTCCACGATCCGGTTCTCCGTCGCCGTGGCCGCGATCGCCTGCGCGGTGCTGCTCGCCGCCTTCGGCGCGATCACCGCCGTCGTGATCATGCTGCGCCTGCGCGGCGGGGTGCACCAGTTGCCGCCCCGGCTGTGGCTGCCGCTGCCACCCGGCATGCGGCCCGCGATGTACGTCCGCGAAGGACGCCGGCGGCCTTAACCGACTCCGACCGGGACGCTGAACGCGTTCCGGTCGGATCGGGTGAGGTTGTAGGCAGGCCAAGCCGTGCATGACGGTGTCGCGGTTTCCCCCCCGAGCAACAACGCCTACAGCTCAGACACGCATCGAACCCCCCGGAATGATGCGCGGCCACCCGTGGATCCCCCGATTCCCGGTGAACTGCCTGGCCCCATGATGCCGCCGCCCGAATGTGAGTTCAAGGTGAGGGGAACATATCGGGTCGAAGGTCCCTCGTTTCAGCCCGAGTTGCCGAAGATCCCGCCCAGGGAGCCGAGACCGGTCGCGCCGTTGGTGTTCCCGGACCGCGAGTCGCGGCTGTGCTCGGCCGCCTTGGCCAGCGCACCCGCCAGCCCGGTGATCGTCATCGACTGCAGGATCACCCGGCCGTCGCCCCGCAGCGTCGCCAGGTTGAACCCCTCGCCGCCGAACACCGCGTTGACGATGCCCTGACGGTTGAGCGCGCCGACCCGCTCGATGCCGTAGGAGATGCGGTCGTCCCACGCGACGACGCAGCCGGTGTCGACCTTGAGCGTGCCGCCGTGATCGGCCGGGTTCACCTCGATGAAGTTGCCCGCGCCGGCGATGAGCAGGCTGCCGCGGCCGGTGAACTTCTCGAGGACGAACCCCTCGCCGCCGGAGAAGCCCTGCCGCAGTCCGGAGAACGCGATGTCGAAGTTCACGCCGGCCTCGGCCGCGACGAAGGCGTCCTTCTCGGCGAACCACGTGCGGGTGCCGTCGAGTTCGAGCACCTGCATCTCGCCCGGCAGCACGCCGGCCAGGGCGAGCAGTCCGTCGCCGCCCGGCGAGCTGAAGTGGCACAGCGCCAGCGACTCGCCGGCGAGCATGCGTTTGCCGGCGTCGACCGCACCGCGCAGCAACCCGCCGAGGGCCCCGCCCCCACCGGCCGGCGGCGCCGAGCCGCTGGGCTGGCCGAACCGGGTCTCCATCTGCACGTCGGCCGAGGAGAACAGGAACTTGCCCGCCTCGCTGTAGACGACCTGTCCGGGCTGCAGCCGGACGATCGCCATCTGCATGGCGTTGCCGGTCAGTTGGATGTCGAGCACTGGGCCGTCCCCTCGTGAACCTTGCCGTCACCGCATTGTGCTCCGGCGGCCCGTTCGCTCAACGACCGCGCCGACCGGCCAGGTACTGCTCGGCGAGCGCCGCCGGCGCGCAGGCGAGCCAGCCGTCGACGAGCACCTCGCGCACCGCCCGGGTCGGTGCCGTACTCAGGTGCACGAGCACCGCGGCGTAGCCGTTGAAGTGCGGGATCGTGAAGAAACCGGCCGGGTGCGCCGCCAGCACGGCCTCCTTCTCGGCGAGGTCGGCGACGGAGATCGCCAGGATGTCGCCGGCCGGCGGCGCGGTGTCAGCGAAGCGCTTCACGTCAGCCTTGCTGAACGGGCGCTCCCACGCGAAGACCTTGCCGCCGACCTGCCAGCAGCGGTGCCCGTGCCGCTCCGCCTCCACGACCTCGGGCAGCGCGAGCGCGATCGCCGCGGCCCGGTCGAGAGTGATCACGCGCCGACCCTACGACCGTCACTCCGGGGCGAGAAGTCCCCGGTCGGCGGCCAGCCGCTCGAGCGGCGGCAGCGGGTAGGCCGGGACGCCGACCGGGCGGCTCACCGAGATCGACACCGCGAAGCCGGGCACGAAGTCGTCGAGGAAGGTGACGTTGCGAGCACCCACCCGGTGGGTGCCGGCATCGGGGCGCCCGCCCGCCGACGGCTTCGCGAGCTGCACCTCGACGATCAGCTCCCCGGCCCGGACCGTGAAGGCGCGCGACTGCAGGTCCGGATCGAAACGCCCCGGGCGCTGGACCAGCACCGACGTCCCCGTCACCAGCACGGCCGACTGGAAGGTGCCCCGGACCGCCTCGAGGGCGGGGTCGGGCAGCCCCGTGGTGCGGGCGCAGACGGCGCCACTCGGGCAGTCCGACACCGGCGGCCCGACGGTGCGCGACGGCAGCCGCAGCGGCGGCGTCGACACCGCGACGGGTGACGCCGCCGAGTGGGACGCCGACGGGTGCGCGTTGCCCGGGCCGTGCCCCTTGTCGATCGCCCGCGCGATCAGCGCGCCGAGCACCAGGATCGCCGCGCCGCCGGCGAGGGCCCGGCGCTGGCCCCGGCTCTGCCGGGGCTGCGGCAGTTCCTCGTCGGGCTCGAACGTCACCGGCCCAGCGTAGGCCGGACGGCCCGCTCCGCCGGCGGTCGCCGGGGCCGCCGGTCCCGGCTCCCCCGGTTCGAGCGAACCTCAAGATCAGGACGCACGTCCCGGCCCGTCGGGACCAGGGTCCGGCCGCACCGGCGTACGGTTGGGTGTGCAATGGATCACATTGCACACGGTGACCCAACGGCGGGTCACCGGTTCGAGCAGGAGATGATCGTCCATGACACCGGCAGCCATTGCCGAGGCACTCTTCGTCAGCAGCGTGCAGCCCTCGGAACACCTCACCGACGTCCAGCTGGACGCCGCTGTCGACACGGCCCTGACCAGCCACGGCGGGATCGACGGCTGCGCCTGCGCGTGCGCCGCCGAATACGGCGACCACCCGGACACCGCGGCCGATCGCATGCGCTGGGCGCTGCAGGCCGCGACCACGACCCGGCACGTCACCGTCTCCTGATCCATCTCGCGTCCTCGGGTGGAGACGCGGTTCCACCCGAGGGTTGATGTGCCGGCGGGCGGCCCGTCGCACGATCGTCGGCATGACGAATCACCGAAGCGACGCCGTCGTCACCGTGCGCGGCCTGCGCAAGAGTTACGGATCCCGGGTCGTCGTCGACCACCTCGACCTCGACGTCCACGCCGGCGAGATCGTCGGCCTCATCGGCGCGAACGGCGCCGGCAAGACCACCACCGTCGAGTGCATCCAGGGCCTGCGGCGCCCCGATGCCGGCATGCTGCGCGTGCTCGACCTCGACCCGGTGCGCGACGCCGACCGGCTCCGCCCGCTGCTCGGCAGCCAGCTGCAGGACTCCGCCCTGCCCGATCGGCTCCGGGTCGGCGAGGCGATCGAGCTGTTCGCCACCGCCCGGGCCCGCAACGGCGACGAGCTGCTCGCCCGCTTCGGTCTCGCCGAGCGGCGGCGCTCGGCCTTCGCGGCGCTGTCCGGCGGTGAGCGGCAGCGGCTGTTCCTCGTCCTGGCGCTGCTCAACCGGCCCCGGCTGGTCATCCTGGACGAGCTGACCCAGGGCCTCGACCCGTCGGCCCGCCGCGATGTCTGGGCCGCCGTCGCCCAGCTGCGCGACGAGGGCACGACCGTCCTGCTCGTCACGCACGAGCTGGACGAGGCCGAGGCCCTGTGCGGGCGGGTTATCGCGATGCGCGCCGGTCGGGTGCTCGATCAGGGCACCCCGGCCGAGCTGATGGCCCGCCACGCCGGCCGGGCCACCGTGCGCTTCGGCTGGGGCGCCGGGCCGGACGACCTCGCGTCGACGCTGCGCCGGCTGCCCGGGGTCGCCGACGTCACCGAGGCCGGCGGCCGGATCGCGGTCCACGGCGAGCGTCAGGTGATCGCGCACGTCGGCGCCGAACTCGTCCGACGCGGCCGGGTGCCGGCCGACCTCGACGTCGACGTCCCCGACCTCGAGGCCGCCCTGCTGCACCTGCTCGACACCGCCACCAACCCCGCCGTCCCCGTCCTGACCGGAGCCCGGTGATGTCCTCCTCCACGTCCGCCGCCCTGCGACTGGTGCGGGCCGAGTTCCGCCTCGCCCCGCGCGATCCGATGACCCTGACCTTCGTGCTGGTCTTCCCGATCGTCTGCATGCTGATCATCGGCGGCGCGTTCGGCACGACGCCGGACCGCGCCTTCAACAACACCAACCCGTCGCAGTGGTACGTCGCCTCGTACTTCACGGTAGTGATCGCCGCGACCGGCCTGGTGATGCTGCCGGTGCACCTCGCCTCCTACCGCGAGCGCGGGGTGCTGCGCCGCTTCGCCGCCGCGGGCTTCCCGCGGTGGTCGTTCGCGCTGGCCGAGCTGGCGGTGGGGCTGGTGACGATCGCGCTCGCCGGCGTGCTGCTGCTCGTCGTCGCCGCTCCGGTCTACGGCGTCCCGCCGGTGCACGCGCTCGGCCGGGTGCTCGCCGGTCTGGTGCTCGGCTCGATCGCGTTCGTCAGCCTCGGCGTGCTGCTCGGCACGCTGCTGCCCTCGGCCCGCTCGGCCCAGGCGGTCGGCCTGCTGCTCTTCGTGCCGTCGTTCCTGCTCGGCGCCGGCGGGCCGCCCCCGAAAGTGATGGGCTCGGTGGTGAAGCACGTCGGCGACGTCCTGCCACTGACGTGGGTCACGCGGACCATCCGCGAGCCGTGGCTCGGCATCGGCACCCCGACGGCCTCGTTGCTGCTGGTGGCCGCGCTTGCCGTCGTCGCCACCGCGCTGGCCGCCCGGCGCAGCGCGCTGTAGCGCCGCCGGCAATACCATCCGCACCGTGATCGATTCGCCGGCCGTGCCGGAGCCGCTCCCCCGCCGCGCGGGGTGGGCGGTCTTCGGCACGCTCGCCGTGTTCGTCGTCGTCGGCGCCGTCCGGCGGTCCCTGGACCGGCCGGTGCTCGGGCTGTTCGCCGCCGCCGTCGCCCTCGCCGCGAGCGCCGCGTCGATCTTCGGCCCGCGCCGCTTGCTGCTGCCCTTCGCCGGGCTGGCGGGCGCGGCGCTGGTCGTACTCGGCAACGGTCAGTCGTCCAACGTCGGCTGGTTCGGGCTCGTCGCGCTCGCCGGATGGTGTGCCCTCGCCGCCTCGCGGCTGATCGCCGCCGGGTACCTGATCAGCGCGGTGCTGGTGCTGGTCGGCGAGGCCGTCTTCGTCCGGGTCGACCCCGGGTGGATGCCGTGGGTCGCCGGCACCGTCGTCACCTCCGCGGCCTGCTACCTGGGCCGCCGCCAGCGCGATCTCCTGGGCCGGCTGCGCGCCGCCCAGGCGGGGCTCGCGCTGCGGGCGCAGGCCGAGGAGCGCAACCGCATCGCCCGCGAGCTGCACGACGTGATCGCGCACAGCCTCACCGTCTCCCTGCTGCACGTGTCGTCGGCCCGGCTCGCGGTGCGCGACGACCCGGCGGACGCCGAGCGGGCCCTGGCCGAGGCCGAGCGGCTCGGCCGGGCCAGCCTGCAGGAGGTGCGGCACGCCGTCGGCCTGCTGCACGACGACAGCGCGGCCGACCCGACCGCGCCCCTGCCGGGGAGCACCGACGTCGCGCAGCTGATCGAGGGCTTCCGTTCGGCCGGTGCCGACGTGCGGGCGACCGTCGAGGGTGATCTCGCCGCGGTGCCGGCGACGGTCGGGCTGGCCGCCTACCGCATCGTCCAGGAGTCGCTGACCAACGCGGCGAAGCACGCCCCGGGCCGCCCGGCCACGGTGCACGTCGCCGTCACGGCCGAGGCCGTCCGCGTCGACGTCGACAGCGCCGGGGCGCCGGGCACCGGGCGCGGCATCGGACTCGTGAGCATGCGCGAGCGGGCCGAGTCGCTCGGCGGCGCGTTCTCGGCCGGCCCGGGCGGCAGCGGCTGGCGGGTGCACGCCGAGCTGCCCCTGCCGGGTCGTGCCGCGTGATCCGCGTCCTCGTCGTCGACGACCAGGAGCTCGTGCGGGCCGGCCTGCGCGGCATCCTGCGCCAGCGCTACGGCTTCGACATCGTCGGTGAATGCCCGGACGGTTCGGGCGTCGTCG
Source organism: Jatrophihabitans sp. (assembly GCF_036000465.1). Taxonomy (GTDB): domain Bacteria; phylum Actinomycetota; class Actinomycetes; order Mycobacteriales; family Jatrophihabitantaceae; genus Jatrophihabitans. The sequence goes on along the minus strand of NZ_DASYFV010000015.1, from coordinate 5,707 downwards.
CCGCCGTGCGCGACCTGGTCCCGGACATCGTGCTCATGGACGTCCGCATGCCGCGCGTCGACGGCGTCGCCGCCACCGCGGCATTGCGGGCCGACGCGACGAGCCCGCCCGTCCTCGTGCTCACGACCTTCGACGACGACGAGATCCTGGCGGCGGCGCTGCGGGCCGGGGCGTCCGGCTTCCTGCTCAAGGGCGTGCCGGCCGAGGACCTGCACCGCGCGGTGCGCGCCGTCGCCGAGGGGGGCGCGTGGCTCGACCCGGCGGTCACCGGTCGGGTGCTCACCACCTACCGCGCCGCCCCGCCACCACTCGCGACCGACCCACGACTCGATGTGCTCACCGCGCGCGAGCGCGAGGTCCTGGCCCGCATCGGTCAGGGCCGCACGAACGCCGAGATCGCCGCCGAGTTCGTGCTCGGCGCGGGCACGGTGAAGACGCACGTCAACCACCTGTTCGCCAAGCTGCACCTGCGCGACCGCGCCGCCGCCGTCGTGCTCGCGTTCGACAGCGGCCTGGTCAGCCCGCGCGGCGGCGCGCCACCGAGCTGATCGTCACGTCGAGCTGACCGTCACTTCGACGGCGAGGCCGACGGCCTGGCCGGCGACTTCGACGGGCTGACGCTCGCGCTCAGCCGGCCGAGCAGCTGGTTGATCAGCTTGTCGTAGGCCGCCTGCGCCTCGGCGATCCGCACCGGGTCGTGCGTGTCGTAGGCGCTGTTGAGCGCCGTGTGCGCGGTCGCGATCTGCGCTAGCAGCCCCTGCACCGTGCCGGCCGGCGGCGGTGCCGTCGACGGCGCCGGGGCCCCCGACGTCGGTGCCGGCGCGCTCGACGTCGGTGGCGGGGTCGACGAGCCGCCGCTCGTCGGCGGCGTGGTGGTGGTCTGGCCGCTGCTGACCGTCGAGCCGGCGTCGCGCCCGAGCACGATGTCGGCGAGGGCGGCCTCGAGCGTGGCCCCGTAGCCGATCTTGTCGCCGTAGGTGACCAGCACGCGCTGCAGCGTCGGGAAGCTCGACTGCACGTACAGCGGCTCGACGTAGAGGAACGACTCACCCAACGGCAGCGTGAGCAGGTTGCCGTGGATCACCCGCGACTGCCCCGTGTCGAGCAGGTTGATGTCGCGGGTGATGACGGTCTTGGTCTTGAACACGTTGGCGACCTGGGTCGGCCCCTGCACCGCCGTCGATGGCGGCACCTGCAGCACCGTGAGCTGGCCGTAGTCGGGTCCGTAGTCGCTGTTCACCGACAGGTAGGCGGCGAGGTTGCTCGAGTTGTTGACGACCATCGGCGAGGTGAGCTGGAACTGCGGCTTGACCGAGGTGGAGCCGGGCGGGTCGGCCAGCACGTAGAACGCCGGCTGGTTGCCCGCGGCGGGCTGGAAGGGATCCGGCGGGACGGCCCACTTGCCGCGGCCGTTGTACGACGCCACCGGGTCGTTGATGTGGTACTGGCTCAGCAGCGAGCGCTGCACGTTGAACAGGTCCTGCGGGTAGCGCACGTGCGCCCGGATCGTGCTCGGCATGTCCGTGACCGGCTGGACGAGGCCGGGGAAGACGGACCGCCAGGCCTTGAGCACCGGGTCGGAGGAGTCCCAGGCGTAGAGCTTCACCGTGCCGTCATAGGCGTCGACGGTGGCCTTCACCGAGTTCCGGATGTAGTTGATCTGGGTGTCCTTCTGGCCCTTGCTCAGTGACGTGCCGGTGATCGCGGCCAGCGACTGGCGCTCGGAGTAGGGATAGTCGGCCATCGTCGTGTAGCCGTCGACCATCCAGACGATGTGGCCGGTGCTCTGGTCGACGATCGGGTACGGGTCGCCGTCGACGGTGAGGAACGGCGCCACCTTCTCGACCCGCTTCTTCGGGTCGCGCACGAAGATGATCTTCGCCCCGTCGGCGCTCACCGCGTCGTTGAGGAGGAAGTTCGTCTCCTTGTAGTTCACCGCGAACGCCAGCTTGGCAAGCGGGCTCGACAGCGAGACGCCACCCTTGCCGGTGTAGGTCGTGGTGTTGCCGTTGCCGTCGTACTCGCGCTTCGATCCCTTGGCCCCGACGATCGAGTACTCGTTCATCTGCTGGCCGTAGTAGACCTGCGGCACCGTCGGCGTCAGGGCCTTCGGACCGGCGGGTGGGATGTCGCCCTCGGTGTAGTCACTCGGCCGGCCGCTCGTGACGTCGGTGTCGGCGCGGGCGGCGACGAAGCCGTAGCCGTGCGTGTAGACGGTGTACTGGTTGATCCACGTGTTCAACGAGCCGGTCAGGCTGGCGGGCGCGAACTCGCGGGCCCCGACGACGTAGTCGTGCACGACGTTGCCGACGCTGTAGCGGTCGACGTTGAGCGTGTCGGAGAAGGCGTAGGGCTGCGCGATCTTCTGCGCGTTGGTGAACGTCGGCCCGACGACGTTGGGGTCGAGGATGCGGATGTTCTGCACCGTCGTGCCGCCGGCACTGAGAGCACTGCTCTGCGGCGTGGAGGTCGCCGCGTACTGCTGGTAGTCCACCGTGCCGCCGTCGGTCTTGCTGACGATGTCGTAGCCCTGGCGCGTGGCCGTGATGTTGCGCTTGATGTAGGGCGCTTCCTTGTCGCTCGCGTTCGGGTTGACCGAGACGCTCTGCACGATCGCCGGGTAAATGCCGCTGATCAGGATGCTCAGCACCATCAACACGATGAAGCCGATGCCGGGCAACAGCGCGCTGCGCAACCAGATGCTGGCGAGCACGCCGACAGCCAGGATGATCGCGATCCAGAACAGGATCGTCTTGGCCGGCAGGGCCGAGTGCACGTCGGTGTACGAGGCGCCGGTGAACTTGCTCCGGCTGGAGAAGACGAAGCCGTAGCGGTCGAGCCAGTAGGCCACCGCCTTGAGCGCCATGAAGACGAACACGAGGACGGTCAGGTGGCGTCGGGCCGAGATGGTGATCTTCGGGCCGGGGGTCTGCAGCCGGATCGCGCCGGAGAGGTAGTGAATGCCGATCGAGAGCAGGATCGAGAAGATGATCGCCGTGAACCCGAAGCCGAGCAGCGTGCGGTAGAGCGGGTAGTCCCACGCGTAGAAGCTGATGTCGCGCCCGAACTGCGGGTCCTTCACCCCGAACGCGCCGCCGTGCAGGAAGAGCTGCCAGATCTGCCAGTTGCCCTGGGCCGACGCACCGGCCGCGAGGAACGAGATGACCATGATGACGCCGAGCACGAGCTTGCGGCGCGGCTCGACCATGAGCACGTAGTTCTGCAGGTTCTGCTGCTCGGGCGACATCGGCCGGAACGGCGGCTTGATCCGGTAGGCCAGGATCAGGTTGCCGCCGATGATCAGCGCCATCAGGGCGCCGAAGACGAGGAACAGCACCACCTTCGTCCAGAGCACGGTGCTGTAGACGCCGCGATGGCCGAGCTCGCCGAACCAGAGGTAGTTGATGTACACCCCGGACAGGTTCACCAGCACGATCAGCAACACGATCAGGATGCCGACCACGGAGAGCGCGATCTTCGCTCGCCGGGACAGGATCATGGACGGCATGGGCGGCCGCATCGCCACGGGCGGGCTCCTCGATAGACCGACAACGGTTCCGAAACGTCGGGAAAGACTGCAGCGTCAACGTACCGGCCCGGCCCCGGGTTCCGTCGGGTGCGGCCCCGGGCGGGCCGTACGGGACACTGGTGGGCAGCCGTCTCACCGACCGACCCCGAGGAGAACCACCGTGCTGGACGCGGCGATCGCCGAGATCGAGGCCCATGTGCACGCGGCCGGCTGGGACCGTCCGGCGACGCTGTTCGCGCTGGTACGCGCCGCGCGCTTCGCCGCCGACGACCCCGAGACCGCCCGGCGGCTGGGCGTCGACGAGCAGGACGGTGACGCCCTCACCCCCATCGAGCAGGAGGAACTGCCCGAGGGGCCGCTGGACGAGGTGCTCGCCGGCATCGCGTGGCCCGAGTCCGTCGCCGGCTGCGCGGTCAGCCAGGAGATCGTGATCCTGCCGCCGTCCGCCGAGGCCGGCCTCAGCGACGACGAGATCGCGCAGCGTGCGGCCGAGCACCCCGAGCGGCGCGAGGCCCGGCTCGTGGTCGGCGTCCTCCGCGAGGGCGAGAGCATGGTGCTGCTGCGCATGCGGGCGACCGAGGGTGAGACCGACGACCTGCTCACCGGTCCTGATCTGGCGCCGAATCTCGTCGCGGCCTTACTGGCGACCTTGCGCTGAAGCGCCTCTAGCAGCCGGCTACCGGCTGCCCCTTCTCGATCTTGAGCAGGTCCTGCACCGCGGTGTGCAGCGAATCGATCTTGACGACCTTCAGCCCCGACGGCGTCGCCTTGACGACCTCGTCGCAGTTGTCGGCCGGGGCGAGGAACACCGACGCACCCTTGTCCTTCGCGGCGATCATCTTCAGGGCGATCCCGCCGATCGGGCCGACGTGACCGTTCGCGTCGATGGTGCCGGTGCCGGCGATGAAGCGGCCCTGGGTCAGGTCGACGGAACCGATCTTGTCCATGATGCCGAGCGCGAACATCAGCCCGGCCGACGGACCGCCGATCTGGTTGGCGAGACCGAGGTCGATGGTGAACGGCGCGAGGCAGGTGTCGGCCACCTCGATACCGAGCCGGGCGCCCTTGCCACCCTTCGGCGGCTTCGCGAGGGTGACCGAGACCGACTCGGGCTTCCCCCGGCGCTTCACCACGACCGGCACTTTCGTCCCCGGCGTCTGGGCCTGCAGCACGGCGGTGAGCGCGGCCGCCGTGTCGGCCGGTGCGCCCGCGATCGACACCAGCTGGTCGCCGGCGAGAAGGATCTTGTTCGACGGGCCGGCCGTCAGCACGCTGACCACGCCGAACGCCTTGGGGTACCCCAGCTCGCACAGGGCGGCGACCTTCGCGCTGTCCTGCGAGGTGATGAAGTCCTGCGTGTTCTGCTGGTCGGTCTGCTGCTGGGACTTGCCCGGTTCGTACACGGCCGATCGGGGAACGACGACCTGGTCGTGCAGCAGCCAGCCGAGCACGGCCTGGAACGCGCTGATCGGTCGGGTGGTGACGCTGACCGTCGTCATGTTGAGGTGACCGGTGGTCTTGTTCGGCGTGCGCCCGTCGATGGTGATGATCACGTTGCCGGAGTCGTCCGCGCCGAGCGTGTTGTACGTCGGGCCGGGCGAGAGGATCACGTAGGGCACCGGCAGCGTCAGCGCCAGCGCGAACAGCACGAGGAACACGACGGTCGTGACGAGGAGGGTGCGGACCCGGCGGCTCAGGGAAGCGAAGCCGCGACCTCCGGGGATTCGGTCGACGGACGGCAGGCGGGCCACCCGGGCAGCGTAACTGCCGGGCCTGCGGCGCCGATCAGTCGCCGGGGGGCACCGGCTGGTCGGGCGCCGGCGCGGACGCCGCACCGCGGTCCTTGGATCGCGCCGTCTGCACGAGGGCATCGAGGTACTCGCTGTGCGCCTGCATCGATTCGGCCGTGTTCGGCGTCGGGGCGGGACGGGACCGCACCCACGACCACAGCGCGGCGAGCACGGTGGCACCGACCGGCACCGACAGCCACAGGACCCAGCTCACCCGGCGGACGGTACCGGCGTGGGCCGGTTCGCTGTGAGCGCAACGCGGGGGCGCCGCGGAACGGTCTGCGACCCTGGTTCGTCGCTACTACCGTGGACCGCATGCGTAGTACCCCGCTCGACCCCGAGGCCGCCGTCCGAACGGAGCACGTCCGATGAACATGCCTTTCGGTTT
>NZ_DASYFV010000014.1:0-22765 GCF_036000465.1 Jatrophihabitans sp. | reverse complement strand
CAGCTACGGCGCAAGCTCGAGCCCGAGCCGAGCCGGCCCCGGCACCTCATCACCGAGCCCGGGATGGGGTACCGCTACCGCCCGTGAGGCGGGCCAGCGTGGCGACGGAGGCGAGCGAGCCGAGCAGCGCGCCCCGGCGGGCCCGGGGGGTCTCGGCGCGGTGCCGGGGGCGCCGGCGCGCCGGCGGCACCTCGGACGTCCAGGTAATGCCGGCCAGCGGGCCGACGAGCTCGGCGAAGAGGTCTTCTTCCTCCGACGAGCAGGGCACCGACGACTCGAGGCCGAGGTAGCCGAGCCGGCGCGCGATGTCGCCGGCGGCCGGCCGCTCGGCCGGGTCGGCGGCGGTCATCTGCGTCAGCAGCCGGGTCCACTCCGCGCCGAACTCGCCCGGCACGTCGGGGTCGCGGTGCAGCCGGGCGATGGCGGCCTCGACGCCGAAGCCGGGGAAGGCGAGGCGCCCGGTGAGGGCCTCGATGAGCACCAGGCCGAGCGAGTACACGTCGCTCGCCGGGGTGGCCCGGTGACCGCGGGCCTGTTCCGGGCTCAGGTAGTTGGCCGTGCCGACGGTCATTCCGTAGCTCGTCAGGGCCGTGCCGTCGAGCAGGCGGGCCACCCCGAAGTCGGTGAGCTTGGGGATCGTCTCGCCGGCGTCGGTGGGGGAGTCGGCGAGCAGGATGTTGGCCGGTTTGACGTCGCGGTGCACCACCCCGCGCTCGTGGACGTAGGCGAGGGCCGAGGCCAGGTGGCGCCCGAGGTCGCGCACCTCGTCGGCCGGCAGGGGGCCGCCGGCGATGCGCGAGCGCAGGGTCGGACCGTCGACGAGTTCGAGGACGAGGAACGAGCACGGGTCGTCGGGCCGGCTGTCGTCGGTGCCCGCGTCGTAGGCGGCGACGAGGCACGGGTGCGACAGGCTCGCGAGGATCTGCACCTCGGCGCGCTGGCGCACCTCCTCCTCGGGGAGCGAGGGGTCGCGCCGGAAGACCTTGACCGCGACGAAGCGTTGCAGGTGCTCGTCACGGGCGCGGAAGACCTCGGCCATCCCGCCGCGTCCGAGCAGCGCGCCCAGCCGGTAGCGATCGGCGAGCACCCGGGCCTCGACTGCGGTCATGCCTGAGGGATTGCCCAGCCGGGCCAGAAATCTAACGCGGAAAGTACTTGACCGTCGAATGGTTTGCGGTTGACCCGGGGCGGGTAGCCAATGGTTGCCCGTCACAGGCGACGGACCACATTAGCGACCCGGAGGTCGTCATGATTCTGCTCGGCGTCATTCTCCTGATCATCGGCTTCGTCGCGAGCGTGCCGATCATCTGGACCCTCGGCATCATCCTCGTTGTCGTGGGCGCCATCCTGGCCCTTCTCGGCGGCACCGGCCGCGCGGTTGGTGGCCGCAGGCACTGGTACTAAACCCCACTGGTACCTGCGCTTACGCACGTACGGAACAGCCGCCGACAACGACGTCGGCGGCTGTTTCGCGTCATCTAGACTCGGATTCGACTCGCCCGGCGGTCGACCCTCCATACCTTGAGGTATGGTCAGTGAGTTCGACGCCGGTGCCGAGGAGGAGCCATGGAACGTCTGCGTGCAGAGGACTACTACCGCGAGGCGTTCGCGATCCTCGGCGAGTCCGGCAGCGAATCGATGACCATCGCCCTGCTGTGCGAGCGGCTCGACGTGACCAAGGGCTCCTTCTACCACCACTTCGCCGGTATGCCCGGCTTCGCCGAGTCGTTGCTGCTGTTCTGGGAGAGCGAGCACAGCGAGCGGCTGATCGCGGTGTCGCGGGCCCAGCCCGATCCGGCCCTGCGCATCACCGGTCTGATCGACATCGGGGTCGGGCTGCCGCACGCCCCCGAAGCGGCGATCCGGGCCTGGGGCCGCAGCAATCCCGAGGTCGCCGAGGTCGTGGCCCGCGTCGACAAGCGCCGCGAGCGGCATCTCGTCGATGCCATGGCGGCGCTGGGGGTCGAGCGCGCCCGCGCCCGGCTGCTCACCCGCATGGCGATGAACCTGCTCGTCGGTACCCAGCAAAGGGAGCATCCGGTCGACCTGAAGCGGCTGCCTCAGATGTTCGAGGAGGTCACCCGGTTGGTGTTCCTCGAGGCCGACCCGAAGTCGGTGGCGCGGCTCAAGGCCGCGACTCGCTGACCTCGCGGGTGCGGGCCACCCCGAACACCTCGAACAGGGCGACGAGCCAGGCGAGCCCGAGCAGCCAGGCGCCGACCACGTCGGACAGGTAGTGCGCGCCGAGGGCGAGCCGGCTGAAGCCGACGAGCAGCGCGCCGAGCAGGCAGCCGGCCGCCGCGAGCCCGGCGACCGCGGGGCGGGCGGACCAGCGGACGAGCAGGGCGACGAGGCCGAGCGCCACGAACGACGCCATGGCGTGCCCGCTCGGGAACGACGACCCCGCGGGGTGGGTCAGAGCGACCTCGACGTGCGGCCGTGCGCGATCGACAAGGAACTTGACGACATTGTTCAAGGCGCTGGACCCGAGGACCGTGACCACGACGAACAGGGCGAGCCGCCGGTTGCGCCGGACCCACAGGACGATCGCGGCGACGACGGCCAGGACCTCGAAGGTCGCGGGCTGGCCGACGGTGCTCACGCCGCGCCAGAACGAGGTCGCCCCGGGGCGCGCGGCGAAGTAGTGGTTCAGCCGGTCGTCGATGCGGAGGTCGAGCCGGTGCAGCGGTCCCCACCCGGCGGCCACCAGACCCAGCACCAGCGCGAAACCGGCCAGCGCGACGAGCACGACCGCCGCGCCGGCGGTGAAGCGGACGGCGAAGCGGTCGAGGGATCGCGTCCCGGTGTCGGTCACGCCCTCATCGTGCCCGGATCGCCGGCGGCTCACCCGGCGGCCCATCGGTGGATCCTCAGCTGAACGCGTCCGAGGCGAGTTCGCCGCCGTGAGCCGATGCGACGACGATCCGGTGCGGACGATCCGGGCCGGTGTAGGCGGTGTACCACCGCGCGGCGTAGCGGGACCGCCCCGACCGGTCGGACCCGAGGTGGACGACGCCCAGGTGATAGCCCTGGTCGTCGACCGGCCGGCCCTCGTGCTCGGCGACGACCCAACGGCCGTCCGCGCTGCGGGTCTCGACCCGGGCGATCGGCTCGTGCCACGCGAGGTCACCCGGCGCGGCGTCGAACCAGCTGAATTCCCAGAAGCCGTCCTCGGTCGCGGTCGGGTCGGTGAAGCCGGGCGCAACGGCCGCCGCGGGCACGACGACGCGGCCGTCCGGCCGGGCGAGGAAGCGCCGCGCCGCGAAGTCGAACCGGCGGGCCGGCAGCTGATCGGCGACCCAGCCCGTCGCGACGACATCGCGGGCCAGCCGGCTCGCGACCGCGGCCGTGAACGGTTGGCTCTGCGGGCCGTACAGCGTGTTCCCGCCCTCGTAGCGCTGCAGCCCGTACTCGGCCGGCGTGGTCAGGTAGCAGAACTGCTCGTTCGCCAGCGACGAGACGGCGACGCGTTCGATGCCGGACCCGATCGCGTCGCGCACCGCGCCCTCGACCCGGCGCCCGGCCTCCACGGTGACCTCGAACGGCAGGCCCAGCACGAGCGTCCCACCGATGCGCAACGCCTGGATCGGCAGCACGCTCGGGAAGCTCGACGGCGGGATGATCCGGTCGTGGAGCCGGCGGCCCAGCGGGATCCACTTGGCGCCGTGCGGTCCCCGCGCCCCCGGCTTCGGCGAGCCGGGCCGGAACGGGGGGATGCGGTGGACGACCGGCGTGGTGTTCTCCCGCGCCCCGGCCATGGTGGCCATTCCGAACGCGGGTGCCGGCAGCACGATGCCGTCGACCTCGGGACCGGTGCCGAGGTCGATCTCGCGCAGCCCCGCGGCCAGCTCGACCCTGTCGCTGAGCTCGCCCTCGAGCCGGTCGAAGAGGTCGGCCGCGGCCGCACCGATGCCGCGTCCGACCCGCTCGGCCTCGGGGTACACCAGCAGCCCGGGCCGGACGGCCGGCGCGACGTCGCCGTGCGTGCCCTCCATCGCCCCGACGACCGGGCGGGTACCGGTAGTCCGCTGCACGTGCGCCGCGACCTCGCCCTTGAGGTACGCCCACACGTCGGCGTTGTAGGCATGGTCGCGCGACGAGATGCCGGTGCCGTGGACGGAGAACACGACCGCCGCGGCGAGCGGCTCACGATCGCCGTCCGCGGCGTCCACCCGGATCAGGTGCAGCCACGGGTTCACCGCCTCGTACTTGCGCTGCGGCGGCGTGGAGCGGTCGGGGAACGTGTCGTTGCGGACGTGCGCCTCGATCGAGCGGTTGCGGGTCAGGCCCCACACCTCGGTCGCACCGGTGGCGAGGCGGGCGGGGCGCCGTGTGGCGACGGCCTCGCGCACCGCGCCCGCGATCCGGTCGACCAGCCAGCCGGTGAAGGCCGGGTCGAAACCCGAGTGGTTCGAGGCGAACCGGTTCATCGCGCCGTTGCCGTGGAACTGGCCGGGGCCGGCGTGGGTGTGCGTCGCCCCGAGGAACAGGCCGGGGAGCCGGACGTCGGTGTCGTCGGCGACCGCGCGGGCCACGAGCTGGGCCACGACGGCCGACCCGGCCAGCAGGTCGCACTGCACCAGCGCCATGGAGATCGAGCCCGCCCGCAGGTGCAGCACGTGCGCGCGCAGCCGGGTGCGGAAGCCGGTGCCGGTGTGCGCGTTCGACGAGTGCCCCGCCTTCGGCATGCCGGGCGGTGGGGTGATGTCGACCTCGGCGGCACCGGCGAGCAGGCCGTCGATGTGGGGGAGCTCGGCGTCCGGTGGCGGCGCGACATCGAGCACGACGCGCGCGGGCGGGTCGTCGGCCAGCGCGGTCAGGGGGTTGTCGGGCACGTGCGAAGTCTGGCGCAGCTGGGTATCACCGCGGCAGAGGGGGCGGACGACGGACACCGGAGGTCACGATGCCGCAGCAGGCATGGAGCAAGAAGCGGGAACGCCAGTACGAGAACATCAAGGAGAGCCTCGAGGACCAGGGGCGCCCGGAGAAGGTGGCCAAGGAGATCGCGGCCCGCACCGTCAACAAGAACCGGGCGCGATCGGGCGAGTCGGAGCAGGCGAGCCGCACCTCGACCGACGACATCTCCTCGTCGCGGCGGGGCGGTCTGCGTTCACACCGCGGCGCCCAGGGGCGCACCAAGGCTCAGCTCTACGCCGACGCGCGCAAGCAGAACGTGAAGGGCCGCTCGTCCATGACCAAGGCCGAGCTCGAGAAGGCGGTGAGCTGATCGCCGCGGCCGGGCGGGAGCGGGCCGACGACGGTCGCGACGAGACCGAGGCCGAACGGCTCGACCGCAACTACGCCGAGCTGCTGCAGGAGCTGCGGGTCGCCCAGACCGGGGTGCAGATCCTGTTTGCATTCCTGCTCGGCATCGCGTTCCAGCAGCGCTTCACGACGATCGACCAGGCGCAGCGGGTGCTGTACCTGATCACGCTCACCAGTGCCGCGACGGCGGCGGTCCTGCTGATCGCGCCCGTCGCGGCCCATCGCGTGCTCTTCCGCCGCAACCGCAAGGACGAGGTCGTCGCGATCACCTCGCGGCTCGCCTCGGCCGGGCTCGCCTGCCTCGCCGTCGCGATCCTCAGCGCGGTCGTCCTCGTCGTCGACTTCGTGACCGGTGTGACCGTCGCGCTCACCATCACGATCACGCTCGGCGTGATCGTGGCGATCACCTGGTTGGTCGTGCCCCTGCTGCTCCGGCGACGTCCGGAGGAGTGACCGGGACCCCGGTTGATCGGCCGGGACCGGCGGGTACTGCTCTCGTATGACGCGAATCGGATACACCCTCATGACCGAGCAGACCGGCCCGCGCGAACTCGTCCGCGACGCGGTGCGGGCCGAGGCGGCCGGCTTCGACTTCGAGGTGATGAGCGACCACTACTTCCCGTGGCTCGTCAGCCAGGGGCACGCGCCGAACGCCTGGGCCACGCTCGGGGCCGTGGCGCAGGCGACCGAGCGGGTCGACCTGATGACCTACGTGACGTGCCCGATCATGCGCTACCACCCGGCCGTCGTCGCCCAGCAGGCCGCGACGGTGGCGCTGCTCAGCGAGGGTCGGTTCACCCTCGGTCTCGGCGCGGGGGAGAACCTGAACGAGCACATCATCGGGCAGGGCTGGCCGGCGGCGAACGTCCGCCACGAGATGTTCGACGAGGCCCTGCAGATCATCACCGAGCTCTTCGCCGGCGGCTACGTGAACTTCGTCGGCGATCACTACCGGGTCGACTCGGCGAAACTCTGGGACCTCCCCGACACGCCGCCCCGCATCGGCATCGCGGTGTCGGGAAAGCAGTCGGTCGCTCTGGCCGGGCGCTACGCCGACGCGCTGATCGCCGTCGAGCCCGACGCCGAACTCGGCCGGCAGTTCGACGAGGTCGGCGGGCTGGGCAAGCCGCGCATCGGCCAGGTGCCGATCAGCTGGGACCCCTCACGGGACAAGGCGATCGAGCGGGCGCACGACCAGTTCCGCTGGTTCGCCGGTGGCTGGAAGGTCAACGCCGAGCTGCCCGGGCCGGCCGGGTTCGCCGCGGCCAGCCAGTTCGTCAAGCCGGAGGACGTCGCCGAGAACATCCCCTGCGGCCCCGACGTCGAGGCGCACGTCGCCGCGGTCGAGCAGTTCGTCAAGGCCGGCTTCACCGACGTCGCCGTTGTGCAGGTCGGTGGGGACACCCAGCCGGAGTTCCTCGACTGGGCCGAAGCCGAACTGCTCCCGGCCCTGCGCCGCCTGTAGCCGTTAAATGCATCGGCCCACCGCTAGGGGAGCGGTGGGCCGACGCATCGGGCTGGCTAGAGGGTAGAGCGCCAGATCCCGCGTCCGAAGGTCGAGACGTAGAGGTTGCCGTCCGGACCGGCGACCGTCTTGGTGGCGATCGTGTCGGGCACGGCGTCGCGCGACCACGACGGGGCGCGGGACTGCAGCTGCGACAGCGTCGTCTCGACGACCCCGAGGTCGGTGGCGAGCACCACCCGGTTGCCCGTGATCAGCAGGGAGTCACCCGGGATGTCCGGGAGGTTGCCACTGACATCGGTCCAGGTCGCGTTCTCGTTGCCGTTGGCGTCGACCGAACCCTGTGCCGTCACCTTCCACACGTGACCGGTGCCGGCGGCCAGGTTGCCCGGGCCGTCGGTCCAGGTGCGCGAGTAGCCACCGAAGACGACGTACGCGCTGTTCGGGTCGGTGGGATCGGCCGTGACCCCGGTGACCATGCGCAGCGGCACGTTCGACGGCATCGCCAGCTGGCGGTAACCCGAACCGCCGGCGTTGGAGAGCACGCCGCGGTTGAACGCCGAGCCCGGGTTGCAGCTGCCGCACCAACCGGCCCACACGGTGTGGTTCCGGCTGACCAGCGACGTGATCGAGTGCCCCGCACCCGAATCGGCGGCCTGGGTCCAGTCCGCGCCACTGGTCGAGCTCCACGTCTTCGTGTTCGTCCAGACGAACTCGCCGCCGGCCACCCACATGTTCGGGTCGGACTGGTCGATGCTGAATGGCGCGATGAAGCGGGGCAGCGGGTCGTTCGGGGCGATCGTGATGATCGCCGAGTCCGACGCCGGCGAACCGTCGGCCTTGCCGCAGTTGGTGGTCATCTGCAGCGTCAGGTCGACGTACTCACCGACCGTGCGGCAGCCGTTGTTCGGGTCGACGAGCTGGTCGCCGCCGTCGCCGCCGAACGGGGACACCTGGCCACTGTTCTGCGGGTCGAGCAGCGAGACCCCGTTGTCCTGCAGACCGCCCCAGACCTGGACCGAGCCGGTCGGAGCGCCGGGTTGGACGTCCTTGCCGACCGCCACCGAGTAGTACTGCAGCTGGTCGAGCTGGCCCGAGCGCGTGAGCGACTTCCACGACGTCGTGCCGGGCTTGACCGAGCGGCTGTACAGGCCGCCGTCGTTGCCGACGAGCACCTGGCCGGCCGTGTTGCCCGAACCGAACGCGATCGTGTGCTGGTCGGAGTGCACGACGTTGCCGTCGCAGGTGCTCTGCGAGTCGAAGTTGCTCCAGCAGGCGAAGCCGAAGTTCCAGTACCGCCCGACGGCGTTCCAGGTGGCGCCGGTGTTGAAGCTCTCGTAGACCTCTTCCAGCCCGATGTACACGTGGTTCGGGTTGGCCGGGTCGACGCCGACGAACTGGTTGTACCAGGCCTGCACGCCGGGCTGGTAGCCACCGCCGATGCGCTGCTTGCGTTCGGCCGAGCCGCTCTGCGCCAGCTTCGAGACGTTGGCGATGAGGTTGTAGGGACCGGCGACGTTGCCGCTGAGCGACACGTACACCCCCTGCAGCGCGCTGGCCGCTCCCGAGTTCAGCGCCTGGGGCGACTCGACCTCGACGTAGAGGTGGGTGCCGTCGGCGCCGTAGGCGAAGGTCGAGTTGCCGATGTCCTTCGGGTTGATCGCGCCACCGGGGTTGACCTTCGTCCAGGAGGCGCCGGCGTTCTTCGACAGGTAGAAGCCGTTGTAGGCCGCACCGCTGCGCCATGCGACGTTGGCGAGCACGACCTGCCCGCCCGTGCCGGGCTGGACGGCGATGTCGTTGGCGATGTCCCAGTAGTTCGAGTTGACGTCGGTGCAGCTCAGCATCCCGCTGCGGCACGGCGCCAGCACGTTCGTCCACGCCGTCGTGAGCGATCCGGTCAGCGCGTGGGCGTACACACCCCGGGAACCGGCGGCGAAGACTCGGTTGCCCTGCGGGTCGATCGTCAGGCCGCGGATGACCTGGCTCTCGAGTTCGGTGCCACCGACGCGGTCGGTCGGGGTGAGTGTCGCCGAGTCGGGCGATGCGAGGCGGTACACACCGGTGCCGACGTAGGTTCCGGAGCCGGTCGTGCCGTCACCGGTGGCCACCCACAGCGCGCCGTCGGGCGCGATGCGCAGGTAGCCGATCGACTGGGTCGGCAGGGCGTCGCCGATCGCCGTCCACGACGTGCCGCCGTCGCAGGAGCGGTTCACGCCACCGGCGGCCCCGCCGGCGAAGATGCACTGCGTGTCGGTGGCCACCGCCTGGACGCGTCCCGTGACGTACCCGGCGCCGCCGCTCGAGTTGGACGCCCCCGGGTCGCGGTATCGCGGGTCGTCGGAGTTGTACGGCGTCTTCGTGATCTCGGTCCACGCGCCGGGCGCGGCCGGGAGGGCGGAGAGCTGGGCGACCGCGGCCGAGTAGGCCCCGGGGGCGACCAGCCCGGTCGGCGCGGTGCGCGCCTGGTCGAGCTCGCTGAAGCGGGCGAGCAGTTCGGTGGCGTCGTCCGCGGACTTCGTCGATTCCCCGGCCTGGGCCGGGACACTCGTTCCGAGTGCGATCGACGAGGCGAGCGCTACGCCGAGCGCAGCCCACCGTGTCGTCCTTGACCTGAGCAGAGCCATCTGGTGTGACCCCCACATGAGTGAACGCGGGGCCGATGCTGTTCACCGCCCCGCGGGATACTCACCAGATCGAGCGGGCTGTCCGCTTTGTTACACGCGTCACCCAGCGGCGTCGGTGGCCTGCTTCGGAGCACGTCCCGCGGGCTGCTCCGGAGCCGGCGTGAGGGGCGTGACGGCGTGCCACGCGCGCTCGACCGGGTCCGGGCCCAGCACCAGCGCTTCGGACTTCTCGCCGTCGATGTGGACGATGGTCAGGTCGTCCGGTCCGTCGTTCGTGTAGCGCACCGATCCGGGCTCGACCTCGACGTGCAGCCGCTGGCCGCGGTAGCGCAGGTGGAAGGCGAGCCGCTGCCAGCCCGGCGCGAGCTGCGGGCGGAACGCGAGGTGCTCCCCCTGGTCGCGCAGGCCGCCGAAACCGGCGACGGCGGCCAGCCAGCCGCCCGCAAGCGATGCGATGTGCAGGCCGTCGCCGGCGTTGTGCTCGAGGTCGTGCAGATCCATCAGCGCGGCCTCGGTCAGGTACGCCGCGGCGAGTTCGAGGTGCCCGACCTCGGCGGCCAGCACCGCCTGGGTGCAGGCCGACAGCGACGAGTCGCGGACGGTCAGCGGGTCGTAGTAGGCGAAGTTGCGCGCCTTCTCCCCGGCGGTGAATGCGTCCCCCGCCCAGTGCATCGCCAGGACCAGGTCGGCCTGCTTGAGCACCTGCTTGCGGTAGAGCTCGAAGTAGGGGGCGTGCAGGAGCAGGGGGTACTCGCCGTCGCGGTCGGAGCGGGCGAAATCCCAGCGGGCCCGACGGGTGAAGCCGCGATCCTGCTCGTGCACGCCGAGCTCGTCGCTGTACGGCATGGCCATGCGCTCGGCGCAGTCGTCCCACCGCTCGGCCTCGGCGTCGGTGACCGACAGCCTGCCCGCCTCGTCGGGCCAGCGGCGGGCCGCCGCGGCGGCGGCGCGCAGATTCTGCCGGGCCATCAGGTTGGTGTAGATGTTGTCGTCGACGACCGCGGTGTACTCGTCCGGGCCGGTGACGCCGTCGATGTGGAACCCGCCGTCGGCCGCGTCGTAGCCGTAGGACACCCAGAGCCGCGCCGTCTCGACGTAGAGCGGCAGCGCCTGCTCGCGCTCGAAGGTGGTGTCGCCGGTCCACCGGACGTGCCGGGCGGCCGCCCCGGCGATGTCGGCGTTGATGTGCAGGGCGGCCGTGCCGGCCGGCCAGTAGGCCGAGCACTCCTGCCCCCGGATCGTCCGCCACGGGAAGGCGGCGCCCTCGAGGCGGAGCGTGCGCGCCCGCTCGCGGGCCAGGTCGAGGGTGCGGACGCGCCAGCGCAGCGCGTCGGCGGCGGCGCCCGGGGCGGTGGCGGTCAGCAGCGGCAGCACGAACATCTCGGTGTCCCAGAACGCGTGCCCGTCGTAGCCCGGCCCGGTGAGGCCTTTGGCCGGGATCGCGCGCTGCTCGGCGCGGGCACCGGCCTGGTAGGAGTGGAAGATGCCGAAGCGGACGGCCTGCTGGATCGCCGGCGCCCCCTCGATCTCGACGTCGGCCCCGCGCCAGAAGTCCTCGAAGTGCTCGGTCTGCTCGGCCTCGATCGCGTCCCACCCGGCCTGCAGGGCGCTCACCAGGGCGCCGTCGACCTGGTCGGCGAGCGCGGCGGCCGAGCGCTCGCTCGACCAGCCGTAGGCGACGAACTTGGTGAAGGTGAACGGGTCGTCCGGGACAACCTCCGTCGAGGCGGTCAGGCGGGCCCAGTTGTGGTGGGCGACCAGCTCGGTGCGGCAGTGGTCGTGCTCGGGGACGTCGTGGGCCATCCCGGCCGCGACCTGCAGCCGGCTCGCCCGGGTGCGGTGCACCAGCAGCGCGCGGCCCTCCGAGGCGTCGTTGATCACGGCCTCGAGCGGCTCCTCGATGATCGCGGACACGCGCGGGTCGTCGGACTGGCGCGGCAGCGGTTGGTTGGCGACCAGCTCGGACGAGACGACGATGCGCACCGGACGGTCGACCGCCTCGACGGTGTAGCGGATCGCGACGACCGACCGGCGCGTCAGCGACACCAGCCGCGTTGTGCGCACCCGCACCCGGGTGCCCGCCGGCGACTCCCACTCGACCTCGCGCCGCAGCTGGCCCCGGCGCAGGTCGAGCACCCGCTCGTGGTGCCGGATCTCGCCGTAGCGCAGATCGAAGGGTTCGTCGTCGACCTGCAGGCGGATCAGCTTCCCGTCGGTCACGTTGAGCACCGTCTGGCCCGACTCGGGATAGCCGAAGCCCGACTCGGCGTAGGGGAGCGGTCGGGTCTCGTAGAACGAGTTGAGGTACGTGCCGGGGAGGCCGTTCGGGTCGCCCTCGTCGAGGTTGCCCCGGATGCCGATGTGCCCGTTCGACAGCGCGAACAGCGATTCGGTCTGGCCCAGCGCGGTGGTGTCGAGGCCGATCTCGCGCACCTGCCACGGCTCGACCGGGTAGCGAGCCCGATCGTGTCCTCTGTCCATGGGCTCGTCCGTCACAGCAGGTCGCCGAGGTCGTCGATCACGACGTCCGCGCCGTGCTTCGCGAGGTCGCGGGCGTGCCCCTGGTCGAGCCGGTTGATGCCCACCACGTAGCCGAAGTGCCCGCGGGCCCCGGCCTCGACGCCGGAGGTCGCGTCCTCGAAGACCACCGCGGCGGCGGGCTCGACGCCGGCCAGCCGCGCGCCCTCGAGGAACGAGTCGGGGGCGGGCTTCCCGGCGAGCCCCTGCTCGTCGATGGTGCGCCCGTCGACCCGGTGCTCGATGAACTTCTCGAGGCCGGTGACCCGCAGGACCTGCTCGGTGTTGGCGCTCGACGAGACCACCACGCGGCGCAGCCCCGCGGCGGCGGCGGCCTCGAGGTAGCGCCGCGAGCCCGGGTACACCTCGACCCCGTCGCGGGCGATGCGGCGCTGCACCTCGTCGTTCTTGCGGGTGGCGATGCCGTGCACGGTCTCGACGTCGGAGGCGTCGTCGTCGCCTTCGGGCAGGTCGAGGTCGCGACTCTTCAGGAAGTCGCGCACACCGTCGAGGCGCGGTTTGCCGTCGACGTAGTCGTTGTAGTCGTCCGTGGAGAACGGCTTCTGGTCGTGTTTCGCCAGCACCTCGTCGAACACGTGCTTCCACGCGGCGCGGTGCACGGCGGCGGTGTCGGTGAGCACGCCGTCGAGGTCGAAGAGGCAGACACTGATCGGATCGGGGAGTCCCAGCACAGTCTCGAGTGTGTCCCAACCCGCTGGAAACCAACCTGTGTATCAATCCCCGACCCGGGGTAGCTCGTCAGGAGAGGCGATTCCGGTCGCCGCGCGCTCAACCCGAGCGCGGTCCAGACCGAAAGGCACCCCACACTCATGAGCAACGAACTCAACGGCAAGCGCATCGCGTTCCTCGTCGCCAACGTCGGCGTGGAGCAGGTGGAAC
Source organism: Jatrophihabitans sp. (assembly GCF_036000465.1). Taxonomy (GTDB): domain Bacteria; phylum Actinomycetota; class Actinomycetes; order Mycobacteriales; family Jatrophihabitantaceae; genus Jatrophihabitans. The sequence continues at coordinate 9,994 of NZ_DASYFV010000014.1, read as the reverse complement.
TCACGAGCCCGTGGTCGGCCGTCGAGGCGGCCGGCGGGCGGCCGGTGCTGGTCGCGCCGGAGAAGGGCACGGTGCAGGCGGTGAAGGGCGACGTCGACAAGGGCGACACGTTCGACGCCGACGAGGCCGTCGGCTCGGCCTCGGCCGCCGACTTCGACGCGCTGGTGCTGCCCGGCGGGGTGGCCAACCCGGACAAGCTGCGCATGGACGCCGACGCGATGGCGTTCGTGAAGGACTTCGTCGACGCCGGCAAGCCGATCGCGGCCATCTGCCACGCGCCGTGGAGCCTCGTCGAGGCCGGGGTGCTGGCGGGCAAGACGCTGACCAGCTGGCCCAGCCTGCAGACCGACATCCGAAACGCCGGGGGCGAGTGGCGCGACGAGCAGTCGATCACCTGTCGCGAGCGGGGTTTCACCCTCGTCACAAGCCGCAACCCTGACGACCTGGACGCGTTCAACGGCGCGCTCCTCGACGCGTTCGCCGCGGCGGGCTGATCGTGACCGACCTCCGGACCATGCGCGCCGCCGTCTTCACCGAGCTCGGCGGCCCCGAGGTGCTGCACGTCGTCGACAAGGCGATCGCCGAGCCCGGGGTCGGCGAGGTGCGGGTGCGCATCCACCGTTCGGGGGTCAACCCGACCGACTGGAAGACCCGCAGCGGGGCCACGGCCACGCCGGACCTCAGCACCCCGAACGTCCCGAACCAGGACGGTGCCGGTGTGGTCGAGGCCGTCGGGGCCGGGGTGGACACCGCGCTGATCGGGCAGCGGGTCTGGGTCTGGGAGGCCGCGTTCGGTCGTCCCGAGGGCACCGCGCAGGAGCTGGCCCTGATCCCTGCGGGCCACGTCGTGCCGCTGCCGACCGGCGCGTCCTTCGATCTCGGCGCGACCCTCGGCGTCCCGTTCGTCACCGCCCACCGCTGCCTGACGGTTGCCGAGAGCGGTCCGCAGCACCTCGGACCCGGGGCGCTCGACGGTCGCACGGTTCTGGTGGCGGGCGGGGCGGGGGCGGTGGGCAACGCCGCGATCCAGCTCGCCCGCTGGTCCGGGGCGACCGTGATCACGACGGTCAGCAGCCCGGCCAAGGCACGACTCGCCACGGCCGCCGGCGCGCAGCACGTCATCGACTACCGGCAGCAGGACGTCGTGGCCGAGGTCGGTCGCATCGCCCCGGACGGCGTCGACGTCGTCGTCGAGGTGGCCCCGGCGGCCAACGCGGCCATCGACGCCGCGGTGATCGGCCCGGGCGGCGCCGTCGCCATCTACGCCAACGACGGTGGCGACGAGGTGACCCTGCCGATCCGGCCGTCGATGGTCCGCAACGTCCGGTGGCAGTTCGTGCTGCTGTATTCGGTGCCGGCGGCGGCCAAGGCGATCGCCCGCGACGACCTCACCACGGCGCTTGTCGCGCGGGCCATCGCGGTCGGCGAGGACATCGGCCTGCCGCTCACGCACTTCCCCCTCGAACGGACCGCGGACGCCCATCGCGCCGTGCAGGACGGCACGGTCGGCAAGGTGCTGATCGACGTCACGGACTGAGCGGAGTCACCCGGCGACGTCGCGGATCGGGGTGTCGGTCAGCGGCGCCAGGTCGGCCCGCGCGTCGATGAGCAGTTCCCGGTCGGCCTCGGTGGCGGTGATCAGCCGGCGCACGTCCGGGCTCACCGACGACACGATCAGAGTGCCGCGCAGCCGGCGGTAGGCGCGGTGGGCAGCCAGCACCACGGCCAACCCGTCGTCGCTGATGCTCGTGACCCCGGCGAGGTCCAGGCCGGCATGCCGCCCGCCGCTGCGCAGGTGGGTGTTCAGGCAGTCGTGCAGCAGGTCGACGCGGTCGCCGGTGAGCTCGCCGACGACCCGGATCCGGGCCGGTAGGTCGGGGTCGGTCACGACGGTGATGGTGAGCCCCTCGGTGCGCCACCCGCGCGACGGATCGGACGATGGCACGGCACCCACAACGCACTCCGTCCGGAGATCGGGCCGTGGTTCGGCCCGAATCCGTCCTACCCGCCTGGTATTCGGTCCCTGTTAGGTGTGGATCTTGAGTCGGTTCAGGAGATGTCGAGGCTGCCCGTCTGGGCGACATCGTGCGCGATGTCGACCAGCTTGCGGTGCCGAGCCTGGCTGGCGAGGCGGAGCAGGTCGAACGCCTCCTCGCGGGTGACCCGGTGCAGGCCCATGAGCACGCCGATCGCCACGCCGATGTCGCGGTTGCTCTCCAGTGCGCGCTCGAGGTTGGTGATGCGCTCCTGGCGCCGGGCGCTCGTGACCGCGAGGGCCCCGAAGGTGGTGATGGCCAGGCCGGCGAGCTCGTCCTCGGAGTCGAAGGCGTCGGGCTCGACGGCGTAGAGGTTCAGCGCGGCGATGTGGTCGACGTCCTCGAAGAACATGCGGAACGACAGCATGCTGAGGACTCCGGTCTGCTCGGCGGCACGGGCGCCGAACTCGGGCCAGCGGGGATCCTGACGCAGATCGCCGGCGCGGAACACCGCGTCCGTCAGCGCGGCGTCGACGCAGGGCCCGCTCGCGAGCTCGTACTGGATGGCGTCGACGCGCAGGGTCAGCTGATCGGTCGGCGCAACCGTCTCGAAGCCCGAGTTGGTGGCGCGGGTGATGCCGGCGCAGGCGCTCGAGGGAACGACGGTGGTGGCGTGCCGGGTGATGACCTCCAGCGCGCGGTCGGGGCGTCCGGCGTTGGCGATCTCGGGGCCGATGTCGGACAGGATGGTGAGAACCCGGCTCACGGCCCGGTCGTCGATCGTCATCGTCGCTCGCAGTGGTGCAGCACAGGGCGCAGTTTATCGCGGTCGAGATCACCGGCACGCCGCTCGTGTCGGGGGCCGGAGGTTCTATACCGTGCACGGCGCGCTCGCCGTCGAACCGGTGCGGACGACCGCCCTCGCCCTCAGGTTTGGTGAACGATGATCGACGAGCCGGCCGTGTCGCGACCTGCTCCGCACGACGGGGATCGCGGCGTCCCGGCGCCGCTCGGGCCCGGGCCGTCCGACCCGCCGGTCCAGCTCGGTGAGGGAGGCGTTCCCGACCCCGGCCTCCTGGTCTGGCTGGCGGCCGCCGCCGTGCCGCACAGCGAGCGCGCGTCCCTCAGCTCGGCCGCGCCGGACGACGGCGGGGTGCGCACCCTGGCCGGCAGCGACGAGCTGGCCGAGGCGCTGGACGCCGCTCAGCGCGAGGCCGGCCACGGCCCGTTCTTCGACGCCCAGCACGCCGGTGCGCTGGTGCACGTGCCCGATCTGGCCGACGACGGGCGCTGGCCGGTCTTCTCGGCCCGGGCCCTGGCCGCCGGGGCGCGGGCCGTGCTCGGCGTCCGGCTGCAGACCGGATCGGGCGACGCGACCGCGCTGACCTTCTACGCCGACCGGCCGCACGCCTTCGAGCCGCTCGACCTCGAGATCGCCGCGGCGTTCGCCTCGTTCGTCGTGCTCGCTATGGAGGGCGCGCGCTACCGCGACCAGGCCGCGAACCTCAAGATCGCGCTGGCGAGCAACCGCCAGATCGGCACGGCGATGGGCATCATCATGGCCCGCGAGCTGCTGACGGCCGAGCAGGCGTTCGCGCGCCTGAGGGACGTCAGCCAGCGACAGCACCGCAAGTTGCGGGCCATCGCCGATGAGGTCGTGCGCACCGGCGAACTGCCGGGCCCGGCGGCCGGCTCCCGCCCCTGAGAATCTGATTCGAGTCGGGGCGAAGTGGGAAAGTTCGCTTACGAGCTCACACCGCGAGCTGCCCCTTTGTAGTTGAGGGAGGTCCCGGTGCGTGACCTGGACATCCGGTGCTCGGCTCGGCTGGCTGATCCCGACGCGGATCTCCCCCGTTGCCAGCTCGCAGCGGGTCACGAGGGCGAGCACGCCGTCATGTTCTGCGCGCGCGGCGAGCGACTCGTGTGCTGCTGGGACCACCGCGTGCCGGGCGTCCGCTCGGAGCACACCGTGTTCGACACCCAACGGCCCTGGCTGCGCGGCTTCCCGGTACCGGCGTGGGTCGAGGAGTCCTCCGACGGCCCCTCGTCGCTCGTGTCGAGCTGAGGGAGCGGATCAGGGGCTGGTCGCCGTCGCGGACGGCAGGCTCGGGCTGCCGATCGGCGACGACGAGGAACCGCTGGAGGCCGACGGCGCCGCGCTGCTCGACGAGGACGAGGACGAGGACGGCGCGGTCGGACCGGTCGTGGTCGTCGACGGGGAGGGTGTGGCCGCGCGTGACGACGACGGCACCTTCGACGTGGCGGAACTGGACGGCGCCGCGGAACTCGACGGCGTCGGCGTGACCGAGGCGGAGGTCGACGGGAGCACGACGGTGGCCCGCCGTTGCGGCACGTGATGGTTGGCCTCGATCGGGCGGACCAGGAAGTAGACGACGAGCGTGGTCAGGAAGATCGCGGAGAGCACGAGGGTCGACGTCCGGGGCCGGCCCCGGTCGCGCCACCAGTCGCGCAGCCACGGCGCCATCAGTCGGTCCCGCCGCTCTCGTCCGTGCCCAGGGCCGGCGCGACGGTGATGCCCTCGCGGGCGAGCCGGATCGTGATCCGAGCCCGCAGCGACCGGCCCACGTCGAACTGCTTGCCGGGCAGGCAGCGGGCGACGACTCGGACGTTGACCTGGTCGACCTCGATGCTCTCGATGCCCATGACCGACGGCGGGTCGAGCAGCAGGGGGCGCAGCTTGTCGTCGTCGAAGGCCTCGTCGCACACCGCGCGCAGCACGTCGTTCACCCGCGTGACGTCGGCGCTGACCGGCACCGGGACGTCGATGACCGCGCGGGCCCAGTCGCGGGAGAGGTTCGTGACCTGCACGATCTGCCCGTTGGGCGTGGTGATCACCTCGCCGTCCAGGGACCGGATGCGGGTGATCCGCAGGGTGACCTCCTCGACCGTGCCGGTCGTCGGGGTCGTGCCGATCGCGGCCAGGCGAACGACGTCGCCGAAGCCGTACTGCCGCTCGGTGACGATGAAGAAGCCGGACAGCAGGTCCTGCACCACGCGCTGCGCGCCGAAGCCGAGGGCCACGCCGGCGACGGTGGCGGGGGCGACGAAGCCGGAGATCGGGAAGCCGAGCAGGCGTACGACGAGCACGGCGGTGAGGCAGTAGATCAGCACCAGGATGGTCCAGGTGACGACCTGGGTGACGGCATGTCGATGCTTCATGGCCTCCGAGCGCACGAGGACGTCGGTCTGCTCGGCCTGCCGGTCGATCGATCCGGTGATGTGGTTGCTGACCCAGTTGGCGAAGCGGGTCACCAGGATCGCGCCGACGATCAGCAGGATCACGACGAGCAGGTTGCTGCGGGCCCACAGGCCCACGTCGTTGAGCGGCGTGACGGCGAGGGTCATCGGCGGGTGCCCGTCATACCGGCCGCACCGCGATCAGCGCGATGTCGTCCTCGCCGGCGCGGACGCCGATGTCGGCGATCAACTTGTCACAGAGGTCCTCGATGGGGTGCTCGGCGAGCCCGGCGAGGGTGCGGCGCAGGCGGTCCAGTGCGTCCTCGAAGGCGAGGTGGCGGCGCTCGAACAGACCGTCGGTGGTGAGCAGCAGGGTGGCTCCGGGCGGCAGCACGGCGTTGTGGTCGGTGCGCCGGGTGTCGGGCCGCACGCCGAGCAGCAACTCGGGGGCGGCATCGAGGGCGACGGCGGTGCCGTCGTCGCGCACCAGCAACGGCGGCGGGTGCCCCGCGCACGACCAGGTGAACGGGATGCCCTCGTCGGTGCGGTCGGCCGCCCGGAGCCGGACCACCACAGCGGTGCACAGGCTGCGCACGGCGAGGCCGCGGATCGCGTCGTCGACCCGGCCGAGCAACTCGGCCGGCGAGGCCATGCGGTCGTAGCCGATGGTGCGGGTCATTGTGCGGAGTTGGCCCATGACCGCGATGGCCTGCAGATCGTGGCCGACGACGTCGCCGATCACGAGCACGGTGGAACCGTCGGGCTCCTCGTAGACGTCGTACCAGTCACCGCCGACCCGGTTACCCGCCGCGGGCAGGTAGCGCACGGCGACGTCGAGACCGCCGAGGGCGGGCGGCGACGAGAGCAGGCTGCGCTGCAACGTCTCGGCCAGGCGGCGTTGCTGGTCGTGCAGGCGCACGTTCTCCAGCAGCGCGCCGGCGCGGCGGGCCATCTCCTGCCCGACGCGCAACTCCTCGGCGGTGTGCCGTCCGCGCGGGGCGGCGTTGTAGAGCGCGATGGCGCCGAACGGGTGATCGCGGCCGCGCAGCGGGAACACGGCGACCGAGCCGGGATCCAGCTCGGCGAGCGCCGCGCGGGCCTCGGGGTGGGGCAGGCTGCGGCGGATCAGCGCGTCGTCGACCGTCTCGATGATCACCGGCTCGCCGGTGCGGATGGCGGTCGGGATGGGTGAGTTCTCGGCCGGCTGGTGCAGTGCGATGTAGTCGTCCAGCGCGGCCAGCATCGTGGGGTCGCGATGGCCCCGGCCGAGGTCGCGGCGCTCGTGCGTGACGTCGTCGAGCACGGTGACGACGGCCCAGTCGGCGAGGTAGGGCACGACCTGGTGGGCCAGCGCGCCGACCGCCTCCTCGGCGTTGCTCTTACCGGCCAGCAGGTCGCTGACCGCGCCGAGGAAGGTGAGCCGCTCCTGGCCGGCGCGGGCGGCGGCGGTCGCCGTCGTGGCCGTCGCCACCGCCGTGCGCAGCGCCACCTCGCCGCTCGCGGCCGCCGCCAGCGTCTCGAGCACGGCGGCGTCCCGCTCGGTCCACTGCCGGACCTCGGTGTCGACGACGCAGAACGTGCCGAGCACCTGACCGCTGGTCGAGCGCAGCGGGTAGCCGGCCCAGGCGGCCACGCCCATCGACTCGATCGACGGGTTGCCGGCCGTGCGCGGGTCGGCCGCGGCGTCGCCGATGATCAGCGGCTCCTCGGTGGCGATGACGTACTGGCAGAACGACTCCTCGACCGGGTTCTGCCGGTCAGCGGGGTCGGTGGCGTCGATGCCGACGCAGGATTTCCAGTAGGAGCGGGTCGCGTCGACGACGGTCACGAAGGCATACGGGGCGTCGAGCAGGAGGGACGCGAGCCGGGCCAGGCGGTCGAACGGTTCCTCGGCCGGGGTGTCGAGCAGGCCGGTGGCCTCGACCGCGCTCAGGCGCAGCAGGTCGCCGACCCGCACCGAGGTATCCACGCAGCGATCCTATCGACGGGCCGGGATCCGCCCCGGGTGTCGGGAAGGCGCTCAGTCGGCGCCGGTGACCGAACCGGTCGAATCCAGCCCGAACTCGGCGCTGAGGCCGCACACCTCGATGACCTGGCGCACCCGCGGCGACGCGGCGGTGATCCGGACGGCGCGGGACCGGTCGGCCCCGGCGGTCCGGACCGCGACGAGAGCACCCAGCCCGGTGGAGTCCAGGAAGGTGACCGCCGACAGGTCGACCCCGAGTTCGGAGACATCAGCGGCCGTCACCGCCGCGATCCCGGCGTCGCGGACCTGCTGGGCATTGCTCATGTCGATCTCGCCGGACACGACGAGACGGACGGCTCCGCCCGAGCCCGATTCCTGAGTCAGTTGCACGCGTTCGAAGATACCTAACCCCGCTTCGATCAGCACACGCGTCGCGCGGGTACACCCCTAGATGTGAAGTGGCGAATGAGCGAGAAATACCCGTGCGCGGCCGGCTCGCCGGCGGCGGCGCGGCGCTTCGCGCGACGCAACCTCACCCAGATGCTGGGCGAGAGCGCGGGTGCGGACGCGGCCATCGCCGACGCCGAGATCATCGTCAGTGAACTGCTCACCAACGCGATCAACGCGTGGTGCGACTCGACCGAGCTGCGGCTCAGCGCGCGGGACGACCTGGTGCGCATCGAGGTGCACGACGACGCCGGTGGCGAGCCGAGGCAGCGTCGCCCTGACCACGACGACCAGCACGGTCGCGGCCTCATGATCGTCTCGGCGCTGGCCCACGAATGGGGTTTCGAGCGGTACGGCCGGGGCAAGCGCGTCTGGGCCGAGCTGTTCGTGCGGGCGCCGCGGACGGCCTGACGGCGCCCTGCCTCAGAACTGGACGCCGCGCGAGAGCGCCCCGTCGACCAGGATGTTCGCCCCGCTGGTACGACTCGACGCCGGGCTCGCGACGAACACGACCGTGCGCGCGATCTCCTCGGGTGTGGCCATCCGCTTCGTCGGGTTGAGGTCCATCGCCACCTGGAAGAACTCGGGCTGGTTCTGCTCGATCGACTGCCAGACCCCGCCCTCGAAGTAGACGTTGCCGGGCGACACCGAGTTGGCCCGGATGCCCTTTGCGGCCAGTTGGTTGGCCAGGCCCTGCAGGTAGTGGATCAGCGCGGCCTTCAGCGTGCCGTACGGGCCGGCGGCGAAGTCGATCTCGCGGCCGGACACGCTCGACACCGCGACGATCGACGCGGCGTCGCTCGCCTCGAGGTAGGGCATCGCCGCGTTGACCAGCCGCACCGCGCCCATGAGATCGACCTCGAACGACGCCGTCCAGTTGTCCGGCTCGTCGGGGATGGCCAGCGCGCTGACGTTGGACACCACGATGTCGATGCCGCCGAGCTGCTCGGCGCTGAGGTTCACCCAGTTCGCGAGGGCCGCGGCGTCGGCGACGTCGAGTGCGGTGCCGATGGCCCGCCCGCCGAGCTGCTCCTGTGCTTTCTGCACGCCGTCGGCGTCGCGGGCGCAGAACGCGACGGCGGCTCCTTCGGCGAGGAACTGTTCGACGATCGCCCGGCCGATGCCGCGAGTGCCGCCGGTGACCAGGACGCTGAGTCCGTGCAGCTGAAGGTCCATGCGGCTCATCCTGCCCCTAATGGGCGGGGGAGAACAGGCAAGCGTTTCGCTGATGGCGAAATCCGTCGGATTCCTTTGTGCAGCAGGGGTTTGCGGGCCGATTTGTGTCAGACCCTCTCCCTAGAATTCGATCTATGGACGGCAGCCTCGAGGTGCGAGATCGGTTGCTGACGCGGCTTGTCACGTTCCAGAAGGTGCAGGCCCGCATCGATGCCGAGTTGCAGGACACGCTGGCCGAGTTGGCCGCCCTGCCGGTGCCTGCGTTCCTGGAATCGCCCGACAAGCAGTACGTCGTCGACGAGGTCGCGGCCGTGCTGCGGCTGCCGTCCCGGACGGCGGGGGCGCGGGTGGCGACGGCGCAGGATCTGGTCGGGCGGTTCCCGGCCACGCTCGACGCTCTGTCCCGGGGTGAGCTGACCCTCGATCACGCCCGGGCGCTGTCCGACGAGGCCCTCGGCCTCGATGATGCGACCGCAACCCTGGTGGAGGAGCGGGTGCTCGCGCGGGCGGCCGGGAAGACGCCGGCCCAGTTCCGGGCCTGTGCCCGCCGTGCGGTGGCGTCGTTGGACACCCGCCCGCCCGAGGCGAGGCCGGACCCGGTCGAGGAGCGGTGCGTGAGTGCCGCGCACCGCAGCGACGGGATGGGTGAACTGCGCGCGGTGATGCCCAGCGACGAGCTCGCCACCCTGATGAACACGCTCACTCGGATGGCCTGCGCCACCGCGGGGATGGATGAGCGGACGTTCGAGCAGCGCCGTGCCGATGCGCTGGCCGATCTCGGCCGCGGTGAGCTGCGGCCGAACGCCGGTCCCGCGGTCGAGGTGATCGTGTCGCTGTCCACGCTGCTCGGGATGGACGAGCAGGCCGGCGAACTCAAGGGGGTCGGGCCGGTCCCGGCCGCGGTCGCCCGTCGCCTGGCCGAGGACCCGACCGGCACCTGGCGGCGGCTGTTGACCGACCCGGCCGGTCAGGTGCTCGAGACCAGCCCGAACTACGAACCACCCGCGGCGATGGCCCGGTTCGTGAAGGACCGCGACACCACCTGCCGCTTCCCCGGCTGCCGCGCCACGCGTGACGAGATCGACCACATCGTGCCGTGGCTGGCCGGCGGCCCGACCCACCCCGACAACCTGCACCTGCTGTGTCCTCGACACCATCATCTCAAGCACGAGGCCGGCTGGTCGGTCCACCGCACCGGCGACGGCGTCACCCACTGGACCAGCCCCACCGG